>NZ_JBWKJU010000002.1:0-87119 GCF_056432025.1 Streptomyces sp. NPDC045695
ACGTGCACACAGTCCGCAAACAAGACACCGCGAAACCGAAAGCGAAGAAGTCCACGACTCCTCGCCCACGCCGCAAGGGTTAAAGATCAAGCTAGGGCCGGTCGGCGGGGATGCTGCTGGGGACGGTCGGCAGCATGATGCCCCTTGGAGCGGCGGGCTCTTCGTCGCCGGCCATCGCGATGACCAAGGGGTCGGGGAGTTCATAGGGCTCCGCGGCGTCGAGGTCGACCTTGTAGCCGAGGTCCCCGAGGCTCGCCACGGTCAGCCTGCTCATCGGATTGCCGGGGCCCCCGATGGTCGGCGACATCAACTCGGTGCCGAAGACCCGCTCACGCCAGTGGCCGCCCGCACTTCCCTCGCCGCCGACGTTGGCGACCGGTACGGGAGTGGACTGCCCGGTCCCGATGAGTGCGCCGAACTCCTTCATGGCGCCGGGACCGACAAAGGTGGGCCTGAGGCCGGGGAAGCCCTTCAGCAGACCGAAAGTGTCCCAGATCGTCCCGATTCCCAGCACATGGCCCATCTCGTGCGTGATGACGTCGAGCAGCGAGCCGTCGTCCTCCATCTGCCCCAGGTCGGCCTTGTCGAAGCGCATGATGCCCGTCGCGGGGAGGCGCGCTCCGGTGGCGGCCGTCTCCCGCCGGAAGCGGGTCGGACCCGCCTCCCCGAGCGTGCCGAAGACACCGTCGATCGCCACGCCCTCGGCGTCGATCAAGAGGTCGTCGATGACGACATCGCCGGTGAAGTCGCGAAGGATCGCAGTCTCCAGGTCACCCACGATGACCCTCGCCCAGCGTTCGGCGGCCTCGGCGAAGACGTCCCGCTGGCCGCTCGTGAGCCCTCCGACGAACCGCACCTCGATGGTGAACGGAGAGGTGGTGGCTGCGAGCAGCTCGGCGCGACCGGCATCCGCGACCGCCCTGTAGGTCTCGAAGGCGTAGGTGGTTTGCCTACCCATGACTACCACTCCAATCGCACATACCACGATTTACCTCCATAAACCACCGTACGGGACAACAGAGTTGTAGACAGAGCAACCAAAAGGTTGAAGGTTCTCCGGACCGCACGGGAGGCCGGACGCCCGGATCCGGACCACGATGGATGCGAGGAGACCCTGCCGCGGGGGCGGGGCTCTGCTAGATTGGTCTATACCACACCACCCACTCCAGATCGGCAGGCCCCGCGTGGAAGTTGTCATCGTCCCGGACGCCAAGGCAGGCGGCGAGCTCATCGCGGAGGCCATGGCCGCCCTGGTGCGCCGCAAGCCCGACGCCCTGCTCGGCGTGGCGACCGGCTCTACCCCGCTGCCCATCTACGAGGCCCTGGCCGCCAAGGTCACGGCCGGCCAGGTCGACGTCTCCCGTGCCCGCATCTGCCAGCTCGACGAGTACGTCGGCCTGCCGGCCGGTCACCCCGAGTCCTACCGCGCCGTCGTGCTCCGCGAGGTCGTCGAGCCCCTCGGCCTGTCGGAGGCCTCCTTCATGGGCCCCGACGGCGGGGCCGCGGACCTCGTCGGCGCGTGCGAGGCCTACGACCGGGCCCTGGCCGCGGCCGGCGGTGTCGACCTCCAGCTGCTCGGCATCGGCACGGACGGTCACATCGGCTTCAACGAGCCCTGCTCCTCGCTGGCCTCCCGCACCCGCATCAAGACGCTGACGGAGCAGACCCGCGTGGACAACGCGCGCTTCTTCGACCACGACATGGAGCAGGTGCCGCACCACGTCATCACCCAGGGCATCGGCACCATCCTCGACGCCCGCCACCTGGTGCTCCTGGCGACCGGCGAGGGCAAGGCCGACGCCGTCGCGCAGACGGTGGAGGGCCCGCTGTCCGCACTGGTCCCGGCGTCCGCGCTGCAGCTGCACCGGCACGCCACCGTCGTCGTGGACGAGGCGGCCGCCTCGAAGCTCAAGCTGGCGGACTACTTCCGCCACGCGTACGCGAACAAGCCCGCCTGGCAGGGCCTCTAGGCATACCGGCACACCGCGAAGGGCCGGGCTCCCCTCGGGGGAGCCCGGCCCTTCGCCCGTCCAGTCCCGGCAGCGGTGCTACGCCCCGGCGATGACCTCCGCCGCGGCGCGGCCGCACACGCGGGACGCGCCGTGCGTCGCGATGTGGAGGGCTCCGCGCGGCGTGGCCCGGGGGACGCCCATCTCCACCACCACCGTGTCCGGCCGCGCGGCGACCAGGGCGTCCAGGGCCTCGGTCATCCACGGGTGGCGGTGCGCGTCCCGGACGACCGCGACGACCGTACGCGACCCCGCCGCCGCCAGGATGTCCGCGGCCGTGGCGCCCTGCGGGTAGACGCCCGCCTGCGTGCCCGGGAGCAGCGCGGCCAGTTCACCGGCCGTGCCCCACGGGGTCTCGTCCCCCACCGCGATGTTCGCGACGGGCGCGAGGGTGGCGACGTACGGCGCGCGGAGCGCCCCCGCCGCGCCGGTGACGCGCAGCGCCCGGCGGGCGGCCGTCAGCCCGATGCCGGACGCGCGGCTCCCCTCCGGCCGCGCGTCCGGCCGGGCCGCGTGTGTCCACGCGGCCAGGGCGCGCACCCGGTCGGCGGCGTCGGCGAGGCGCTCCTCGGGGAGCGTGCCCTCGCGCACGGCCGCGACCAGCGCGTCGCGCAGCCGCAGGACGGTGGCCTCGTCGGCCAGTCCCCCGCCGACGCAGATGGCGTCGGCGCCCGCCGCGATGGCCAGGACGGAGCCGCGCTCGATCCCGTACGTCCCGGCGATGGCGTTCATCTCCATGCCGTCGGTGACGATGAGCCCCTCGTAGCCGAGCTCCTTGCGGAGCAGGCCGGTCAGGATCTGCGGGCTGAGCGTGGCCGGGCGGGTCGGGTCGAGTGCGGGCACGAGGATGTGCGCGCTCATCACGGCCTTGGTGCCGGCCTCGATGGCGGCTTTGAACGGGACGAGTTCGCGCGCGGCGAGGGTGTCGAGGTCCACGTCGATGCGCGGCAGGGCGTGGTGCGAGTCGACGTTGGTGTCGCCGTGGCCCGGGAAGTGCTTGGTGCATGCGGCGACGCCGGCGGCCTGGAGGCCCTCGACGTAGGCGGCGGTGTGCCGGGCGGCGAGGTGGGTGTCGGCGCCGAAGGACCGTACGCCGATCACCGGGTTGTCCGGGTTGGAGTTGACGTCCGCGGAGGGGGCCCAGTTGAGGTTCACCCCGCATTCGGCGAGGCGCCGGCCCAGCTCGCGGGCGACGTCGCGGGTGAGGCCGGTGTCGTCGACGGCGCCGAGGGCCAGGTTGCCGGGGAAGGACGAGCCGGCCCCGACCTCCAGGCGGGTGACGTCACCGCCCTCCTCGTCGATGGCGACCAGGACGTCGTCCCGCTCGGCGCGCAGCTGCGCGGTCAGCGCGGCGAGTTGCTCGGGGGAGGCGATGTTGCGGCCGAACAGGCCGACGGCGGTGAGCCCTTCGGCGACCTGGCGCAGCAGCCAGGCGGGGGCGGTGGTGCCCTCGAAGCCGGGCTGGAGGACCGCGAGGGCGTCGCGGGTGACGGCGTCGTTCGCATCAGACGCGGTGACCCGGTGCGCGAGGACAGTCATGACGGCGTCATCCCTTCACGGCGCCGGCGGTGAGGCCCGCGGCCATCTTGCGCTGGACGATCAGGAAGAGGACCACGATGGGCAGCGCCATCATGGTGGAGCCCGCCATCATCGGGGCGAACTCGGTGCCGTTCTTGGTGGTGAAGTTGCCGAGCCACACGGTGGCCGTCTGGTTCTGCTGGCTCATGAGCATCAGCGCGTAGAGGTACTCGTTCCACGCCTGGATGAAGCCGTAGACGGAGGTGGCGACCATGCCGGGGGCCAGCAGCGGGAAGACCACCCGCATGAAGGCGCCGGTGGGCGTGCAGCCGTCGACCATGGCCGCCTCCTCCAGCTCCTTGGGGATGTTGACGATGAAGCCGCGCAGCGTCCACACCGTGAAGGGGAGGATGAAGGTCAGGTACGTGATGATCAGGCCGGTGAGCTTGTCGTACTGGCCGAGGTCGTTCAGCAGCAGGAAGACCGGGATGATCATCGCGACCAGCGGGATCATCTGGACGGCGAGGATGCCGACGATCACGACCTTGCGGCCGCGGAAGGCGAACCGGGAGATGGCCAGGGCGGCTAGCATGCCCACGACGATGCCGATGGTGACCACGACGAGCGAGACGATCAGGCTGCGGCCGACGGGACCCCAGAAGTCGGAGATCTCCAGCGCGCGCCGGAAGTTGTCCAGTGTGAAGGTGGACGGGAAGAAGTGCGGGTTCGGGTCGATCGCGTCCTTGGCCGGCTTGAAGGCCGTGTTGAGCATCCAGTAGACCGGGAAGCCCGCGATGACGAAGACCAGCAGCCCGACGAGGTTCCAGCCGAGCCTGGACTTCTTCCTCTGCTTCAGGCGGGCGGCGGCGCGCGGGGGCGCGGTGGACCTGGTCGACGTGGTGGTGACGGTCATTCCACCTCTCCGATCTTGAGCATCTGGCGCATGTAGACGGCGACCACTCCGAGCAGCAGCAGGACGGTCACCAGGGCGATGGCGGAGCCGCCCGAGTAGTCGTTGACCACGAAGGCCTGCTGGTACGAGTAGGTGGTCAGCAGCTGGAACTCGGCCTCGGGGTTGCCGCCCCGCATCACGAAGACCTGCGGGAAGACGCCCATGTCCCAGATCACCGAGAGGGTCGTCAGCATGACGATGATCGGTTTGAGGATGGGCAGGGTCACGTGCCGGAACACGCCCCACGCGCCGGCGCCGTCGAGGCGGGCGGCCTCCTCCAGCTCCTTGGGCACCTGCGTCAGACCCGCGCTGAGGGTGATGACGACGAAGGGGACCGCGCCCCAGACCACCAGGAGCGTGATCACCGCGAGGCCCTGGGGGCCGCTGGCGAACCAGTTGTGGCCGATCATGTCGACGCCGGGGAGCTTGCTCATCAGATAGTTGAGGACGCCGTAGTCGGCGTCGAAGAGCCACTTGAAGACGGCGGTGGCCACGATGATGGGCATGCCCCAGCTCGCGACGAGGGCGATGCTGATGAGTGCCTTGACCCAGCCGGAGACCTTCTGCAGCAGCAGCGCGATGAGCATGCCGATGACCATGGTCAGGACGACCGCGCCGACCGCGAAGATCACGGTGCGCAGGACGACGGACCAGAACACGCCGTCGCCGAGGATCTTCGTGAAGTTGTCGAAGCCGACGAACTCGGCCTCCTTGAAGCCCCAGAGTTCGGACTTGCCGAACTTCTGGAAGGAGAGGGACACCAGCCTGAAGAGCGGGTACCCCATGACGAGGACGATGACGAGCAGGCACGGGGCCAGCAGCAGCCAGGGGGTGGCGCCCGGGCCCTTGCGAACGGGCCGGCCCGGCGAGGCGGCCCCGCCCGTCTTCGCTCCGGGAGAAGTCTTCTGCTTCGCCGGCGGCAGGTCGGCGGTGGTTGTCTGTGCGGCACTCATCGCGCGCTCCTCGGGAGTCCCTCTCTTGACGGGCAGCAGGGCCCCGCCCGGGCCCGGACCGGGCGGGGGCGGGGCCCTGCCGACTTCAGGTCACTTGGTGTTGATGACCTTGTCGATCTCGGCGTCGGCGGCCTTGGCCGCGTCCTCGACCGACTTGTTGCCGGTGCCGATGTCACGGAGCATCGTCTGGAGGACCTTGGCCTTCTCGATCTGGCCCCAGCCGGACGCCGTCGGGACGAACCAGGAGGACTCGGCCGCGGTGGCGGCGACCTCGGTCTTCGGGTCGGCCTTCAGCGGGCCGAGGTCCGTCTTGTTGTTGGGCAGGTTGCCCTTGGCGATCAGGCCCTTCTGGCCCTGGGCGCCGGTGAAGACGTTGATCCACTCGGCCGCGACGTCCTTGGCCTTGGACTTGGCCGGGATGGCGAGGTCCGAACCGCCGAGGAAGACCGGCAGGTTCTTGCCGTTCGGGCCGGGCTGGACGAAGTTCTCCAGCTTGTCCTTGAGCCCGCCGACCTTGTCGCTCTCCGGGGCGGCCGCGGTGGCGCCCTCCCAGCCGGCGGCGAAGATCGCGGCGGAGTTGCCCTGGCCGAAGACGACCGGGCGGTCGGCCTCGTCCTTGGTCTTGTCCGCGTGCATGTACTTGTCGAGGAGCTCCTTGTACTGCTTGAGCCCCTTCAGCGACTCGGGGGAGGACAGGGCGCCCTTCCACTTGTCGCCGTCCTTCTTGGCGATGGCGCCGCCGGCGTCGTAGACGTAGGACATCGCGGCGTACCAGTCCGGGGAGGGCTGGTAGAGCGCGCTGAACTTGTCGCCCTTCGCGGCCTGGATCTTGTCCAGGGCTGCGGTGTACTCGGCCCAGGTCTTCGGGGCGGCGGTGACGCCGACCTCGGCGGCTATGTCCTTGCGCCAGGTGCCCACGCGGCCACCGGCGTAGTAGGGGACGCCGTAGGTCTTGCCGTCGTAGGTGACGGACTGCTTGAGGGCGTCCAGCCAGGCGCCGGAGTTCTCGAACTTCGAGGGGTCGACGTCGGCGAACGCGCCGGTCGACATGTAGCCGATCATCTCGGAGTTGCCCATCTCGACAACGTCCGGGGCCTTGTCCGTGGCGAGCACGGCGTCCAGCTTGGCGTTCTTGTCCGGCCAGCCGTAGTACTCGTGCTTGATCGTGAGGCCCGGGTGCTTCGCGACGACCGCGTCGTCGGCCGCCTTCACCAGCTCCGGCCAGTTGTTCTGGGCGTCGACCGTCAGCCAGACGGTGAGCTCCTTGGCGCCGGAGGCCTTGTCGCCCCCCTTGCTGTCGGAATCACCGCATGCCGCGAGGCCGATAACCATGCCTGCGACTCCAACCGCCGCGATGAGCTTGCGCTTCACGCCACCCTCCTCAGGGATGCCTGCCTGCACTTCCCTTGCCCGCCGCGGCGACATACGCGAAGTACTGCACGTGGGGCCGGGATCCGATCCATATTGGTGTAGACCAGTAGCTGGAGCTTGGCCTAGACCTTTAGGGGTGTCAAGGGTCTAATGAGCGGGTGCTCGGTCCGTTATCGGACCGACACCTGGGGAGAGAGAAGGCCTGTCCCCCCACACGTGTCACGATGTGACCGCACATATCGGAGGAGCCGGTGACGGCAGCGAAACTGGAGTCGGGAAGGCGGGCGGCGATGGCCACCGAAGGGGCGATCACGGAGCCGGAGAGCGGGGCGGCCACCCGTACGGCGCGTGTACCCAAGTACTACCGACTCAAGCGGCACTTGCTCGACATGACCGAGACACTGCCGCCCGGCACCCCGGTGCCGCCGGAGCGCACGCTCGCGGCCGAATTCGACACCTCCCGGACCACCGTCCGCCAGGCCCTCCAGGAACTGGTCGTCGAGGGACGGCTGGAGCGGATCCAGGGCAAAGGCACCTTCGTCGCCAAGCCCAAGGTCTCCCAGGCGCTCCAACTCACCTCCTACACGGAGGACATGCGGGCCCAGGGCCTGGAGCCGACCTCCCAGCTCCTCGACATCGGCTACGTGACGGCCGACGACACCCTCGCCGGCCTGCTCAAGATCACCACCGGTGGACGGGTGCTGCGCATCGAGCGCCTGCGGCTGGCCAGCGGCGAGCCGATGGCCATCGAGACCACCCACCTCTCGGCCAAGCGCTTCCCGGCGCTGCGCCGTTCGCTCGCCAAGTACACCTCCCTCTACACCGCGCTGGCCGAGGTCTACGACGTCCACCTCGCCGAGGCCGAGGAGACGATCGAGACCTCGCTCGCCACCCCGCGCGAGGCCGGTCTGCTCGGCACCGACGTCGGGCTGCCGATGCTGATGCTCTCCCGGCACTCGCTGGACGCGGAGGGCGAACCGGTGGAATGGGTGCGGTCGGTGTACCGCGGGGACCGGTACAAGTTCGTCGCCCGGCTCAAGCGCCCCGCCGTCTGACCCCGGCCCCCGCACACGGTCCCGCCCGGAATCTTCACAGACCGCAATGCGGACGGGGCCTTACGTTCACCGGCCAATCCCCCGTAGATTCCCTGCGCTTACGCAGATGATCGACGAGGGGACGAGGGTCATGGCCGAACCGGAAGCAACAGGGACAGAACGGGACGCGGCGAGTCCGGGCACCACGACGGGCTCGCCCTCCCCGAAGTCCGTCGCCGCGTGGGTGCTCGTCGGACTCATCGGCGCCATGGGCTGGGGCGTACTGGCGCTCTCGCGCGGCGAGGAGGTCTCCGCCGCCTGGCTGCTCGCCGCCGCCCTGGGCTCGTACGCGATCGCCTACCGCTTCTACGCGCGCTTCATCGCCCACCGCGTACTGAAGGTGGACAAGACGCGGGCCACCCCCGCCGAACGCCTCGACAACGGTGTCGACTTCCACCCGACCGACCGGCGGGTGCTCTTCGGCCACCACTTCGCGGCCGTGGCCGGCGCCGGGCCGCTCGTGGGCCCCGTGCTCGCCTCGCAGATGGGCTACCTGCCGGGCACCATCTGGATCGTCGCGGGCGTGATCTTCGCGGGCGCCGTGCAGGACATGGTCACGCTGTTCTTCTCCACCCGGCGCAACGGCCGCTCGCTCGGCCAGATGGCCCGGGACGAGATCGGCCCCGTCGGCGGGGCCGCCGCCCTGATCGCCGTGTTCGCCATCATGATCATCCTGCTGGCGGTGCTGGCGCTGGTCATCGTCAACGCCCTGGCGCACTCCCCCTGGGGCGTCTTCTCCATCGGGATGACCATCCCGATCGCCCTGTTCATGGGCTTCTACCTGCGCGTGGTGCGGCCGGGCCGGGTCACCGAGGTCTCCACCATCGGCGTCGTCCTGCTGCTGATCGCCATCGTCGCGGGCGGCTGGGTCGCGGAGTCCTCCTTCGCCGACACCTTCACGCTGGAGAAGGAGACGCTGGTCCTCTGGATGGTCGCGTACGGCTTCGTCGCCTCGGTGCTGCCGGTGTGGATGCTGCTCGCGCCCCGCGACTACCTCTCCACCTTCATGAAGATCGGCACCATCGCCCTGCTCGCCCTGGGCGTGGTCATCGCGATGCCGACGCTGAAGATGCCCGCCATCACGGACTTCGCCTCGCGGGGCGACGGCCCGGTCTTCGCCGGGTCGATGTTCCCGTTCGTCTTCATCACCATCGCCTGCGGGGCCCTGTCCGGTTTCCACTCCCTGGTCGCCTCCGGCACCACCCCGAAGATGATCCAGAAGGAGACCCAGGTCAGGGTCATCGGCTACGGCGCGATGCTCACCGAGTCCTTCGTCGCCGTCATGGCGATCATCGCGGCCTGCATCATCGAGCCGGGCCTCTTCTTCGCGGTCAACTCCCCCGGCGGCGTCGTCGGCGCCACCGTGGAGTCGGCCTCGCAGGCGGTGACGAACTTCGGCTTCGCCATCTCCCCCGAGGCGCTGACGCAGGCCGCGAAGGACGTGGAGGAGGCCAGCCTGCTGTCCCGTACGGGTGGCGCGCCGACCTTCGCACTCGGAATGTCGGAGATCTTCTCGTCGGTGTTCGGCGGGGCCGGCATGAAGGCCTTCTGGTACCACTTCGCCATCATGTTCGAGGCGTTGTTCATCCTCACCACGCTCGACGCGGGCACCCGCGTCGGCCGGTTCATGCTCCAGGACACCCTCGGCAACCTGCACAAGCCGTTCAAGGACGTCAGCTGGAAGCCGGGCGTGTGGCTGGCCAGCGCGGTCGTCGTGGGCGCCTGGGGCTACTTCCTCTGGGTGGGCGTCAAGGACCCGCTGGGCGGGATCAACCAGCTGTTCCCGCTCTTCGGGATCGCGAACCAGCTGCTGGCCGCCGTGGCTCTGGCCGTCTGCACCACCCTGCTGGTGAAGTCGGGCCGGCTGAAGTGGGCGTGGGTGACGGCCGTTCCGCTGGTGTGGGACGTGGCCGTGACCCTCACCGCCAGCTACCAGAAGATCTTCTCCGACAACCCGAAGATCGGCTTCTTCGCCCAGCGCAGCACCTACCAGGACGGCATCGACGCCGGGAAGGTCCTCAAGCCCGCGAAGGACATGGGCGAGATGCACACCGTGGTCACCAACGCCACGGTGGACGGGGTGCTGTCCGTGGTGTTCGCCCTGCTGATCGTCATCGTGCTGCTGGACGCCGCCCGGACCTGCCTGAAGGCCGTCCGCTCGCCGGAGTCGGTCACGCTCGCCGAGGTGCCGTGGACCGAGTCGAAGATCATCGCCCCGGCCGGGCTGATCGCGACCGCCGAGGAGAAGGCGGAGCTCGCCGCGGCGGGCCTCGACTCGGGCGGCGGACGGGTCAAGGAGCCGGTGGCGTGAGCGCCGTACGGGACGTGCTGGCGAGGGCCCGGTTCTACGTACGGGAGTTCTCCGGGGAGGCGGCCTACGACCGCTACGCGGCCCACGCCCGCTCCCACGACCCGCAGGCGCGGGTCATGACCCGCCGCGAGTTCGAGCGCGCCCGCACGGACGCGCGCGAGGCCGACCCCCGCGAGGGCTTCGGCTGCTGCTGAGCCACCCCGCTGCCACAGGGGCCGCCGCGTCTCCCCCGGGAGAAACGCGGCGGCCCTTCGCGTCGGCTGCCGCACACTCGACGGCATGGACCTCGTGATCAGGACAGCCACCCCGGACGACTACGCGGAACTGGGCGCCATCACCGCGCAGGCGTACCTCGACGACGGACTCTTGGACGACAACACGGACGACTCGTACGAACGGGCGCTGCGGGATGTCGCCGGCCGGGCAGCCGACGCCGAGGTGCTGGTCGCCACCCTGGGCGGTGTCCTGCTGGGCGGGGTGACCTTCGCGCCGCCCGGCAGCCGCATGGCCGACATCGCCGGGCCCGGCGAGGCCGAGTTCCGGATGCTGACCGTTGCCCGCGCCGGGCGGGGCCGCGGGGCGGGCGAGGCCCTGGTGCGGGCCTGTGTCGAGCGGGCCCGGGCGATCGACGGTGTGACCCGTCTGGTGCTCTCCACCCAGGCCCAGAGCCCGGCCGCGCACCGGATCTACGAGCGGCTGGGGTTCGTCCGGATCCCCGAGCGGGACTGGTCACCCGTCCCCACCGTGCCTTTGCTGGCCTACGCGTTGGAGCTGCGCGTACCGGGGCAGTAGCAGTCCGACACAACATGTGGGGGGTCGCGCATCCGCAGCCCCCCACATGTATGCTCAGGGCTGCTGTCGCCGCAGGGGAATCCGGTGCGAATCCGGAACTGTCCCGCAACGGTATGAAAAGTCCGAGGACCTGCCGACAGCGCGCCCGGCTCGACCGAACCGGGTGCCGACACGTCCGGGCTTCGCGGTTGGGCCGGTGGACGCCATGCGGTAGGTCGCGCTCCGGCGCGCCCGCATGCGCCCGCCCGCGCCCCGCTCCGCCGATGACCGGGCCGAGCGAGGGAGAGCTCCCGCCGTGACCATCGCGCCTTCAGCACCGCGCGCCGAGTCCACTTCTGGCGACAACACCGAGGGCCCGGGGGCCACGCTGCTGCGTACCCTCACCGAACTGACGGCGGACCTCCCGGACACCGATCCCGGCCGGGTCGCCGCCGCCGCCCTGCGCGGCCGCAGCGCCGCCGCCGACGACGCCGAGCTGCGCGGCCTGGCCACCGAGGCCGCCGCCGGCCTGATCTCCGAGGACCCGGCGTACTCCAGGCTCGCCGCCCGCCTGCTGACGCTGGCCGTCCGCGACGAGGCCGCCGGCCAGGGCTCCACCTCCTTCTCCGCCTCCGTCGCGGTCGGCCACCGCGAGGGCCTCATCGCCGACCGGACCGCGCAGTTCGTGACGACCCACGCCGCCCGCCTGGACGCGCTGGTCGAACACACCCTCGCCGAGGGCGCCGACGACCGCTTCGGCTTCTTCGGCCTGCGCACCCTGCACAGCCGCTACCTGCTGCGCCACCCCATCACCCGCCAGGTCATCGAGACCCCGCAGTACTTCATGCTGCGCGTGGCGTGTGGCCTGGCCGCCGACGAGAGCGTCCAGGCCGTCGAGGAAGTGGCCTCGCTGTACCGGCTGATGAGCCGCCTCGACTACCTGCCCTCCTCCCCCACGCTCTTCAACTCCGGCACCCGGCACCCGCAGATGTCCTCCTGCTACCTGCTGGACTCCCCGCTGGACGAGCTGGACTCGATCTACGACCGCTACCACCAGGTCGCGCGCCTGTCGAAGCACGCGGGCGGCATCGGCCTGTCGTACTCCCGCATCCGCGCCCGCGGTTCGCTGATCCGCGGTACCAACGGCCACTCCAACGGCATCGTGCCGTTCCTGAAGACCCTCGACGCCTCCGTCGCCGCCGTGAACCAGGGCGGCCGCCGCAAGGGCGCCGCCGCCGTCTACCTGGAGACCTGGCACGCGGACATCGAGGAGTTCCTGGAGCTGCGCGACAACACCGGTGAGGACCAGCGCCGTACGCACAACCTGAACCTCGCCCACTGGGTCCCGGACGAGTTCATGCGCCGCGTGAACGCGGACGCCGACTGGTCGCTGTTCTCCCCGGCCGACGTGCCCGAGCTGGTCGACCTGTGGGGCGACGAGTTCGACGCCGCCTACCGCAAGGCCGAGGCCGACGGCCTCGCCCGCAAGACCATGCCCGCCCGCGACCTGTACGGCCGGATGATGCGCACCCTCGCGCAGACCGGCCAGGGCTGGATGACCTTCAAGGACGCCTCCAACCGCACGGCGAACCAGACCGCCGAGCCGGGCACGGTCGTGCACTCCTCGAACCTGTGCACCGAGATCATCGAGGTCACCAACGACGGCGAGACGGCCGTCTGCAACCTCGGCTCGGTCAACCTGGGCGCGTTCGTCGTCGACGGCGAGATCGACTGGGAGCGGATCGACGAGACCGTCCGCACGGCCGTCACCTTCCTCGACCGCGTCGTGGACATCAACTTCTACCCGACCGAGCAGGCGGGCCGCTCCAACGCCCGCTGGCGCCCGGTCGGCCTGGGCGCCATGGGCCTCCAGGACGTCTTCTTCAAGCTGAAGCTGCCCTTCGACTCCCCCGAGGCGAAGGCCCTGTCCACCAAGCTCTCCGAGCGCATCATGCTCGCCGCCTACGAGGCCTCCTGCGACCTCGCCGAGCGCAGCGGCCCGCTGCCGGCCTGGGAGCAGACCCGCACCGCGCGCGGCGTCCTGCACCCGGACCACTACGACGTGGAGCTGAACTGGCCGGAGCGCTGGGACGCGCTGCGCGCCCGGGTCGCCGAGAGCGGCATGCGCAACTCCCTGCTCCTCGCCATCGCCCCGACGGCGACCATCGCCTCCATCGCGGGCGTCTACGAGTGCATCGAGCCGCAGGTCTCCAACCTCTTCAAGCGCGAGACGCTCAGCGGTGAGTTCCTCCAGGTCAACGCCTACCTGGTGGACGAGCTGAAGCAGCTCGGCGTGTGGGACGCCCAGACCCGCGAGGCGCTGCGCGACTCCAGCGGCTCGGTCCAGGGCTTCGGCTGGATCCCGGCCGAGGTGCGCGAGCTGTACCGCACGGCGTGGGAGATCCCGCAGCGCGGTCTGATCGACATGGCGGCGGCCCGTACGCCGTTCCTCGACCAGTCGCAGTCGCTGAACCTGTTCCTGGAGACGCCCACCATCGGCAAGCTCAGCTCGATGTACGCGTACGCCTGGAAGCAGGGCCTGAAGACCACCTACTACCTGCGCTCGCGGCCCGCGACGAAGATCGCCCGCGCCGCGTCCGGCTCCGCCGTCCCGGCGGCCGCCGCCCAGCTCCCGCAGGCCGTCGACGCCGACGCGCTGGCCTGCTCCCTTGAGAACCCCGAGTCCTGCGAGGCCTGCCAGTAATGACCACCAGCGAACAGAAGAACCTCCTCGACCCGGGCTTCGAGCTGACCCTTCGCCCCATGCGCTACCCGGACTTCTACGAGCGCTACCGGGACGCGATCAAGAACACCTGGACCGTCGAGGAGGTCGACCTCCACTCGGACGTCGCCGACCTCGCGAAGCTGACGCCCGCCGAGCAGCACATGATCGGCCGTCTGGTCGCGTTCTTCGCGACGGGCGACTCGATCGTCTCGAACAACCTGGTGCTGACGCTCTACAAGCACATCAACTCCCCGGAGGCGCGCCTGTACCTGTCGCGCCAGCTGTTCGAGGAGGCCGTGCACGTCCAGTTCTACCTGACGCTGCTCGACACCTACCTGCCCGACCCGGACGACCGCGCGGCCGCCTTCGACGCGGTCGAGGAGATCCCCTCCATCCGCGAGAAGGCGCAGTTCTGCTTCCGCTGGATGGACTCCGTCGAGAAGATCGACCGGCTGGAGACGCAGGCCGACCGCCGCCGCTTCCTGCTGAACCTGATCTGCTTCGCGGCGTGCATCGAGGGCCTGTTCTTCTACGGCGCCTTCGCGTACGTCTACTGGTTCCGCTCGCGCGGCCTGCTGCACGGCCTGGCGACGGGCACCAACTGGGTGTTCCGCGACGAGACCATGCACATGAACTTCGCGTTCGAGGTCGTGGACACGGTCCGCAAGGAGGAGCCGGAGCTCTTCGACGACGCGCTCCAGCAGCAGGTCACCGACATGCTGAAGGAGGCCGTGGAGGCGGAGCTGCAGTTCGGCCGCGACCTGTGCGGTGACGGCCTGCCGGGCATGAACACCGAGTCGATGCGCGAGTACCTGGAGTGCGTCGCGGACCAGCGCCTGGTCCGTCTCGGATTCCCGCCGGTGTACGGCTCGCAGAACCCGTTCTCCTTCATGGAGCTGCAGGGCGTCCAGGAGCTGACGAACTTCTTCGAGCGCCGGCCGTCGGCCTACCAGGTCGCGGTCGAGGGCACGGTCGACCTGGACGAGGACTTCTAGACCGCGCGACGGCGCGCGGCGTGCGCCGATCTCGGGCCCGGCGGGTGAGCACCTCACCCGCCGGGCCTTCGGCGTTCACTTGCCGGGGGCGTGCCGCAGGACGATGCGGGCCGCGCCGGCCGTGCGCGGGCGGGGCCGCGGACGCGGCTGCCCGTGGCGGATGAGCTGCTCGCGCTGCTGGACGGCGCGTATCTGCCGGTCGATCCGGCGGTCGCGGACGATGCCGTAGAGCGCCGGGCCGAGCAGGAGGGCGGCGACGGCGAGGACGGCGAGGTAGTTCAGGAAGCTGTTCATGGCTCCACTCTCGCCGGGGCGACCAACATCAAACAGTGGCAGGACTGTCATGAAGGAGCGAATTACTGCCACACTGGGGTCATGCTGAAAAACGTGGCGGTGGCGCTCGTCGACGGAGTGACCCCCTTCGAGTTCGGGATCTTCTGCGAGGTCTTCGGGATCGACCGCAGCGAGCAGGGGCTGCCGGTCTACGACTTCGCCGTGTGCGCGGCCGAGGAAGGCCCCCTGACCATGGCCGACGTCGGTTTCACCGTCTCACCCGCGCACGGCCTGGAGCGGCTCCACGAGGCCGACCTGATCTGTCTGCCCGCCGACCGGCGGGCGCCCGTGCGGGAGTACCCCGAGCCCTTCCTCGACGCCCTGCGCGGGGCCGTGGACCGGGGGGCGCGGGTGCTCAGCGTGTGCAGCGCGGCCTTCGTGCTCGGCTCGGCGGGTCTGCTGGACGGCCGGCGCTGCACCACACACTGGATGCACGCCCCGGCCCTGGCCCGGCGCTTCCCGCGGGCGAAGGTGGACCCGGACGTGCTCTACGTCGACGAGGGCCAGGTGATCACCTCGGCGGGCACCGCCTCGGGCATCGACGCCTGCCTGCACGTGGTCCGCCAGGAGCACGGCGCCGAGGTGGCCAACACCATCGCGCGGCGGATGGTCGTACCGCCCCACCGGGACGGCGGGCAGGCCCAGTACATCCAGCGGCCGCTGCCGCGCACGGCCTGCGACACGGTGGGCGAGGTGATCGCCTGGATGGCCCGCCACCTGGAGGACGAGATCACCGTCGAGCACCTCGCGGAGCGCGCGCACATGTCCCCGCGGACCTTCGCCCGCCGCTTCCTCCAGGAGACCGGCACCACCCCGTACCAGTGGGTGCTGCGCCAGCGCGTGCTGCTCGCCCAGGAACTGCTGGAGTCCACCGACGAGACGGTGGACGCGATCGCCGGCCGCTGCGGCTTCGGCAACGCGGCCGCCCTCCGCCACCACTTCCTGCGGACCCTGGGGACCACGCCGAATTCCTTCAGGCGTGTCTTCCGAGGTCCGCAGGCCGCCTAGACACCGCGAAGGCGTCGGCGACTACGCGTTGGGGACGGTCTCGTAGCGCGGGGTGCCCTCTTCCATCTGGCGCAGGGCGTCCTTGCGGTCCCGCTTCGAGAGCCGGTCGATGTACAGGTAGCCGTACAGGTGGTCGGTCTCGTGCTGGAGGCAGCGGGCGAAGTAGCCGGTGCCGCGCACCTTGATCGGGTTGCCCTGCGCGTCCTGGCCCTCGACCTCGGCGTAGTCCGGGCGGGCCAGCGAGGCGTACGCCGTCGGGACCGACAGGCAGCCCTCGTTGGAGTCGTCCAGCACCCGCGCACCCGCCGGCAGCTCGACCAGCTTCGGGTTGACCACGACACCGGTGTGGCGCACGCCGTCGTCGTCCGGGCAGTCGTAGACGAAGACCTTGGCGTCCACGCCGATCTGGTTCGCGGCCAGGCCCACGCCCTCCGCGGCCTTCTGGCTGGCGAACATGTCGTCGATCAGCTGCGCCAGCTCGTCGCCGAACTCGGTGACGTCCTTGCACTCCCGGTGCAGGACCGGGTTGCCGACGACGGTGATCGGGCGGGCGGTGCCGCGCTCACGGTGGGCGAGCTCGCGCGCCGCGCAGTCCTCCGTGTCCACGACGTACCCGTCGTTCGCGACCCCGACATCGCCGACAAACTCGTTCTCCTGCTGCGACATGTCCGCCGTACGCCTTCCGTAAGTACCGGTCACCGGTGGTCGCCGATGGCCACCGATGTGCCCGTACAGCCTACGGCCAAGGCTCAGCAGACTTCTTCGAGATCCCGCCACTCCCGGGTGCCCGGACTGTCCGCGACCCAGCCGTCGAGCAGTCCCCGCACCAGTCCGGCCGGCGCGGCGATGCCGCATTCGCGCTCGGGGACCCACAGGGAGCCGGAGCCGGCCGTGCGGTGCCCCAGCGGGCCCGGGTGCCCCGGCTCGCTGTGGTCGTGCGGATCCAGGTGCTCGCCGTCGCCCTCGTCGCTCGGCATCTCGCTCTCCGAGCAGGTCCGGCACAGCAGCCGCACCGACGAGGACCAGTCCTCGGCGGCGAAACCGGCGTCGGAGGCGAGCTGCTCCAACGCGTCGCGGTCCGCCTCGGTGGCCGCCTCCAGCAGCACCACCCAGGTCGGCACCGGCGACGGCGCCCACAGCTCGATCTCGTCGAACACGGGGTACGAGGGGCCGGCAGCGGTCACCCGCTCGCCGTGCGGGACCCCGTCGTGGAGCACGACCTCGCCCCAGCGCCGCCCCGAGGAGGGCAGCGGGATCGACAGGACCTCGATCCGGGCCGGGTCGAGCCTGCGGCCCCACACGACCTCGGCCTCGCCCTCGGGCGAGAGCCGCACGGCGGCGCTCCCCAGCTCCATGCCGACCGGTTCGCCGCTGCCCTTGCCGCCCGCGCCGTGCGGGTCTCCGGGCACCTTGAGCCCGTACGCCTGCCAGGCCCGCCGGGCCAGCGGCCAGTCCTGGAGCGCGGTGGCGGCGATGCCGACGTTCCACCAGTCCGGGGCGCCGGTCTCGCGGTCCAGCAGGGCCACGGCGCGCAGCCCGGCGGCCCGCGCCTGCTCCCAGTCGTGCCGGAACTTGTGCAGCAGCGCCAGGTTGAACCAGGACTCGGACAGCCAGGGCTCCAGGTCCGCGGCTCTCGTCAGCAGCGCGCCCGCGTCCTCGTACCGCCCGTCGCCGATCAGCGTGAACGCGCGGTCGGTGGCCTGCCGCCACGAGGCGGAGGGCCGATGCCGTACCTTCCCGAAGATCCTCACGATTCCCGCCTGCCGGTCCTACGATGCAGCCTTGCGGACACTCTCACGGTCCCCCTTACTGGCATCCAACCATGCCCACTCGGACGGCCGCTCATTACCCATGGGTTACCCAGGTGGGGCGGGAACAACTCTGTCACGTCCGCCCCTGGCCAGAACCCTCGCCAGGCACTCCACGACCTCCGGCTGGTAATCGTGCCCGGTGCCCAGGCGCAGCTGTTCCAGGGCGGCCAGTGAGCCACCCGGGTGACGGCTCCCGCCGGCCAGGTCGTCGTACGCGTTCACCGTACGCACGATGCGGGCCAGGGCGGGCTGCTCCCGGTAGGGATCCGCCTGCCGCTCCACCACGACGGCGACCTCGGCGGGCACCCCGGTCTGCCGGGCCACTTCCCCGCCCAGCCCGGCGATCCGGCGCGCCTCGGCCGCCGGCAGCTCGGCGGTGGCCCCGTCCGGGACCGGGTCGACGAGGGAGAGCTGCCCGATGTCGTGCATCAGGGCGGCGTACTCCAGCACCGTGAGCTCCCGCTCCGACAGGCCGAGCTCCCGGCCGACGGCGCAGCTCAGGGCCGCGACCCGGCGGGCGTGGCCCGGCCGGGTGTAACCGGCGATCTCGGTGGCACGGGCCAGTGAGGTGATGGTCTGGCGGTAGGTGGTGCGGATCGCGGTGATCCGGTGGAAGGACAGCTGCGTCAGCAGCAGCGGCACGCTGAAGACGGGCAGGGCCCACAGGCCCGCGACGGCCACGCCCAGGGCCATCACGACGCCGGTGGCGCAGATCGCCGCGCCGATGCCGAGCTGGGCGCGCAGCTCGTCGCGCAGCAGGGGCCCGTACGGCCAGCCCGTGCGGGCCCCGGCCAGCGCGGCGGCGAGTACGGCGTCGCACAGGGCGGTGAGACCGAGCAGACAGACCAGGAAGAGGACGAGGTACGGGCCCTGGCCCACCCGCTCCTCCAGTCGGCCGGAGTTGTAGAGCGGCTGGAAACAGGCGGCGGCGAAGGCGACGGTCAGGACCCGCCGGGAGAGGTGGTCCACGGCGGGGCCGCGCCCGCGGGCCACGTGCGGGACGATCCCGAGGAGGGCGGCCGCGACGACGACCGCGACGATCTGGAACACCCCGTGGTGGGTGGGCTGGGCGGCGTTCTGGCCGAGCAGGGCGTAGGCGAGGGCGCCGGCGGAGCCGAGCGGGGCGGGCTGGCGGTCGTCGCCGTCCGCCCGGCGGGCGAGCTCCCCGACGGCGATCAGGGTCCCGAAGGCGAGGGCCGCGCCGGGCTCGGCGACGCCGCTCCACAGCGTGTGCCCCAGCCCGACGGCGGTGAGCACGGCCGCGGCCCCCCGCACGCCCCACACGGCCGTCCCCCTCATGTCCCGTCCCCCGCCCGCCGGGGGCCCGGCGCGTCGGCCGGTGCGGGCGGTGCGGCCTGCCGCGGGCCCTGGCCCGGCAGCGCGGACAGCGCCGGCCCCCCACCGCCGCCCCCCGCGGGGGGAGCGGACGGGCTGATCACCTGGAGGTCCTCGTCGGAGGTGACCACGGGGTGCCAGCCGTGCCGCCCGATGGCGCCCGTCAGGGCCCGGACCATCGCCGGGTCGAACTGGGCCCCCGCACACCGCTCCAGCTCGGCGAGGGCCGTCGGCACCGGCCGGGCCCGGCTGTAGGAGCGGGTCGAGGTCATCGCGTCGAAGGCGTCGGCCACCGCCACCACCCGGGCCAGTACCGGGATCTGCTCACCGGTCAGCCCGTAGGGGTAGCCGGTGCCGTCCACCCGCTCGTGGTGGTGCAGGATCGCGGCCCGGGCCTCCCCCAGGAAGCCGATGCCGCGGACCATCTCGTGCCCGTACTCGGGGTGCAGCTCGATGATCCGGCGCTCCTGCGGGGTGAGCGGCCCGTCCTTGCGCAGCAGCCGGGTGGGGACGCCGAGCTTGCCGACGTCGTGCAGGATCCCGGCGATGCGCACGACCTCCATCCGGTCCTCGGCCATGCCCAGCTCGCGGGCGATCATCGCGGAGGCCTGGCCGACACGTTCGCTGTGGCCGCGGGTGTAGCGGTCCTTGATGTCGACGGCCTGGACGAGGGCGCGGATGGTGGCCTGGTGGGCGGCGCGCTCGCGGTGGTACTGGGCGAACACCCAGCAGGAGATGTACATCGGCAGCAGTACGAGCAGGGCCGCCGGGAGCCCGTACGGGCTGCGCCACATGACGGCCATCATCAGCCCGGCGAGGCCGTGGACGCAGTGCGGGACCAGCGAGAGCGTGACCAGTCCGCGCCAGGCGACGGCGGCGGGCCTGCGTTCGGCGGTGGCCAGGATGCCCGAGTCGAGCGCGGTGAGCACCAGGCAGAAGGCGACGGCCGAGGCCGCCGCGGGAAGCATCACGTAGGGGAAGTCGGCCAACCCGGCCGGCGGCCCGGAGCCCGCGGAGGGCCCGCCGCCCAGGGCGGAGGGGCCGCGCAGCAGCCCGAACGTCTGCCCCGCGGTCCAGGCGGCTATGGACTGCTGCGCGCAGTGCCACACGCGGCGCACCGCGACGGGCCGCTGGACCACGGTGCCGACGAGGCCGCCGGGCAGGGCCACGAGCGCCGCCGCGGCGGGCGGAAGCAGGAAAACGGCGGCCGGCACGACGGGGAAGAAGGCGCCGATGCCCTCGGGCACCCGGCTGCCCAGCGGCGGCCAGAGCCTCACGAGTTCGCAGCCGAGGGAGAGCAGGGCGAGCAGGCCCACGGCCGCCCAGGGCGTGGGGGAACCGGTGAGGGCGGGGGCGACGCACGCCATTGCCGCGAGAACGGCGCACAGGATGTATCCGCGCGCCCCCGGCGGAAGTGCCCGCATGGCGCTCTCCTCCCCTGTGCCGTGCACGCCGGGCGCCGAATCCGACCGGCACCGAATGGGGAGAATAGGTGGGGCCACCGGCGAGAGGGGCCACAATTTCGTATTGCGGCATGCGGACGCCCCCGGATTAGCACATTCGGGTGAATGAACTGCTCTTCCGGGGGCGGTTGTTCCCTAGGGGGCCGACCTGCTCACCGCAGGCCGGCCCGCTCAGCCGGGAGCCGGGTTGTCGGCGGCGACGTCGTGATCGGGGACGGCCTGTCCCGACCGGATGAGCTCGATCCGGCCCATCACCTTCGACCGCAGGTCGCTCGGCACGTCGTCCGATCCGCAGCACCGCTTGACCAGCTTCTTGACGGCCTGCTCCAGGCCGTACTTCTCCAGACAGGGGCTGCACTCGCCGAAGTGGGTCTCGAACTTCGTGCAGTCGCTGTCGGGCATCTCATGGTCGAGGAACTCGTACAGGTGGTCCAGGACCTCAGAGCACTCTGTCTCGTGCGGCTCTCCGCAACTCATGAGTCCGAGCCTTTCCGGTCGTTCGACTCTCCCGCGCCTGCGGGAACGAGCCCGCGCTCACGGGCGTAGTCCTCCAGCATTCCGCGGAGTTGACGGCGGCCACGGTGCAGTCGCGACATGACCGTACCGATGGGTGTACCCATGATGTCCGCGATCTCCTTGTACGCAAAGCCCTCTACGTCGGCGAGATAGACCGCGATGCGGAACTCCTCCGGAATGGCTTGAAGGGCTTCCTTCACATCCGAATCCGGCAGGTGGTCGAGCGCCTGCGACTCGGCGGAACGCAAACCGGTCGACATGTGCGACTCGGCGCGCGCCAGCTGCCAGTCCTCGATCTCCTCCGCGGCGCTGCGCTGGGGCTCGCGCTGCTTCTTGCGGTAGGAGTTGATGAACGTGTTGGTCAGGATGCGGTAGAGCCACGCCTTCAGGTTGGTGCCTTCGCGGAACTGGTGGAAGGACGCGTATGCCTTCGCGTACGTCTCCTGGACCAGGTCCTCGGCGTCGGCCGGGTTGCGCGTCATGCGCAGCGCGGCCGAGTACATCTGGTCGAGGTAGCCGAGGGCGTCCCGTTCGAAGCGCGCGTTGCGCTCCGGGGTCGTCTCCTCCGCGTGGCCTTCGTCGGTCCCAGCGACAGGACCCACCTCCTCCGACTGCGTGGCGGCTCCGAAAGCGGTTCCGCTCGAATCGGAGAATAGTCGACCATCAGGCTCCTCCGCCGCCCGAAGCGTGCTGCGCTTGGGGGCAGGAAGAACAGTCCAGTCCAGGTCAGCGGCCTGCCGACGGTTCTGACTGATGACCTGGGTCATGCGCTCCCTCTCCTCCGACAAGTTCCCGTACGTACCGACATCCGGGACAACAGAAGGGCGGGACCGCGCATTCCCGCGTACGGGAGGGGTTTCGGCCTTTGATCCCGTTCATTTCCCGGCCGGGAGCTCCAGCAGCCACCGCGCGACCGCGTCGCTGATCATCCCGAGGGCCTCGTCCTGGGTGAGCTCCGCCTTCTTCGGCACGGCGAAGCCGTGATCGCCGTACGGGATCTCCACCAGCGTGTGCCCGCCCGCGGGGAACTCCTCCGGGCGCCCGAAGGGGTCGCGGCCTCCCTGGACGACGAGGGTGGGCCGCCCGGCCCCCGTGAGTTCCCCGGCCCGGGACTTCTCCGGCCGGCCCGGCGGGTGCAACGGGAAGGCCAGCGCCAGGACCCCGGCCGCGCCGAGCTCCGCGGCGGTCCGGCAGGCCACCCGGGCCCCGGCGCTGCGCCCGCCCGCGACCACCGGCAGCCCGGGCCCCGCGAGCGCCGGCCACAGCCCGCGCCAGCCCTCGTCCAGCACCTTGGGCGCGGCGGCGACCTTCTTCCCGGCGACCCGCCAGGGCTGTTCGACCAGTGCGACGGTGATCCCGCGGGCGGGCAGGGCGGCGGCCAGCGCCTGGAGGTCCCGGGCCTCGATGCCGCCGCCGGCGCCATGGCTCACGGCGAGCACGAGCCGGGCCCCGCGGGCGGTGTGCCAGGTGATGCGGGCCTCGCCCGCCGGGGTGGGGACGCTCTCGGTGCGGCTGCTCATGCACCCATCCTGCCCCGGTCAGAACAAGGTGCCCTCCTGCGGCGCGGCCAGCTCCTCCAGCAGCTCCGGCCCGTTGTTGCGGACGTTGCTCACGGCGGTGGACACCGGGTAGGCCCGCATCAGTCCGCCCGGCGGCGGTGCCAGCAGGTGCCGCAGCGACCCCTCGGTGTCGGTGTTCGCGGGATCCAGCCAGGCGTCCCAGCGGTCCGGGGTCAGCATCAGCGGCATCCGCGGGTGGATGTCGGACAGCGAGCGCGGTCCCTCGGCCGGGGCCGCGGCCAGGGGCCCGGTCTCGGCCTCGGTGGTGATCACCGAACAGGTGGCCCACCAGGCCTGCGGGTGCCCGTCGGGCAGGGTCCGGTCGCGCCAGAACTCGTATATCCCGGCCATGGCGAAGACGGAGCCGTCGCGGGGGAGCACGAAGTAGGGCTGCTTGCGGGCCCGTTTGCGCTTCCCCTCCACTTCGAGCTGCCGCTCGTCGTGGGCGGTGACCCATTCGTAGTAGCCGTCGGCGGGGACGATGCAGCGGCGCTGCGCGAAGGGGCGGCGGAAGGACGGCTTCTCGGCGAGGGTCTCGGAACGGGCGTTGATCATCCGGGCGGCGCCGTCGGTGCCGGCCGCCCAGGAGGGGACCAGTCCCCATTTCACGACGCGCAGCTGGCGAACCGGACGCGGATGCGCGGCGTCCTTCAGGGGACGGTCGAGGACGACGTGGACCTCTTTCGTCGGCGCCACGTTCCAGTCGGGGGCCAGCGCCTCCTCGGGCTCCCACCTCTCGATCCCGAAGGCCTCCACGAGGTCCTCGGGCTTACGGCTCGACGCATACCTTCCGCACATGGCTGCCACACTGCCATGGCACCAGACCGCGACCGCAAGGAGTCCGCCACCTCATGGACAGCAGTACGACGGCCGGCCTGTGGGACCGGCTCACGGGTATACAGACCGCCCCCGACCGCTGGCTGGTCATCGTGACCGGCCTGGTCGCCCTGGCCGTCGTCGGGCCCCGCCCGCTGTGGCTGCTGTCGCGCAACGCCGTCACCATCGCCCACGAGGGCGGGCACGGTCTGGTGGCGCGACTGAGCGGGCGGCGCCTGGCCGGGATACGGCTGCACTCCGACACCAGCGGTGTCACCGTCAGCTGGGGCAAGGCCACCGGCCCCGGGATGGTCCTGACCACCGCGGCCGGCTACCCGGCTCCCGCGCTGCTCGGGCTCGGCGGGGCGGCGCTGCTGTCCGCGCACCGGATCACGCTGCTGCTGTGGGTGGCCACCGCCCTGCTCCTGGTGATGCTGCTGATGATCCGCAACGCGTACGGGGCGATGACCGTGCTGCTGACCGGCGGGACCTTCCTGCTGGTGTCCTGGCTGACCCCGGCCGAGGTGCAGGCCGCCTTCGCGTACGGGGTGGTGTGGTTCCTGCTCCTGGGCGCGGTGCGGCCGGTGTTCGAGCTGGGGGCCCAGCGCCGCCGCGGCGGGGCGCCGGACTCCGACGCCGACCAGCTGGGGCGGCTCACCCACCTGCACCCGGTGGTGTGGCTGCTCTTCTTCCACGTCGTCGCGCTGTGCTCGCTGATCGGCGGCGGCCGCTGGCTGCTCGGCCTGTGACCGCCCTCCGAGACGGGGGCGCGATCAAGATCTGGGGCCGGAGGAAGCCACTAAAGTGGGGGCCATGACCGACACCCCCGCGCTCCCTGCCCTCTGGCCCGCTCCGCTCGCCGATGGGACCGTCACCGCCACCGTCACGGTGCCGGGGTCCAAATCGGTCACCAACCGCGCGCTCGTGCTCGCCTCGCTCGCCGCTGAGCCCGGCTGGGTGCGCCGCCCGCTGCGCTCGCGCGACTCCCAGCTGATGTCGGACGCGCTGCGCGCGATGGGCGTGGGCATCGAGGAGACCGTCTCGTCCAGCTCGGCCGGTGACGGCGAGAGCGGCGAGGCCTGGCGCATCATCCCGGCGGCCCTGCACGGCCCGACGACCGTGGACGTCGGCAACGCGGGCACGGTCATGCGCTTCCTGCCGCCCGTCGCCACCCTCGCCGACGGCGACATCCGCTTCGACGGCGACCCGCGCTCCTACGAGCGTCCGCTCGGCCAGGTCATCACCGCCCTGCGCACCCTCGGCGCCCGGATCGACGACGAGGGCCGCGGCGCGCTGCCCATGACCGTCCAGGGCGGCGGCGCCCTGGAGGGCGGCACGGTCGAGATCGACGCGAGCAACTCCTCGCAGTTCGTCTCCGCGCTGCTGCTCTCCGCCCCGCGCTTCAACCAGGGCGTCGAGGTCCGGCACGTGGGCGGCAACCTGCCCTCGATGCCGCACATCCGGATGACCGTGGAGATGCTGCGCGCGGCGGGCGCCCAGGTCGACACCCCCGAGGCGGGCGGTGAGAAGGACGTGTGGCGGGTGGCCCCCGGCGCGCTGCTGGGCCGCGACATGGTCGTGGAGCCGGACCTGTCCAACGCCCAGCCCTTCATGGCCGCGGCTCTGATCACCGGCGGCACGGTGACCATCCCGGACTGGCCGCGCCGCACCACTCAGCCCGGTGACGCGCTGCGCCGGATCTTCACCGAGATGGGCGGCTCCTGCGAGCTGACCGACGCGGGTCTGGTCTTCACCGGCTCCGGCAAGATCCACGGCATCGACGTGGACCTGAGCGAGGTCGGCGAGCTCACCCCGGGCATCGCGGCCGTGGCGGCCC
Source organism: Streptomyces sp. NPDC045695 (assembly GCF_056432025.1). Classification (NCBI taxonomy): domain Bacteria; kingdom Bacillati; phylum Actinomycetota; class Actinomycetes; order Kitasatosporales; family Streptomycetaceae; genus Streptomyces; species Streptomyces sp. NPDC045695. The sequence continues at coordinate 25,378 of NZ_JBWKJU010000002.1, forward strand.
TGGCCGACTCCGAGTCGGTGCTGCGCGGGGTCGCGCACCTGCGCCTGCACGAGACGGACCGGCTGGCCGCGCTCACCAAGGAGATCAACGCCCTCGGCGGCGACGTCACCGAGACCGCTGACGGTCTGCGCATCCGGCCGCGCCGGCTGCACGGCGGCGTGTTCCACACGTACGACGACCACCGGATGGCCACCGCGGGCGCGGTGATCGGCCTGGCCGTGGAGGGCGTACAGATCGAGAACGTGGCGACGACCGCGAAGACCCTGCCGGACTTCCCTGCGATGTGGACCGACATGCTCGGGCAAACCCCGCGGGGAACGGGAGCGTAGGGCCCGTCATGCGCAGGTACGGCAAGAACACCGACGAGGACGACATCCGCCAGCGCCCGAACCCCAAGGGCAACCGGCCGCGGACCACCATCCGGCCCAAGCACGAGGACGCGGCCGAGGGCTTCGTCCTGACCGTCGACCGCGGCCGGCTGACCTGCCTGGTCGACGGCCGCTCGGTGCACGCCATGAAGGCCCGCGAGCTGGGGCGCAAGGCGGCGGTGGTCGGCGACCGGGTCTGGATCGTGGGTGACCTGTCCGGCAAGAAGGACACGCTCGCGCGGATCGTGCGGATCGAGGAGCGCAAGTCCGTCCTGCGGCGCACCGCGGACGACGACGACCCGTACGAGCGGGTGGTCGTCGCCAATGCCGACCAGCTGGCCATCGTCACGGCCCTGGCCGACCCGGAGCCCCGGCCCCGGATGATCGACCGCTGTCTGGTGGCGGCGTACGACGCCGGGCTGGAGCCGCTGCTGGTGCTCACCAAGTCCGACCTGACCTCCGCCGACAAGATCCTGGAGATCTACTCGACCTTCGGCCTGAACTACGTCGTCACCAACCGCGAGGAGCTGGCGACCGGTGACGCCGCCGACCGGGTGCGCGAGCGCCTGAACGGCCGGATCACCGCCTTCGTCGGCCACTCGGGCGTCGGCAAGACCACCCTGGTGAACTCGCTGGTCGCCGAGGGCCGCCAGCGCGCCACCGGGCACGTCAACGCGGTCACCGGCCGCGGCCGGCACACCACGACGTCGGCGCTCGCGCTGCCGCTGCCGGGCGGCGACGGCTGGGTCATCGACACCCCGGGCGTGCGCTCCTTCGGCCTGCACCACGTGGATCCGTCCCGGGTGATCCTGGCCTTCCCGGACCTGGTGCCGGGTACGGAGGGGTGCCCGCGCGCGTGCAGCCACGACGAGCCGGACTGCGCGCTCGACACGTGGGTGGAGGAGGGCCACGCGGATCCGGCGCGGCTGTATTCGCTGCGGCGGCTGCTGCAGACGCGCGAGCGGCGCGAGGGCGACTGACCACCCACCGGCCGGCTGTCGATCGGCGGCCGGTTCACGGCGGGGTGTGCCGGGCAACGGTGTCTGGTAAATGCATAATCGCACCCAGTGACGCGATGTCACGTGACGCGGGGAGGCATTCGGCATGGCGTGGCTGCTGGTCGTCGTCGCGGGTTTCCTGGAGACCGGTTTCGCGGTCTGCCTCAAGCTCTCCCACGGGTTCACCCGGCTGTGGCCGACCGTCGCCTTCGCGTGTTTCGCGCTCGGCAGCTTCGGTCTGCTGACGCTGGCGCTCAAGAAGCTGGACGTGGGCCCGGCGTACGCGGTGTGGACGGGCATCGGCGCGGCCGGGACGGCGATCTACGGCATGGTCTTCCTCGGCGACCTGGTCTCCACCCTGAAGATCGTCTCGATCTCCCTGGTCATCCTGGGCGTCATCGGGCTCCAGCTGTCCGGGTCGGCGCACTGAGCAGCCTGAGCAGCTCGCCCGTCCCCGGCTCCTCCCCCGGGGCGACCACGTAGGACAGGGCCAGGCGTACGGCGAGCTCGCACTGCTCGACGCCCTCCCCCGGCATGAGCGCCGCGGCCGCCCGGTCGCGCACGGCCCGGGCCAGCTCGCCGGGGCCGGGCGTCCTGCCTCCCGCGGCCGGCAGGCCCGCGTCCCAGCCGCCGGTGAGCAGGGCCCGTACGAGGGGGTAGGCGCGGGCCGCCCGTACGGTCCACTCCGCGACCGCGGCGAGCCGCTCGGCCGTCCGGGCCGGAGCGGTCAGGGCCCGGTCCACCCCGTCGAGGTACCGCTCGGCCTCGCGGCGGACCAGGGCGCGGCCCAGGCCCGCCTTTCCGCCGAATTCGTTGTAGAGGGTCTGCCGGGACACCCCGGCGGCGGCGGCCACGTCGACCATCCGCACGGAGGGCCAGGGGCGCACCGAGAGCGCTGCTCCCGCCGCCTCCAGCAAGGACTCCCGGGCTGCCGGCATCTTCGCCTCCCCGCTCGGCTCTCCGGCCAGACTTGACGGGCCGACAGAACCTGTCAAGGGCGCGTTCTGGCCGCACTGTGGACCTCGGTGGTCGGGGTCCGGGAGTGTCGATACTGTTCGGACATGCCCGAGTATGACGATGACCTGCGCCTTGCCCTTGAGCTCGCCGACGCGGCGGACGCCGCCACGATGGAGCGCTTCCGAGCCCTCGACCTGAAGGTCGAGACGAAGCCCGACATGACGCCGGTGAGCGAGGCGGACAAGGCCGCCGAGGAGATCATCCGGGCCGGCATCGCCGCCGCGCGGCCCGACGACGCGATCCTGGGCGAGGAGTACGGCCTGAAGGGCAGCGGTCCGCGCCGCTGGGTCGTGGACCCCATCGACGGCACGAAGAACTACGTGCGCGGGGTGCCCGTCTGGGCGACCCTGATCTCCCTCATGACCGAGGGCGCGGACGGTGAGTTCCGCCCGGTGGTGGGCGTGGTGTCCGCGCCGGCGCTGGGCCGCCGCTGGTGGGCCTCGCAGGGCGGGGGCGCTTACGCGGGCGGTGCGCTGGGCGAGACCAGCGCGATCGGCGTGTCGAAGGTGGCCTCGCTGGGCGACGCCTCGTTCGCCTACTCCTCGCTGGGCGGCTGGGAGGAGCAGGGCCGCCTCGCCGGCTTCCTGGACCTGACCCGGGCGTGCTGGCGCACGCGCGCCTACGGCGATTTCTGGCCGTACATGATGGTCGCGGAGGGCTCGCTGGACCTGTGCGCCGAGCCGGAGCTGAACCTGTGGGACATGGCGGCCATCGCGGTCGTGGTCCAGGAGGCGGGGGGCCGCTTCACGAGCCTGGACGGGGTGGAGGGCGTGCACGGCGGGAACGCGGCGGCCTCCAACGGGCTGCTCCACGAGGAGCTGCTGGAGCTGCTGCGCCCGCGCGGCTGAGACGGGACCGGGTCTGAACCGGGCTCGTGGTCCGCCCGAGCCCGAACTCGTCACCCTGTGCGCCCTCTTGTTGGCACCGCCCGGGAGTGGGAATCTGAGAATCCCCCGCTTGTGCGCTTGTGAAGCCTTTCTCTAGGGACTCCGCTCCCCAGCGATTGCGGGCGCACCCCACCCGAGCGGGGGGACACACCAGGAGGTGGCTCTCTTCATGCTCGTCCGCGACGCCATGAGCACCGTGATCCTCACCCTCGGACCCGCCCACACCCTCCGGCAGGCGGCCTGCCTGATGTCCGGCCGACGCGTCGGCGCGGCCGTCGTCCTCGACCCCGACCACAGCGGCATCGGCATCCTGACCGAGCGCGACATCCTCAACTCGCTCGGCGCGGGCCACGATCCCGACCGGGAGTCCGTGGGCGCGCACACCACCAACAACGTCGTCTTCTGCACCCCTGACGCCACCGTCCAGGAAGCCGCCGAGGCCATGGCCCACGGCGGCTTCCGGCATCTGATCGTCCTGGAGGACGGCGGCCCGGTCGGCATCGTGTCCGTGCGCGACGTCATCCGCTGCTGGGCGCCGGCGCGGCGCGCGGTGTCGGCCTGAGCGGCGCGGGCACCGGCGCGAAACGACGCCGGGCCGCGATCCTCCGAGGAGGGTCGCGGCCCGGCGTTCCGCTACGGCAAGCGATCGGTTCAGCCGCGGAGGGCCTGGACCGCGGCGTCGAGCCGCTTGCCGAAGTCACCGTCCGCCTGACGGAAGTTGTTGATCGCCCGCTCGACGATGTCGTCGCGGGAGACCTTGGCTATGAAGCCGGAGAGATTCTCGATCAGGCGGGCCTTCTCGTCCTCCGAGTACAGGCGGTAGAGGTTGCCCGCCTGGACGAAGTCGTTGTCCTCGCGGTGGACGGGCGCGGCGTGGTTGCCGGTGCCGCCGGTCAGCGCGATCGGCTGCCACAGCGGGCGGTCCGTCTGGTGCGGGCCGCCGAAGCTGTTCGGCTCGTAGTTCTTCGCGCCCTTGTGGCGGCCGTCGTACAGGTGGCCGTCGCGGGAGTTGGTGCGCGCCTCGGTGGCGTGCGGACGGTTCACCGGCAGGTGGTCGGCGTTGATGCCGACGCGGTAGCGGTGGGCGTCGCCGTAGCCGAACAGACGGCCCTGGAGCATCTTGTCCGGGGACGGACCGATACCGGGGACGAAGTGCGCCGGGGAGAAGATCGACTGCTCGACCTCGGCGAAGACGTTCTCCGGGTTGCGGTTGAGTTCCAGCTTGCCGATCTCGATCGGCGGGTAGTCCTCGTGCGGCCACACCTTGGTGAGGTCGAACGGGTTGAAGCGGTAGTCCGCCGCCTCGGCCGCCGGCATGATCTGGACCTGCACGGTCCAGGACGGGAACTCGCCGCGCTCGATGGCCTCGCGCAGGTCGCGCTGGTGGGAGTCGGGGTCCTCACCGGCGAGCTTGTTGGCCTCGGCCTGGGTGAGGTTCTTGATGCCCTGGTCGGTCTTGAAGTGGTACTTGACCCAGAAGACCTCGCCCGCCTCGTTGTTCCACTGGTACGTGTGCGAGCCGTACCCGTTCATGTGGCGGTAGGACGCCGGGATGCCGCGGTCACCGAACAGCCAGGTCACCTGGTGGGTGGACTCGGGCGACAGCCCCCAGAAGTCCCAGACGTTGTCCGCCTCCTGCGAGCCCGTGTACGGGTCGCGCTTCTGGGTGTGGATGAAGTCGGGGAACTTGATGGCGTCCTTGATGAAGAACACCGGGGTGTTGTTGCCGACGAGGTCGTAGTTGCCCTCTTCGGTGTAGAACTTCAGCGCCCAGCCGCGGGGGTCGCGCACCGCGTCGGCGCTGCCGAGGTTGCCCGCGACGGTGGAGAAGCGCAGGAACGTCTCGGTCTGCTTGCCGACCTCGGACAGGAACGCGGCGCGCGTCCACTGCGAGACGTCACGGGTCAGCGTGAAGGTGCCGTAGGCGCCGGCGCCGCGGGCGTGGACGACGCGCTCCGGGATGCGCTCGCGGTTGAAGTGCGCGAGCTTCTCCAGCAGGAGCTGGTCCTGGACCAGGACGGGGCCGCCGACGCCGGCCGTCTCGCTGTTCTGGTTGTCGGCGACCGGAGCCCCGGCCTCCGTGGTGAGCGGTCCCTGCGTCACGTGCGCCTCCTGCGTCATTCCTGCATGCCTGTCCTTGGCGTTCGCCGTAATCGATCCTACAATGGACTTTGTCTAAGTCAAGCAAGCATCCAAGTCCGCACTGGTTCGGGAGTTGCACCGAACCCCTCGCTGTTAGGCTGATGTCTATGAGTGACCTGCTGGAACGACTTCGCGGACGCGGCTGGCGCATGACCGCACAGCGGCGCGTCGTGGCCGAGGTGCTCGACGGTGACCACGTGCACCTGACGGCCGACGAGGTGCACGCGCGCGCCGTGGCGAAGCTGCCCGAGATCTCCCGCGCCACCGTCTACAACACGCTGGGTGAGCTGGTCACCCTCGGTGAGGTCCTGGAAGTCTCCACGGACCGCCGGGCCAAGCGGTACGACCCGAACGCCCACCAGCCGCACCAGCACCTGGTCTGCGCCCAGTGCGGTGCGATCCGCGACGTCCACCCCGTCGGCAACCCCCTCTCCGACCTGCCGGACAGCGAGCGCTTCGGCTTCGTCGTATCGGCGGCCGAGGTGACGTACCGCGGGATCTGCCCGAACTGCGCGGGCGCCTGACTTCTGCGAACGCCGAAGGCCCGGCCCCCACGGGGTCCGGGCCCTTCTGCTGCACGGATCTGCTGTACGGATTTACTGCACGGAAACGACTCAGGGCCCGGATCCATGGGATCCGGGCCCTGAGGCTTCAGTAGCGGGGACAGGATTTGAACCTGCGACCTCTGGGTTATGAGCCCAGCGAGCTACCGAGCTGCTCCACCCCGCGTCGGTAAACCCAACGTTACGTGAACGCCCGCGGCAGATGCAAATCGGTTAACCGGGAGACGGCCGAGCCCCGGCCGTCTCCCGGTCAGGCCGAGAGCTCCTCCGCCAGCGCCTCCCGGAGGCGGGCCGCCCGCTCCGAGACCTCGGCCGGCCCCAGTTCCATGGCGCGAACGCACCACTTCTGGCCCTCCGCCAGGTCACCGTGGCGAGCGGCCAGCAGACCCAGCCGCAGGGCCGCGCGGCCGTGGCCCGCCACCGCCGCCCGGGTCCACCACAGGGCGGCCTCCGGCTCGCTCCCCTCGCGGGCCAGCAGCAGCCCCAGGTTGAACGCCCCGTTGCGGGAACCGGCTTCGGCCGCCTCCCGGTACCAGCGCGCGGCGACCGCCAGGTCACCGCGGGCGGCGGCCAGCATGCCGACCCGCACCTGGGCCCGGCGGTGCCCCAGCTCGGCGGCCCGCTCGTACCACTCCTCGCTCTCGGTGCGCGGGGCGCTGCCCACGGGCTCGCCCAGCGCGACCGGCTCCGGCGGCGGAGCCAGCGACTCCAGCAGCGCGGCCAGGCGGAACGCCGCCTCCGCGCTGCCGCCGCCCGCCGCACACCGCAGATGGCGCTCGGCGGCCCGCTCCTCGCCGTCGCGGACCAGCGCGATGCCGACCTGGAGTGCCGCGTCGGTGTGGCCGGCCGACGCGGCCCGCTCGTACCACTTCAGCGCCGTCCGGTCGTCGTCCCGGCTGGCGAAGAGGATCCCGAGGTTGAACGCCGCGTCGACGCTGCCCGCCTCCGCCGCCTTCGAGAACCACGGCTCCGCGCCCGCCGCGTCCCCGACCTGGAGCAGCATGATGGCCAGCGCGTTGGCGGCCTCGCGGTGCCCGGCGTAGGCGGCACGCCGGTACCACTGCTCGGCCTGGGCGGTCCGCTCCTGGGCGACGCACAGCAGCGCGAGGTTGTAGGCCCCGTTCTGGTCGCCCGCGTCCATGGCGGCCCGGTACCAGCGCTCCGCGGTCTGGGTCTCCCCGCGGGCCGCGTGCAGCGCGCCCAGCGCGTTGGCGGCGTTGCCGTCGCCGTCCTGCGCCGCCCGGTGCCACCACGCGGCCGCGCTGTCCTCGTCGCCCGCGTCACGCAGCAGGAAGCCGAGCGCGCACGCGGCCCGGGCCTCGCCCTGCTTGGCGGAGGTCAGGTACCAGCGCCCGGCCTCCTTGAGCTCCCCGCGCGCCTCCAGCAGCGCGCCCAGGTGCAGCGCGGCACGCCGGTGTCCGCGCGCGGCGGCCTGCCGGTACCACTGCTCGGCCTCGGCGGGGTCGCCCTTGCGCAGGTGCCGCGCCAGCCGGTAGGCGGCCTCGCGGTGCCCCTGTTCGGCGGCGGCGCGGAACCACCGCTCCACCCCCTTGTCCCCGCGGTGCTCCAGCAGGTCGGCCAGCCCGTACGCGCCCAGGGCGTGGCCGGATTCCGCCGCCTGCCGCATCCAGTACTCGGCCGCGGGCTCGTCTCCGCGCTCGCGGAAGTAGCGGCCCAGGGCGTGCGCGGCCGGGGCCGATCCGGCCACGGCGGCGACCCGCCACCAGCCGGCGGCCTCCTCCGGGTAGCCCCGCTGGTGCAGGAGCACGCCGAGGTTGTTCGCGGCGGCGCGGTCCCCCGCGGCGGTGGCCCCCCGCAGGTACGGCTCGGCCCCGACCAGGTCACCGCGGCGCAGCAGCAGCGCACCGAGCACGCTCATGGCACCGGGGTCGCCCTGGTCGGCGGCCACCCGGTGGCGGGCTTCCAGCTCGGCGTCGCTCGCCGCGTCGGTCTCGGCGAACACTTCCTCCGCACTGTGCTTGTCCAAGAATTCCGCATCGGTCAGCGGGGTCTGCGCGTTGACAACGGGAGCCGAGTCACCGGCTCCCGTACCCGGCTCGGTCTCCGCCCTCACAAACCGCCCTGTCTCCAGCAGAGTTGACCTGTCCCCCATAAATCCCATCGTCGCATCACCTGCTACCCGCGTACACCTGGTATGTCGCAGCCAGTGAGGTCACTACAGCGTTTTGTCGACATGCCCACAGTGGGGTAAGTCAAACACGCTCCACCGACAACTCACCCGTATCAGCTACCGCGTGTCCCTCCCGGGCATGACGAAGGCCCGGATCCCATGGATCCGGGCCTTCGTCTTCAGTAGCGGGGACAGGATTTGAACCTGCGACCTCTGGGTTATGAGCCCAGCGAGCTACCGAGCTGCTCCACCCCGCGTCGGTGAAACCACAGTATCACGACGCGGGACGGAGCCCTTACCCCTTGATCATCAGCCGCCCGGCTTGGGCGCCGTCAGCTTCGCCTCCGCGTCGATCGCCCGCTTCAGCGCCGCCTTGATCTCGTCCTGTGCCTTGCCGAAGGCCGCCCAGTCGCCGGCCTGCCTGGCCTTCTCGGCGTCGTCGACGGCCTTCTGCGCGTCGGCGAGGGCCGCCTTGACCGTCGGGTCCTGGCTGGGCGGCGTGGTGGTGCCGTCGCCCGGTGGCTGGGTCGGGGGCACCGGCGTCGTCGCGGCCTCGGCCCCGAACACCACGTTCAGCGCCTTCTCCAGGGTGTCCTCGAAGGCGGTCTGGCCCCCGTAGGTCACGAGCACCTTGCGCAGCAGCGGGTACTTCAGACCGGAGCTGCGGACGTACACCGGCTCCACGTAGAGCATTCCGCCGTCCAGCGGCACCGCGAGCAGGTTTCCGTACTCGATCTCGGAGTCACCACCGCGCAGCAGGCGGATCGACTCGGCGATCTTCGGTTCGGACTGGAACTTGCTCTGCACCTGTCCGGGGCCGTCCGGCGGCTTGCTCGTCGGCATCTTCAGGATTCTGATCTTGCCGTAGTCCGGAGTGCCCGGATCGGCGTTGACCGACATGAAGGCGCTCAGGTTGGGCCGTTCGTTCGGCGTGAACGTCGTGGTGAGGGAGAAGACCTGGTCCTTCTCCTTCTGGCCCGGCATCTTCATCGACAGGTAGTACGGCGGAACCGCCGTGCCGGCCTTGGTCGTCGGGTCGTCCGGGACCGCCCAGGCCTCACTGCCGCTGAGGAAGGTCTGCGGGTCCGTGACGTGGTAGCGGGTCAGCAGCTCGCGCTGGACCTTGAAGAGGTCCTGCGGGTACCGGAGGTGGTCCATGAGCGGCTTGGCGATCTCGCTCTTGGGCTTCACCGTGCCCGGGAAGGCCTTCATCCAGGTCTTCAGGACCGGGTCCTCGGTGTCCCACTGGTACAGGCTGACCGAGCCGTCGTACGCGTCGACGGTGGCCTTCACCGAGTTGCGGATGTAGTTGACCTGGTTCTCCTGGGCCACCACCGCGCGCTGGCTGTTGGTCAGCGAGTCGGCCGTGCTCTGGCCCAGCGTGGTGCGCGAGGCGTACGGGTAGCCGTTGGTCGTCGTGTAGGCGTCGACGATCCAGACGACCCGCTTGCCGATGACGGCCGGGTACGGGGCGCCGTCGATGGTCAGCCAGGGGGCGACGGCCTCCACGCGGTCCTTCGGCGTGCGGTTGTACAGGATCCGCGAGCCGTCGCCGATGGCGCCCGAGTACAGGATCTGCGGCTCGCTGAAGGTGAGCGCGTACGCGGCCCGGTTGATCGGGTTGTCGAGGTTGACCCCGGAGTCGCCCTTGTAGGACGTCTCCTTCTCACCCTTGTCGTCGGAGTAGTCGAGCTCCTTCTGCGGCCCGCCGACGATCGAGTACTGCTTCGTCTGCTCGCCGTAGTAGATGCGCTGCTCGAAGTCCGTGCCGAACATCCCCTTGGAGGGGAGGTCGGACTGGGTGAAGTCCGGGGCGCCCTGGTCGCCGACGGTGGTGCCCTTGGCCGCGACCACGCCGTAGCCGTGCGTGTACTTGAAGTGGTCGTTGATCCAGTTGTTCTTCGGGATGCCGCCGATGTTCAGCTCGCGCAGCCCGATCACCGTGTCCTGCCCGCTGTAGCGGTCCACGGCGAGCGTGGACGGGAAGGCGTAGTAGCCCTTGACCTGTTGGAGCTGCTGGAAGGCGGGCGAGACGATGTTCGGGTCGAGGAGGCGGATGCTGGCCGTGGTGTCGGCCTGCGGCCGCAGCTTGGTCCGGTCCGGCGTCTGCGGGCCGCCCGGGTAGTCCGTGACCTCGGAGCCCTCGATCCCGTAGGCGTCGCGCGTCGCCTTGATGTTCTTCTGGACGTACGGGGATTCCTTGGCCTGCTCGTTCGGCTGGACCTGGAACTTCTGCACGATCGCCGGGTAGAGCCCGCCGATGAGGATCGCCGAGAGCACCATCAGGCCGAAGCCGATGACGGGCAGCTGCCAGGTACGGCGCCACAGCGTCGCGAAGAACAGCACGGCGCAGATGGCGGCGATGGCGACGAGGATCGTCTTCGCCGGCAGGTAGGCGTTCGCGTCGACGTAGCGCAGGCCGGTCCAGTTGTCCGCGGCCTTGAAGTCACTGGACTTCACGGCCAGGCCGTACCGGTCGAGCCAGTAGGCCACCGCCTTGAGGGTGACGAACAGGCCGAGCAGCACCGACAGGTGCCCGGTGGCCGCGGCGGTGGCCCGGGCGCCCGGGCTGGTCACGCGCAGTCCGCCGTACAGGTAGTGCACGACGGCCGCGGCGATCACCGACAGCACGACCGCGGCGAAGCCGAAGCCGAGCAGGAAGCGGTACCAGGGCAGGTCGAAGGTGTAGAAGGACACGTCCATGTGGAACTGGGGGTCCTTCGTGCCGAAGGTCACCCCGTTCACGTACATGAGCCAGGTCTTCCACTGACCGGCCGCCGAGGCACCCGCGATCAGGCCGACGAGCACGGCGATGCCGAGGAGCATCCACTTCTTGTACGGGGCGACGCTCATCCGGTAGCGGTCGAGGCTCTGCTGTTCCATCGACATCGCGCTGAGCGGCGGCCGGAGCCGGTGCGCCAGCCAGATGTTGAAGCCGACGGCCCCGGCCATCAGCAGGCCGAAGACGGCGAAAAGACCGATCTTGGTCCACAGGGTGGTGGTGAAGACGGAGGAGTACTTCACGGAGCGGAACCAGAGCCAGTCCGTCCAGAAGCCCGCGAACATGATGAAGAGCATGGCGAGCACGGCCAGCACGCCCAGGGTCATGAGGAGAGTGCGGGCCCGCCGGGACGGGCGGCCGACTCTCATCCGTGGCCCGGAAGGGCCTCCGCCGCGGTCCGGCATCTGGAAAGCCAAGGTGCGCACCTCGAAAGTCGCTGAGTCTGGTGGTGAACGGGCCCCCGATCGTAGAGCCCACTCATGCAACTTACTGAGGCTTTAGTCAGTTCCCGGTATCCGGTGGAAAGGAGGCAGGATGTTGTCCATGTCCAACCTTTCGCCTTCCCCCGGCACTCCCATGGCGGCCAGCCCGCTGACCCGTGCCTGCCTCGAGATCGACGAGTACGCGGCCGGCCTCGGCTGGGACAAGCCCGCGCGGCTGTTCGCCCTCGTCGACACGGCCCGGCTCAAGAAGCAGGAGCCGCGCCTGGCGGGCCAGCTCGGTCTCGACCAGGACGACGCCGGCAAGTCCTCCCTCACCCCCGTCGAGCAGGACGAGGTCCCGGCCGGGACCCCGCTCGACAAGTTCCTCGGCACCATCGCCTGGCCCGACGCGGTCGTCGGCTGCGCGCTGACGGTGGAGCGGCTGATGCTGCCGCCGTCCGCGGAGGCCTCCGTCCCGGAGGGGCTGAACGACAAGCAGCTCGCGAAGTGGGTCGCCGGGCACCCGGAGCGGCAGGAGGTCCGCATCACCGTGGCCGTGCTGCGCGACGGTTCGCGCGAGTCGGCCGTACGGCTGCGCGAGAAGGACTCCTCGACCGAGGTCCTCACCGGCGGGGGTCTGGTGCCCGGGCTGGCGGAGGCCCTGGCCGCGACCTTCTCGTAGGCCTCGGGGTCCCGGTCCCGCTGGGATGTAGCAGGGGGGTCAGGGCTTGGTGCTGCACTGCGGCAGCCCGGCCGTGTCCCCCTTGCGGATCTTCTCCAGCGCCTTCGTGGCGTCGTCGATGGTGGAGACCTTCACCAGGGTCAGCCCGCCCGGCACGTGGGACGCCGCGGAGGCGCAGTTCTCGGCGGGCGTCAGGAAGAACTCGGCGCCGGCCTGGCGGGCGCCGATGGTCTTCATCTGGATGCCGCCGATCGGGCCGACCTTGCCCGCGTCGTCGATGGTGCCGGTGCCCGCGATGAATTTGCCGCCGGTCAGATCCTCCGGCGTGAGCTTGTCCACGATGCCGAGGGCGAACATCAGACCGGCGCTCGGGCCGCCGACGTCGGCGAGCTTGATGTCGATCGTGAACGGGAAGGTGTGGTCGGTCCCGGCCCGGATGCCGACGATGGCGCGGCCGTCGCCCTCCGCCTTGCCCGCGGTGATGGCGACCTTGGTCTCGCCGACGGGTTCGCGGTTCGCCTTCGCCGCCTGGGCGGCCTCCGCGGCCGGCACGATGGTGAACTCGACCGGCTCGCCGGGCTTGTGCTTGGTGACGAGCTTGGCCACGTCCTCGGGGGCGGTGACGGGGGCGCCGTCCACCGCCTTGATCAGGTCACCGGCGTGCAGCTGGCCCTCGGAGGGGCTGCCCTTGACCACGGAGGCGACGATCACGCGTGCGGTGACCGGGATGCCGAGCTGCTTCAGGGCCGCCACCTTGGCGCTCTGCTGAGACTGGGTGAACTCCTCGGCGTTCTCCTGGGTGGACTCCGCGTCCGTCTTGCCGTTCGGGTAGAGGTTCTCGTGCGGCACGACGATGTCGTCGCCGGCCAGCCACCCGTACACCGCTTCCACCAGGTTCATGTCGTAGTCCGCGCCCGTGACGCGGACCGTCGTCATGTTGAGGTGACCGCTGGTCGGGTACGTCTTGTGCCCCGAGATGTTCAGTACGGGCTCGCCTTGCGAGTCCCCGAGCGTGTTCACGGTCGGGCCCGGGCTCATCTCGGAGTACGGGACCTTGATGAAGACCCCGGCGATGAGCAGCGCGAACAGCACGAGGGTGGAGGCGAGCATCGTCGCGGTGCGGCGTGGCATGGATCCGACAGTACGGGACGGCCCTGGCGGGCGGCCCTCGGGGCCGGTCCGTACGGGGTCCGTACGGGGCCTGCGCGGGCGTGCGGGGTCCGGACTCAGACGGCGTCGGAGCCGGAGTGGGCCTGTGCCTTCACCTTGGCCTCGGCGTTGCCCATGACCTCGCGGAACCGGGCGTATCCGGCGAGCTCGGATATGTCGCCTTGTGTACGGTCGCGCGCCGCCCAGCTGCCCCATATGCCCGCGCCTATCGCGGCGAACAGCGGAATCAGCAACCACACCAGAGACGCCATGGGCGTGCCTCCCTACCCCGAAGTGCATGTCGTTGGTGGCTTCAACGCTCGTGCCCGGAAGGGGGTTACGCAAATCGAGGGCGTGTTGCGCGGCCGAACGGGTGCGAGGCTACCCCCATCCGGGGGCCGCTCCGCGACCGGGGTCCGACAGACGTCCGCGCCGGCGGAGTCAGCAGGCGCCGACCCACTCCTCGGTGCCGTCGGCGAAGGTCTGGTGCTTCCAGATCGGGACCTCGTGCTTGAGGTCGTCGATCAGCATCCGGCAGGCCTCGAAGGCCTCGCCGCGGTGCGGACAGGAGACGGCGACGACCACGGCCAGGTCACCGACGGCCAGGTCACCGATGCGGTGCACGGCGGCCAGGGCGCGGACCGGGTACTTGGCCACGACCCGCTCGGCGACCCGCCGCATCTCGGCCTGGGCCGTCGGGTGGCAGGAGTAGCCGAGGGAGTCGACGTCCGCGCCGCTGTCGTGGTTGCGCACCGTGCCGACGAAGAGCGTCGTCCCGCCCGTCGCGTCGTCGCCGACGGCCTGGAAGACCTCGTCGATCGAGAGGGGGGTGTCACGGATGTCGAGCAGCCGGATCGGGTCCTGAGCGGCCTGCTCGCCGGGGTGATCGAAGTGCGGTGCCATACCGTCCATCGTGCCCTAGCCGCTGACGCGGCGAAATAGCAGTTTCACCCGTGCCGCACCCACGACCTTGGGATCCTCCTACGAACCGGGGGGCCCGGGGGCGGCGCCCCGGAGACGGCGCCGCACCTCCCGGGACCCGGACCCGGACCCGGCCCGGCCGGGTCAGATACCCCTGCGCCGGCGAGCGGCGCGGACCACCGCGGCAGCGCCCAGCAGCGCGACCGTCGCACCGGCGGCGCCCGCGGCGGTGGCGTCCTTGCGCCCCAGCCGCCGCCCCGCCACGGTGTGCCGGCCCGCCACCTCCTGGAGGAGCTCGGCCAGCACCTCCTCATTGGTCCAGCGCGGCCGCCAGCCCGCCGCGTGCAGCCCGCTGACGCTGACCACCCACGGGTGCATCGTGTACGCCAGGTCCCCCGCCGGGGACGGCGTCAGGCCGATCCGGTGCAGCCGGGCCGCCGCGCCCAGCGCGACCGCCGAGGGCAGCTCCATGCGGCGGATGCCGCTCAGCTCCTCGACCTCCTCCTGCTCCAGCCACCCCTCGCAGCCCACGGCCAGCTCGCCCTCGACCTTTTCCAGGGCCGCGTACTCCAGGGCGCTGACCAGGTCGTCCACGTGGCAGAACTGCCAGGTGGGGCGGGAGCCGGCCACCACGAGCAGGCGCGGGGACTCGAAGTAGCGGGTCAGGGCCGTGTCGGTGCCGCCGACCAGGACGGCCGGACGGATCACGGTGACGTTCAGGCCGGGGTGCGCGCGCGGGGCTCGCCGCCCGAGGCGCTCGATCTCCAGCAGGTCACCGACGCCCGTCGCCTCTGCGGTGGCCCGCAGCTCGGAGTCCTCCGACAGCGGGATGTCGTTGTCCGGCAGGGCCCCGTAGACCATGGCCGACGTGCAGAGCACGACCCGGTGCACGCCGGCCGCGGCGGCCGCCGTGAGGACGGTCTGGGTCCCGCGCACGTTGTACGCGGTGCGGGCGGCCGGGTCCGTCTCCAGATCGAGGTCCAGGGCGAGGTGGACCACGACGTCCGCGCCGCGCAGCTTCTCGGCGATGGCGGGGTCCCGTACGTCCAGGATGTGCCACTGTGCGGCCGCGCAGTCACCGCGCCGCTCGTCGATGGCCACGACCTGCTTGACCTCGTCCGAGACGGCCAGGCGGCTCACCAGGGCCGCGCCGACACCGGACGCGGCGCCGGTCACCGCGATCACGGGGCCCCGTTGGGCCGCGTTACGCGGCTGGCGAACACCGTCGGCGCTGTCGCCCCGCTCTGGGCGGTTTTCGGCGTCGTTCGGCGCGTGCCTGTGCTTGTCCGAGCTGTGCTTGTCCAAAGCGTGCGGATCCGGGGAACTCACCAGGCGTCTCCAGCGGTTGTCTTCAGTGGGGACGCGCCGTGACGCGTACCTACCAGTTGACGTCCATCCTGCCGCAGCCCAGGAGCCGGCGGAGCACCGAGCCCGTATGCGGTTCGGGTGTCTACGCTGGGTGGTGTTGTCGGACCATTGCCCGTCGGCTCCCGCCGGCGGCCCTACGAGCCGAGGAAACCCGTGAGCGAGACCCCATTCGGATTCGGCCTTCCGCCGGAGGAGCCGGAGAACGGCGACGAGGGCAAGAAGAAGGGCAACGAGGGCGCTCAGGGCGGCCCTGCGAATCCCTTCGGGTTCCCGGGCATGGGCCTGCCGGGCGGCGCAGGCGGCGCCGGCGGTTTCGGTGGTGCGGACAATCCGTTCGCCGCGATGTTCGGCGCGATGAACCCGAACGACCTCGGCGCGGCCTTCCAGCAGCTCGGCCAGATGCTCAGCTACGAGGGCGGTCCCGTGAACTGGGACATGGCCAAGGACATCGCCCGCCGTACCGTCGCCCAGGGCACGGCGGACGGCGTGAAGGACACGAGCGTCGGCGTCGCCGAGAAGTCCGCCGTGGAGGAGGCCGTGCGCCTCGCGGACCACTGGCTGGACGGCGTGACCTCGCTGCCCTCGGGCGCCACCACGGCCGTCGCGTGGAGCCGCGCCGAGTGGGTGGAGGCCACCCTGCCGGTGTGGAAGGAGCTCGTGGACCCGGTCGCGGAGCGCGTCGGCGCGGCCATGGGCAGCGTGCTGCCCGAGGAGATGCAGGCGATGGCGGGCCCGCTGCTCGGCATGATGCGCTCCATGGGCGGCGCCATGTTCGGTCAGCAGATCGGCCAGGCCGTGGGTGTGCTCGCGGGCGAGGTCGTCGGCTCCACCGACATCGGGCTGCCGCTGGGCCCGGCCGGCAAGGCCGCGCTGCTTCCGCTGAACATCGAGAGCTTCGGCAAGGACCTGGGCGTCCCCTCGGACGAGGTGCGGCTGTACCTGGCCCTGCGCGAGGCGGCCCACGCGCGCCTCTTCGCGCACGTGCCGTGGCTGCGCTCGCACCTGTTCGGCGCGGTCGAGGGCTACGCCCGCGGCATCAAGGTCGACACCTCGAAGCTGGAGGACGTGGTCGGCCAGCTGGACCCGTCGAACCCGGAGCAGCTGCAGGAAGCGCTCCAGGGCGGCATGTTCCAGCCGGAGGACACCCCCGAGCAGAAGACCGCCCTGGCCCGCCTGGAGACGGCGCTCGCGCTGGTCGAGGGCTGGGTCGACGCGGTGGTGCACGAGGCCGCGAAGCCGCGCCTGACCTCGGCGGACGCCATGCGCGAGACCATGCGGCGGCGGCGCGCCTCGGGCGGACCGGCGGAGCAGACCTTCGCGACGCTGATCGGCCTGGAGCTGCGCCCGCGGCGGCTGCGCGACGCCTCGCGGCTGTGGGCCTCGCTCACCGACGCGCGGGGCGTGGACGGCCGCGACGGCCTGTGGGAGCACCCGGACATGCTGCCGACGGCCTCCGACCTGGACGACCCGGACGGCTTCGTGCACCGCGAGCAGCTGGACTTCTCCGAGATCGACAAGATGCTCGGCGAGGCCGCCGAGAAGCGCGAAGAGGACGGCGACGACAAGAAGTGAGCCTGCACGAAGACGCGGTCCTCGTACTGAAGACCTACGAGGACCAGCCCGAGCTGCGCGACCTCTACCTCGAGCACCTGGCGGCCCATCCGGACGGGGTCTACAAGCCCTGTCAGGCCGGGCACGTCACGGGCAGCGCGCTGGTGATCGACCCTGAGCGCGGGCGCGTCCTGCTGACCCTCCACAGGAAGCTCGGCATGTGGCTCCAGATGGGCGGCCACTGCGAGTCCGGCGACGCGACCCTCGCGGACGTGGCGCTGCGCGAGGCCCGCGAGGAGTCGGGCATCGCCTCGGGGCTGACGCTGCTCGCGGGCGGACCGGTGCGCCTGGACCGGCATCCGATCCCGGCGCCGTGCAACTGGCATCTGGACGTGCAGTACGCGGCGCTGGCTCCGGCCGGTGCGGAGGCTGAGATCAGCGAGGAGTCCCTGGACCTGCGCTGGTTCCCGTACGAGGAGGTGGCGGCGGTGGCCGACATCTCGGTCGTGCGGCTGATGGAGGCGACCCTGGAGCGGCTGCGGGGCTGACCCGCGGTGACCCGCGGGCGTGACGAAGGGGCGGTCCCTCGCGGGGCCGCCCCTTCGCCGTACCGCCTGCTGGAAGGGCTAGTTCCAGGCGTTGTTCTGGTTCTGCGCGTGGGAACCGTGCTGTCCCATGCCGAACTGCGCCGCGACACCCTGTCCGAGCTGGGCGTTCTGCGGCGGCAGCGCCTCACTGGGCTGCACCAGCGCGTAGCCGGTGCCGAGGAAGCTGAGCTCCCAGCCCTCGCCGGTGTTGCCGCGCCGCCGCCAGACTCCGCTGGAGTGCGTCTGGGCCTGCATCTGGACGCGCAGTGAGGTCGACCAGGCGACGATCGCGTCCGCGTCGACGTTGACGTACTTGTCGGGCGTGACGTGCATCATCAGCGGCTGGCCGGAGGTCATCAGCGCGACCTTGCCGCGGCCGGTGATGTTGAGCTGATACTTGCCGGATCCGGAGATCCCGTACTGGCTGTCCACCGCGATGACCTCGGTGTGCAGGGTGGAGTCCAGGGCCAGCACATAGCTGCTGTCGACCGTCAGGCCCTCCTGGTCCACGTCCACGACGTGAACGTACTGGGCCAGGTTGGCCAGGTAGACCGTGCCCTGCCCGGAGCAGCGCATGAGGTCCAGGCCCTCACCGGTGCGCCGGCGGGCGTTCCGCTGGCTGGTGCTCTGGTACTCGCCGTCGAAGTCGATGAGTCCCTGGTAGGCCACCATCGCGCCCTTGCGGGCGAGTACGTCGTCGGAGCCGGTCAGCGAGACCCGCAGCAGCTGCGGGTTCTGGACGGTGTAGCGGTCCTGGGACTGCGCTTCGGCGTGGGCGAAAAGTGTGCTCTGCATGATGTGTCCGCTCCCCCTCAGCCCCGGGCCCGGAGCCGGTCGGTGCTGTCCTCGCTGGGCTGCACGACGACGATGCCCTGGCCGGAGAAGGCCATCTGGTAGGCCTCCCCGCTGCCCCGGCCGATCATCGACGAGGCCTTGAAACTGCGCTTGCCCTTCACCTTGAGATTCGGCGACCAGGCGACGAGCGCGTCCGGGTCGACGTACGTCTCGTCCTCGCCGCGGCCGCAGTCGACCACCATCGGGGTGCCGCGGGAGGTGAGGGCGACCCAGCCGGTGCCCGCGACCTGCACGTTGAACAGGCCCTGGCCGGCGAACTTGGCGAGTCCCTTGACCCGCTCGACGCCCCACTGGAGGTGCGCGTCGAAGGCGAGCAGGTTGGTGCCGTTGACCGAGAGCGAGTCGTTGTTGAGATTGATGACGACGACGTCGGCGCCGTAGTCCGCGAGGTAGAGCAGGCCGTCGCCGGTGCACTTCATCAGCGGTGCGCCTTCGCCGGTGACCCACTGGGCCGCCATCTGGCGGACGGCCGGCGGGTTGGGCTCGTACTGCACGAAGCCCTCGTAGGCGACCATCGAGCCGGTGCGGGCGAAGAGGTCCTGGCCGCTCTGCATGGCGACCTTGAGCATGGACCGGCCGTGGTTCTCCATGCGGGCCGTGACGGGGGTCGGGGCGTAGCCCGCGAGCTGTTGGTTCATTGCGTTCATGTCGGGCTCCCTCAGACCTCGTACGGCTGGACGACGATGAAGTTGCCGGGAGCGCCGCGGAACTGGAGGTTCACGGTCTCCCCGCTGTGGCCGGGGTAGGCGTTGCGCCGCAGCCGGACCTGGCTGGACAGGATCACCTGGGAGGCGGAGGACCACGCCACGATGGCGTTGCTGTCCGCGAAGGTGGTCGGGGTGACGGGCAGGACCACCGGGACGCCGTGCGTCTTGACGATCACGGTGCCGGCGCCCTGGAACTGCATGGTGAACAGGGCGCCGCCGGGGATGCCGTGGCCCTCGATGCGGCGGACCTCGTGCTGGAGCGACTCGTCGAAGGCGAGCACGTTCTCGGCGGAGACGCAGATTCCGTCGCCCTGGAGCTCGATGGCGTGCAGGTGGGCACCGTTCTCCGCGAGGAAGACCTGGCCGCGGCCGGTGCAGCGCATCAGCTGCATCTCCTGGCCGGTGGCGTTGCCGACGATGCGGCCGGCGAAGCCCGCGCCCTTGTAGCTGAAGTCGACCTTGCCCTGGTACAGGACCATGCTGCCCTGGCGGGCGAGGACGGCCTGGCCGCCCATCGCGAGGTCGACGCGCATGAGCTGCTGGTTCTGCGCGGTCCAGCGGGAGCCGGTGCGGGCTTCCTTGTACGGCTGGAGCGCGGCGGCGAGTCCGCCTCCGGCGGGGGCCACGGCCTGCGGGGCGTAGCCCGGGACCTGGCCGGGGACCTGTCCGGGGACGTGACCCGGGACCTGGCCGTAGCCCGGCTGCGGCTGCTGTCCGTAGGGGGCGGGGGCCGGGGCGGGCGGGGGCACCTGGCCCGGTACCTGGCCGTACGAGGGCTGCTGCTGCGGCGGCTGGCCGTACGGGGCGGGGGCGGGCGGGGCGAACGGCGCGGCCATGGTGGGCGCGGCGTGCACCGGGGCGGCGGGCGCCGGCTGCTGGTACGCCTGCGGCTGCGGGGCCGGGGCGGGCGCGGGCGCGCCGAAGGCCGGCGCGGGAGCCGGGGCCGGGGCGGGGGCCGGGGCCGGGGCGGGGGCCGGGGCCGGGGCCGGGGCCGGGGCCGGGGCCGGGGCACCGAAGGACGGAGCCGGGGCGGGGGCGGCCGCCTGCGGCGGGGGCGCGAAACCGGGCGCGGCGGCGGCCGGGGCCTGCTGGGCCGGCTGCGCCTCCTCGGCGACCTCGCCGCCGAAGTTGCGCAGCAGCGCGTCGAGGCCGCCGTCGAAGCCCTGGCCGACGGCGGCGAAGCGCCACACGTCCTTCAGGTAGAAGTCGCCGAGCATCACGGCCCGCTCGGTGGTGAACTCCGCACCGGTGAACGCGTACCGGACGACCTCTTCGCCGCCCGCCACGATCCGGATGTGGCCCGGGCCGATCTGCGACATCTGTCCGGCGCCGTCGATGGTGGCGGTGAAGGACAGCTTGTGGATGGACGCCGGAATCCGGTCCAGGGTCACCCGGAAGGATTCGGTGTCACCGGCCTGCGGCCCGAGCTGCTGAATGGACTCTTCCGGCGACTTCGGCTGGTTGAAGAAGACGAAGTACCGGTCGTCCGACAGCTGCTCGTTGGCGTCGAGGCCGAAACAGCTGATGTCGAAGGTGAGTCCGGGCCCGGCGATCTGAACGCCTACATACAGATCGGTGCCCGCCGTCAGGTCACTGATCTTGGCCTTGTGGCCGCGTTGGAATTCCCTGGCCATACGTAACGACCGTCCCCCATCCCGACTGTGAATACGTGCCGCTCAGGCTAACGGCAACTGCCGACATCGGGCCAAGTCGGTACCGACCCGGTACATATCACGCTGTGTGACGTCACGGGTGGGAATCGGTCCTGCGGGCTCATTCCTCGCGGGCGGCCGGGACCTGGGGAAGTCGCTCGGCCGCCACGACGCCCTCCAGGTACCCTCGGGCCCGCTCGGTCCGCGGGTACGCCTCCAGGAGTTCCCAGAAGCGGGGGCCGTGGCCGGGCACGAGGAGGTGGGCCAGCTCGTGGAGGAGTACGTAGTCGACGACGTACTCGGGCATCCCCTGGAGCCGGTGGGAGAGCCGGATGCTGCCTTCGGCCGGGGTGCAGGACCCCCAGCGGGTGTTCTGGTTGGTGACCCAGCGGACCGAGCGGGGGCGGGCGCGGCCGCTGAAGTACTGCTCGGACAAACGCTCGGCGCGCTCGGTGAGTTCCGCGTCCCCGAAGGTGCGCTTGCTCTCCTGGGCCGCCAGCTTGTCGAGCATGACGCCCACCCAGCGCCGCTCCTCCGCCTCGGACATCCGGGCAGGGATGAGGACGACCGTACGGTCACCCTCGCGATAGGCGGATACGGTCCTGCGGCGGCGCGCGCTCCGGCGGACTTCGACGGTGCTCTGCGGTGGGTCGGCGGACACGCCACGACGTTACCCGTAAGCGGTGACGGAAGTCCCGCGCGTCCAGGGTTCGAACATGATCGATTCGCGGCGGCTATCCGAAACCGCATTTCTCTTCATCTCATATACCTAATACGCCCCACCTGTGGACAAATTCCGGCACGGATTCCCAAGGACGGGCAGTGTTGCGGGAGAAGAGGAAACGGGGCGGCCCGGGTTCGCACGGGAAATGAGGGGGACGGGACATGTATCCGAAGGTGAAGCCGGCCTTGGCGCGGGCCTGGCGGGATATGCAGACGGTGCAGTTCGGGGTGACCCCGGCGCATGCGGTGGTGCTCGGCCCCGTGGACACGGCGACGGGTGCGCTGCTCGACCGGATCGACGGGACGCGCGGCATGGACCGGCTGCGGGCCGAGGCCTCGGCGATGGGACTGCCGCAGGGGCAGGCCGACGAACTGGTCAGGCGGCTGGCGGGGGCCGGTCTGCTCGACGACGCCACCGCGGGCGGCCCGCGGGCCCAGGCCGTACGGGGACATCCGCAGGCCCTGGAACGGCTCGGGCCCGATCTGGCTTCGCTGTCCCTGGTCCACCGGCAGCCGGGCGGTGACTTACTGGGGGTCGCCGCGCGCCGGACGATACGGGTGCGGGTGCGCGGGAGCGGCCGGGTGGGCGCCCTAATCGCGGCGGTGCTGGCCGGCGCCGGCGTCGGCCGGGTCGAGGTGCTCGACGGCGGCCGGGTGGAGGCGGCCGACGTGGCGCCGGGCGGTCTGGGTGCCGGGAGCGTGGGCCGGCTGCGGGCCGAGGCCGCGGGGAAACTGGTGCGGGAGTCGGCCCCGGGGCGGGCCCCGCGGGCGGGGGAGGCCGAGGGCCCGGAGCCGGGGCTGGCCCTGGTGGTCGTGGCGCCGCGGGACGGGCTGCAGGCCTGGGCCCCCGATCCGGACACCGCGGCCGACTGGGTCGCCACGGGCGTCCCCCACCTGTATGCGGGGGTGTTGGAGGGGACCGGGGTGGTGGGGCCGCTGGTCCTGCCGGGGGCGACCGCGTGCGCGGGGTGCATGGAACGCGAGCGCGTGGACCGGGACACGGCCTGGCCGCGCATGCTCGTGCAGTGGCGCTCGGCGCACCGCCGCCGGGTGAGCGCCGCCTGCGACCTGGGCCTGTCCACGGCGGTGGCCGGCCTGGCCGCGGCGCACGCGCTCTCCTTCCTCGACGGAGAACTGCCCGCCTCCACCGGGTCCCGATGGGAGGCCGCCCTCCCCGCCCTCCACTGGGAGCCCACCCCCGTCCGCCCCCACCCCGACTGTCCCTGCGGCGCGAGCATTCTGGAGGCGGAAGCGCAGTCCCCGGCCCGGCTTGCGCCGGAAGGGAGTCACTGATGCGCCGCGAGTCTCTCCTCGACGGGGCGACAGAGACCGAGGATCCCGCACTCCACCGATGGGATGACCGGTATCAGGCTGCGAAGGGCTGTAATCAGCTCCCACATCCGTCCACGCTGCGGGTTGCCGTCCAGGAACTTCGAGACCTGCAACCTGGCTTCCTCCCAACGCAGCGCCAGGCAGTGGGCGAGGACGAGATTGCCGGTATCGGCCGCCGGATCGGAAGTGATCCCGGCGCCGTCGGGCCCGAGGAGCTCCACGACCCGCGCCAGACTGTGCTCGCATTCGGGACGCCCGAGCGCGCAGAGGACGACCGCTGTCTCGTAGTGCGCATGAGCGTTGTGCGGCGCGATGGCGACAGCCCGTGTGAGATCGACCAGCGCCTCGTCGTACCGCCCCATGAGTCTGTTCGTCTTCCCCCGCGCGGTCAGGGCCCAATCCTCCGGCGATCTCAGTTCCATGACACGGGAGAAGTCGTCTACAGCCTCCACGTACCGGCCCAGGAAGCTACGCATTTGCCCTCGTCCGCACAGGGCCGCGATGTTTTCGGGACTGAGTTCGATCACACGGCTGAAGTCGGCCTGCGCCTCTTCCAGATGGTTGAGATGCTCGTGCGCCCGGGCACGCTGGAGGATGCCCCAGACGTAGTCGGGACTGAGCTCAATGCCTCGGTCGAACTGCGCCAATGCCTCGTCGTGGCGTCCGAGCCCCCAGTAGCTGTTACCTCGGTTGATGAAGGCCCAGCCGTAGTCCGGCGAGACATCGAGAGCCCGCGCGAATTCGGGCAGCGCCTCCTCGAAGCGGCGCATCGCGTTGAAGGTGAGGCCCCGGTTCACGAGGGCCCACGGGTCGTCCTTCAGCTCGATGGCACGGCCGAAGTCGGCCAGAGCCTCTTCGAAACGCCCCTGCATCCGGTGGACCACTCCCCGGTTGGTGAAGGCCCAGCCGTAGTCCGGTGCGATTTCGAGCGCCCGGTTCAGGTCAGCGAGAGCCTCTTCGTACCGTCCGCTGAGGCGATAGGAAGCCCCACGGCTGCCGATACGGCGGGCATGTCCGGGGTCCAGCTCGATGGCACGGTCGAAGTCCGCGATTGCCTCATTGTGCTGGCCCGTCAACGCGTATGTCTGACCCCGACCGAAGTAGGCGCGGGCGAGCTGGGGATCCAGTTCAAGGGCCCGGCTGTAGTCGGCCAGGGCCTGCGGATACCTCTCGGCGTTGCGGTGGTCCTGGCCGCGCACGGCGAGGGCTAGGGCCTGGCCGGCGCTGTCAAAACCAGCACGGTGCAGGAGAAGGGTCAGGACCGCCACGCCCGCCCGAGGACCGTCCAGGGCCGCTTGGAGCTGCTCGCCCCAGTAAGTGATCGCGTCCGAGTCTGCGTCACGGCCGCCCCTGATCAGGGTCTGGACCCAGCGGCGGAGACGGGTCACGTCGCGGCCGTAGACGTCGAGGAGCTCCCGCAGCGCGGCGGGGAGGGCGGTCCGGGGGTCGGCGCAGAGGCGGTGGTAGGTCTCCTGGAGCCGGTATCCGCGCCAGGTCTCGTCCGCCCACCAGCCGCAGGACGGGGCGGTGGACTCCTCCAGCCGTCTACGGCGCTGCGCGAAGGCGTCGGCGAGCCGGGTGTGCAGCTGCTCCCATCGTGTCGGCGACTGCCTGCGCTGTAGGCGGAGCATCGTGCCGCGGACGAGTTCGTGGTAGCGGCAGTGGCCCGAGCGGTCGGTGACGAAGGGCATCGACCGGAGCCAGCCGAACAGTTCGGCCGCATCCGCCTCCACCGCGGCCCGGTACACGTCCTCGTCAAGCTCCTGAGGGAAGGCGCACGCCAGCGCCGCGGCCCGACGGGCCGGATCGGACACCCACTTGAGGAACCTCTCCACGGCGGTGCCGCTCGGGTCCCCGATCTCCTCCACGCTGCCCGGCTGAGTCTCGGCGAGGGTGGATACGAGGACGGGAAGGCACTCCGACAACTGGAGGATGACTTTGACGACCCGCTCGTCTGTCACACCCTTCCCCGTGAGGAGCTTGCGGGCTTCCGTCTCGGTGAACGCGTCTAACGGCCAGTCTGTGACTAGGTCCTGCCAGTCCTGCCAGCACCCGGGCGTCAGCCGGCCCTGCCCTGCCAAGGTAACCAGCACGTTCGCGGGCAACTCCCCGTAGCGGTCACTGACCAGTACGTCGCGCAGCCAGGTGTCCAGCATCCGGCCGGTGCGTTCATAGGTGTCGAAGAAGAGCACGACCCATGGTTTGCGGCGCGCCACCTCGGACAGTTCCTCGAGGAAGAGGGGGGTCAGGGCGTCCAGCGGGGACAGGACGAGTTCAACATCACCATGGTTGCGGAACCGGGTACTGATCAGGGCCTTCATCCGATCCGCTCCGGCGGCAACCTGGGTCGGGTCGACCGCGCCGGTGAAGATGCCGACGCCGGGGATCATGCCCAGTCCGGCCAGGCCCAATTGCGAGGCGATCACGCTCGACGGCGAAGGGGGCGGAGCCTCCCCCCCGGCGGGAAGGTCCATGCCCGCCGCAGCGATACCCATCCCGGCGTCCACCTCGTGCCGGCGCTGACGGTAGGTGGCGAGGAGCTTGTCGAAACCCTTCAGTGCCGCCCCCTGATGGGCGAACTGCGCGCTGATGACCTCCATCGCTTCCACTGTGTCCGCCACTGACTCGTCCACGTAGGCGGTGACGGCTTGGCCGTCACGGGCGATGGTCTCCAGCTGGCGTACGAGAGTGGACTTACCGACTCCGGCCGGGCCTCTCACGTGGAAGAGGAACTGTGCCGCCTCGTCCGGGGCCTGCCTGAGCACATCCCTGAAGGCCGATACCTCCCCCTCCCGCCCGATGAAGCCGCTCGAACGCCTCCGCCGGATGAGTTCCTGCCTCGTAGGGCCCCGCCCGGCCATCCACAGCTCCCTCGCGATCACCACGTCCCCCTGCCCATTCATGCTGTCTCACCACAGCGGGCCCCGTCCGCCGATGGCGGGATTCCCCTCGTCTTCGGGGCAGGTGCCCCACTCCGGGCTGCGGCGAGGCCATGACAGGATGCGGAGGGTCGGGTCTGTCGGGCCGAAGGGCCTTCCTGAAACCGCCGCTTGCGGCGCAGCTGTCTGGGAAATGGAGGGGCGCATGTCTGATCTTCCCCGGAAGGCGGTCACCCGTACCGCCAAGCTGGCCGCGCTGCCGCTCGGCATCGCCGGTCGGGCCACGTGGGGGCTGACCAAACGGATAGGCGGCAGGTCGGCGGAGATAGTGGCGCGCGAGCTGCAGCAGCGCACGGCCGAGCAGTTGTTCCGCACGCTCGGGGAGCTGAAGGGCGGCGCCATGAAGTTCGGGCAGGCCCTCTCGGTCTTCGAGTCGGCTCTGCCGGAGGAGGTCGCGGGG
The DNA here is from genome assembly GCF_056432025.1 of Streptomyces sp. NPDC045695. NCBI lineage: Bacteria > Bacillati > Actinomycetota > Actinomycetes > Kitasatosporales > Streptomycetaceae > Streptomyces > Streptomyces sp. NPDC045695. The sequence continues at coordinate 51,554 of NZ_JBWKJU010000002.1, forward strand.
CCTTACCGGGCGGCGCTGACCAAGCTCCAGGAGGCGGCCCCGCCGCTGCCCGCGGCGACGGTGCACCAGGTGCTGGCGGAGCGCCTCGGCGCGGACTGGCGGGACCTGTTCGAGGAGTTCGAGGACAAGCCGGCCGCGGCGGCCTCCATCGGGCAGGTGCACCGGGCCGTGTGGCACGACGGCCGGCACGTGGCGGTCAAGGTCCAGTACCCGGGGGCCGGGGAGGCGCTGCTGTCGGACCTGAAGCAGCTGGGCCGGTTCGCGGGGCTGCTGGGGCCGCTGGTCCCCGGCATGGAAATCAAGCCGCTCATCAAGGAGTTGCGCGACCGGGTCTCGGAGGAGCTCGACTACGAGCTGGAGGCCGAGGCCCAGCGGACGCACGCGGACGCCTTCGTGGACGACCCGGACGTGTGCGTGCCGGACGTGGTGCACCAGGGCGACCAGGTGCTGGTCACCGAGTGGATGGAGGGGACCCCGCTGTCGGAGGTGATAGCCGACGGCACCCAGGAGGAGCGCGACCGGGCCGGACAGCTGCTGGCCGGCTTCCTCTTCTCCGGTCCCGCGCGCACCGGTCTGCTCCACGCGGACCCGCACCCGGGCAACTTCCGGCTGATCACGGGGGCGGACGGCCGGATGCGGCTGGGCGTCCTGGACTTCGGCACCGTCGACCGGCTCCCCGGCGGCTGGCCCCGGCCCATCGGACGCTCGCTGCGGATGACGCTGGACGATGACGCCGAGGGGGTCTACGGGCACCTGCGCGCCGAGGGGTTCGTCAAGGAGTCCGTCGACCTGGACCCCGAGGCGGTGCTGGACTACCTCAGGCCGATGCTGGAGCCGGCCGAGGCGGAGGAGTTCACCTTCACCCGGCCGTGGCTGCGCGGCCAGGCGGCGCGGATCGCCGATCCCCGCTCCCCCGCGCACCAGTTGGGCCGCCAGATCAATCTGCCGCCCTCGTACCTGCTGATCCACCGGGTGACGCTCAGCACCATAGGGGTGATGTGCCAGTTGGGCGCGACGGTGCGGCTGCGGGACGAACTGGACGCCTGGCTGCCGGGGTTCGCCGCCTCGGAGTGACGCCGTAGCGGGTCACCACCAGGAGGAGTCGAGCCTGCCTTCGATCGCCCGGAGGTTGGCGCGCGCGCAGTCGACGCAGAAGAACTGTCTGGTGCCGTTCTCCACCGAGCAGGTCCAGGTGGGCGGGGCGCCGTCGGGAGCCTGGGTGCCGCAGCGCGCGCAGACGACGGGCTGGGCCTCGGATCCCGACGGGGTGGGGCGGGGTGTCGGATGGTCCACCTTCAGACGATATCCCCGTCGGGGGCGGACAGCCGTCCGCAACGCCCCGGGGGGACCGGTCCGTTCGGACCGGTCCCCCCGGGGACCCTGTTCTTCAGCTCTTAGTGCATGACGGCCATGGCCAGCGCGCGGCGGGCGCGCATCGAGACGCGCTCGGCTCGCCGCTGCATGCGGCGGGCGGCGACCAGGCGCAGGGCGTGACGCTCGGCGTCCACCTCGCGCATGCGGTCGTCCATATGGGCACGAGCCAGGGCTTCTGGGATGAGTTGCATTTCGCGGGTCCTGTTCTGACGCGAGGTGTTCGCGCCGGCGGTGATGAAGTCTGCGTGGGCGGCGCCGTGGGGCTGCTCGCTCGTGGTGTGGGCGGTCATGAGGGCCTGCTTCAAGGGGTCGTGCGTGAGGGGGCGGTCGATGGTGCCGAGGGCGGTCATGCCGAGACGACCGGGTTCTTGCGCGGGCGGCCACGGGGCCGCTTCCGGGCGACGACGACACCCTGGACGAAGAGCTCGCCACCCCAGACGCCCCAGGGCTCGCGGCGCTCGGTCGCCCCGGCGAGGCAGGCCTCGACCAGCGGGCAGGTGCGGCAGAGCGACTTGGCGTACTCGACGTCCGCCGGGGACTCGGCGAAGAAGACCTCGGGGTCGAAGGTGCGGCAGGGAACCGGGACGCCGAGGTTCTCGATGGCGTCGTCGAGCGCGGTCAGCGCGGTGAGCGGGGTCAAGGTGTGGTCCTCCGGGACTGCGGGCGGGGAGATCGTTTGGGTCTGCGATACGGACGGGGCGTGCGCTTCGAGTTGCACGGTGGTTTCTTCCTCGTCTTGGTCGGCTAGTCGTTCCGGCCGGTCGGCCGGGTCGGCTGGGCTGGTTTCACACCGACTGGTCCTGCCAGTCCCGTGGCCCCTTCGCTCCGTCGTCCCCGTTCGGGGACAAACAGAAGGGCCGCGGATCCCGGGTGGGGTTCCGCGGCCCTGAAGGCGCCGGCCTGATCATGCGATCAGGCTGGATCACTCCAGGGTTCGAGCCCGCGGAAGGCCCACATCAGGTGGTGCTGCTGCTTCTTCGTCTGCTGCGTCTTGAATCCGGCACTGGCGGCACCGGCTGCGGCACCGGAGCCATAGGCGCCATGCGCCTGGGCTTCTGCTGCCAGTACTGCCACCGGTGCCTCGGTCGGTCGCTCGTTGCGCTCACTGACCGCAAGGGTCGCCAGCAGGGCGCGGCGGTCGGCGGAAATCGCGGACACACCGGTACCCCGGAGGGAGACGGAACCGAGCAGGCAGGAAGCGGGGACCGGGCGATCGGTCATTTTGGTGAAGGTCATGAAGCTGGTCACTGGTCTCGCCTCCTCTCGGCGTCTCGGGGACCCGGCCCGGGGGCCTGTCCCATACGTATTCGGATAAGTACAGCACGGATCCAGGGCTTCGGAGAAGCCACCGTTTCCGTTGCTAAGAACCTATGGGTCTTCGCTGGGCATGTGCAAACTATTTTTACGACGAGTTTTCACGCGTCGTCAGGATCCTCGCCGCCGGGCTCCTGACCTGTGCAGATGGCCAGGACCTCGGCTCCGTACCGCTCAAGCTTGCGGCCGCCCACTCCGGAGATCATCGAGAGCTCTCCGGCCTCGCCCGGCGCGGCCTCGGCGATCGCCATGAGCGTCTTGTCCGTGAAGACGCAGTACGCGGGCAGCCCCTGCTCCTTCGCCTGGTCCGCGCGCCACTCCCGCAGCCGTTCGTAGAGCCCTTCGTCCATGTCGGACGGGCAGTCCTCGCAGCGCATCAGCTTCAGCTCGCCGGCCTCGGTCAGGGTCTTGCCGCAGACCCGGCACAGCACCGGGCCGCGGCGGCCGCGCTTGCCGCGCGCGCCCCGCTCGGCCGCGGAGCCCGGCCCGCTCCCCGGGGCCGCGGAGCCCGGCCGCAGGCCGTTCAGGAAGCGGCTGGGGCGTCGCGAGGCCCGGCCGCCGGGGGCCCGGGAGAGCGCCCAGGAGAGCGTCAGGTGCAAACGCGCCCGGGTGACGCCCACGTACAGCAGCCGCCGCTCCTCCTCGATCTGCTCGTCGGTCTTCGCGTAGGTGATCGGGATCATGCCGTCGGTGAGGCCGGCGAGGAACACGGCGTCCCACTCCAGGCCCTTCGCCGCGTGCAGCGAGGCGAGGGTGACGCCCTGGATGGTCGGGGCGTGCTGGGCGGCCTTGCGCTCCTCCAGCTCGATCGTGAGGTCCGCCAGGGTGGCCCCGGGCCGGGTCCGGGCGAAGTCCTCGGCGAGCCTGACCAGCGCGGCCACCGATTCCCACTGGTCGCGCACGGCGCCTGAGCCGGCGGGCGGCTCGGAGGTCCAGCCCGTGGAGCTGAGCACCGCCCGCACCTGGGAGCCCAGCTCCACGATGTCGTCGAGCAGCGGGTCGTTCCCGCCGGAGCGGGCGGCGCCGCGCAGCGCGAGGATGGCCTTCTGGACCTCCTGGCGCTCGAAGAACCGCTCGGCTCCGCGCAGCTGGTAGGGCACCCCGGCGTCGGCGAGGGCCTGCTCGTAGACCTCGGACTGGGCGTTGATGCGGTAGAGCACGGCGATCTCGCCGGCGGGGACGCCCGCGGCGATCAGGTCGCGGATCCGGTGGGCGACGCCCTCGGCCTCGGCGGGCTCGTCGGGATACTCGGCGTAGACCGGGTCGGGGCCGGTCTCGCGCTGGGAGATCAGCTCCAGCCGGTGCTCGGCGGCGCGCCCCTTGGCCTGGTTCAGGAGCCCGTTGGCGAGGTGGACCACCTGGGGCGTGGAGCGGTAGTCGCGGACCAGCTTGACCACGGTGGCCTGCGGGTAGCGGGTGCGGAAGTTCAGCAGGTGGTCGGGGGTGGCGCCGGTGAAGGAGTAGATGGTCTGGCTGGCGTCACCGACGACGCAGAGGCTGTCGCGCTCGCCGAGCCAGAGGTCCAGCAGCCGCTGCTGGAGCGGGCTGACGTCCTGGTACTCGTCGACGACGAAGTGCTGGTACTGGGCGCGGATCTGCTCCGCGATGTCGTGGCGGTCCTGGAGGATGCCGACGGTGAGGAGCAGCACGTCCTCGAAGTCGATCATTGCGCGGTCGCGCTTGAGCTGCTCGTACGTCCCGTAGATCTGGGCGATCTCGGCCATGTCCCGGGGGACCTCGCGGCCCGACTTGAGGGCGGCCGCCGGATAGTCGGCGGGCACCGTCTGGGTGACCTTGGCCCACTCGATCTCGCCCGTCACGTCCCGCAGCTCGCCCCGGTCCAGGCGGACACGGCAGCGCGCGCCCGCCTCGGCGACCAGCTGGATCTTGCGCTCCAGCAGCCGGGGCACGTCCCCGCCGACCGCCTTGGGCCAGAAGTACTGGAGCTGGCGCAGCGCGGCGGAGTGGAAGGTGCGGGCCTGGACACCGCCCGCACCGAGGGTGCGCAGGCGGCCGCGCATCTCTCCGGCGGCGCGGTTGGTGAAGGTGACGGCCAGCACGCTGGCCGGCATGAGCTGGCCGGAGCGGACGCCGTAGGCGATGCGGTGGGTGATGGCGCGGGTCTTGCCGGTACCGGCGCCCGCCAGCACGCACACCGGGCCGCGCAGGGTCGTCGCGACCTCCCGCTGCTCCGGGTCCAGGCCCAGGAGCACCGCGTCGGCCGAGTCGGCGATGGCGGGGCCGCCCGGGAAGGATGAGGAGTGCGTTGCTGCTGTCACCCCGCCATGCTGCCAGGTCGGGTGGGTCGGGCGGGAAAACCGTCCACAGGCCGGCGCCATCAGTCGTATGAGTCACACCGGCGGCGCGGGGAGGGCCCTGCGGGAATGGCGGCGGGGGTCCGGTGCGTTCGACTACGCGTACCACCGAGCCTTCACCAAGGAGAGCGCAGCATGCAGGACACGGGCACCGTCACGATGTACAGCACGACCTGGTGCGGGTACTGCCGTCGGCTGAAGACCCAGCTGGACCGGGAAGGCATCGCGTACAACGAGATCAACATCGAGCTCGACCCGGCGTCCGCCGCGTTCGTGGAGAAGGCCAACGGAGGCAACCAGACGGTCCCCACCGTCCTCGTGAAGTCCACCGCCGGCAACGAGTCCGTCATGACGAACCCGAGCCTCGCGCAGGTCAAGCAGGCCCTCGCCGTCTGACACGAGGAAGGCCCCCGCCGCGGCGGGGGCCTTCCTGTGTGACGAACCCGACGAACCCGACGAACCCGACGCGTGCGGTTACGAAGCCGCCTTCGGCAGCGGCTCGCCGTACCAGCGCTCGACCAGCCGGGCGGCGATGGAGATGCCCGACGGCGGCAGCACCGCGCCCGTCTCGAACGCCGCGCGCAGCTCCTCGCGCGAGAACCAGCGGGCCTCCTGGATCTCCTCGCCGTCCACCGTGATGTCGCAGGTGGTGGCGCGGGCCGTGAAGCCCAGCATCAGGCTGTACGGGAAGGGCCAGGGCTGGCTGGCCACGTACTCGACCGCGCCGACCCTGATGCCCGCCTCCTCCCACACCTCGCGGACGACGGACTGCTCGATCGACTCACCCGGCTCCACGAAGCCGGCGAGGGTGGAGAAACGTCCCTCCGGCCAGTGCACCTGGCGGCCCAGCAGCGCGCGGTCCTGCTCGTCGGTGACCAGCATGATCACGGCCGGGTCGGTGCGCGGGTAGTGCTCCGCGCCGCAGCCCGGGCAGCGGCGGATGTGACCGGCGGCCGCGACCACCGTGCGCTCGCCGCAGCGCGAGCAGAAGCGGTGCAGCCGCTGCCAGTTCTCCAGCGCCACCGCGTTCACCATCAGGCCGGCGTCGCGGTCGTTCAGCAGCAGCCCGGCCTCGCGCAGGCCGGCCGGGCGGGCCGACTGGTCCATGCGGCCCGGCAGCGAGTCCTTCTGCAGCGCGAAGTACCGTACGCCGTCCTCGTCGGTCCCCAGGAAGTAGCGGTGCGTCTCGGTGGCCGGGGCCTCGAACGCCGGGGTCATCACGATGGCGGTGCCCCCGTCGGGGGTGTCGTCGATCAGGACCTGGCCGCCGGAGACGACGAACACGCGGGTCGTCGGGTGGCTCCAGGCAGCGGCGAGCCAGGCCTCGTCGAGGCGGTGGTGCGCGGCGCGGTCGATTCCGCTGGGCGCGGCGAGCGAGAGAGGGCGCTCGGTATGGGTGCTCACTGGTACTTCCAACTCCCCCGGTGGTGGGACAGGCAGGCTCGGTGCTCGGTGCTCGGTGCTCGGTGCGCGGTGCGCGGTATTCGGTGCTCGTGCTCGGTGTGCGGTACTCGTTACTCGATGCGGGCGGGCGGGCGGGGGGCGGCGGCCAGGTCTCCCCAGAGGTAGGCGGTGGTCTCGACGCCCTTGAGCAGGAGGTCGAGCTCGACCTTCTCGTTCGGGGAGTGCCAGCCGTCGGACGGTACCGAGATTCCGAGGAAGAGGACGGGCGCGTCCAAAACGTCCTGGAGGTCGGCGGCGGGGCCGGAGCCGCCCTCGCGGGTGAAGCGGACCTTCTGGCCGAAGGCGCGGCCCATGGCCCGCACGACCGACTGCAGGGCCGGGTGGTCCAGCGGCGTCAGACACGGCCGGGTCGGGGCGCCGAAGGTGATGGAGTGGCGGACGCCGTCGGGGATCCGGGCCGCGACCCAGTCCCTGACGGCGGCCTCGACCTCGTAGGGGTCCTGCCCGGACACCAGGCGGAACGACAGCTTCACGTGGGCGGAGGCGGGCACGATGGTCTTGCCGCCGGGGCCCTGGTAGCCGCCGCCGATGCCGTTGACCTCGGCCGTCGGGCGGGCCCAGACCCGCTCCAGGGTCGAGTACCCGGCCTCGCCGGAGGCCGCGTGGGACTTGGCCGTACGGAGCCACTCGGACTCGTCGAAGGGCAGCTCGGCGATGAGCGCGCGCTCCGCGTCGGTGAGCTCGGCGATGTTGTCGTAGAAGCCCGGGACGGTGACCCGCCCGTCCTCGTCGTGCAGGGCCGCGACCAGGCGGGCGGCGGCGGCGGCCGGGTTGGGCACGGCCCCGCCGAAGGCGCCGGAGTGGATGTCCTGGTCGGGGCCGTGGAAGTCGATCTCGCAGTCGGCGACGCCGCGCATGCCGGTGCAGACGGTGGGGGTGGTCTCGGACCACATGCCGGTGTCGGAGACGATCACGACGTCGGCGGCGAGTTCGGCGGCGCGGGCCTCGACGAGCTCGCGGAAGTGGACGGAGCCGGACTCCTCCTCGCCCTCGATGATCATCTTGAGGTTCACGGCGGGAGCGTCGGCGCCGGTGGCCGCCAGGTGCGCCCGCACTCCGAGGGTGTGGAAGAACACCTGCCCCTTGTCGTCGGCGGCGCCCCGCCCGTACATGCGGCCGTCGCGGATCACCGGCTCGAACGGGTCGGTGTGCCAGCCGTCGGCGACGGCGGCGGGCTGGACGTCGTGGTGCCCGTAGACGAGGACGGTCGGCGCGTGCGGGTCCTCGCTCGGCCAGTGGGCGAAGACGGCAGGGCCGCCCTGGGGGCCCGTCTCCCAGACCTCGGCGACCGGGAAACCGGTCTCCTTGAGCTTCGCGGCCAGCCATTCGGCGCTGCGCCGTACGTCACCCGCGTGCTCGGGCTGGGCCGAGACGGAGGGGATGCGCAGCCACTCGGCGAGGTCGTCGAGGAAGGCGTCGCGGTGGGTGTCGATGTACGTGCGGACGACGTTGTCCGGCTGGATGTCGCTCATGCCCACGAGCCTATCCGTCCGCCTGACGGTCACCGTCGGGGCCCGATTCGCCTTGGAGGATCCGCTCAAGACGGGCCCGGCCGGGGAGGTCGCGGGGGCGGATCACGCGGCCGCTGCGGACGTGCAGGAAAGCGGCGGTGACCTGGTCGAGCGGGGTGCCGGTGGCCTCCGCCCAGGCCAGTCGGTACACGGCGAGCTGGAGGGGGTCGGCCTCGGTGGTGCGGCCGGTCTTCCAGTCGACGATCTCGTAGCCCGTGTCCGTGCGGTACACGGCGTCGATCCGGCCGCGGACGACCCGGCCGGCGAGCGTGATCTGGACCGGGGCCTCCATGCGGTACGGGGGCCGGTCGGCGTACTCGCTGCGCTCGAAGGCGGCCTTGAGGGCGTCGAGGTCGGCCTCGTCGGCGATGTCCTGGTCGGAGCCGGGCAGCTCGGTGGCGGGGTCGAGGACGTCGAGCAGCGGCAGCGGGAGCTCGTCGAAGCGGGACTCCACCCAGGCGTGGAAACGCGTGCCCTGGCGGGCGGCCGGCTGCGGGGGCTTGGGCATGGGACGGGCCAGGTCGCGTACGAAGCCCTGCTCGTCGGCGGCGAGCCGGAGCAGCTGGCTGGCGGACAGGGCGGCGGGCAGCTCGACGTCGCGGACGGCCGCGCGGGCGCGGCGGAGCTCGCCCTCCAGGGCGTCGAGGTCGCGGTCCCAGGAGGCGATGGTCCGGGCGTCCTCGGGAGTCAGCCGGTCGGCGGGCCGGTCGTCGGCGTACGGGGGCCCCGCCTGCCGGGGCTGCGCCGCCCACGGGTCGGCCGCCCACGGGTCGTCGGCCTCGGGGCCGTCGGCCTCCGGCCGGGCGGGCGCGCCTGCGGCGGGCCGGGCCGGGGCGGGGGCCCAGAGGTCTTCCTCCGGCCAGAGGTCGTCGTCGAGCGGCGCGGCGGGGTCGGCCGGAGCGGGCGGAGCGGGCTCTTCCTCAGCCGCACCCGGAACCGGGCCCTCGCCCGTCGTCGGCGCCTCGGGCTCGGGCCACGGCTCCGGCCACGGCTCGTCCTCGTAGGACGGGTCTTCGGACGGCTCTTCACAGGAGGGCGGCCAGAGGTAGGGCTCCTGCGCGGGCGGCGCGGGCGCCGGGGGCGGGCTCGCCAGGTAGGACTCCACCAGGGAGGCCGCGGCGCGGCGCAGGCGCAGGGAGTGCGGATCGAGCGGCAGGGGCCAGGAGTGGTCCTGGCCGGACCCCTCGGACAGGGCGGGATTCTCGGCCGACGGGTCGGGCTCGTCCGCCCAGGCCTCGATCTCGCCGTAACCGGCCGCGCAGTGCTCGTACAGCGCCGTCAGGAACGCCGACGGCCCCCGGCGCTTCTTCTGGGTCGGGCCCCACCAGTGGCCCGAGGCCAGCAGGAGGGAGCGGGGCCGGGTGAAGGTCACGTAGCCCAGGCGCAGCTCCTCCACCGCCTTGTGGTCCTTGAGCGCGGTCTTGAAGGCCTTCAGGCCGGCCGAGGTCCACGCCGGGTCCCCCGGCAGGGTCGCGGCGTCGCCGCGCAGCGCGTACGGGAGCACCTTGGCGTACGAGGTCCAGGCCTCCGGCGCCTTCTCCTTCGGGAACGAGCCCGCGCACAGGTCCGGGACCACGACGACGTCCCACTCCAGACCCTTGGACTTGTGGGCCGTCAGGACCTTGACCGTGTTCTCCCCGCCGGGCAGCGCGTGGTCCAGGCCCTTCTCGTACTGCGCGGCCGTGCGCAGGAAGGCCAGGAAGGTCAGGAGGGAGGCCTCGCCGTCCAGGGCGGCGAAACCGGCCGCCACGTCCATGAAGTTCGACAGCGTCTCGCGCCGGCGGGCCGCCAGCGCGTGCGGGGAGGCGGACAGCTCCACCTCCAGGCCCGTGGCGGACAGTACGCGGTGCAGTACGTCCATCAGCGGGTCGGCGAGCGAACGCCGCAGGTCGCGCAGCTCCTGCGCGAGGTGCGCGAAGCGGACCCGGGCCTGCGCCGAGAAGGGGAGGTCGTCGGCGGCCTGTCCGGCGCCGTCGAGGAAGGTCTCCAGGGCGTCGGCCAGGGACACGATCTCCACCGGGTCGACGCCCTCGACGGCCGCCGCGAGGCGTTCGTCCGGGTCGGCGTCGGCCGGCGAGCGGCTCACCAGCAGGCGGGCCCGGCGGCCCAACAGGGCCAGGTCGCGCGCGCCGATCCGCCAGCGCGGGCCGATCAGCAGCCGGACGAGGGAGGCGTTGGCGCCCGGGTCCTGGAGGACCTCGCAGACGGCGACGAGGTCCGCGACCTCGGGCAGGTGCAGCAGCCCGGAGAGGCCGACGACCTCCACCGGCACGTCCCGGTCCACCAGTACGGCCTGGATCTGCGCGAAGTCCCCGGCCGAGCGGCACAGGACCGCGATCTCCCGCGGCTCCGTGCCCGTGCGGACCAGGTGGGCGACGGAGTCGGCCAGCCAGTCGAGCTCCTGCGCGTGGGTCTCCAGCAGGGCGCAGCGGACCTGGCCGTCGCCCTCGGCTCCCGGCGCCGGGCGCAGCGCCTCCACCCCCTCGTGCAGGGCGCGCAGGGGGGCGGCGAGGCCGTTGGCCAGGTCCAGCAGGCGGCCGCCGCTGCGCCGGTTCTCGCTGAGGGAGAGCCGGGTGGCGGGGGCGCCGTCGGCGTGCGGGAAGTGCTCGGGGAAGTCGTCGAGGTTGGCCACGGAGGCCCCGCGCCAGCCGTAGATCGCCTGGCACGGGTCGCCGACGGCGGTCACGGCGTGGCCGGAGCCCGCGCCGAAGAGGCCCGAGAGCAGGAGGCGCTGGGCCACGGAGGTGTCCTGGTACTCGTCCAGGAGCACGACGCGGAACTCATCGCGCAGCAGCGCCCCCACCTCGGGCCGGGTGGTGGCGAGCTGGGCGGAGAGGGCTATCTGGTCGCTGAAGTCGAACAGGTCGCGGGAGCGTTTGGCGGCGCGGTACCAGCTGACCAGTTCCAGCAGTTCGAGACGGCCCCGCACGGCCTGCGGGACCTTGCGCAGGTCCTCGTTGGTGAGCTTGGCGTCGGCGAGGGCGCCGAGCAGCTCGGTGTCGTACGCGCGCAGCTCGGCCGGCTCGACCAGGTGCTCGGAGAGCTCGGCGTCGAGCGCGAGGAGGTCGCCGACCAGGTCGGGGACGGACTTGGTGAGCGAGGGGTACGGGCCGGGGGCCTCGCGCAGCACCTTCGCGGCGAGCTGGAAGCGGGTGGCGTCGGCGAGCAGGCGTGAGCTGGGCTCCAGGCCGATGCGCAGGCCGTGGTCCTTGAGGAGCTGCCCGGCGAAGGCGTGGTACGTGGAGATGCGCGGCTCGCCGCCCGCCGCGCCGGGGTCGGCCGGGGTGGGGGTCCCCCCCGCGAGGACAGGGGGAGGATCCGGGTCGGTGATCCCGGCCCGCGCGAGCGCCTTCCGTACGCGCTCGGACAGCTCACCGGCGGCCTTGTTGGTGAAGGTCAGACCGAGCACCTGCTCGGGCGCGACCGCGCCGGTCCCGACGAGCCAGACCACGCGGGCGGCCATGACGGTGGTCTTGCCGGAGCCCGCGCCGGCGACGACGACCTGCGGGGCGGGCGGGGCGGTGACGCAGGCCATCTGTTCGGGCGTGAAAGGGATCCCGAGGAGCTCCTTGAGCTGCTCGGGGTTGGTGAGGACGGGTGGACGCGCGGACACGTAAAGAGGCTAGCCGCCCCCGCCGACAGTCCCCGACGGCCTGGTCACTCGACGGTCTGGCGGCCTTCGGGGCGGGCGCTGCACGCGCTGCGGAAGGAGCAGTGGTCGCAGTGCTTGCCCGCGGCGGGCGCGAACCGCTCGTCCAGGACCCGGCCGGCGGCGGTGGCGAGCAGGTCGCCGACCCACTCCCCGTCGAGCGGCTGCTGGGCCTGGATCCTGGGCACCGCGTCGCCTCCCTCGCGGACCGCGGCGCCCTGGCGGAGCTGGACGAGCTCGGCGCCGCCGGGCGCGGGGCGCCGCCCGTCGAAGACCTCGTCGACGGCGCCTTCGCGCACGGCGAGCTGGTAGACGGCGAGCTGGGGGTGGCGGGCGACCTCGTCCTTGGTCGGCGCGGACTTGCCGGTCTTGAAGTCGACGACGTACGCACGCCCCTGCGGGTCCGATTCGACCCTGTCCATGGAACCCCGGATGCGGACGGCGACGTCGCCGGCTTCGAGCGTGACGTCGAACGCGTGCTCCGTGGCCACGGCGGCCCGGCCCCCGCGGTCGGTGGTGTGCCAGCGCAGGAAGCGTTCGAGGGCGGCGCGGGCGTTCTCCTTCTCCTGGGCCGACTTCCAGGGCGCGTCGAAGGCGAGGGCGTCCCATACGGAGTCGAGGCGTTCCATGAGGACGGCCAGGTCGGCGGGGGTGCGGCCGGAGGCGACCTCGTCGGCGAGGACGTGGACGACGTTGCCGAAGCCCTGGGCGGCGGTGGAGGGGGCGTCGGCCTTGACCTCGCGGCCGAGGAACCACTGCAGGGAGCAGGTGTTGGCGAGCTGGTCCAGGGCGCTGCCGGACAGGGCGACGGGCCGGTCCCGGTCGCGCAGCGGCACGCTGCTGCGGGTGGGCTCGTACAGGCCCCACCAGCGCTGCGGGTGCGCGGCGGGGACCAGGGGGCGGTCCTCCTCGTCCGTGAGCGCGGCGAGGCGGGCGAGGCGGCGGGCGGCCGCGTCGCGCAGGGCCTCGGAGGCCTCGGGGTCGACGGTGGTGGCGCGCAGTTCGGCGACGAGCGCCGGGACCGCGAGGGGGCGGCGGGGGCGGCCGGTGACGTCCTTGGGGGTCACCCCGAGCTCGGTGAGGAAGCGGGAGGGCTGGTCACCGTCGTCGGCGGGGGCCTTGACGGCGGTGACGACGAGGCGGTCCCGGGCGCGGGTGGCGGCGACGTAGAAGAGCCGGCGTTCCTCGGCGAGGAGCGCGCCGGGGGTGAGGGGCTCGGCGAGGCCGTCGCGGCCGATGCGGTCGGCCTCCAGGAGGGAGCCGCGGCGGCGCAGGTCGGGCCACAGGCCCTCCTGGACCCCGGCGACGACGACGAGGGACCACTCCAGGCCCTTGGAGCGGTGGGCGGTCATCAGCCGGACGGCGTCGGAGCGGGTGGCGCGGGTCGTCAACGTGTCGGCGGCGATGTCCTCCGCTTCCAGCTGTTCGAGGAAGTTGAGGGCGCCGCGGCCTCCGGTGCGTTCTTCGGCGCGGGCGGCGGTGTCGAAGAGGGCGCAGACGGCGTCGAGGTCGCGGTCGGCGTTGCGGCCCGCCGGGCCGCCGCGGCGGGCGCTGCGCTCAAGGCGCTGGGGCCAGGGCGTGCCGTCCCAGAGGATCCACAGGGCCTCCTCGGCGGTGCCGCCGCCCTGGAGGAGCTCGCGGGCCTTGCGCAGGAGCAGGCCGAGCCGCTGCGCTCCGCGGGCGTAGGCGGGGTCGTGCGCGGTGAGCCGCTCGGGCTCGGCGAGGGCGCGGGCGAGCAGGACGTCGGAGGGCGCGGGCACCTTGACGCCCGCGGCGCGCTCCTCGTCGCGCAGGGCCCGCCCCAGGCGCCGCAGGTCGGCGGCGTCCATCCCGCCGAGGGGCGAGGTGAGCAGCGCGATGGCGGCCTCCACGCCTCCGGCGGGCTCGGCGTCCTCGACCGCGTCGGGCCGGCCGGGATGCCCGGGCTCGCCCGTACCCGGCTCAGCCGTGCCCGGCTCGTCGGCATCAGTGCCCGGGCCGCCGCCTGCACCGTCCGCCCCCTCCGGAGCGAACGCCGGGCGCGCGTCCGGCACCTGCCCGGCGGCGCCTGCGGCCGCGCCGGCCCCGGCCGGGGCAAGGGCGTCCCCAGGGCCCGTGTCCGAAACCGGCTCAGCGGTGGCAGCAGGCGCACCCGCCTCGCCGGAGGCGAGCGCGTGGCCGACACCCGCAGGCGCCATCAGCGCGGCCGCGCTGGCCCCCTCCGCCGGGGCAAGGGCGTCCCCAGGGGCCGCGGGTGCCGCGGGCCCGGCCAGGTCGGCACCCGCGCCCGGCGCCGGTTCAGCGGGGCCTTCGGGGGCGTCCGCCCCGGCAGGGGTGACGGCGGGGTCCGGGTCTGCGGGCGGCGTCGCGGCAGTGGCTTCGGGCGGGGCGGGCGTGTTCGATGCGGCCGTGGCCGTGAGGCGCAGGGCCGTCAGGAGGGGGGCCACGGCCGGTTCGTGGCGGAGGGGGACGGTCGTGGCGTCCGTCTCGGCGGGGACTCCGGCCGAGATCAGGGCGCGGCGCATCGCCGGGAGGGTGCGGCCGCCGGAGCGGACCAGGACGGCCATGTCCTGCCACGGCACGCCGTCCTCCAGGTGGGCCCGGCGCAGGATGTCGGCGATGTTGTCGAGCTCGGCGCCGGCCGTCGGGTACGTGAAGACCTCGACCCGCCCGCCCTCACGCGTCGGCCGCAGGTCGCGGTGGGCGCGCACCGCCGCCGCGGGCAGGCGCGGGAGCGGCATCCGGGTCGTGAGGAGGCGGGTGGCCGTCAGCAGGGCCGCGCCGGAGCGGCGTCCGACGGTCAGGGCCTTGACCTGCGCGCCGGGGAAGGCCGACTCGAAGTCCAGGGTGTTGTTGATGTCGGCGCCGCGGAAGGCGTAGATCGACTGGTCGGGGTCGCCGAAGGCGACCAGCGTGCCGCCCGCTGCGGTCAGCGCCCGCAGCAGCCGCAGCTGCGAGGCGTCCGTGTCCTGGTACTCGTCCACGAAGACCGCGTCGTAGGAGGCGGCGACGGACGGGGTGCGCTCCGCCAGGAGGACCGCGCGGTGCAGGAGCTCCGCGTAGTCCAGCATCCCCTGGAGGTCCAGGACGTCCAGGTACTCGGAGAGGAAGGCCGCGGCCGCCTTCCAGTCCGGCCGGCCGATGCGGTCGGCGAAGGAGGACAGGGCCTGCGGGCCGAGGCCCAGCTCACGGGCGCGGGCCAGGACGGCCCGGACCTCGTCCGCGAAGCCGCGCGTGGTGAGCGCGGCCCGCAGGTCGTCCGGCCAGCGGATCGTGCGCAGCCCGCGCTGTCCCTCCAGGAGGGTGCGGACCATCACGTCCTGCTCCGGGCCGGACAGCAGCCGCAGCGGGTCGGCGAAGAGGTCGGCGTCCTGGTGGGCGCGGACCAGGCCGTAGCAGAAGGAGTGGAAGGTGGTGGCCTGCGGAGCCCGCGCACCGCCCAGCCGCAGGGCGACCCGGTCGCGCAGTTCCACGGCCGCCTTGCGGCTGAAGGTGAGGATGAGGATCCGCGCGGGGTCCGTCCCCGCTTCCACCCGGGCCGTGACCGCCTCGACCAGCGTGGTCGTCTTCCCGGTGCCCGGCCCGGCCAGGACCAGGAGCGGTCCCGCGGTGTGGTCAACCACGGCCCGCTGCGCTGCGTCCAGCACAGGGGGATCCACCCGTTCCGGCCTGGTGCGCACCAGGCGGTACGCGTCAGGGGTCCGCGTACGCCGCCGTTCGGTGCGGCGGCTGTCGGAGGAAGAGGTGATCACGTGAGGTGCCGGTCCTGGTGGGTCTGCGGGTGCTGCCGTGACGGCTCGCGGAGAAGCCGAAGAGGCAACGCTACGGCAACCGGCCGACGCCGCGCAGTCGCCCCGAGTACCCCGTACGGGCGTTCGCGCGGTCACTCGACCGCCCGCCCGGGCCGCGCATGGCCGAAGCTGTCAGATGTGAGCCTCGTCGCGCGTGCCGTCCTGTCCGGGGTCCCCGTCCCAGCGCGCCCGGCGCATGTCCAGCCGCGGTGCGCCGCTGCCGCCGGCCGTCAGGCGCAGCGGCGTGCCCTCGGTCCGGTAGTGCTCCAGGGCGCGCGGCTCGTGCCCGGGCAGGGGTACGCCGTCCGCCCGCACCACGCGCCACCAGGGCACGGCTCCCCCGTACAGGGCCATGACGCGGCCGACTTGGCGCGGTCCGCCCTCGCCGAGCCACTCGGCGACGTCCCCGTACGTCATCACCCGGCCGGGCGGAATACGCTCGGCCACGTCCAGTACGCGCTCCGCGTAGGCGGGCAGCTCCTCACTCATTCGGCACATGGTGCAGCACGGCGGCCGCCCGCGGGCGGAAGTTTCGGTTCCACACCGGCTCGCACCCTGATGCCCCGCCGGCCCGTCGGTCCGTGCCACCATCTTCCGGGCGGTGACTGGTGATACGTGATCACGAAGAGACGGAAGTGACGACGAAGGAGCAGGGTGTGAGCCCTCCGGACGGCGCGGCGACGGACGACGGCGCACGCCCAGACGACGGCGCCACCCCCCGGCCCGGTCCGCGCCCGCGCCCGCAGGGCCACGGGTCACCGGCGGCCCCGGCCGGCCCGGAGCCCGGCCGCCCGGACGGCGCCACCGAGCCCGGCACCGAGCGGGACGACGGCACCGAGGCCGAGGGCCCGCACGGTCACGCCCCCACCGCCGCCGACCGGGTCGAGGTCGACGAACCGCTGCTCGCCGCCCGCGTGCACCGGCCCTCCGACCTCGTACGCCTGCTCGTCGGCATCCTCGGCATCGCCGTCCTGCTCGGCATCGCCGCCTTCGCCCACGGCACCACCGTCGGGCTGGAAGAGGACATCAACAAGGGCACCGGCCAGGCGCCGGACCTGTTGATCAAGGTCGCGGCACTCGTGTCGAGCATCGCGGTGCTGCTGCTCCCCGTCGCCTTCGCCATCGAGCGGCTGATCAAACGCGACGGGCTGCGCATCGCCGACGGCGTCCTGGCCGCCGTCCTGGCGCACGGAGTCACCCTCGCCACCGACCTGTGGGTCTCCGAGGCCGCCCCCGGCACCATCCAGGACGCCCTCACCCGCCCCGCGGGCGGCGGGGCCCTCACCGATCCGGTGCACGGCTACCTCGCGCCCGTCATCGCGTACATGACCGCCGTCGGCATGACCCGCAGGCCCCACTGGCGCGTCGCGCTGTGGGTGGTCCTGCTGCTCAACGCCCTGACCATGCTGGTCAACGGGTACACCACTCCCTTCTCGATCATCCTCACCGTGCTGATCGGCTGGAGCGTCGCCTACGGGACCCTGTACGCCGTCGGCTCGCCCAACGTGCGGCCCACCGGTCAGAACCTCCTCGCCGGACTGCGCCGGGTCGGCTTCCAGCCGGTCAGCGCGATGCGCGCGGAGGGTCCGGAGGGCCCGGAGGCCCCCGAGGTGAGCGACCGGGGCCGGCGCTACCACGTCACGCTGGAGGACGGGCCTCCGCTCGACGTCACCGTCGTCGACCGCGAGCAGCAGGCCCACGGCTTCTTCTACCGGGTCTGGCGCCGGCTCACCCTGCGCGGCATCACCACCCGGCGCAGCCTGCAGTCGCTGCGCCAGGCGCTGGAGCAGGAGGCGCTCCTCGCGTACGCCGCCATCGCGGCCGGCGCCAACGCCCCGAAGCTGATCGCCACGTCCGAGCTCGGCCCGGACGCCGTGATGCTCGTGTACGAGCACCTGGACGGGCGGACCCTGGACTCCCTGCCCGACGAGGAGATCACGGACGACCTGACCCACAACACGTGGAAGCAGGTACGGGCCCTGCAGTCGCGTCGGATCGCGCACCGGCGGCTGACCGGAGACGCCCTCGTGGTGGATCGTTCCGGCAATGTCGTCCTCACCGACCTGCGGGGCGGCGAGATCGCCGCCGGCGACCTGGTGCTGCGGATGGACATCGCCCAGCTGCTCACCACCCTCGGCCTGCGGGTCGGCGCCCAGCGCGCGGTGGCCTCGGCGCTGTCGGTGCTCGGCCCGGACGCGGTGGCGGACTGCCTGCCACTGCTCCAGCCGATCGCGCTGAGCCGTTCCACGCGGGCGACGCTGCGCAAGCTGGCCCGGGAGCGGGCCGAGCGGGAGCGGGAGGCCGTACTGGAGTCCTCGCGGGCGGCGAAGGCGGCGCGGGAGGCGGATGCGGCGGCCTCGGGCTCCGCGTCGGCGTCGGCCGCGGCCGCGGCCGCGGCGGCCGACCGCAAGGCCGAGAAGAAGGCGCTCGACGACGCGCTGGACGGGGCCCGCGAGGAGGACCTGCTGAGCCAGATCCGCCAGCAGGTGCTGCTGATCCGGCCGCAGGCGCCGGTGGAGCCGGCCCGGCTGGAGCGGATCCGGCCGCGCACGCTGGTGTCGTTCATCGCGGGCGCGTTCGGTGCGTACTTCCTGCTCACCCAGCTCGCCCACGTGGACTTCGGGACCATCATCGGCGAGGCGCAGTGGGGCTGGGTCGGTGCGGCCTTCGCCTTCTCGGCGCTGACGTACTTCGCGGCGGCGATGAGCCTGCTGGGCTTCGTACCGGAGCGGGTGCCGTTCCTGCGGACCGTGGTCGCGCAGGTGGCCGGGTCCTTCGTCAAGCTGGTGGCCCCCGCGGCGGTCGGCGGTGTCGCGCTGAACACGCGCTTCCTCCAGCGGGCCGGGGTCCGGCCGGGGCTGGCGGTCGCGAGCGTGGGCGCCTCGCAGCTGTTCGGGCTGGCCAGCCACGTCCTGCTGTTGCTGTCCTTCGGCTATCTGACCGGGACCGAGAAGACCCCGGAGATGACCCCCTCGCGGGCGGTCATCGCGGGGCTGCTGACGGTGGCGGTGCTGGTGCTGGTGGTGACGGCGGTCCCCTTCATGCGCAAGTTCGTCGTGACGCGGGTACGGGCGCTGTTCGCGGGCGTCGTACCGCGCATGCTGGACGTGCTCCAGCGGCCGAAGAAGCTGATGACGGGCATCGGCGGCATGCTGCTGCTGACGGGCTTCTTCGTGATGTGCCTGGACGCGTCGATCCGCGCGTTCGGGGGCGGCGAGGCCATCAGCTACGCGAGCATCGCGGTGGTGTTCCTGGCGGGCAACGCGCTGGGTTCGGCGGCGCCCACCCCGGGCGGCATGGGCGCGGTGGAGACCACGCTCACGCTCGGGCTGATCGCGGCCGGGCTGGAGAAGGAGGTCGCGATCTCCGCGGTGCTGCTGTTCCGCCTGATGACCTTCTGGCTGCCGGTGCTGCCGGGGTGGATCTCGTTCAACTTCCTTACGCGCAAGGAAGCCATCTAGCAGGGGCGGGGCCCCGGCAACCCGTTCGGGTCAGCGCGGGGGCGGGCGCGGGCAACCCCGCACAGGATGGGGGCATGCCGAGAAACGCCTGTCGGGTCACCGCCGCCGCCGCGCTCGCCGCCGTCCTGCTCACCACGGCCGCCTGCTCGGACGACGGCGACGGGAAGAAGACGAAGGCCACCGGCACCAAGGGCGCCAGACCCCTCAAGTGGGGGGACTGCCCCGCCCCCACCGCCGCGCAGGGCGGCGGCCAGGTGCCGCCCAAGGACTGGCAGTGCGCCACCCTCGACGTCCCGCTCGACTACGCCGCGCCCGAGGGCGAGACGATCCCGATCGCCCTGATCCGCTCCAAGGCCCGCGACCGCGAGCACCGCATCGGCTCCCTCGTCTTCAACTTCGGCGGCCCCGGCGGCTCCGGCATCGCCACCCTGCCCGGCGCCGCCAAGGAGTACGAGGCCCTGCGCGCCCGGTACGACCTGGTCAGCTTCGACCCCCGCGGGGTCGGCGCCAGCGCCCCCGTCCGCTGCGAGAGCGACAAGCAGCTGGACGCGTACTACGCCGCGGACTCCTCCCCCGAGACCCCCGCCAAGGAACAGGCCTTCGTCGAGAACATCCGCGCCTACCAGCAGGCCTGCCGGAAGAACTCCGGCAAGGTCCTCCCCCACGTCGGCACCTCCAACGCCGCCCGCGACCTGGACCGCATCCGCCAGGCCCTGGGCGACGAGAAGCTGAACTACTTCGGGATCTCCTACGGCACCGAACTCGGCGGGGTCTACGCCCACCTCTTCCCCAAGAACGTCGGCCGGGCCGTCTTCGACGCCGTCGTGGACCCGACCAAGGACGCGGAGCAGGGCTCCCTGGGCCAGGCCAAGGGCTTCCAGCTCGCGCTCGGCAACTTCGCCCAGGACTGCGTGGACCGCGGCGACGAGTGCAGGCTCCAGGGCAGCACCCCCAAGGAGATCGAGGCGAACATCATCAAGCTCCAGAAGGACCTGTCCGCGAAGCCCATCGCGGGGATGGGCGAGCGCAAGCTCACGGAGAGCTCCGCGACCAACGGCATCGCCCAGGCCCTCTACTCGAAGGAGCTGTGGCCCCTGCTGGAACAGGGACTGGACGAAGCGGAAGGCGGACAGGGGCAGTTGCTGCTCGCCCTGTCCGACGCGCTCAACGGCCGGGACCAGGAGGGCCGTTACAGCAACATCGGCGCCGCGAACACCGCGATCAACTGCGCCGACTCCAAGGAGCGTTACACCCTCGCGCAGACCAAGGCCGAGCTGCCGACGTTCCGCGCCGCCTCCCCCGTCTTCGGGGACTTCCTCGGCTGGGCCCTGATGAGCTGCACCGGCTGGCCGGTCGAGGGGGCCTGGACGACCCCGGACGTGTCCGCCCCCGGGGCCGCCCCGATCGTCGTCATCGGCAACACCGGCGACCCGGCCACCCCCTATGAGGGCGCCCGCAAGATGGTGGAGCGGCTCGGTCCGGGCGTCGGCGTGGAACTCACCTACAAGGGCGAGGGGCACGGCGCGTACAACAGCGGCGACACGTGCGTGCAGCGGGCGGTGAACGCCTACCTGCTCGAAGGGAAGCCTCCGGCCTCGGGCGCCGTCTGCACCGCCCCGTGAGGCGTGGGACGCCGAAGGGGCCGTACCGCCTCGGCGGGTACGGCCCCTTCGGGTGACGTCCGGCGGACCGGATCGACTCCGATCAGCTCAGATCAGTAGACGGGCTTCTCGGGCTCGATCTGGTGGACCCAGCCGATCACGCCGCCGCCGACGTGCACCGCGTCCGCGAAGCCCGCGGACTTCAGGACGGCGAGGACTTCCGCACTGCGGACACCCGTCTTGCAGTGCAAGACGATGCGCTTGTCCTGCGGCAGGTCCTGGAGGGCGGTGCCCATCAGGAACTCGCCCTTGGGGATCAGCTTCGCGCCGGGGATCGAGACGATCTCGTACTCGTTGACCTCGCGGACGTCGATGATCTCGATGGGCTCGTCGGTGTCGATCCACTCCTTGAGCTGCTTGGGAGTGATCGTCGAACCGGCGGCCGCCTCCTGGGCCTCCGCCGACACGACGCCGCAGAAGGCCTCGTAGTCGATGAGCTCGGTGACGGTCGCGTTCGGACCGCAGACCGCGCAGTCGGGGTCCTTGCGGACCTTGACCTGGCGGTACTGCATCTCCAGCGCGTCGTAGATCATCAGGCGGCCGACCAGCGGCTCGCCGACGCCCGTGAGGACCTTGATGGCCTCGGTGACCTGGATCGACCCGATGGACGCGCAGAGCACGCCCAGCACGCCGCCCTCGGCGCAGCTCGGGACCATGCCCGGCGGGGGCGGCTCCGGGTAGAGGCAGCGGTAGCACGGGCCGTGCTCGGACCAGAAGACCGAGGCCTGGCCGTCGAAGCGGTAGATGGAGCCCCACACGTACGGCTTGTTCAGCAGCACGCAGGCGTCGTTGACGAGGTAGCGCGTGGCGAAGTTGTCGGTGCCGTCGACGATGAGGTCGTACTGGCTGAAGATCTCCATCACGTTCTCGGCTTCGAGCCGCTCTTCGTGAAGGACCACGTTCACGTACGGGTTGATGCCCAGCACGCTGTCACGGGCCGACTCGGCCTTGGAACGGCCGATGTCCGCCTGGCTGTGGATGATCTGGCGCTGCAGGTTCGACTCGTCGACCTCGTCGAACTCCACGATGCCCAGCGTGCCGACGCCGGCCGCGGCCAGGTACATGAGGGCGGGCGAACCGAGGCCGCCCGCGCCCACGGCCAGCACCTTGGCGTTCTTCAGGCGCTTCTGGCCGTCCATCCCGACGTCCGGGATGATCAGGTGGCGGGAGTACCGACGGACCTCGTCAACGGTGAGCTCAGCAGCTGGCTCGACCAGGGGTGGCAGCGACACGGGGACTCCGTAGATGGTTACGTCTTCAGGGTGGTTCTCCCCGTAACACTGCCACGCCCGTCTTCATTCCAAGACACCTGTCCCGATACGTGAGACGATTTCGTCCCAGTACGCGGGCATTGAGGCCCACGGGTCACGCTCGCCGACCGCCTGTCGGTCCGTGAACCAGATCGTGCCGGCGCCCTGCCAGCGGGCGATCCGCATGGCCTCCTCCAGGTGCGTGCGCGGCACCCCGTGGACGAGGTGGCAGAACCGCTCCGCCGGGTGGTCGGCGGTCCACTCCGCCACCTGCGACCACCGGTAGTCGGCCCAGGCTCCCGAGAAGGTGACCAGCTGGTCGGCGGCGTGCGCGTACCCCTCGTAGGGGTGGGTGCCGTGCCCGAGGACGATCCGCAGGTCCTCGCCCAGGCCGCGCAGGGTGTCGACGACCCGGCACACCGAGGCCAGTTCCGCCTTGTCGGCGGGGGCCTGCGCGAGGTAGAAGCCGCCGACCCCGTACCAGTCCCGGAAGCGGTGGGCGTCCGAGACCAGCTCCCCGAAGGACCGCGCTCCGTCTCGCATGGCGAGATGCCCGAGGACGGTACCGCCCGCCGCGTGCAGCTTCACGGCCGCCTGCGAGCAGTGCGGATCGGGCCGCCCGCCCGGCCCGTCCGCGACGTTGAGCACGGCCCAGTGCAGCGGAGTGCCGGGGCGGGTCAGCTCGGCCCATTCGACGGGGGCGAGCAGCGGGTGCGCGTACCCGGGGATCCCCAGGCCCAGCCGCCCGGCCTCGGTCGCGGCGGCGGTCACGGCTCCCGGCGGGGTGGTCAGATACGGCACGCCGCCTCCATCCAGATGTCCGCGAGGGATTCCTCCAGGTTGATCCGGGGCCGCCAGCCCAGCCGGTCCCGGGCGGTACGGACGTCCGCCTGCTGCCAGGCGCCGCAGCCGTCGGGGTAGGGGTACGGCGGGGGCGCCGCGGCGGCGAGCTGCTCGGCGGTGACCTCGGAACGGGGCGATCCGATGGAGGCGAGCCCGGCCGGGCGGCCGGGGTGTCCGTGCTGCTGGGCTCCGCCGTGCGGGACGTCGAGCTCGTGCAGGGCCCCCGCGTAACCGGCGACCCGGGCCAGGACCCCCGCCGCGTCGCGCAGCCGGACCGCGCGGCCGGTGCCGATGTTGACGACACCCTGGGCGGCGGACAGGGAGGCGGCGTGCACGGCCCGCGCCACGTCCCGTACGTCGACGAAGTCGCGCTGTACGCCGAGCCCGCTGAGCTTGAGCTCGCCGTCCCCGGACTGCATCGCGCGGCGCATGGCCTCGGCGAGCCGGCCGAGCGGCGATCCGGCGGGGGTGCCGGGGCCGACGGGCGAGAAGATCCGCAGGACGACGGCGTCCAGACCGGAGCCGAGGACCAGCTCGGTGGCGGCCAGCTTGCTGACGCCGTACGGCCCGCCCGGTCTCGGCACGGCGTCCTCGGCCGTGGACGATCCGGGCTGGCTGGGCCCGTACTCGGCGGCGCAGCCGAGCTGGACGAGGCGGGCCCCGCAGCCGCTGCGGCGCAGGGACTCGCAGATCGTCGCGACGGCGACGGTGTTGTGCCGGGTCAGCTCCCGGGCCCCGCCCCGGGTGGCGCCGGCGCAGTTGATGACGACGCCGGGGTGGACGGCGTCCAGGAAGCGGGTGAGCGCACCGGGGCTGCCGGTGGCGAGGTCGAAGCGGACGTCGGCGTCGTCGCCGCGGCCGAGCGCGGTGAGCTGGACGGCGGGGTCGGCGAGCAGCCGGTCGGCGACGTAGCGGCCGAGGTATCCGTTGGCTCCGATCAGCAGCACCCTCATCGCGTGACCCCTTGGTTGGTTGGCTGGCCGGTCATGTCTGTGTCTCCTTGCGGGTGGATGGAGGGACGGATGGGGCGGGGTACGGGTACGGCGTTCGGCGTCGGCTCCGAAGGTCAGGGCCGCGCGTGCGCGGACGCGCGGGACAGGGCGAGGACGGCGTGTACGAGGAGTCCCGCCGCGGCGGCGGCCGCCGCCGCGGGGAACGGCACCAGGGCCAGGGCGAGAGCGGCGCCGACGGGTCCGCGGTGGGCGCCGTGCCGGAGCAGCAGCCGGGTCAGGAACAGCAGCAGGGCGAGCGGCACCGCGACCGTCAGCGGGGCCCCGGCGAGCGCGGCGGCCCCGGCGGCGGCCGCGGTGAACACGGTGACGGCCGCGAGCAACAGGGGCCGGGCCCGGTCCGAGAAGTCCTCCAGGGCGCGGCTCCCGTCGAGCCGGGCGCGGGCCCCTGCGGCGAAGGCGGCGGCGAGCAGGTGTCCGGGGGCGACGGCCAGGGCCAGGCAGGCGGCGAGGGCGGCGCCGTGCCGGTGCGCGGCCCAGCCGACGAGGGCGGCGGCGAGCAGGTGCGCGGCGTACCGGAACCGGCCGCAGGCGGCCCGCCCGGGCCACACCAGGCAGACGACGGTGGCGGCCACGGCGGCGGGCCCGGCCCACGCCTGCCCGGCGGCGCTCGCGCCGAGGGCGAGGGCCCCGGGCAGCAGGGCGAAGCCGAAGCCCCGGTACGAGGCGGCCCCTGCGGGGACGCGACCGGGCAGGGCGCCGGGCTGCTCCCCGCGGGGGGTGCGGGCGTAGAGCTCCTCGGCCAGCGAGAAGACGTCCCGGTGCCGGAAGCGCGCGGCGGTGCGGTCGGTGAGGCCGTGGGCCTCCAGCCCGGCGGCGATCTCCAGCGGGTCCACGGCCCGGGCGCACAGCTCCCGGTGCCGGTGCAGCAGCGCCTTGACGGGGTCCCCGGCGCTCCGCCGCGGACCGGACCGCTGCGCCTCACCCGTCCCGGGGACGCCGGGGGCGATCTCAGCCTCGCCGGCGTTTGAGGCGCGGGGGTCCGGGGGCAGCGCCCCCGGCGACGGCGCCGCACCCGAAGACGGCACCGCACCCGAAGACGGCACCGCACGCGCGGCGGCACTGCCGGGGCTCCGCCCCGGACCCCGCGCCTCGAACGCCGGCGAGGCTGAATGTGCCCCGGCCGGGTCGGCCGACCGCGGGGCGGGGTTCGCGTTCGGGGTCATACGGTCGCCTCCGGAACGGGCTCGGCCCAGGTCGGGCTGGTCCAGTGACCCGGGACCCGGGCTTCGGCGGGGCGGGCGAAGGGCACCTCGCCGTCCGGCCGCGCGGAGCCCCGCGCCAGCAGCCGCAGGTAGATGTCCTGGAAGGCGGCCACGTTCTGCTCGACGGTGAACAGCTCAAGGGCCCTCGCCCGCGCGGCCGCGCCCAGCCGCTGGGCCCGCTCGGGATCCTCCAGCAGCGACAGGCAGGCGTCAGCGAGCGCCCGCGGGTTGCGCGGCGGGACGACGAGGCCGGTGCCTCCGATGACCTCGTACACGGCGCCCACGTCGGTGGAGACGGTGGCCCGGCCGCAGAACATCGCCTCCGCCAGGGTGATCGGGAAGCCCTCGACCACGGAGGACAGCACGGCGACGCGCCCCGCTCCGTACGCCTCGGCCGGGGTGGGGGCCTCGGGTCCGCCGATCTCCTCGAAGGTGACGGGGCTCTCCCCGGCGGTGACGGCGTCCGCGGCCTCGTCGGGGAAGAGCCGCGCGGCCAGGGACCGGCAGTCGGCGAGGTAGCCGGGGGCCACGGCCGTGGCGAAGATCCTCAGCCGGGCGTGCGGCGCGGCCCTGCGGACCTCGGTGAAGGCGTGCAGCAGGCCGATGATGTCCTTGGCCGGCTCCATCCGCCCGACCCACACCAGGGTGTCCGGGTCCCCGCAGTCCACGGCCTCCCCGACGGTGGCGAATCGGTCCGCCTCCATCCCGGGGTAGACGGTCCGCAGCCGGTCCTTGGTGGCCCCGCACCGCTCCTGCCAGCGCCGGGCGTGCGCGTTGCCGGGCGTGAGCAGGTCGGCCCGGGCGTAGATCTCGGCGGCCAGCCGCAGGTGGAAGGCCGCGAGCAGGGCCCGTACGGCGGGACGGGGGGCGTCGTACGGGTTGCCGGGCCCGAAGGAGGCGTCCGGCTGGTGCTCCAGGTAGTGGGCCCGCAGCTGCACCCCGTACTCGGTGACCAGCAGCGGTACTCCGAAGAAGCGTTTGGCCAACAGCCCGGGGATCGCCGCGACCCCGCCCGCCGCCGCGTGGCAGATGTCGACCGCGCCGAGATTGCCCGGCTCCTCGTACCAGTCGAGGGACAACGGCCGCAGCATGCGCTCCAGTGCGTCCACGAACTCCAGCAGGTCGGACACCTGCGCCGTCTGGACGGTGCGCCCGGCGCCGGGCGCCCGGCAGGCGGACTCCAGTGCCCGCACCGCGGACTCGGAGCGCAGGGCCGCGTACAGACCGCCCTCGTCGCGGGCGAGTTCGGCGAGCCCGTACAGCCCGGAGGCGAAAGGTTCGGGCTCACCGGCGCAGATTCCCCGGACCAGCTCGGTGAAATGGGCCGCGAACCGCCGCCGTTCACGCCGCGCGTAGCTGCGGCCGTCGTCGGCGGGGGCCCACAGGGGGGCCGTACGGACCTGGGTGACGTGCTCGGGCAGCGGCACCCGGGCGCGTTCCTGCTCGGCGCTGCGGCTCAGGGCGTAGAGCTCGAACTCGTGCTGCGGGAGTCCGCGCACGAGCCGGTCGCACCACAGCCTCGCCTCTCCCGTCGCATACGGATAACCACCTTCCGTAAGCAGTCCGATCCGCACGAGTGGCACCACCGATCTCCCGTTCGGGCGGTCACCGTCGGTCAGGTGACCCGCCGCTGGAGAACTCAAGCGGATATGCCCGAGGCGCGGCGGACGGTTGTCCGTCGCGCCACCGGAAGGGGTGAAGAGTCGTAACTTTCCCGTACGGTTCGCGTTCGAGCACGCTAAGAAGTACTGCGTCGCCCGTGTGTCCCGGACCGCGCCTCAATTCCCCGGATATACCCAGGGGTTGGGCTTGCACTGAATTCCGTCGATGTCCAGGGACTTGGTCTGCTGCTGCATGATCGGGGCGAGCGCGCCCGGCGTGCGGCAGCTCACGTGCCCGTGTCCCAGGCGGTGCCCGACCTCGTGGTTGATGAGCATCTGACGGTAGGCGACCATCTGGTCCGGGCCGTAGGTCGAAGAGCCCTGCGCCCACCGGAACGCGTTGATCATCACCCGGTCGGTCGACGCGGAGTCGCAGGAGACGTTGTCGATGGTGGTGTCCAGGCCGGACTTGGCGCACCACGTGCCGGTGGTACCGGGACTGGCCAGGGTGATCACGAAGTCGGCCTCGCCGCCCGGCACCCGCTCGAAGGTCATCGCGCCGCCGTGGGCCCAGCTGCGCGGGTCGTTGAGGGTGCGGTGGACGGCCTCGGCGAAGAGCTGCGGGTCCAGGCCCAGGCCCTGCTCGACGTCGACCCGGTAGCGCACGAGCTTGCCCTTGCCGGGCGCCTTGGCCATGCCGGGCACGGTGTCGAAGGTGCCGGGCCCGGCGAGTTTCGCGTCGATCGGCAGCTGCTGGGCCATCTGCTGCTCGTACGTCAGCTCCGGCGCGGGCGCGGGCGCCGCGGCGGGCGCCGCGGGCGTGGCGGCGCCCGGGGCCGCGGCGGCCTGGTCCTGGCCGGCCGCCGCGAGCGCGCCCTGTCTGGCGCCGCCCCCGTCGCCGTCGGAGGTCATCTGCACGGCGACGGCCACGGCGAGTACGGCGGCGACGGCCACGGCGGCCATGCCGGTGTAGGTACGGGCCGTCCGGCCGCGGCTGGAGCCGGGCTCTTCGGCGACGGGATCGACCGGTCTGCGCGGCCCCGGCACCCGGCGGTGCGAGCCGGTCGAGGTGACGGCGTCGGGCGCGGATGCGGCCGGGGGTACGGATACGGGCGCGGGCGTCGGCGCGGGCGTCGCAGGCAGGGTGACCTGCGGGAAGCCCACCGCCGGGGTGCCGAAGGCCGGGGTGTCACCGTCCAGGACGGCGGTGGAGCCCCGGGGGGTGCGCGGCACCCCGCGCCAGTCCCCGTACACGGAGCCCGAGCCGGGGCCGGCGCCCCAGGCGCCTCCGGACTCGTGGTGCTGGGGGTGGCCGCCGGCCCGTGCCTCGCCGGGCACGTACCCCTGGTGGGTGACGGTGGGTTCGGGCCGGTACGGGGCGGGCGGCTCCTCGTACGGCTGGGGCGCGGGCACCGGCCGCGGACGGGCGGGGGCCGGGGCGGGGTCCTTGCGACTATGTCGTCCCACGGTCCTCAGCCTCTGTCGTCTTCGGTGTCCCGGAGCAGCTCCCGGAAGGCGGCGGCCACCGTCTCGGGGTACTCCATCATCGCCACGTGTCCGGCCTCCGGCAGACACAGCAGCCGCGAACACCGGTAGGAGGCGGCCGCCTTGTGCGCCATGCGGTACGAGACCAACTGGTCCCGCCCACCGTAGACCAGCAGGGAGGGGGCGAGCACCCGCTGCGCCTGGCGCCACAGTCCGTGCTGGCCACCGAGGGTGTAGGCGTCGACGATGCCGCGCGCGGAGCGGGTCATCGCCTCCCAGAAGTACGGCAGCGCCATCCGCCGCTCCATCTCCTCCACGGCGTGGCGGAAGCCCTCGGGTGTCACCCGGGAGGGGTCTCCGTAGCAGAGGGCCGTCACCCCGCGGGTGCGCTCCTCGGCGCTCAGTCCCCGCGTCAGCCGCAGGAGGAGCGCGGCCATCCCGGGGACGGCGAGGAGCGCGGTCGGCACGGCCGAACTCTGCACGCGCAGCTCGGGCAGGGCGGGCGAGACCAGCGTCAGGGTGCGCACCAGGTCGGGCCGGACGGCGGCGACGCGAGTGGAGACGGCTCCGCCGAGGGAGTTCCCGAACAGGTGGACGGGGCCGCGCCCGGCGGCGTCGAGGTGCCGGATGACGGCGCGGGCGAACGCCGTGACGGAGTAGTCCCGGTCGGCGGGCGGCGGGGACCAGCCGAAGCCGGGCAGGTCCAGGGCCTCGCCGTCGACGGTGTCCGCCAGCTGCGCCATGAGGTCCGACCAGTTCTGCGAGGAACCGCCGAGTCCGTGGACGAACAGCGCGGGCGGCAGGCCCGTACGCTCCGCCGGGCGCACCCGGACGGCCATGTCGAGTCCGGGCAGCGCGGTCGTGCGCAGCTGCTCCCCCTCGGCCACCCGGACGGCTCCCACCAGGGAGGACGGCTCGGCGGTGGACCGTACGCCCGGCAGCTCGGTCGAAGACATGCGGGCAATGTTACGAGACGATCACGCCCGTCTTCTTGTGTTCGCCGTCACAGGCGCGTGCCGAGCCGTATAGCGGGGTACCCGCGATCCTCCTAGGCTC
The DNA here is from genome assembly GCF_056432025.1 of Streptomyces sp. NPDC045695. NCBI lineage: Bacteria > Bacillati > Actinomycetota > Actinomycetes > Kitasatosporales > Streptomycetaceae > Streptomyces > Streptomyces sp. NPDC045695. Next base: position 80,523 of record NZ_JBWKJU010000002.1, read on the forward strand.
GTATGTGAGAACAAGGAAGCGAGGGCAGCGGCATGACTGTCGACCCTGCGGAGCCGGACACCTTCCGGGAGGAGATCCCCGAAGCCCTCGATCCCGAGGCGCCCGAGGCGGATGTGGCGGAGCAGCTGGCCGATCTGCGGCCGGACGAGGACGATCCGGTCACCGGTGCGGACGAGGGCAGGGCCGCGGACGGTGACGCCGCCGAGCAGGCGCGGGTGGTCCCGCTGGACGAGGAGGACTACCGCTGAGCGATCGCTGACCGACCGCTGACCACCGGCTGACCGCCCGCTGACCAACCGCTGACCAGCGCCTCCGGGCGTCCGTGACGCGTCCGCACCGCGAGAAAACTCGGCTCGAACCCTCCAGATTCGGTTACCGAAAAGTACGATGGCGGCGCGGCGCAGAGCGCACTGTGTTCTTAGAGAAAGTGGGAGGCGGCGTGACAGCCATCGAGCAGACCGAGGCAGCGCGTCCGCGGGGCACGCGACTGCCGCGCCGAGCCCGGCGCAATCAGCTGCTGGGCGCGGCTCAGGAGGTTTTCGTCGCGCAGGGGTACCACGCGGCCGCGATGGACGACATCGCCGAGCGTGCGGGAGTGAGCAAGCCGGTGCTGTACCAGCACTTCCCCGGCAAGCTCGACCTCTACCTGGCGCTGCTGGACCAGCACTGCGAGTCCCTGCTGCTGGCCGTGCGCACCGCGCTCGCGTCGACGACGGACAACAAGCTGCGTGTGGCCGCCACGATGGACGCGTACTTCGCGTACGTGGAGGAGGAGGGCGGCGCCTTCCGGCTGGTCTTCGAGTCCGACCTGACGAACGAGCCGGCGGTGCGCGAGCGCGTCGACCGCGTCTCGCTCCAGTGCGCCGAAGCCATCTGCGAGGTCATCGCAGAGGACACCGGCCTGTCCAAGGACGAGTCGATGCTGCTCGCCGTGGGCCTGGGCGGGGTCTCGCAGGTCGTGGCGCGCTACTGGCTGTCCAGTGAGAGCCCGGTCGCCCGTGACACGGCGGTGGGTCTGCTGACCTCGCTCGCCTGGCGCGGTATCGCCGGTTTCCCGCTGCACGGCACGGATGCCTGATCCTTCCGGTGTCCGCTGCTGTTCGCTGCGAGCGTGTCCGCTCTGCGCTTCCGCGTCCCCTCTCCGGGCTAATGTGGACCGCGTACGGCGCGGCTGATCGCGCGAACCGGATCGTCGGAGGGACATAGCCGTGGAGGTCAAGATCGGCGTGCAGCACGCACCCCGGGAGATCGTGCTGGAGAGCGACCTGAGCGCCGAGGAGCTGGAGAGCATCGTCACCGCCGCGCTGTCCGGCACCGCGCCGCTGCTGAGCCTCACCGACAACAAGGGCCGCAAGGTCCTGGTGCCGTCCGACCGCCTGTCGTACGTCGACCTGGGCGAGCCGAGCGTGCGCAAGGTCGGTTTCGGCGCGCTCTGAGAACTGTCCGAAACGGCCCGGTGGTTGATTCCACCGGGCCGTTTCCGTTTCTTCCGCTTCGGGTAGGACGGCAGTGACCCGGTTTGCCCTGACGTATGGGAGAGACCTGATGCTGCTGATGGAAGTGCTCGGCTCCGCGCTGTTGGGCCTCGCCCTGTCCGCGACAGCCGCCCGAGTGCTCGCGCGTCGGCTGCCGTCCACCAGAGTGGTGCTGGTCAGCGGAGTGCTGGGGGCGCTGTTCGGGGCGTACCTCACCCACTTCGCGCTGGGCCCGGGGCACAACACCCTGACCGCAACCTTCGTCGGCGGGGTGCTCGTGTCGGCGGTGGTGCTGTCGCTGCTGCTCCGGCCGGCCTCCGGGCCCCGCAGGCCCCCGCACAGGACTCCGTTTTCGCTCCCGTCACGGGGATGATCCCTGACCCGCCGCCCTAGGGGGTGTCGGCTCCCACCGCGCACGTCGGCTCCCTGACCCCACACGATCACCCGCGATCACACACCTCGGCCCCGGCACGCAGAGCGCGTGCCGGGGCCGGGGTACGTGTGGGGCGGCCGGTCAGGCGGCGAGGCCGAGGGCCGCCATCCGCTTGGTGTGCGCCTTGGTGATCCGGGCGAACATCTCGCCGACGGCCGCCAGGTCGAAGCCCGCCGCCATCCCGTCGACGCCGCCGACCAGCATGGTCGAGAGCGCGTCGCGCTCGGCGACCACGCGCTGGGCCTGCGAGAGGGCCTCGCCCATCAGTCGGCGGGCCCACAGCGCGAGCCGGCCGCCGCAGCGCGGGTCCGCCTCGATCGCGGCGCGCACCTTCTCGACGGCGAAGTTGCCGTGGCCGGTGTCGTCGAGCACGCCGAGCACGAGGCCGCGGGTGTCGGTGTCCAGGTGGGACGCGACCTCGCGGTAGAAGTCGCTGGCGATGGAGTCCCCGACGTAGGCCTTGACCAGGCCCTCCAGCCAGTCGGACGGCGCGGTCTGGCGGTGGAAGTCGTCGACGCCCTTCGCGAAGGGCTCCATGGCGGCGGTGGGCTCGACCTCGATCGCCGCGAGGCGGTCGCGCAGCCGCTCGAAGTGGTGGAATTCAGCGGATGCCATGGCGGCGAGCTCGGCCTTGTCGTCCAGGGTGGGTGCGAGCTTCGCGTCCTCCGCGAGGCGCTCGAAGGCCGCGAGCTCTCCGTACGCGAGAGCGCCGAGCAGGTCCACGACGGCCGCGCGGTACTGCGGCGAGGCAGAGGCGGCCGCCCAGTCCTGGGAGGCGATCCCCACGGCTGCGGCGGGTGCGCTGTCGTCGGCGGGCGAGGCGTTTTCTACGGTCGACATGCTCCGCACAATAGCCCGCCGAATCGCCCCCCGAACCACCTGGCCCGTCCAGCTAAACGCGCCTACCCGGTGAATTCGTCCGACACACCTGCGCGATTCCGGGGTACAGTGGTAATGCGCCTGCCGAGCAGTCGGCGGGCCATCCGAATGAGGATGCCCGGTCGGTGGCCCGATCGGCTCCAACCGACCGCCCTCGGTGTGGTGCGTACGTTCATGCGTACCGCCTCTTACGAGGGGCCCCCTCAGCGGCAGATGCGCCTGAGCGAAGGCTAGTGGTCCCGCGCAGCTTCGTACGTAGCAGTACTGCAAGCACAGCACGGTACGACCCCCCTCGCCGCCTCGCGCCGCGTCTCACAGAAGAGGCAGCACCCTGACTACGTTCCGAGACCTCGGGATCCTTCCCGAAACCGCCGAAGCCCTTGAGGCCGTCGGCATCGTGTCCCCCTTCCCGATCCAGGAGATGACCCTCCCCGTCGCCATGTCCGGCACGGACGTCATCGGCCAGGCCAAGACCGGAACCGGCAAGACGCTCGGTTTCGGCCTTCCCCTGCTGGAGCGGGTCATCGTCCCCGCGGACGTCGAGGCGGGCCGGGCCGGGCCCGAGCAGCTGACCAACGCTCCGCAGGCCCTCGTGGTGGTTCCGACCCGCGAGCTGTGCACCCAGGTCACCAACGACCTCCTCACCGCGGGCAAGGTCCGCAACGTCCGGGTCCTCGCCATATACGGCGGCCGCGCGTACGAGCCCCAGGTCGAGGCGCTCAACAAGGGCGTCGACGTGATCGTCGGCACCCCGGGCCGCCTGCTCGACCTGGCCGGGCAGAGGAAGCTCGACCTGTCGCACGTCAAGGCGCTCGTCCTGGACGAGGCCGACGAGATGCTCGACCTGGGCTTCCTGCCCGACGTCGAGAAGATCATGGGCTACCTGCCCGCGAAGCGTCAGACCATGCTGTTCTCGGCGACCATGCCGGGCGCGGTCATCGGCCTGGCCCGCCGGTACATGACGCAGCCGACGCACATCCGCGCCACCTCGCCCGAGGGCGAGGGCGTGACCGTCGCCAACATCAAGCAGCACGTCTTCCGTGCGCACAACATGGACAAGCCGGAGCTGGTCTCCCGCATCCTGCAGGCCGAGGGCCGCGGCCTGGCCATGATCTTCTGCCGTACCAAGCGCACGGCGGCCGACATCGCCGAGCAGCTGGAGAAGCGCGGTTTCGCCTCCGGCGCCGTCCACGGCGACCTGGGCCAGGGCGCGCGCGAGCAGGCGCTGCGCGCGTTCCGCAACGGCAAGGTCGACGTGCTGGTGTGCACCGACGTCGCCGCGCGCGGTATCGATGTCGAGGGTGTGACCCACGTCATCAACTACCAGACGCCGGAGGACGAGAAGACCTTCCTGCACCGCGTGGGCCGTACCGGCCGCGCGGGTAACAAGGGCATCGCCGTCACCCTGGTCGACTGGGACGACATCCCGCGCTGGCAGCTGATCAACAAGGCGCTGGAGCTGGACTTCCACGACCCGGTCGAGACGTACTCCACGTCCCCGCACCTGTTCGAGGAGATGAACATCCCGGCAGGCACCAAGGGCATCCTGCCGCGCGCCGAGCGCACGCGGGCGGGCCTGAAGGCCGAGAACCTCGAGGACCTGGGCGAGACCGGCGGCCGCGGTGGCCGTGGCGGTCGCGGTCCGGCCGCCGCCGCCGTGGTGACCGAGGAGCGCCCCGAGCGCACCCGGACGCCGCGTCAGCGCCGCCGTACCCGTGGCGGTTCGGACCTGGGCACCGAGGCTGCCGCCGCGGCCGCCCCCGTGGCGGACGCGCCGGCGTCGCAGGCTCCGGCCGGCGACGAGCCGCGCAGGCCGCGCCGCCGGCGCACCCGGGTCGGCGCCGTGCCGGCCCAGGCCGTCGAGGCCGTGCAGGCTGTGGAGGCCGCCCCGGTCGCCGTGGCCGCTCCGGTCGCCGACGCCGCCGCGGCCGTCGTGGCCGAGGAGGCGCCGGCCAAGCCGAAGCGCACCCGCACCCGCAAGGCCGTCGCCGAGGCCCCCGTGGCCGAGGCTGCCGTCGCCGAGGCTGCCGTCGCCGAGGCTGCCGTCGTCGAGGCCCCCGTGACCCCGGCCCCGGCCGCCGACGAGGCGCCCGTGAAGCCGAAGCGCACCCGCGCCCCCCGCAAGGTGGCCGAGGTCGCCCCGGAGCCGGACTTCCAGACGGCTGCGCCGATGGAGCCCGTGAAGCCGAAGCGTGCCCGCGCGCCCCGCAAGGTGGTCGCGGCCGCTCCGGAGCCGGACTTCCAGATGGCCCCGCCCGTGGAGCCGGTCAAGGCGAAGCGCACGCGCGCGCCCCGCAAGGTGGCCGTGGCCGCTCCGGCCGTCGCCGAGGCCGCCCCGGTGGCCGAGGAGGCCCCCGCCAAGCCGAAGCGCACGCGCACCCGCAAGGCCGCGGCCGCCCCGGAGGCGTAGTTACTCCCGTAGGACTTCCCTACGCGCCGATGGCCCCGATCCCCTTCCGAGGGGGCCGGGGCCATCGGCGTATCCGGGGCTGTGCGCCGGCGTACGGGCCGGTAACCTCGGGCCATGAGCAAGCCTCCGCGCCTCACCCTGCCGTCCGTCGCCCGCGCGTACGACCTCACCACCGACCGTGGCACCTTCGCGGTGCACGAGGCCGGCGAGCCGGTCCGCGGCACCGCTCTGCTGGTGCCCGGGTTCACGGGCAGCAAGGAGGACTTCATCGGACTCCTGGAGCCGCTGGCCGCGGCCGGGTACCGGGTGGTGGCCGTCGACGGACGCGGGCAGTACGAGAGCCCCGGCCCGCGCGAGGAGTCGGCGTACGCCCTGGAGGAGCTGGCGCTGGACCTCCTCGCGCAGACCCGCGCGCTGGGAGCGGACCGCGTACACCTGGTCGGCCACTCGCTCGGGGGTCTGATCTCGCGCGCCGCCGTGCTGCGCGACGCCGCTCCCTTCGCCTCGCTGACCTTGATGAGCAGCGGCCCCGCCGCGATCTCCGAGGAGCAGCAGGCCCGTACGAAGCTGCTGGTGGCGGCGCTGGAGGCGATGGGCGACGACATGCCGGCCATATGGGCGGCGATGAGCGCCCACGACCCGCAGGACCAGGCACCGGACGCCCCCGCGCTGGCGCTCTTCCTGAGCCAGAGGTGGGTGAGCACCGTCCCCGAGCAGTTGATCGCCACGGGCCGGGTGCTGATCTCGGAACCGGACCGGGCGGAGGAGCTGGCCCGGGTCGAGCTGCCGAAGCTGGTCCTGTCGGGGGCCGTCGACTACGCGTGGCCGGTCCCGCTGCTGGACGAGATGGCCGTGCGGCTGGGTGCGGAGCGGGTGGTCGTCGCGGGCACGGAACACTCTCCGAACGCCGAGGCGCCGCAGGTCACGGCCGCCGCGCTGGCCGGCTTCTGGGACGCTTCCACCAGCTAATCCTTAGCCAGTGAAAAAATTTCCTTAGCGTAGGGAATGATTGAGGCGTACCCTTCGTTAACCCTATGCAAGGAGAACACTGACGAAGGGAGAAGCCCGTGCGCTTCGAAATTCTGCGCCTGGACGACGTCGACGGATCTGCCGTGGACAGCACCGTCGTGGACGCGGCCTCCGTCAACAGGATCGTGCAGCAGGCCGCATCCGTCGGCCAGCGCATTTTGATCCGACCGGCCGAGAGTGCGTCCTCCTGACGTTTCACGCGATACGTTCACGCCCCCGCACCGGGACCGGTGCGGGGGCGTTCGCATGTGCGGGGTGGGGGGGGGGTGGGGGGGGGGCACCACCCGGAGAACCCCACTTACCATCTCCTTCCCCACCCCGGCCCCCAGCATCCCCCCCCCCCGCCGCGTCCCACGGGCAAAACACCCCTT
>NZ_JBWKJU010000002.1:87129-579192 GCF_056432025.1 Streptomyces sp. NPDC045695
GTGGGTGTGTTGTTTTTTTTTTTTGTTTTTTTTTCTTTCTAGTTTCTCGATGGGTCTTCCCCCCCCCCTATCGGGGGGTGGTGGGGGGTGTGTGGGGGGGGGGGGGGGGGGCTCCCCCCCCCCCCCCCCCACGACCTGGAGCACGCCGTTGATGATCTGCTGCACGGCGATGGCCGAGAGCATCATGCCGGCGAGCCGCGTCACGAGGACGACGCCGCCGTCCTTGATCACCCGGATGATTACCAGGGAGTAGCGCATGGTGATCCACAGCACGATGTGCATGGCGAGGATCGCGGCCCAGACCGAGACCTGCCCGCTGACCCCGTCCGCCTTCTGCACGGCCAGGATGACGGACACGATCGCACCGGGCCCGGCCAGCAGCGGCATGCCCAGGGGGACCAGGGCGACGTTCACGTCCTTGGTCTGCTTCGGCTCGTCGGTCTTGCCGGTGAGCAGGTCCAGCGCGATGAGCAGGAGCAGCAGACCACCGGCGATCATCAGCGCCGGGACGGAGACGTGCAGGTAGTCCAGGATCTGCTGGCCGCAGACGCCGAAGACGGCGATGACGCCGAAGGCCACGCAGACGGCCTGCCAGGCCATGCGGCGCTGCACCTTGGCGGGACGGCCGGAGGTCAGGGCCAGGAAGATCGGCGTGATCCCGGGCGGGTCCATAATCACAAAAAGGGTGAGAAAAAGGGATCCGAAGACGGCGAAGTCGAACACAGTGATGCCTTGCAGGAGAGAGGGGTGGTGCGAAGGGGGTGCGAGACGGGTGGAGCGGGCCGGAAAGCGGCCGTCAGCGCGCGCGTCCGCCGGCGCCGGGCACCGGGAAGGCCCCGGTCGCGCGGCGCGTGATCTCGCCGTAGATCTCGGGGTCGGTGGTGTACTCCCCGAGACGGCAGGTCTTGCGGCTGCCGTGGTAGTCGCTGGACCCGGTGGTCAGCAGTCCGAGGTCCGCCGCCAGGCCGCGCAGCCGCGCCCGGGTGTCGGCGTCGTGGTCCATGTGGTCCACCTCGATGCCGTCCAGACCCGCGGCCGCCAGCTCGGCTATCGCGGCCTCGGGCACGCACCGGCCGCGCTTGACGGCGGCGGGGTGGGCGAAGACCGTGACGCCGCCGGCCGCCTTGACCAGGCGGATGGCGTCGAAGGGGTTGAGCTCGTGCTTCTCGGCGTACGCGCGGCCGCCGTCGGCCAGCCAGTCGGGCGTGAACGCGTCCGAGACGGTGGGTACGACGCCCAGCTCGACGAGGGCCGTGGCGATGTGCGGCCGCCCGACCGAGCCCTCACCGGCGATCCGCGCCACCTGATCCCAGGTGACGTCCACGCCGAGGGCCTGGAGCTTGCCGATCATGGCTTGCGCGCGGGGGGTCCGGTCGTCCCTGACGAGCTCCCGCTCGGCGTGGAGCTCGGGCTCCTCGGGGTCGAAGAGGTACGCCAGCATGTGCATCCCGACGCCGTCGAGGCGGCAGGACAGCTCGGCCCCCGTCACCAGCGTCAGCCCGGCCGGCACCGCGGCGACGGCCTCGGCGTACCCGGCCACGGTGTCGTGGTCGGTCAGCGCCACCACGTCCAGCCCGGCACCGGCGGCGGCGCGCATCAGCTCGGCGGGGGTGTCGGTACCGTCCGAGGCCGTGGAGTGGGCGTGCAGATCGATGCGCACAGCCGGGCTCCATGGGTCGTACGGACGGGGACACTCCAGGATAACCGGGTCGAAGGAGCCCGCTCCCCCTAGGCCGTCTCTTCCGGATCTTGCCGGGCCCGCGGCGTCTGGCACCGCACCTGGCCGCGTTGTCGGGACGTCCGGGTACGTCCAGTACGCGGCACGCCCCTCCGCCTTGCCATGCACGGCACCAGACGCCGCGGGCTCGGCCGACAAGATCTGAAAGAGACGGCCTAAGCCGTCTTGCTCTGGTCCGGCCCGAGGATGCGGGGGCTCAGGGCCCCGCACGGAAGGAGCTCGACCTCCGCTCCCGCGTCGCGGAGATCGGTGAGGACGAGCTCGTCGTACATCAGGAGGCCGGACTGCTCCGGCCAGACGATGGCCCATAGCCACAGGCCCCGGGCCTCGCCGGCGAAGACGGCCCGGTCGTCGGGGCCGCCGTTGACGTGCCAGAGCGGCGTCGGGCGGCCCGCCGCGACCACCTTGGCGTGGGGCGGCGCGGAGACGTTGATGTGCGAGCCGGGGTCGGGGCCGTCGATGCCCGCGTACCGCGCGCCCAGGCCGACGCCCAGCTCCTCCGCGATCAGCAGCAGCTCGCCGATGCCGCCCAGCGGCCCGGGGCCCGAGCAGGCCACCGCCGTCGCCCGGCCCCCGCTGCGGTCGTCACCGGCGGACGCGACCCCCGTGAACAGCCACCCCACCGGCAGCGGCCAGGGCATCCACACCGGCACCCGGGCGCGGTGCACGATCACGCCCAGACCTTCGACGCTCGGCGGGATGACGGGTTGCAGGGGGTGGACAGCGCCGTGCAGGGCGCACTGCCAGGAGTCGGAGAAGAGTCCGGGCGCCCTGACCCGGCCACCGCACTTCGGGCAACTTGGTTCACCCCTCATGAGGAACCACGCTCCTCCCCGCCCGGCCCCCCGTCAAGGCGCGCTCGCCCATCCGGGCCGCCGGTCCCGTCAGTCGAGCGCGACGGCGCTCCGCAGGGGGTCCCTCAGATCCGTCCCTCGCGCGAGCCAGCGCTCCTGGAGGGCGGCCGCGCCGTGGACGCGCTTCCACGCGGCCTCGTTCGCCGTCATCGGAAGCAGCGGCAGGAACCGCACCGGGTCCATCGGCTCGTCCAGCTCCAAGTCCTCCACCAGCCCGCCGGGTTCCGCCACGAGGACGGAGCTGAACGGCGCCCCGTCCCAGAGCGGCCCGCCCACGTCCAGCGAGGCCCCGGGGGCCACGACCAGCCCCTCGACCTGAGGGGACGCGGCCAGCACCGCGAGCGGCCTCAGCAGCTTGTCGGTGGCCGCCAGCCCGGCCCGTACGGTCAGGACCAGCTCGGCGCGCGGGCCCCGTACGGGGTCGGCGACCACGGCGGTCGGATCGGTCATCGGGTGTGCGGACATCCCGAGGGTCGCGTACCGCACGAGGTCGCCCTCGGCGAAGCGGAGTACCTCGATGCGGTCGGTGCCCAGGAAGGTGACGGCGGCTCGGGCGTCGGGGTCACCGAACGCCGTGCGCAGCCGGGACTCGACGAGGGCCAGAATTTCTGCCATGGATGGAGCATAGAACTCGTATCAGCAGGGTAAAGGGCGGGTCTTGACCAGTCGTCGGCTGATAGTGTTGACAGCTGGTTCGGGCCGCACGCAGAAGAGTTGTTTCAAGGCTCCGGACGACAGGACGTCCCTCACGGGGGACCGGCCGGAGGAGGTGGGGCTGCGATGGATCGAAGTCGATCGTGCAGTACCAATCGCTCTTCCGCTTCCCTGCCGGGCGCATCGCGCCCCCTGTGATCTCCTGATCAGTAGAAGAGCGACGGCAGAACGTTTTGTCCTCCCGTCCTGTTCCTTCCGGTTGTCCGGGGCCGCCTGCCCGCAGCGCCGGAAGGTCTCCCACCCGTACGGCCGCGGCCGTGCGCGCGAAGGAGCCTGCCATGTCGATGCTGCCCTACCTGCGTGCGGCCGTCCGTCCGTCCCTGCGCAAGTCCACCGCCGCACAGCCCGGCTACGACACCACCCGCGACCCGTCGGCGAGCAGCGCGGTGGTCGACTGCGCCGTGTACCGCGACGGGCGACGGGTCTTCGGATCCGCCTGTCTGACACCGCGTGAGGCGATGCGCCGGGTCCGCGAGGACGGCGGTTTCGCCTGGATCGGCCTGCACGAACCGACCGAGGCGGAGTTCGCGGGGATCGCGGCCACCTTCGGTCTGCACCCGCTGGCCGTGGAGGACGCCGTGCACGCGCACCAGCGGCCGAAGCTGGAGCGGTACGACGACACGCTCTTCACCGTCTTCAAGACGATCCACTACGTCGACCACGCCGAACTGACCGCCACCAGCGAGGTGGTGGAGACCGGCGAGGTGATGTGCTTCACAGGCCCCGACTTCGTCATCACCGTCCGGCACGGGGGTCAGGGCTCCCTCAAGGGACTGCGCCACCGCCTCCAGGACGACCCGGACCTCCTCTCCAAGGGCCCCTCGGCCGTCCTGCACTCCATCGCCGACCACGTCGTCGACGGCTACATCGCGGTCGCGGCGGCCGTGCAGGACGACATCGACGAGGTGGAAAGCGAGGTCTTCGCCGCCCCCGCCAAGGGCAGCGCGCGCGGCGGCGACGCGGGCCGCATCTACCAGCTCAAGCGCGAAGTGCTGGAGTTCAAGCGGGCGGTCGCCCCGCTGCTGCGCCCGATGGAGCTGCTGAGCGAGCGGCCGATGCGGCTGGTCCACCCGGACATCCAGAAGTACTTCCGCGACGTCGCCGACCACCTCGCCCGCGTGCACGAACAGGTCGTCGGCTTCGACGAGCTGCTGAACTCGATCCTCCAGGCCAATCTCGCGCAGGCGACGGTCGCCCAGAACGAGGACATGCGCAAGATCACCTCCTGGGCGGCGATCATCGCCGTGCCGACGATGATCTGCGGGGTGTACGGGATGAACTTCGAGCACATGCCCGAGCTCCAGTGGAAGTACGGCTATCCGATGGTGATGGCCTCGATCGTCGGGATCTGCTTCACCATCCACCGCGCCCTGCGCCGCCACGGCTGGCTGTAGCGCCCGGGAACGCACCCCCTACCCTGTCCGCATGACTCTCAGCGCGCTCGACCTGGCCCTCGTCGAGGAGGCCACCAAGAAGTCCGGCCTGATCTGGGTCCGCGGCTCCGGGGCCGACCGCGCCCTGTGGCACGCCTGGGTGGACGGCGCCGCCCACGTGCTGGGCGACGGGCCCGGCGAGCAGCCGTTCCCGGGGCTGGCGGACGGCGCGGCCTGCGTGGTGACCGTACGGAGCAAGGACAAGGGCGGCCGGCTGGTGGCCTGGACGGCGACGGTACGGGAGCTCGCGCCCCGCGGCGAGGAGTGGGCGGCGGCCGTCGCGGAGCTCAAGGGCAAGCGGCTGAACGCGCCCGACTCGGAGGAGATGACCGAGCGCTGGGCGCGCGAGTGCCGGCTGCTCCGCCTGGAACCGCAGGCGGTGGGCCCCCTCCCGGACGACTCACTGGCCGCAGCCCCTCTCCCCTCCCCGGCCCTCACCCGCCACCCCATGCCGGCCCACCTCCCGAAACTCCTCCTCAAGCGCAAAAAAGCTTCCCGAGGCTGACCCGCCCCACCGAGCTCCGGGCTTCCCACAGGTCGCCGACGTCGGCGGGACGGGTTGGTGGCCGGTTGCGGCGGGGCCGGGTGTGTGCCGGGGTGTCCCCGCAGGGCGCCGAACACACCACCGCCGCACCCCCCGACCCCCCGAACCGTTCGGCGCCCGAGGAGACACCCCGGCGCGCGCCCGACCCCGACGCAACCGGCCACCCGCACCCCGGCAGCCCGGCACGCCCCGCGCCACGCAACACGGCACGGCACGGCACCCCACGGCACGGCACGGCACGGCACCGCACGGCACGGCACGGCACGGCACGGCACGGCACGGAAAACGGCGCGGCACGCGACACAGCGCGGCCCGGGCCAAGACCAACCGCCCCGCCCCGCAGGGCTACGGCTTCGTGGGGTTCGCCCCCTGCCCCGCCCCCTTGGACGGCGCCGGCCCCGAGCCGCCGTCCTTCTCCTTCGTCGTCGGCAGCTCGGAGCCGTAGTCGACCGTCTGGTCCTGCGCCGGCGGGTCGAGCGCGAACGGCTTGCCCCACTCCGCGAGTTCCACCCGCCCCGCCCCGCCCGCGCGCTCCATCAGCAGCGGGTACGGGGTCCCCTCCAGCGACACCGAGAGCTTGCCGCCCTTGCCGGCGTCCGCCGTGACCTGGACCACGCGCGTGTGCCCGACCTTGGTGTAGGAGCCCTTGGCGAGCTTGCCCTCCAGGCCGAGCAGCCCGTCCAGCAGTACGTCCATGTCGGTGAAGCCGCGGAACTGCTTGTAGGAGGGGTCGCCCTCGGGCACCTTCACGTACTTGTCGCCGAGCTTGCCCGCCGAGTCGGACTGCCCCCAGAACGCCGCGCTCGCCTTCAGGTAGAGCTGTTCGCCCACCCGCAGCAGCTGGAAGGTGTCGTCCTTCGACTTCACCTCGCCGGAGCCGCCGTCCGACTTCAGCCGCATGTCGAGGGTGAAGGACTTGCCCCCGCTCACCAGCGTGCCGGACAGGTGTACCGAGTCGGCCTCCGCGGCGGCCGCCTTCGCCTTCGCCTCGATCTTGTCGGCGGAGAGCTTGCCGACACCGTTCGTGCCCTCGTCGGGGTCGTCGCCACAGCCCGTACCGGTGACGGCGAGGCCCGCGCACAACACACCGATCAAGGCGGCCCGGCGCAGCCGCGCGGCAGGGAAGTAGGCGGTCACGGGCCGTGCCTCTCGTCGTTCGTCTGCAAGCAGCAGGCAGCGTACCCGCCCGTACGCCGCCCCCCGCGACCGCGCCCCCCGGCTGACGCCGGGCCCCGGCCAACCCCCGGCCGGGCGCCGGCTCGGGCCCCACCCGGACCGCCCACCAGGACGCTTTCGCGCGGCACGGGCTAGATTGAGGTCGGCACGACTGCTGATCGACACTCAAGGAGGCGCTCGGATGGTTGCAGGCGCCCCGCGGATCTTCGTCTCGCATCTGTCGGGTGTGCCCGTCTTCGACCCCAACGGCGACCAGGTCGGCCGCGTCCGCGACCTCGTCGCGATGCTGCGCGTCGGCGGGCGCCCGCCCCGGCTGCTGGGCCTGGTGGTCGAGGTGGTCAGCCGGCGCCGGGTCTTCCTGCCGATGACCCGGGTCACCGGCGTGGAGTCGGGGCAGGTCATCACCACCGGCGTCATCAACATGCGGCGCTTCGAGCAGCGCCCCACCGAACGGCTGGTCCTGGGCGAGCTGCTGGACCGGCGCGTCACCCTCGTCGCCAGCGGCGAGGAGGTCACCGTCCTGGACGTGGCCATCCAGCAGCTGCCGGCCCGCCGCGACTGGGAGATCGACCGGATCTTCGTACGGAAGGGCAAGGGGGGTGCGCTGCGCCGGCGCGGCGAGACCCTGACCGTCGAGTGGTCGGCGGTGACGGGCTTCTCGCTGGAGGAGCACGGGCAGGGCGCCGAGAACCTGGTGGCCACCTTCGAGCAGATGCGTCCGGCCGACGTGGCGAACGTCCTGCACCACCTGACGCCGAAGCGGCGCGCCGAGGTGGCCAACGCCCTCGACGACGACCGGCTCGCGGACGTGCTGGAGGAGCTGCCCGAGGACGAGCAGGTGGAGATCCTCGGGAAGCTGAAGGAGGAGCGCGCCGCCGACGTCCTGGAGGCGATGGACCCGGACGACGCGGCCGACCTGCTGTCCGAGCTGCCGGAGGACGACAAGGAACGGCTGCTGACGCTGATGCAGCCGGACGACGCGGCCGACGTGCGCCGACTGCTGTCCTACGAGGAGAACACCGCCGGCGGCCTGATGACCACCGAACCGATCGTGCTGCGACCGGACGCGACCGTCGCGGACGCGCTGGCCCGCGTACGGCAGGCGGACCTGTCGCCGGCGCTGGCGGCGCAGGTGTACGTGTGCCGGCCGCCGGACGAGACGCCGACGGGCAAGTACCTGGGCACCGTGCACTTCCAGCGGCTGCTGCGCGACCCGCCGTTCACCCTGGTCAGCTCGATCGTGGACACGGACCTCCCGCCGCTGCGGCCGGACGCCTCGCTGCCCGCGGTGACCACCCATCTCGCCGCCTACAACATGGTCGCGGTGCCCGTGGTCGACGAGAGCGGCTCGCTGCTCGGCGCGGTGACGGTCGACGACGTACTGGACCACCTGCTGCCGGACGACTGGCGCGAGACGGACTTCCATTCCGAGGAGGCCGTACGTGGCCAGTGACCGGGGGCGCTTCGAGCGGGGGCGCGGCGAGCAGGCGCGCGAGCGGCGCAGGGAGCAGATCCGTGAGCGGCGCGAGCAGGCGCGGACGCAGGTGCGCGAGCAGGGGCTGGCGGCGGAGGCCGCCGACCGTTCCGCCGAGCGCGCCGGGAAGCCCGCTCCGAGCACCGGGTCGAGCGCGCTGACGCGGTCGAGGGTGCGGCTGGACCTGCCGCGGCCCGCGCGGCGGCGGCTGCTGCCCGAGTACGACCCGGAGGCCTTCGGACGGCTCTCGGAGCGGGTGGCGCGCTTCCTCGGCACGGGCCGGTTCATCGTCTGGATGACGATCGTCATCATCGTCTGGGTGCTGTGGAACATCTTCGCGCCGAAGGACCTGCGCTGGGACGAGTACCCGTTCATCTTCCTGACGCTGATGCTGTCGCTCCAGGCCTCCTACGCCGCTCCGCTGATCCTGCTCGCGCAGAACCGGCAGGACGACCGCGACCGGGTCAACCTGGAGCAGGACCGCAAGCAGAACGAGCGCTCCATCGCCGACACCGAGTACCTGACCCGGGAGATCGCCGCCCTTCGGATGGGCCTGGGCGAGGTCGCCACGCGTGACTGGATCAGGTCCGAGTTCCAGGACCTGATCAAGGAGATGGACGAGCGGCGTCTATTCCCCGCGGAACGTGATGAAGGCGACCGCTGACGGGCTTTCCTGAGCCGTGCTACCGAGCCGTACCATCGGGGCATGGCTACCGACACAAGCTCCGCCGCCGTGCCTGAGCAGGACGCGATCCTGGACGCCCTGGCGACGGTGAACGACCCCGAGATCCACCGGCCGATCACCGAGCTCGGCATGGTCAAATCGGTGGAGATCGGTGAGGGCGGCGCGGTCGCCGTCACGGTCTACCTGACCGTGTCGGGCTGCCCCATGCGCGACACCATCACCCAGCTCGTCACCGAGGCCGTCGCGAAGGTCGCGGGCGTCACCTCGGTGTCCGTCACGCTGGACGTGATGAGCGACGAGCAGCGCAAGGAGCTGGCGGCCTCGCTGCGCGGCGGCACCGCCGAGCGCGAGGTGCCCTTCGCCAAGCCGGGCTCGCTGACCCGCGTGTACGCGGTCGCGTCCGGCAAGGGCGGCGTCGGCAAGTCCTCGGTCACGGTCAACCTGGCCGCGGCGATGGCGGCGGACGGCCTGAAGGTCGGCGTGGTCGACGCGGACATCTACGGCCACAGCGTGCCGCGCATGCTGGGTGTGGACGGCCGTCCGACCCAGGTCGAGAACATGATCATGCCGCCGTCCGCGCACGGGGTGAAGGTCATCTCCATCGGCATGTTCACCCCGGGCAACGCGCCGGTGGTGTGGCGCGGCCCGATGCTGCACCGGGCCCTCCAGCAGTTCCTGGCCGACGTGTACTGGGGCGACCTGGACGTGCTGCTGCTGGACCTGCCGCCGGGTACGGGTGACATCGCGATCTCCGTGGCCCAGCTGGTGCCGAACGCCGAGATCCTCGTCGTGACCACGCCGCAGCAGGCCGCGGCCGAGGTCGCGGAGCGGGCCGGCTCGATCGCCGTGCAGACCCACCAGAAGATCGTCGGCGTCGTCGAGAACATGTCGGGCCTGCCGTGCCCGCACTGCGACGAGATGGTGGACGTCTTCGGCTCGGGCGGTGGCCAGAAGGTCGCCGACGGCCTCACCAAGACGGTCGGCGCGACGGTCCCGGTGCTGGGTTCGATCCCGATCGACGTCCGGCTGCGCGAGGGCGGCGACGAGGGCAAGCCGGTCGTCCTGTCCGACCCGGACTCCCCGGCGGGTGCGGCCCTGCGCGCCATCGCGGGCAAGCTGGGCGGCCGCGCCCGCGGCCTGTCGGGCATGTCGCTGGGCATCACCCCGCGGAACAAGTTCTGACCTGAGCTGCGGGCGGGGTGCGCACACCGCACCACCGCACCGGGCCGCACGAAGGGGCACCGCCGACCAGCGGTGCCCTTTCGCGTACCCGGACCGCTACTCGTACGCGCCGAGGTCCGTGATCACGGAGAACCCGAGCCCGTAGGCGCTCATCCCCCGCCCGTAGGCGCCCAGGTGGACCCCGCTGCCGGTGGAACCGGCGAGCACCCACCCGAACTCCGACTCGCGGTAGTGGAAGGGCGTCGGTTCGCCGTCCACGGGCAGCGACAGCGTCGACCAGTCCTCCCCGTCGAGGTCGTCGGCCAGTTCCCACGCGGCCTCGGTCTGCTGGTCCAGCCAGTCGTCGCGCAGGGAGTGGTCCATCTGCCCGGGCCAGCTGTAGGCCAGGAGCGCGGAGCCGGCGAGCCAGGCCGCCGAGGAGACCGAGGTGGCCTCCAGGACGCCGGTGCCGTCGCCGCTGCGGCGCAGCGGGTTGCTCGCCACGGTGATGACCACCGCGAAGCGCTCCTTCTCGCCGGTGGCGATCTCGCCGCGGGCGGAGGGTTCGTCGCCGTGGCCGGTGGAGCCGTGCTCCACGGTGCCGTCGGCGGCCGCGGCGACCTGCATGAGCCAGCGGGGGCCGGTGAAGGCCCCGTCCAGCCCGTACCAGGGGAAGTCGGCCGCCCGGAACTTCTCGGCGGTCCGGCGGGCCGACGGCACGGGAGCGGCGGCCTCCTGCGGCTGCGTCGGGGTCTGCGGGCTCGTCTGCGGGTCTGGCGCGGGCGCGTCGGCGGGTGCCTCGGCGGTCTGCGCTCCTACCCGGCTACTGCTCGTCGTCTCCATGTGGGCGGCCTCTCGTTCCGTGGGGTCCGGAACGGCCCTCCCCTCGCCTCGCGGGGGGACCCCCAGCCTTGGGCGTCATCGGTCCGGACAGATGGAGGATAGCCATCCGACCCCGGATAGCCGGGCAGGCTGGGCGTGGGGGGTGTCTTCCATGTGGCGGCGAAGAGTGGCTGGTGCTGTGGCCGGAAGGGTTTGCCGGGTCTAGGTGGCGTCGGCGTCGAAGCGTGCCCGCTGTTCCTGGGCCGGGGAAGCGGGCTTCTTCATCAGGTCGGGGCCGCCGGCGACCGGCGTGGCGGCGGACGGGGAGGCCGCGGCGGCCGGTGCCGCGGCGGTTTCCGTGCCCTTGACGGCGTCGCTGACCTCGTTCAGCTCCTTGCGGAGGTCGAAGCTGCTGCGGAGCTCCTTGAGGTCCTCGTTCTCGGTGAGCTGCTTGCGGATGAAGGTCTTCGGATTGAGGTCCTCGAACTCGAAGTCCTTGAACTCGGAGCCGAGTTCGGAGCGGATGTCCTGCTTCGCACTGTCCGAGAACGCGCGGATCTTCCGGATGACACCCGTGACGTCCTGAATGACCTTGGGCAGCTTGTCCGGACCGAAGATGAGAATGCCGAGGACGACGATCGTGACAAGTTCGAGTGCGCCTATGTCGTTGAACACCTTGCCGCTCCTCGGCTCTCTCTCACTTCGGGCCCCGACACACGGTACCCGGCGTTGTCCTCGGGCCCATACCTGCGTGCCGTCTCCGTGGGGGTTTCACCCGCCCGTCATCCGGTGCTCATGAGCCGTTCGCCGCTCCGAGGACCACGTCCAGGGTGCGTTCGCGGCCTTCGCGGAGCACCGTGAGGCGCAGCCGGTCACCCGGACGGTGGGCCCGGATCTTGATGATCAGCTCGTCGTCGCCGCGGACGCGCTGGCCGTCCACCTTGGTGATCACATCGCCCGGCTTGATCCCGGCGCGCGCCCCGGGCCCGCCCTCGGTCACGGACGGTGCGCCGTCCTCGGCCTTCTCCCTCACCCGGGCTCCGTCGCCCTTGTACTCCAGGTCGAGGGTGACCCCGATCACGGGGTGGGTGGCGCGGCCGGTGCGGATGATCTCCTCCGCGACGCGCTTGCCCTGGTTGATGGGGATGGCGAAGCCGAGGCCGATGGAGCCGCCCTGCCGGGTGGGGTCGTCCTTGTCCGCGCCGCGGATCGCGCTGTTGATGCCGATCACGTGGGCCTTGGCGTCGAGGAGGGGGCCGCCGGAGTTCCCCGGGTTGATGGGGGCGTCGGTCTGCAGGGCGTCGACGTAGCTGATGTCGCTGCCGTCGCCCTTGTCGCCGCCCGCCGTGACGGGGCGGCCGGTCGCGCTGATGATGCCCGCGGTGACGGTGTTCGACAGGTCGAAGGGCGCGCCGATGGCCACCACCGGATCGCCGACCTTCACGTTCTCCGAGTTCCCCAGGCTCAGCGCACGCAGCCCCCGTACCCCGCTGACCTTGACCACGGCCAGGTCGTAGCCGGAGTCGCGGCCCACCAGTTCGGCGGTGACGCTCTCGCCGGTGCTGAAGGTGACCGCTATCTCCTTGGAGTCGGCGACCACGTGGTTGTTGGTCAGGATGTGCCCCTGCTGGTCGAGTACGAAGCCGGTGCCCGTCCCGCCGCCCTTCTCGCCCCGCACGTGCAGGGTCACCACCCCGGGGAGCGCGGTGGCCGCGATGCCGGCCACGCTGTCGGGAGCCCGGCCCTTGTCGGCCACGGCGGCCTGCGGCAGTTCCAGCCGGGTGCTGCTCTGCCGTTCGGCGAGCACGCCGACGTAGCCGCCGACGCCGCCGGCGAGCAGGGCGGCTGCGGCGCTGCAGGCCGCCAGCTGCCACAGCCGGATCCCGCGCGCCACCCTGCCCCGGTCCACGACCTGGAGGGGCTGATCACCCCAGGGGTCGTACCGCGCTTCGCGGAACGGGAGGGGCGGGTCCGGGGCCGGATCCTCGGGCCCGCCTCCGGGCCTGGGGGCGGGAACCCCTTCGCGGCGGCCGTCGGCCGCGCCCTCGGGCCGGCTCCACCACTGCGGAGCCGGATCGGTCTGCTGCCTGTCGGCCATGGGCGCTCCCCGCGTACCTATGCGCATGTGCCGCCGATTCAATCAGGTCTCGGGGGTGCCCTCCCGGTCGGCCAAAGCGGCAGGACACCCCCGCGCTCAGCGCAGCAGGGAGACGGGGCGGCCCGGGCTCGGCGGTGCGGGGTGCAGGGGCGGCAGGGTCGCCACGGTCGGCAGGAGGGTCGGGACGGCCGCCGGGGTGGGCAGGCGGTCGCGGACCACCGCGTCGGCCATGGGCACGACGGGGCCGGGCCGGGACGCGGGGGCCCCGCCCCCGGCGTTCGGCTCCACGGTATCCAGAGGGACCGCGCCGCCGAGCGCGAGCGCGGCCAGCGAGACGGCTCCGGCGGCGACGAAGGCGAACCGGCGGCGCGGCCGGCCGACCTCGTGGATGCGGAAGCCGTGCTCCTGCGGCCGGGCGGCCAGGGGCAGCCCGTACGCGAACGCCTGGAAGGGATCGGGGCCCTGCGGGCCGGTGGGACCCTGCGGTCCCCCGGGTCCGGCCTGACCGTCGGGGCCGGCGCCGGGCAGCCCCTGCAACCGCGCCAGCAGCCCTGCGGACAGCGGCGGCGGCGCGCTCTCCACGAACATGGTCTTCAGGCGTCGTTGCGCATCGGCCTCGGCCTTGCACTTGGCGCACGTCGCCAGGTGGGCCAGGACCCGCTCGCGCGCGTCGTGCTTGAGCTCCCCGTCCACCAGGGCGGCGAGGCGGTCGCCCAGGTGCTGTTCGGCGGGAGACGGACTGACTCCGCTCACTCGGTTCCGCCCTCTCCCCCGGCGCCGGGCGCGCCCATCGCCACACCCGCCAGCGCGCGCTGCTCGGCACGGGCCTCGGGAGACCGGTGCTTGAGCGCCTTGCGCAGGTGCGAACGGCCTCGGTGGATGCGGCTGCGCACGGTGCCGAGCTTCACGCCGAGCGTGGCGGCGATCTCCTCGTACGACAGCCCTTCGATGTCGCACAGCACCACGGCGGCGCGGAACTCGGGCGCGAGGGTGTCCAGCGCCTGCTGCACGTCCGCGTCGAAGTGGGTGTCGTGCAGCACCTGCTGCGGGGACGGCTCACGGCTCGGCAGCCGCTCGGCGGCGTCGTCGGCGAGCGCGTCGAAGCGGATGCGCTGCTTGCGGCGGACCATGTCCAGGAACAGGTTCGTGGTGATGCGGTGCAGCCAGCCCTCGAACGTGCCGGGCGTGTACGTGGACAGCGACCGGAAGACGCGGACGAAGACCTCCTGGGTCAGGTCCTCGGCATCGTGCTGGTTGCCCGTCAGACGGTAGGCAAGGCGATAGACCCGCGCGCTGTGCGTGCTGACGATCTCCTCCCATGAAGGAGGGGTCCACGCCTGAGAGCCCGCATCGGCGGCAAAGGTCGCGGTGGTTGCGGTGTCTGCGGTGTGGAAGCGGTCAGCAATGTAGGTCACGGATTTCGGCTCACCCGCCGACCAGAAGAGGCGTCTGAACACGCCTCCACGATCCACAGGCGCAGCCGCACCTCCCCTATCGGCTCTGGTGGTGTCCAGTGGAGTCCCTACCATAGCCACCCCCTCTGTCAGCTCCGGATAAGCATTTTTGCAGTATCTTTACGCGAGACTTAGACCCCGGAGCGGTCCCGGCCGCCGGTCTGCCCGGCACCGTCCCCTCTTATCCCGCCTCCACCCCTCACAACGCCCGGTCCCATCTGCGGGTTCCCGGCGTCAACGGATACAGTCACCGTTGCGCCAACTATGGGGACAGGAGAGGGTCATTAGCGGCAACCGGCAGACGAGCTGGGCGTTCGCCGACGCGTTTGTCGCCGAGGACGACGCTCTGCGATGGGCCCGCGACCGGTCCAGGGAAGCGGGCCTGCGCTCGGTCTCCCCCGGTACCGGGGCCGCGCTGCGCCTGCTGGCCGCCACCGCGGACGCCAAGGCCGTCGCCGAGATCGGCACCGGAACGGGCGTGTCCGGCATCCACCTCCTGCACGGAATGCGCCCCGACGGGGTCCTGACCACGGTGGATCCCGAAGCGGACCGGCAGGCCTTCGCCCGCCAGGCCTTCCGCGCCGCCGGCTTCGCGGGCAACCGCGCCCGCTTCATCCCCGGCCGGGCCCTCGACGTGCTCCCCCGCCTCGCCGACGGCGGGTACGACCTCGTCTTCTGCGACGGGGACCCCTCGGAGTCCCTCGACTACCTCGCTGAATCGTTGCGGCTGCTGCGCCCGGGGGGACTCGTGTGCTTCGAGGGAGTCTTCTCCGACGGCCGTACGGTCGACTCCGCGGCCCAGCCGGTGGAGGTGCTCCGCGTCCGCGAGCTGCTGCGCAGCGTCCGGGAGAGCCCCGCCCTGGAGGCCGCGCTGCTGCCGGTGGGCGACGGGCTGCTCTGCGCCGTGCGCCGCTGAGCCCGCCTCACCCCGTCGCGGTTCGACCCGTCGCGGTTCGACGTCGGGCGCCACGACGCAACGCTGCCCCGGCCGCGGGTTCGCGGTCGGGGCAGCGCAGAGAATGCAGGTGGAGAAGTGTGGTCAGCGCCTTAGCCGACGACCTTCTTCAGGGCGTCACCCAGGGCGTCCGCCTCATCAGGGGTCAGTTCGACGACAAGCCGACCGCCGCCCTCGAGCGGTACGCGCATGACGATGCCCCGCCCCTCCTTGGTGACCTCGAGCGGGCCGTCGCCCGTCCGCGGCTTCATGGCCGCCATGCTCGTTCCCCTTCCTGAAACCAGCTCATCGTCAGCCGACGGCCCCATTCAGGCGCCTAGTACCCGGCATCGAACACATTGCTTCCCAGCCATTATCCCGCATGTCAGGACCCGATGACCAATATCGCACGGGAACGCTTGCGCAACGCGCTCGGCCAAAACCACTCATTTCGGGGACCGGCCTGCGATACTTCGCCGCCGCACCACGCGACGGCCCTCGGCTTTCTTTGACACACATCACATGTCCGCGCCGCGTCCGGTCCGCCATGCTGGCCCTTGCACCGGCCGGTACCGGCCGGTAGCCAAGCCCGCGACGAAGGGGGACCCCCTGCCATGGCCGACAGCGTGCTCTACGAAGTGACCGACGGACTCGCCACCATCACGATCAACCGTCCGGACGCGATGAACGCGATGAACACCGAGGCCAAGGTCGCCCTGCGCGACGCGGTCCAGGCCGCGGCCGGGGACACCGCCGTGCGGGCCGTTCTGCTGACCGCGGCCGGCAACCGGGCGTTCTGCGTGGGCCAGGACCTCAAGGAGCACATCGGCAACCTCGCGTCGGACCGCGAGACCGGCTCCTCGCTGACCATGACCACGGTCGCGGACCACTACAACCCGATCGTGCGGGCGCTCACCGAGATGCCCAAGCCCGTGGTGGCCGGCGTGAACGGCGTGGCGGCCGGAGCGGGCTTCGGCTTCGCGCTGGCGGCCGACTTCCGGGTCGTCGCCGACACCGCCTCCTTCAACACCTCGTTCGCCGGGGTGGCGCTGACCGCCGACTCCGGGGTCTCGTGGACCCTGCCCCGGCTGATCGGCGCCTCCCGCGCCTCGGACCTGCTGCTCTTCCCGCGCTCGGTCAAGGCCCAGGAGGCGTACGAGCTCGGCATCGTCAACCGCCTGGTGCCCTCGGACTCCCTGCACGCCGAGGCCGAGGCCGTGGCCCGCGCCCTGGCGGCCGGCCCCACGGTCGCGTACGCGGCGCTGAAGGAGTCCCTGGCGTACGGGGCCTCCCACTCCCTGGCCGAGGCCCTGGCCCACGAGGACACCCTCCAGACCCGTGCGGGGGCCTCCGAGGACCACGGCATCGCGGTCCAGGCCTTCCTCGCGAAGCAGCCGCCGAAGTACCTGGGCCGCTGAGCCCCTCCGCCGGTCCGCGGCCCGGTCTACTCCGGGTCGCGGGAGGCGCAGGCGGCCAGGTGGTCGTTGACCAGTCCGCAGGCCTGCATCAGGGCGTAGGCCGTCGTGGGGCCGACGAAGCGGATGCCCGCCTTCTTCAGGGCCTTGGCGAGGGCCGTGGACTCGGGGGTGACCGCCGGGACCTCCGTGACCGTGAGCGGGGCCGGTCCGGGCTCCTGGGGGGCGTGGGACCAGATCAGGGCGTCCAGTTCGCCCGGCTGCCACCCGGCGAGGACCTTGGCGTTGGCCAGCGTCGCCTCGATCTTGGCCCGGTTGCGGATGATCCCCTCGTCGGCCAGCAGCCGCTGCGCGTCCAGCTCGTCGAACCGCGCGACCGCCGCGATCTCGAAGTCGGCGAAGGCCTTACGGAATCCCTCGCGGCGCCGCAGGATCGTCAGCCAGGACAGCCCCGACTGGAAGGCCTCCAGGCACAGCCGCTCGTAGAGCGCGTCGTCGCCGTGGACCGGACGGCCCCACTCGGTGTCGTGGTAGTCCACGTAGTCCTGCGTGGACAGCGCCCAGGGGCACCGCAGCGACCCGTCCGGGCCCGCCACCGGGCCGGTCACCGCTCACCGTCCTTGGTGAGGTCGGTCCGCACGGGCGCGTCCGACGGGTCGCCCGCCGCGGTGGCCGCGGCCACGGCGGCCGTCAGCTGCCCGATCCGGGCGTCGCGCTCGGCCAGTTCCGCCGCGAGGCGCTCCAGTACGTCGTCCACCTCGGCCATCCGGTAGCCGCGCGGCGCGACCGGCAGCCGCAGGGCGTCGATGTCCGCCCGTACGACGGGCCGGGTCTCCGGCAGACCGTCCGCCACCCGGTCCGGCTCCGCTTCCGGCAGGACGGCTTCCGAGCCGCCGCCGATCACCGCGAGGGTGACCGCTGCCACGACCACGACCAGCGCGATCATCAAGAAGAAGAACACGATCAACTCCCCTGAGAGACTCCGGCCACCAGGTTAAGGTCGCAAGCGAGGCGCGAGGGCCGCCGAAGGAGGAAAGAGCAGGATGCTGCGACTGGGCAGGCGCGAGTTCGACACCCACGAGCCGGTGATCATGGCCATCGTCAACCGGACTCCGGACTCCTTCTACGACCAGGGCGCGACGTTCCGCGACGAGCCGGCGCTGGACCGGGTCGAGCAGGCGGTGGCCGAGGGCGCCGCGATCATCGACATCGGCGGGGTCAAGGCGGGCCCGGGCGAGCACGTGGACGCGGCCGAGGAGGCACGGCGCACGGTCGGCTTCGTGGCCGAGGTGCGGCGCCGCCACCCGGACGTGGTGATCAGTGTGGACACCTGGCGGCACGAGGTCGGCGAGGCCGTGTGCGAGGCCGGGGCGGACCTGCTGAACGACGCGTGGGGCGGGGTGGACCCCCGGCTGGCGGAGGTCGCGGCGCGCCACGGGGCCGGCCTGGTCTGCACGCACGCGGGCGGGGTGGAGCCGCGCACCCGGCCGCACCGGACCGAGTACGAGGACGTGATGGCCGACATCCTGGAGGTCACGGTGGGTCTCGCCGAGCGGGCCGCCGCCCTCGGTGTCCGCCGGGACGCGATCATGATCGATCCGGGGCACGACTTCGGGAAGAACACCCGCCACTCGCTGGAGGCCACCCGCCGACTGGGCGAGATGACGGCGACGGGCTGGCCGGTCCTGGTCTCCCTGTCGAACAAGGACTTCGTGGGCGAGACCCTGGACAAGCCGGTCAAGGAGCGCCTGCTGGGCACCTTGGCCACGACGGCCGTCTCGGCCTGGCTGGGCGCCCGGGTCTACCGGGTCCACGAGGTGGCGGAGACGAAGCAGATCCTCGACATGGTCGCCTCGATCCAGGGCCACCGGCCACCGGCGGTCGCCCGCCGGGGCCTGGCCTGAGGGCAGACGGCCGACCGGGCGGGCCGGCTCGGCGCCCGCCCGGTCGCATGCCGCCCAGTGCGGTGAACCTTTCCGGTCACCGCACTAGTCGCCGGCCTCCCGGGCCAGTCGCTCGGTCGCGCCCCGGGCGGCGCGTTCGTTCGTCCCCTCGCCGACCTCCTTGCTGACCAGCGTGACCGCCTCCTCCACGTCGTCCGTGACGTGGAAGAGCTGCAGGTCGAACTCGGAGGCCTTGCCCTGCGCGATCACCGTGTTCCTCAGCCACTCGACCAGCCCGCTCCAGTACTCCGTGCCGAACAGCACGATCGGGAAGCGGGTGATCTTCCGGGTCTGGACCAGGGTCAGCGCCTCGAACAGCTCGTCCATCGTGCCCAGGCCGCCCGGCAGCACCACGAATCCCTGGCTGTACTTCACGAACATCGTCTTGCGGACGAAGAAGTACCGGAAGTTCAGTCCGAGGTCCACGTGCTGGTTGAGCCCCTGCTCGAAGGGGAGCTCGATGCCGAGGCCGACCGAGATGCCGCCCGCCTCGCGGGCGCCCTTGTTGGCCGCCTCCATCGCACCCGGACCGCCGCCGGTGATCACCGCGAAGCCCGCGTCCACCAGGGCGCGGCCGATCCGCTCGCCCGCCTCGTACTCGGGCGTGCCCGGGGCGGTGCGGGCGGAGCCGAACACGCTGATCGCGGGCGGCAGCTCGGCGAGCGTGCCGAAGCCCTCGATGAACTCCGACTGGATGCGCAGGACCCTCCAGGGATCGGTGTGCACCCACTCGGAGGGCCCGGCCGAATCCAGCAGCCGCTGGTCCGTCGTACTGCCCGCCTGCACCTGGCCCCGCCTCCTCAGCACCGGCCCGAGCTGCTGCTCCTCGGGCCGACGGCGAGCGTTGCCTTCGGGGTTGCCCATGATGTGCTCCCTCCTGCTGATCGTTGGATCAGGTTAGGCGCACAAAGGTGACGGGGAGCGGAATTCAGGCGGTCAGCCAGGCGCGGAGTCGTTCCTCGCAGTGCAAGATGGCCTTCGTCTCGACCCGCTCGTCCACCTTGTGGGCCAGCAGCGCGTCGCCGGGGCCGTAGTTGACCGCCGGGACGCCCAGCGCGCTGAAGCGGGAGACGTCCGTCCAGCCGAACTTCGGCATGGCGTGGCCGCCGACGGCCTCCATGAAGGCCGCGGCGGCCGGGTGCGAGAGGCCGGGGCGGGCGCCGGGCGAGGAGTCGTCGACGACGAACTCGGCGATGTCGCAGTGCGCGAACACCTCGCGCACGTGCTCCAGCGCCTCGGCCTCGCTGCGGTCCGGGGCGTAGCGGAAGTTGACCGTCACCGTGCACGCGTCGGGGATGACGTTGTTGGCGACGCCGCCCTCGATGCGGACGGCGTTGAGGCCCTCGTGGTACTCCAGGCCGTCGATGACCGGCCTGCGGGGCTCGTACGCCGCCAGCGTGGCCAGGATCGGGCTCGCCGCGTGGATGGCGTTGGAGCCCATCCAGCTGCGGGCGGAGTGCGCGCGCTCGCCGGAGGTGCGCAGCAGGACGCGCAGGGTGCCCTGGCAGCCGCCCTCGACCTCGGCGTTGGAGGGCTCCAGCAGGACCGCGAAATCGCCCGTCAGCCAGTCGGGGTGGGCTTCGGCGATCTTGCCGAGGCCGTTGAGGTCGGCGGCGACCTCCTCCTGGTCGTAGAAGACGAAGGTGAGGTCGCGGTTCGGCTCGGGCACGGTCGCGGCGATGCGCAACTGCACGGCCACGCCCGACTTCATGTCGGTGGTGCCGCATCCCCACAGGACGTCGTTCTCGTCGAGGCGGGACGGCACGTTGCCGGCGATGGGCACGGTGTCGAGGTGCCCGGCGAGGACGACGCGCTCGGCGCGGCCCAGGCGGGTGCGGGCGACGACGTTGTTGCCGAGGCGGTCCACGGTGAGGTGGGGCAGGCCGCGCAACGCGTGTTCCACGAGGTCGGCGAGTACCTTTTCGTCGCCGCTCACGGAGGGAATGTCGACGAGCCGGGCGGTCAGCTCGGCGGCGTCCAGGGTGAGGTCCAGCTCGGATTCGGGCATGGTCCGACCCTAACGCCCCGGGCTGCGGCGGGGCCTCGTGCGTCCGGCCGGTGGACGCGTCATATGCCTCAAGTACGGTGGGCCGCGTGTCCGAGACCCGTGATCCCCGTCCTCGTCGCCGCAGGCTGCTCCGTACGGCCATGGGCCTGCTCGTCCTCATGGCCGTGATCGGCTACTTCGCCGTGCAGCGCGCCTCGAACGGCGGGGGCGGCGCCCCCTTCTGCCTGGCGGACGCGGATGCGGCGGGCGGCGAGGGGGCGTACGAGATGTCCCCGGAGCAGGCGGCGAACGCGGCGACGATAGTCGCCGTCGGCGTCGCCAAGGGCCTGCCGGACCGCGCCGTGACGATCGCGCTGGCGACCGCCATGCAGGAGTCCGCGCTGCGCAACCTCGACCACGGCGACCGGGACTCCCTCGGCCTCTTCCAGCAGCGCCCTTCGCAGGGGTGGGGCACCCCGGAGCAGATCACGGACCCGGTCTACTCGGCCGGGATCTTCTACGACCACCTCGTGGAGGTGCCCGGGTACTCGCGGCTGCCGCTGACGGTGGCCGCGCAGAAGGTGCAGCGCAGCGGTTACCCGCAGGCGTACGCGAAGCACGAGCCGGACGCGACCGTGCTGACGGCGGCGTTCGCCGGCGGCGGCTCGGTGAACTGCGGCGGTCCCGCGCCCCGGGGCCCCGGTGATCCGGAGAAGGTCCGGGCCGGCCTGTTCCGGATCTTCGGCAAGGACGCGCTGCACACCCTGCCCGCGAAGCCGGCCGAGGCCGGCCGGGAGGCCGAGGTCGCCCTCGTGGAGAAGCGGGACGGCGGGGAGGCGGCCTCGCGCCGCAGCCGGGCGATGGCCCACTGGGCGGTGGCCCACGCGAAGGAGCTGGACATATCCCGGGTGTCGTACGGCGCGCGGGGCTGGGTGGCCGGCAAGGACGGCGGGCGGTGGCGCGCCAGTGGCGCGGGGACGAAGGGCAGCGCCGTGGACTCCCACCACGCCGCGCCGGGCGAGGTGCGGATCTTCCTGGCCCGCTAATGCTGTGACCAGTGCTGTGACCGGATCCGGATCCGCGTACGAGGCGTCACTCGTGCAGGGGTGATCATTTCGGGGGCCGCGAGCACCGGGAACGGAGAGAAGCGCAGGTGGGCGGCGCCCAATGCGCTTGTCGCGGAAGCCGATTAAACGATGCGTTACCGATCCTTTACCTACGGGGGGCGCAACTCCACCCGCCCCGCGAGCGGTTAGTCACGGTGTACTCAGCCGCTACCGCTTAGGAGCAACATGTCCCTCCCCCTGACCCGCCGGATCGCCCGTGCCGCGCTGCTCGTCGCAGCCGGGGCAGCGCCCGTGGTCGGTGCGGCCGGCGCGGCCAGTGCCGCCGGTCTGGAGTCCGTGCCGCAGCTGGGCACCCTGACCGCCCCGGACACCGCCGACGCCTCGGCCACGGCCACGGACGCCGTGGGTACCGCCGCGCAGACCCTGCCGGCTCCGGCCGCCGACGTGGCGGGCAAGGCGGGCGGGCTGCTCGGCGGCCTTCCCGCCGTGCCCTCCGCGCAGGACCTGCCGGTCGGCTCGCTGACCGGCAGCCTGCCGGGTGGCGGCCTTCCGGGCGGCGGTCTGCCGGGCGGTCTGCCGCTCGGCTGATCACCGTAGGACCGCGGGAACCCCGAAGGGGCCGGGAGTGCGCACTCCCGGCCCCTTCGGGCGTGTACGGCGGGCTCAGCCAGCGAGGCGCTTGACCGCCGCCTCGACGCGCTCGTCGGTGGCGGTGAAGGCGACCCGTACGAACCGCACGCCCGCCTCGCCGTAGAAGTCACCCGGGGCGACCAGGATGCCGAGGCCCGCCAGGTGGGCGACCGTCTCCCAGCAGGGCTCGTCGCGGGTCACCCACAGGTAGAGGCTCGCCTCGCTGTGCTCGACCCGGAAGCCGTGCGCCTCCAGGGCCGTGCGCAGGGCCGCGCGGCGGGCCGCGTAGCGCACGCGCTGCTCCTCGACGTGCGCGTCGTCGCCGAGCGCGGCCACCGTGGCGGCCTGCACGGGGGCCGGGGTCATCATGCCGCCGTGCTTGCGGATCTCCAGCAGCTCGCCGAGGACGGCGGCGTCACCGGCGATGAAGGCCGCGCGGTAGCCGGCCAGGTTGGACCGCTTGGACAGGGAGTGGACGGCGACGATCCCCTCGTACGAGCCGCCGCAGACCTCGTCGTGCAGGACGGAGACGGGCTCGGCCTCCCAGCCCAGTTCCAGGTAGCACTCGTCGCTGAAGAGCAGGATCCCGTGCTCGCGGGCCCAGGCCACGATCCGCACGAGCTCCTCCCGGGACAGGACCCGCCCGGTGGGGTTGGACGGGGAGTTGAGCCACAGCAGCTTCACACCGGCCGGGTCGAGGTCCGTTGGGTCGTCGTAGACGACCGCCTCGGCGCCGCACAGCCGCGCGCCGACCTCGTACGTGGGGTAGGCGAGCCGGGGGTACGCGACCTTGTCCCCGGGGCCCAGTCCCAGCTGGGTCGGCAGCCATGCCACCAGTTCCTTGGAGCCGACGACGGGCAGGACGTTGCGGTGTCCGGCGGCGCTCGCGCCGAGGCGGCCGCGCACCCAGCCCGTGAGCGCGTCGCGCAGGGCGGGCGTGCCCCACACCGTGGGGTAGCCCGGCGAGTCGGCGGCCTCGACGAGGGCGCGCTGGATCAGCTGCGGGACCGGGTCCACGGGCGTGCCGACCGACAGGTCGACGATGCCGTCGGGGTGGGCCGCCGCCGTGGCCTTGTACGGCTCCAGCTTGTCCCAGGGGAAGGCGGGAAGACGGTCGGAAACTGCGGCCACGGTGGTCTCTGCTCTCTCTGAGTGCTGGTTGCGCGTGCGGGGTACGGACCGCGAGGGGGACGTACGGCGGGCGTAGGCGGGGCGGAAAACGCCTCGGCCCCGTGCGGCGGGCAGGCCGTACGGGACCGAGGGGCGCTACTGCCGTGTAGGTCAGTGCTCGCCGTTGATGCCGGCGGGCAGCGCAGCGATGAAGGGGTGATCACGCTCGATCAGGCCCAGCTTGGAGGCACCACCGGGCGAACCGAGCTCGTCGAAGAACTCGACGTTCGCCTTGTAGTAGTCCTTCCACTCTTCCGGAGTGTCGTCCTCGTAGAAGATGGCCTCGACCGGGCAGACCGGCTCACACGCACCACAGTCGACGCACTCGTCCGGGTGGATGTACAAGGACCGCTGGCCCTCGTAGATGCAGTCGACCGGGCACTCTTCGATGCATGCCTTGTCCTTGACGTCGACACAAGGCTCCGCGATGACGTAGGTCACGCTCTCGTTCCTCCTCGGTAGGGCTTTCCATATCGCGCGGGAGCGCGGCGTCGTCGATGCCCGCCCCTAGTATCTCCGTTCCCGGGCACGATCCGAACAGGAGGGGCGGACAGAGCTGTGGAATTCACTGCCGGTGGACGGCTGGAGGTCCGAATTACCCCATCTGACGTGGGTAAACGAGTCTCTGTACGACGGGTGGAGGCCGGAGTGAGCGGATCACCCGAATTCACGGACACGGTCGGGGTGCTCACATCCTGGACCGAGGGTGTGCTCCTGATCACAAAGAAGAACGGGCAGAGCGTCCGGATCGCGGAAGGTTCCCTGGTCGCGGGCAAGACCGTGCCCCCGGCGCCGGCCCGGCGGCGGGGTCCCGCGGCCTCCTTCGAGGAGCTCGCGCGCGTCGCCGCGCGGTCCTGGCAGCCGCTGGAGAGCGAGCCGCTGGGCGAGTGGACCTTGCGCGCGGCCGCCGGTTTCACCCGGCGGGCCAATTCGGTGCTCCCCCTCGGCGATCCGGGGATACCGCTGGACGACGCACTCGCGCGGGTGAGCGCCTGGTACGCGGAGCGGGGACTGCCCGCCTACGTGCAGGCCGCGACGGGCGCCGCCGGCACGCAGGAGCTGCTCTGCGCCGAGCTGGAGCGGCGCGGCTGGGCCGCCGAGGTGTCGGCGGAGGTGTGGACCGGGGCGCTGGCGCCGGTGGCCGACGTGGACGCGCCCGCGGCCGGGGAGGTACGTCTGACCCGGGTCCCGGACGGGGAGTGGCTCGGGCGCTACGGCAAGGTCACCGACCCGGACCTGGCCCGGCGGATGCTGGTCGCGGGGCCGTCGGTGTGGTTCGCGGCGCTGCCCGGGGGCCGGGCCGTCGGGCGGTGCGTGGTGGACGGCCGGTGGGCCGGCTTCGCGGCGGTGACGGTCGATCCCGCGTCCCGGCGGGAGGGCCTGGCGACGGCGGTGATGGCCGCGCTGGCCCGGCGGGCCCTGGAGGAGGGCGCGTCCGCGGGCTGGCTCCAGGTCGAGACGGACAACGCGGGCGCGCGGGCGCTGTACGCAGGGCTGGGCTTCGCGACGCACCACGCCTACCACCACTACCGGGCGGCGGCGTGACGTCCGTCTGGCGGGAGCAGTTCGCCGCGGAGGCCCGGTCGGAGCGGCCGGACCTGGCGCTGCTGTGCCTGCTGCTGGCGGCGGAGGCGGACCCGGAACTGGACGAACGCGCCATGGACTGGGCGCAGATCGAGCTGGACCGGCTGGCCGGGATGCTGCCGTACGGGCTGCGGGGCGCCCGGGCGTGGGCCTCGGCGGTGAGCGAACTGCTCGGCGGGCGCCTCGGCTTCCACGGCACCCCGGCGGACTACGACCGGCTGTCGTCCTCGCTGCTGCACGAGGTCCTGCGGCGCCGGCGCGGGCTGCCGATCCTGCTGTCCGTCGTCTGGCTGGAGGTGGCCCGGCGGGCGGGGGCGCCGGTGTACGGGCTCGGTCTGCCGGGGCACTTCGTGGTGGGCTTCGGGGACCCGGAGGAAGGCGTGGTGGTGGACCCCTTCGCGGGCGGCGCGTCCCTGGGCGCGGGGCCGGCGGAGCTGGCGGCGGGCCCGCGGACACCGGCCCGGACGCTGGACGTCGTGCTGCGGATCCTGACCAACATCCGGGCCTGGGCCGCCACCCGCCCGGAACAGTCCGGGGTGGCCCTGTGGGCGGTGGAGCTGTCGCTGCTGCTGCCGTCACACCCCGCGACCCTGCGGTACGAGCGGGCGCGGCTGCTGGTGGAACGGGGCGCCTTCCGCGAGGGCGCGGCCGAGCTGGAGGCGTACGCCGACATCGTGGCCGCGGTGGACGCCGGCGCGGCGGCGCGGATCCGCGGCGAGGCCGCTTCCGCGCGTGCGCTGCTGAACTGACGCGCCCGCTGAACTGACGCCGCCGCCCCGCCCCCCTCAGAATCGAAGGGGGCGGGGCGGGGGTGCGAGCGGCGGCTAGCCGGCGTTGGTGTCGACGACCACGGTCCGTTCGGCCGTGGTCTTGCCGCGCAGCGCCTTGGTGAGGGCTCCGGCGATGTCCTGCGGGGTGACCGGCGTCTTGGCACCGGTGCCTCGGGTGATCAGGATTCCGTCGAAGGTGTTCCCGTAGACCGCCTTCAGCGCCTCCAGGTCGTACTTCTCCGTGAGGTGGCCGTCCACGGCCTGCATGCTGAGGAACTTCGGCAGGGACTTGCTGCCGAACGGGACGGACTTGGTGCCCACCTTGACCGTGGCGTTGGCGGACATCGCGGGCTCCGCGAACTCCTTCATGGCCCGGTCGAGTTCGGCCTGGTCGATGGTCGGCGCCTTGGTGGTGACCGGCAGGTCGACCACGGCGGCCTGGCCGGTGGCGACCTGGTCGCGGAAGGCCTTCTCGACCTTCTCCAGGGAGGCGTCCACGTCGAGGGCGGTGCCGGGCGCGCCGGGTACGGCCACGGGCTTGCCGGTGTCGAACTTGATCGTGCCCTCGGTGACCGAGCCGGAGGCGCCCGCGAGCTCCTGGAGCGCGACCTGGAGCTTCTCCTCGTCGACCGGGATCACGGGGTCGGCGACGCGCTCGTTGCCCAGGAGCGAGCCGATGACCGTGACGGGGTTGTAGTCACTGCCGGCCGCGTTGCGGACGGTGGTCTGGCTGTCCAGGGTCAGGCCGGCCTTCTCGGGCTTCAGCTCGACCTGCTTGCCGCCGACGCTGAGCTGGATCGGGGCGCCGGCGCGGGTGCCGAAGGCCGTCTGGAGCTTGGAGACGGCCTCGTCGCGGCTGCCGCTGATGTCGACGCCGAGGACGGTGGTGCCCTTGGGGACGTCGGAGTGGTTCAGGAGCAGCCCGGCGCCGTAGGCCACGCCGAGGAGCGCCACGACGCCGCCGCCGAGCAGGACCAGCTTGGAGCGGCCCTTCTTGGCGGGCTTGGCGGGCTTGGCCGTCTTCGCGGGCTTGGCGGGCTTGCCGTCGGCCTTCGGCTGGGCCGGGGGCACGGGGCGCGGGCCGGCCGGGGCGGGGGGCGCCGCCGGGTCCAGCTCGGGGCCGGGCCAGCGCGGCGCCTCCCCGACGGGGGAACCGGGGCCGCCTGCCGGGCCGGTGGCGAAGCCGGTGGGTCCGGCCGGGCCGCCGTCGGCCTGGCTGCCGTAGACCGGGAAGGCCTCGGTGCTGGGTCCGGCGTCGCCCTGGCCGTTCCCGTACGCGGGGAATCCCTGGGTCGAGCCGACGCCCGGGCCGCCGGGCAGCGGGCCCGTGGGGGCCGGGGCGAAGCCCTGCCCGTAGTCCGCGACGGGCGGCGGCGGGGTGCGCGGCGGCGCGTAGGCCGCGTCCGGCGGCTGCGGGGCCTGGACGCGCGGGGGCGGCGTGGGGCCGGGAGCCGGGGCGGGTGCGGGCCGCTGTCCGAGCGGCGCCTGCCCGGGGGCGGGTGCGGGCCGCTGTCCGAGCGGCGGCTGGCCCGGGGCGGGGGCCGGGGCCGGAGCGGGGGCGGGCGCCGGGGCGGGCGCGGGCGCGGCGGTGGCCGGCTTGCGCGGGGCGAACCAGTTGCTCGCCGTCTCCTCGGCTCCGGCCGGGCCCTGGCCGCGGCCCGGCTCCGGCGCGGCCTCGATCCGGGTCGGCTGGGGCTTCGGGCGGGACGGCAGCGGCGGTTCGGCGCTCCGCCCGGGCGTCGGCTCCGGCTCCTGCTGCGCTCCGGCGTCCGCCGGGGCGGAGCCGGACGAGCCGGAGTTGGTGCCCATCGACTTGCGCACGACCACCGGCGGGATCGGCCGCGAACCCGGGATGTTGATCCGGATCCGGGTCGTCAGCGTGGTCTCGGTCTTGGGCCCGTCGGATTCGGGCGTGGACGGCTTCGAGGTCACAGGGTTCTCCTCCGGAGCGGTCGTCGCGCCGTGCCCAGGCGGCACACTCGTGGCCGGGGACTGGCCGGTTCCATACGGTGGCGTCCCCGAGGGGTAAGCGGCTCCACCGTGCCCCTTGGGCCCGGAGGACGAACTGTCGGTTTCACGACTCAAGGCAGGTTCTCCCGGTTGGCTCCGCCGCCCGTCATACCGTGCGCGGGCAGCTCGGCGGCCGGTCCACCATACTGGCCGCGGCCCGCACGCAACTGACCGACTGGAATCAGGGGTTCCTCATAGGCCCCGCCAAACCCCCCTGAAGCGGCCCGCGAGCCCGCGCGCACGCCCCCGTACCGGACTCCTACGACGTCCGACACCACGTCACTTGGCGGGCCCCGCGGCCGAAACCGGACGATCCAGCGGGCCGCGCATCGTGGCGCAGATCACAGCGAAAGCCGTTCCCCCCAAAAGGTAGACGCACATGCCGATTCCGGACGAACTGAGGAGGAAGTCACCCTCGGGCCGCGGGACGCCGAGCATCACGTAGGACAGGAACCAGCCGACCGCGGCCCCGCCTACCCCGAGGCCGGTCCCCAGCGCGATGCGCCCGCCGAGGAACAGCCCGAACAGGGCCAGCAGCGCGAGCAGCAGGCCGCCGGGGAACCACAGGTCCACCACGAGCCAGCCGGCCGCGCCCGTCAGTACGCCCACGATCAGCAGGCCCAGGCAGGCGGCGATCCGCCCCGCCGTCAGCGCGCCCGTCACGCTCCCACCCCCGCGAAGAGGTCGTGTTCGCGCGTTCCCGCCGGCACGCCGGGCCGGCCCGCGGCCAGTTCGTAGTACTCGCGGGCGAACAACGGCTGCGCCAGGTCGTTGGAGAGGGCGAAGAAGGGCCCGTCCACGGCGATCTGGGTGGCGTGGGCCCGCATGGCGGCCGTCTTCGCCGCCACATAGGCCTCGTCGGCGTCGATCTCGGCGGTGATCCGCTCGTCGTCGACCACCCCCGGCACGTCCTTCGGTGAGGCGAGCCCCGGGAAGGGGACCGTTCCCACGGCTCTGCGCAGCCGGTCGAAGCCCTCCTCGACCACCGAGAGCGGAACGCGGTTCCAGTAGATCTTCTCGATCGCGTGCGGCTCGCCGAGGTCCCGCCGGTAGGCCTTCTCCGCGGCCAGTTCGGCGCCGCGCATGGCGACCCGGTGGGCCTGGATGTGGTCGGGGTGCCCGTACCCGCCGTCGGGGTCGTACGTGACGAGCACCTGCGGGCGCAGCTCCCGGATCACCTCCACGAGGAACGCGGCGGCCTCGTCCACGTCGGCCGACCAGAAGGCCTCCGGGCGGTGGTTCTGCGGGGCGCCCATCATCCCGGAGTCCCGGAAGCGGCCGGGGCCGCCGAGGAACCGGTGGTCGTGGACGCCCAGTTCGGCCATCGCGGCGGCGAGCTCGCCGATGCGGTGGGCGCCGAGCGCGTCCTCGCGGTCGGCCGCCAGGTGGGCGAGCCCGGGCGGGATGATCTCGCCCTCCTCGCCCAGGGTGCAGGTCACCAGCGCGACGTGCGCGCCCTCGGCCGCGTACTTGGCCATGGTGACGCCGTTGTTGATCGACTCGTCGTCGGGGTGCGCGTGCACGAGGAGCAGACGACGGGCGGGAAGACCGTTCATGGGCCCTAGCGTAGGGGGTGCTCCGCCGGCGGGGCCGGAGCCCGGCCAGGACCGGACCGCCCTAGAACTTGAGGCCGCTGATCATGGTCGCCACGTTGTTGGTGAGCTGACTGAGGGTCGGCGCCACGGTGGAGCTCGCCAGGTAGAAGCCGAGGAGCACACAGACCACGGCATGCCCCGCCTTCAGGCCCGACTTGCGGACCAGCAGGAAGACGATGACGCCCAGCAGCACCACGGCGGAGATCGAGAGTGCCACGGCGTTTCACCTCCACGTCGAGCGGACACATCAGTACGCGTATTCGTGCTCGGCAGAGTCATACCCACCGTGCGCTACGGATCATAACTTTCCGTACCAGCGCATCGGTCGAAATCCAGCAGCACGAAGGGCGCATGCCGCGCACACGTGGGGTCACGGGGAGGCCGGCCGGAGGGGCTGTACGCCTCCCCGGCCGGCTGTCGGCACCCGCACGGCCGCACGGGACCCAGGCTGCATGCCGCAGATCTCGGGGCAGAAACGGTCAAGTTGCCCCTGTGTAAACGGCGTTGGAGGGGGCAGCCGCAGCATCCGTGCCGGAGGCACGACGGGTGGCCGGAAATGATCGGTCCTCGGCTATCCCTTCGTCAGCGGCCCCGGCGGAGGCGGGGGCGTCGTCGGGAGCACCTGCCGCTCCGCCGCGAAGTGGCAGGCCGAGGGGTGCGCCGCCGGACCGGAGGGGAAGACCGCCGGAACCGCGAGCAGCGGCACCTCCGTCGTGCAGCGCGACTGCGCCTTCCAGCAGCGGGTGCGGAAGCGGCAGCCCGACGGCGGGTTGGCCGGGGACGGCACGTCCCCGGTGAGGATGATCCGCTCGCGGTACGCGCGGGCCTGCGGGTCGGGCACCGGGACGGCCGACAGCAGGGCCTGGGTGTACGGGTGGGTGGGGTGGTCGTAGATCTGGGCGTCCGTGCCGATCTCGACGACCCGGCCCAGGTACATGACACCGACCCGGTCCGAGATGTGCCGGACGATCGACAGGTCGTGCGCGATGAAGACGTAGGACAGGTTGAACTCGTCCTGGAGCTTCTCCATCAGGTTGATGACCTGCGCCTGGACGGAGACGTCCAGCGCGGAGACCGGCTCGTCGGCGACGATGATCTCGGGCTGGAGCGCGAGGCCCCGGGCGATGCCGATGCGCTGGCGCTGGCCGCCGGAGAACTGGTGCGGGTAGCGGTTGATGTACTCCGGGTTCAGGCCGACCACGTCCAGCAGCTCCTGGACCTTGCGGCGCCGGTCGCCCTTGGGAGCCACCTCGGGGTGGATCTCGTACGGCTCGCCGATGATGTCGCCGACCGTCATCCGCGGGTTCAGCGAGGTGTACGGGTCCTGGAAGACCATCTGGATGTTGCGGCGCACCGCCTTCAGGGCGCGCCCCGACAGCTTGGTGATGTCCTCGCCCTTGTACGCGATCGAACCGGCCGTCGGGCGCTCCAGGTGGACCAGCATCTTGGCCACGGTCGACTTCCCGCAGCCGGACTCCCCGACGATGCCCAGGGTCTCGCCGGCGCGCAGCTCGAAGGAGACCCCGTCGACCGCCTTGACGGCGCCGACCTGCTTCTTGAACAGCACGCCCTGGGTCAGGGGGTAGTGCTTGACGAGGTCCTTCACTTCCAGAAGGGACTCAGCCATGGAGGCACTCCTTCCAGAAGTGGCAGGCGCTGGTCCTGGGCACGGGCGACTCGGTCACCTCGTAGAGCGGCGGGACGTCCGTGCGGCAGACGTCCTGCGCCATCGGGCAGCGGGGGTTGAAGGCGCAGCCGGGCGGGATGGCCAGCAGGTTCGGCGGCAGGCCCTTGATGGCGTACAGCTCCTGGCCCTTCTGGTCCAGGCGCGGGATGGAGTCCAGCAGACCGCGGGTGTACGGGTGCGCGGGCGCCTTGTAGATCTCGTGGACGGGGGCCGCCTCGACGATCCGGCCCGCGTACATGACGGCGATCTTGTCGGCGACGTCCGCGACCACCCCCAGGTCATGGGTGATCAGGACGAGGCCCATGTTCAGCTCGCGCTGGAGCTCGGCCAGCAGGTCCATCACCTGGGCCTGGACGGTGACGTCCAGGGCCGTCGTCGGCTCGTCCGCGATGATCAGCGAGGGCTCCAGGGCCAGCGCCATGGCGATCATGATGCGCTGGCGCATGCCGCCGGAGAACTGGTGCGGGTAGTCCCCCACGCGCTGCTTCGCCGCCGGGATCCTCACCCGGTCCATCAGGTCGATCGCCTTGACCTTGGCGTCCCTGCGGGACATCCCGCGGTGGACCTCGTACATCTCGCCGAGCTGCGCCCCCACGCTGAGGACCGGGTTCAGGGAGGAGAGCGCGTCCTGGAAGATCATCGCCATGTCGGCGCCGCGGATCTTGCGCCGTTCCTCCTCCTTCATCTTCAGCAGGTCCCGGCCCTTGAAGAGGATCTCGCCGCCCGTGATCCGGCCCGGCGGCATGTCCAGGATCCCCATCACGGCCTGGGCGGTGACCGACTTGCCGGAGCCGGACTCGCCGAGCACGGCGAGCGTCTCGCCCTCGTCCACCGCGTAGTCGACGCCGTTGACCGCCTTCGCGACTCCGTCGCGCGTCTTGAATTCCACGTGCAGGTCGCGGACTTCGAGCAGCATGTGCGGGGCTCCTCAGCGCAGCTTGGGGTCGAGGGCGTCGCGCACCGCGTCGCCGAGCATGATGAAGGCGAGCACGGTCAGGCTCAGCGCGCCCGCCGGGTAGAGCAGCATGTGCGGGGCGTTGCGGATCTGCGAGGCCGCGTTGGAGATGTCGATGCCCCAGGAGACGGTGGGCGGGCGCAGGCCGACGCCGAGGAAGGACAAGGTGGC
Source organism: Streptomyces sp. NPDC045695 (assembly GCF_056432025.1). Taxonomy (NCBI): domain Bacteria; kingdom Bacillati; phylum Actinomycetota; class Actinomycetes; order Kitasatosporales; family Streptomycetaceae; genus Streptomyces; species Streptomyces sp. NPDC045695. The sequence goes on from NZ_JBWKJU010000002.1 coordinate 119,201, forward strand.
CTCCAGGGCGATGTACGTGCCGAGCGCGATCGTGGCGACGACGATGACGGGGGCGATGGCGTTGGGCGCCACGTGCCGCAGCAGCATCCGGCCGTTGCCGGCGCCCAGGGCGCGGGCGGCCTGGACGTAGTCGTTCTGCTTGGCGGTGATCACCGAGCCGCGGGCGATGCGCGCGATCTGCGGCCAGCCGAGCAGGATGATGAAGCCGACCACCGGCCAGACGGTGGTGCTGGTGACCACGGACAGGAACACGAGGCCGCCGAGGACCACCGGGATGCCGAAGAAGATGTCGGCGACCCGGGAGAGCAGGGCGTCGCTCCAGCGGCCGAAGAAGCCGGCGAGCCCGCCGAGCACGGAGCCGAGCAGGGCCGCGCCGAGGGTGGCGCAGACGCCGACGGTGATGGAGGCGCGGGCGCCGTGGACGGTGCGGGTGTAGACGTCGCAGCCCTGCGTGTCGTAGCCGAAGGGGTGTCCGGAGGCGGAGCCCTGCTGCGACTTGGACAGGTCGCACCGGAGCGGGTCGCCGTCGGCGATGAGCTGGGGCCAGATCGCGATGAGCACCAGGAAGAGGATCAGCAGCGAGGAGAGGATGAAGACGGGGTTGCGGCGCAGCTGGTGCCAGGCGTCGGACCACAGCGAGCGGGCCCGTCCGCCGGAGGCGGCCGGCGCAGGCTCCCCGGGGCCGGCCGCCCCCCGGGGCCCGGGGCCCTGTTCCAGGCTCTCGGCCTCTTCCAGGGCCAGATCCATCGCTCCGCCTTGACCGGTGGGGGACATCGCCTCGTGCGGACGGGGCCCGACGGGGTCGTAACCCTCGGGGCGTTCGGGCTCAGGCATAACGGATCCTCGGGTCCAGGACCGCGTAGAGCAGGTCGACGAGCAGGTTCGCCAGCAGGAAGACGATGACGAGGATGGTCACGAAGCCGACCACGGTGGGCGAGTTGTTGCGCAGGATGCCCTGGTAGAGCTGGTAGCCGACACCGTGGATGTTGAAGATCCGCTCGGTGACGATGGCGCCGCCCATGAGGGCGCCGATGTCGGTGCCGATGAAGGTGACCACGGGGATCAGGGAGTTGCGCAGCAGGTGGCGGGTGATGACCCGGTGGCGCGGCAGGCCCTTGGCGACGGCGGTGCGCACGTAGTCGGCCTTCACGTTCTCGGCGATGGAGGTGCGCGACAGCCGGGTGACGTACGCCAGGGAGACCAGCGCGAGCACGATGCCGGGCAGGATCAGCTCGCTGAAGGGGGCGTCCGGGGAGACGGTGGGCCGGACCCAGCCCCATTTCACGCCCAGGACGAACTGCAGCAGGTACCCGGTCACGAAGGTGGGCACGGAGATGACCACGAGCGTGAGCACCAGCAGGGTGGTGTCGACGGCCTTGCCGCGGCGCAGTCCGCTGACCACGCCGAGGGTGATGCCGACGAGGATCTCGATGACGATCGCGACGATGGTCAGGCGCAGGGTGACGGGGAAGGCCGTGGACATGAGGGAGGTGACCTTCTGTCCGTTGAAGGCCGTGCCGAAGTCGCCCTGGAAGATCTGGCCCATGTAGTGGAGGTACTGCTCCCACAGGGGCCGGTCGAGGTAGAGGTCCTTGCGGATCCGCGCGGCGGTGGCGGCGTCGGGGGCCTTGTCTCCGAAGAGGGCCGCGACCGGGTCGCCGAGCGCGTACACCATGAAGAAGATCAGGAACGTGCTGCCGATGAACACCGGGATCATCTGGAGCAGCCGCCGGATCACATAACGTCCCATGGACTGCTCCAGGATCGATCCGGGTGAGGGGTCAGCCGACCTTGATCTGGTCGTAGACCGGGACGCTGAACTGGTTGAGGCTCACGTCCGAGAGCCGCTCGGAGTAGCCGGCGCTGCCGTTCTGGTACCAGAGCGGGATGGACGGCATCTGCTCGGCGAGGATCTTCTCGGCGTCCTGGAACTTCGCGGTCGCCTTGGCCGCGTCGCTCTCCCGGTTCGCCTCGTCGACGAGCGCGTCGAACTCCTTGTCGCTGAACTTCCCGTAGTTGGAGGAGGCACCGGTGGAGTAGAGCGGCTCCAGGAAGTTCTGGATCAGCGGGTAGTCGGCCTGCCAGCCGGAGCGGAACGGGCCGGTCAGCTTGAAGCTGCTCTGCTGGTTCCGGAAGTCGGCGAAGGTGCCCACCGGGTTGACCGTGCAGACCGGGCCCTCGCCCAGGGCGTTGTTGATGCTGTTGCAGACGGCGTCCATCCAGTCACGGTGCGAGCCGGTGTCGACGTTCGAGGTCAGCGTGACCTTGCCGCCGGGCAGTCCGCCGCCCTCCTGGATGAGCTTCTTGGCCTCGGCCGGGTCGTAGGCGCAGGCGTCGCCGCAGGCCGTCGCGGAGAAGCCGCCCTTCTCGCCGAGGGCCGGTGAGGTCCAGTCCTTGGCCGGGGTGCGGGTCTCGCGGAAGATCTGCTTGGTGATCTCGTCGCGGTTGATGGCCCGCGAGATGCCCCGGCGCACCTTCTCCAGGCCCGGCTTGCCCCACTGGGCGTCGTACAGCGGGAAGGTGAGGGTCTGGATGATGAGGGCCGGCTGGTTGATGTACCGGTCGCCGAGGTCGTTCTTGACGTTCTTCAGCTGCTGCGCCGGGACGTCGTCGACGAGGTCGAGGTTGCCGGAGATCAGGTCGGTGTAGGCGGTGTTGTTGTCGGTGTAGACCTTGAGGTCGACGCCGCCGTTCTGCGCCTTGTCCTCGCCCGCGTACCCGTCCCACTTGCGCAGCTTCATGCCGGTGCCCTTGGTGTACGAGTCCACCAGGTACGGGCCGTTGCCGACGGGTTTGTTCAGCCAGCCGGTGTGGTCGGTGAAGAAGGCCTTGGGCAGCGGGGAGAAGGCCTGGTAGCCGAGGGTCTCGGGCCAGGTGGAGAACTTGTCCTTGAGGGCGACCGTGAAGGTCTTGGCGTCCTTGACGACCAGCCCGGACATGGCCTTGGCCTTGGGCTCGCCGGACTCCGGGTGGACGTCGGCGTAGCCCACGATGTCGGCGAAGAACGGCGCGTTGTTCTGCTTGTTGCGGACGTCCGCCCCGTAGTTCCAGGCGTCCACGAAGGACTGCGCGGTGACCGGCTCGTCGTTGCTGAACTTCCAGCCGTCCTTCAGGGTGATCGTGAAGTTCTGGCTGTCGGTCGTCTCGATCTTCTCGGCGAGCATGTTCCTGGCCTCGCCGGTCTTCGGGTCGTAGCGCTTGAGTCCCCGGAAGAGCATGTCGAGGACCTTGCCGCCCTGCACCTCGTTGGTGTTCGCCGGTTCGATCGGGTTCTGCGGGTCACCCCACGAGGAGCTGACGATTCCGGCGCCGCCGCCCCCGCCTCCGTCGTTGTCGCCGCCGCCGCAGGCCGTCGCCGCGAGGGCGACGGCCACCGCACATGCGGCCCACTTGGCGTGGGTGGCTCCGCGCATGGAGTGCCTCCTTGATCCCAAGACTCACGTGGGGTCAATGTCACCCTATGTGGGGTCACGTGCACTCCTCGTTGGACCGATTGCACCCCCGCGTCACTCCCCTGTCACCCCTGCGAGTGCACGGCCGGCTCCCGGGGGACGCCGAACGCCGACGGCCGGTCCCCGGCGCCGTGGGGCGCCGGGGACCGGCCGTGGGAACGTGCGGTTCGCGGGTCAGACGGCCAGGATGGCCTTCTCCTCCGCGAAGTGGCACGCCGAGTCGTGCGCGGCCGGGGTGTCCTGGCCCTTGAAGCGCTCCGGGATCGCCAGCAGCGGCTCCTCGGTGGAGCACTTGTCCTGCGCCTTCCAGCAGCGGGTGCGGAAGCGGCAGCCCGACGGCGGGTTGGCCGGGGACGGGACGTCACCGGTGAGGATGATCCGCTCGCGGCCCTCGCGGGCCTCCGGGTCGGGGACCGGGACGGCCGACAGCAGCGCCTGCGTGTACGGGTGCGTCGGGTGCTCGTAGATCTGGGCGTCCGTGCCGATCTCGGCCATCTTGCCCAGGTACATGACGCCCACGCGGTCCGAGATGTGCCGGACGATCGACAGGTCGTGCGCGATGAAGAGGTAGGAGAGGTTGAACTCGTCCTGGAGCTTCTCCATCAGGTTGATGACCTGCGCCTGCACCGACACGTCGAGCGCGGAGACCGGCTCGTCGCAGATGATGATCTCGGGCTGGAGCGCGAGGCCGCGGGCGATGCCGATGCGCTGGCGCTGGCCGCCGGAGAACTGGTGCGGGTAGCGGTTGATGTACTCCGGGTTCAGGCCAACGACGTCCAGGAGCTCCTGGACCTTGCGGCGCCGGTCGCCCTTGGGAGCCACCTCGGGGTGGATCTCGTACGGCTCGGCGATGATGTCGCCGACCGTCATGCGCGGGTTCAGCGAGGTGTACGGGTCCTGGAACACCATCTGGATGTTGCGGCGGACGGCCTTGAGGGCCTTGCCGGACAGCCGGCTGATGTCCTCGCCCTTGTAGAGCACCTCACCCGCGGTGGCCCGCTCCAGGTTCATCAGGAGCTTGGCGACCGTGGACTTGCCACAGCCGGACTCGCCGACGATGCCGAGGGTCTCGCCCTGGTACAGGTCGAAGGAGATGCCGTCGACCGCCTTGACGGCGCCGACCTGCTTCTTGAACAGGATGCCCTGGGTCAGTGGGAAGTGCTTGACCAGGTTGCGGACCTGGAGGATCGGCTCGCGCCCGGAGGCGTTCTTGGTGAGCTCAGCCATGGATCTGATCCTTCCAGAAGTGGCACGCGCTGCCGCGGCCGGGCAGTTCGGTGCCGTCCTGCTCGGTGACCGGGTGCAAGACCGGGATCTCCGTACGGCAGATGTCCTGCGCCTTGGGGCAGCGCGGGCTGAAGGCGCAGCCCGCGGGGATGCGGAGCAGGTTGGGCGGCAGGCCCTTGATCGCGTAGAGCTCCTGGCCCTTCTGGTCCAGGCGCGGGATCGAGTCGAGCAGGCCGCGGGTGTACGGGTGGGACGGGCGCTTGTAGATCTCGTGGACCGGGGCGGTCTCGACGATGCGGCCCGCGTACATGACCGCGATCTTGTCCGCGACGTCGGCGACGACGCCGAGGTCGTGGGTGATCAGGATCAGGCCCATGTTCATCTCGCGCTGGAGCTCCGCGAGGAGGTCCATGACCTGGGCCTGGACCGTCACGTCGAGAGCCGTGGTGGGCTCGTCGGCGATGATCAGGTCGGGCTCCAGGGCCAGCGCCATGGCGATCATGATGCGCTGGCGCATACCGCCGGAGAACTGGTGCGGGTAGTCACCCACGCGCGCCTTGGCGGCGGGGATCTTCACGCGGTCCATGAGCTCGATGGCCTTGACCTTCGAGTCCTTCTTGGACATGCCCCGGTGGACCCGGAACATCTCGCCGAGCTGGTCGCCCACCGAGTAGACCGGGTTCAGGGAGGACAGCGCGTCCTGGAAGATCATCGCCATCTTGTTGCCGCGGAGCTTGCGGCGCTCCTCGTCGGACATCTTGAGGATGTCCTTGCCGTGGAAGCGCACCTCGCCGCCGGCGATCCGTCCGGGCGGGCTGTCGAGGATGCCCATGATCGCCTGAGCGGTGACGGACTTGCCGGAGCCGGACTCGCCGAGCACGGCGAGCGTCTCGCCTGAGTTGACGCTGTAGCTCACGCCGTTGACGGCCTTGGCGACCCCGTCACGGGTCTTGAACTCGACCTGGAGGTTGTCCACCTCCAGCAGCGGCGCGGTGGACCGGCCACCCGTCTCCGCAACGCTGAGAATCTCCGACGTGGTCACGCCGCCACCTTCGTCCTGCTTGCTGATGTTGTCTCGGGGCATCGGGCGGCCCTACCGGAGCTTCGGGTCGAGCGCGTCACGCAGGCCGTCGCCGACGAAGGCGAAGCCGAGCACGGTGACGACGACGAACAGGCTGGGGTACACCCACAGGTAGTCATTGACGCCGATGAAGGCCTGCCCGGCCGCCAGCATGTTGCCCCACTCCGGGACGTCGACGGGAACGCCGGCGCCGAGGAAGGACAGCGCCGCCACACCGATGATCGTGGTGCCGACGTTGAAGGTCGCGTAGACCAGCACGGCGGTCAGCGAGTTGGGCAGGATGTGGGTACGGACGATCCGCCAGCCGCCGGCGCCGAGCGCCTTGGCCGCATGGACGTAGTCCATCTCGCGCACCGACAGGATCGAGCTGCGCAGGAGCCTGGACACGGTCGCCCAGGAGAAGATCGCCAGCGAGATGATCACCGGGGTGATGCCGCGGCCGGTGACCAGGATGATGACGACGGCGCCGATCATCAGCGGGAACGCGAGGAAGACGTCCGCGATGCGCATGACGAGGGTGTCGGCGAAGCCGGCGAAGTAACCGGCGATGGCGCCGAGGGCGACACCGATCAGCACCGCGAAGAAGATCGAGGCGAGGCCGACGAACATGGCGACGCGGGTGCCGGCTATGAGGCGCGAGAACATGTCGCGGCCCAGGGCGTCGGTACCCATCCAGTGCGTGCCGTTGGGAGAGGCGAGCGTGTTCTCCAGGTCCTGTGCCGCCGGGTCGAACGGGGCGAACATGTCGCCGAACGCAGCGGTCAGGAACAGCAGGGTGATGATCACGAGACCGACCACGGCCAGCTTGTTCTGGACGTAGCGGTGGCGGATCTCGCCCCACTGGCTCAGTTGCTTGGGTGCGGGTTCGGCGGGGGCCGAAGCGGGCGACACGGGGTTCTCGTCCCCGATCGCCGGGCTCGTTGCGAGCTCAGACATGAGGAAATCCTCCTTGGGGGGCGGTCAGCTGAGGCGGATACGCGGGTCGAGGGCCGCGTACAGCAGGTCCACGATGAGGCTGAGGACGACGAAGATCGCGACGCTGTAGGTCACGACACCGATCACGATCGGGTTGTTCTGCTGCTGAATCGCCTGAACCAGTGCCAGACCGACACCGTCCCAGTTGAAGATCGCCTCGGTGATGAGGGCACCACCGAGAAGCGCGCCGAACGAAATGCCCAGGTAGGTGACCACGGGAATGGACGAGTTGCGCAGCACGTGCTTGAACAGCACGCGGCGGCGCGGAAGTCCCTTGGCCACGGCCGTCTTCACGTAGTCCGCGCGCAGCACCTCCAGCATCGTGCCGCGGGTGAGGCGGGCGACGAAGGCGACGTCGGTGATGGCGAGGGTGATCGCCGGAAGGACCATGCCCTCGAGCTTGTCTCCGCCGAGCTGCGGGAACCACTGGAGTTCCACGGCGAAGTACTTCATGAGCAGCATGCCGATCACGAAGGTCGGGAAGCCCACGGCCATGGTCGTAAAAAATGTCGTGACCATGTCGAGAATGCTGTATCTGTAGAGCGCGGCGATGATGCCCACGCCCATGCCGAACACCGTGACGAGGACGATGGCCAGCAGGGCCAGCTTCGCCGTGTTCTGAAGCTTGGGGGCGAGGATCTCGGACACCTCGCGGCGCTGCACGAAGTCCTCACCGAGGTCGCCGGTGGCGACCTTCGCGACGTAGTTCACGTACTGCTCGGGCAACGACTTGTCGAGCCCGTAACGCGCCTTGAGTTCCGCGACCACTGCGGGGTCACGTGCCTTGTCGCTGCCCGCGATCGAACCCACGGGATCGCCGGGGAGTACGAACAGACACGCGAACAGAACCATGGTCGCGCCTATGAGGACAATGACCATCTGCCCGAGGCGACGGGCGACGTACCTTCCCATGTTTTGCCTCTCTACCTGGCCACTTCTGGGAGCAGCGGCCTCCAGCCCAAGGAACGGGCCGGCTCTCGGCGTGCGGGGATTGCCCGCGGATGTGAGGGGTGCCGAAGTGAAAACGGCCTGCCGAGCGGGGCCGCGGCCCACCGGTCACCCGGGGGCCGCGGCACGTTCGCTCCTGACGGATATACCGTCCGAACCGATTACTTCTTGAGCGAGATCTTCTCGAGGATCGGGTCCTCGTTGAAGTTGATGTCGTCCAGACCGTTGAACTTGTCGGTCGCCATCAGGCGGAACTGGGAACGGTTGAAGGTCGGGATGAGCGCCATGTCGTCCATGGCCATCTTCTCGGCCTGCTGGTACATCTTGATGCGAGCGGCCTCGTCCTTGGTGGCGCGGGCCGTGTCGATCAGCTTGTCGAACTCCGGGTTGTTGTAACGGACGCGGTTGTCACCGGTCACGTTGCCCTCAGCGTCCTTCGCCATGGAAGACGAGTGCAGGAGCGGGAAGAGGAAGTTCTCCGGGGTCGGGTAGTCGGCGCCCCACGCGAAGCGGTAGACACCGGTGGCCTGGGAACCCTGCTGCTCCTTGAGCATGCCCGGGAAGTCCTTGCCGTCCAGCTTGACCTTGACGCCGAGGACGTCCTCGATCTGCTTCGCGAAGGCCTGGACCCACTCTTCGTGGCCCGCACCGGTGTTGAAGCTGAACTTGAGCTCGCTGCCGGGCTTCAGGCCCGCCTTCTCGGCGTGCTCCTTGGCCTTGGCGGGGTCCTGCTTGATGCAGGAGACGCAGAGGTCCTTCTGGTACGCCTTCGGGAACGCCGGCGGCACGATGGTGGTCGACGGGGTCTGGAAGCCCTGGAAGACACCCTTGGCGACGGCCTGACGGTCGATCGCGTAGGAGATCGCCAGACGGGCGTCCTTGGAGGCGGTCGGGCCGTTGTCACCGATCGGCAGGATGTAGTTCATGCCGTTGGTGTCCTTGGCGAACCACTTGTTCTGCGCCTTGAACTTGGCCTCGGCCGTCTTCAGCATCGGCACGGGGATGTGCGCGTAGTCGAAGGTGCCGGCCTGGAAGCCGTCGTACTCGAGCTGGTGCGCGGTCTTGTCGTTGAGCAGCGTGACCTGGACCTTCTCGAGGGAGGCCTTCTGCAGGCTGTAACCGTCGTTGCGGACCAGGTTGATCGCCTTGTTGTGCTCCCACGTGCCGTCCATCTTGAACGGACCGTTACCGATGGGGGCCTCGCCGAAGGCCTTGTCCTCTTCGCCGACCTTGGCCGTCGAGGGGACCGGGCTGTAGGCGTTGTGCGCCGTCTTCAGGACGAACTCGCAGTCCGCCTTGGACAGGTCCACCTTGAGGGTGTTCGCGTCCGGGGTGGTGACACCGCTGAAGGTCTTGGCGGAGCCGTCCTGCAGCTGCTCGTAGCCCTTGATGCCCGCGAAGTGGTACGCCACGTCGGAGGCGGCGGCCTTGTGCGCGGCACGGGCCCAGCCACGGGCGAACGACTCGGCGTTGACGACCTCGCCGTTGGAGAACTTGGTGTCCGGCTTGATCTTGAAGGTCCAGGACGTGCAACCCTCGTCGGACGTCGCCGACTCGGCGAGCGCCGGCTCGGCCAGGCCGTCCGGCGTGTTTCCGTACAGGCCGGTGAACAGGGCGTTGGCCAGCAGGATGCCCGTGGACTCGTGGGCACGCCCCGGGTCGATGGTGTCCGGCTCGGTGCTGCCCAAACGGAACGTGCCGCCGGCGGCGGCACTGCCCTTGTCCTTGCTGTCACCGTCACTGCCGCCACAGGCAGTAGCGGCCAGGGCGACGACAACCGCGCCCACGACCCACTTGGCGCTCTTGGCACCGCGCATGGGTTTCCTCCTCATGAGTCCACTGATCGACTTGAGGGGCAGAGAAACCTCGTCGACACCCCTGACGACGAGCGGATTCCTGCCCATAGTGTGCTCGTGAGTCGGCGCGCTCCCCACAGCGCGTGACCCATTGACCCGAGCTCAATGGAGCCATCCTCGGGGACGGTCAGGCCGTAAACCACACTTAAGTGGTCTCGTTTTCACAACATCGATCCCCGGCAGAAACCCGAAATCCGGACAAACGGATAGGAGACAGACACGTGCGAAACGGACGGTTAGCTCATCTTCCGGAGTGTCACGGTCGGTATGCGGACACTAGAACGCAAAAATCCGCTTGACAAAAGCGAACAGCCCCTCCCTTCACGGACGTCGCGAGGGGCGGGGCTGCTGTGTTTTGCGGGTGATTCGACCACTACGGCCACCTCCCGAGCAAAGCCGGGGGTGGCCGTGGTGGATCCTACGTGCCTACGCCTGGAACGCGCTTGCGCCTGAGGCTACTTGGCGGACTTGGCGCGCGACGCGGTGCGCGAGCGCTCCTTCTGGTCCAGGACGACCTTGCGGATGCGGACGGCCTCCGGGGTCACCTCGACGCACTCGTCGTCGCGGCAGAACTCCAGGGACTGCTCCAGGGAGAGCTTGCGGGGCGGCACCACGTTCTCGGTGTTGTCCGCGGAAGCCGCACGCATGTTGGTGAGCTTCTTCTCCTTGGTGATGTTCACGTCCATGTCGTCGGAGCGCGAGTTCTCGCCGACGATCATGCCCTCGTACACCTCGGTGCCGGGGTCGGTGAACAGGACGCCGCGCTCCTGCAGGTTGATCATCGCGAACGGCGTGACCGAGCCCGCGCGGTCCGCGACCAGCGAACCGTTGTTACGGGTCACCAGCGGGCCGAACCACGGCTCGTAGCCCTCGTGGATGGAGTGCGCGATACCGGTACCGCGCGTACCCGTCAGGAACTCCGTACGGAAGCCGATGAGACCGCGCGACGGGACCACGAACTCCATGCGGACCCAGCCGGAGCCGTGGTTCGACATGTTGTCCATGCGGCCCTTGCGGACGCCCATGAGCTGCGTGACCGCGCCCATGTGCTCCTCGGGGACGTCGATCGTCATGCGCTCGACCGGCTCGTGCACCTTGCCGTCGATCTCCTGCGTGACCACCTGCGGCTTGCCGATGGTGAGCTCGAAGCCCTCGCGGCGCATCTGCTCGACCAGGATGGCGAGCGCGAGCTCACCGCGGCCCTGGACCTCCCAGGCGTCGGGACGCTCGGTGTCGAGGACGCGCAGCGAGACGTTACCGACCAGCTCGCGGTCGAGGCGGTCCTTGACCTGGCGGGCGGTGACCTTGCGGTCCTTGACCGCGGACTTGGCGTCCGCGCCCTTGCCCGTGCCACCGCGGCCGACCAGCGGCGAGGTGTTCGTGCCGATGGTCATGGAGATCGCCGGCTCGTCGACCGAGATCAGCGGCAGGGCGATCGGGTTCTCCGGGTCGGCCAGGGTCTCGCCGATCATGATGTCGGGGAATCCGGCGACCGCGCAGATGTCACCCGGGCCCGCCACCTCGGCCGGCTTGCGGGTGAGCGCCTCGGTCATCATCAGCTCGGTGATGCGGACGTTCGAGATGGTGCCGTCACGCTTGATCCACGCGACGGTCTGGCCCTTGCGCAGCTCGCCCTGCTCGACGCGGACGAGCGCGATGCGGCCGAGGAAGTTGTCGGCGTCCAGGTTGGTGACGTGGGCCTGGAGCGGGGCCTCCTCGTCGTACACCGGGGCGGGGACGTGCTCCAGGATGGTGGAGAAGAACGGCTCCAGGCTGTCGCTGTCCGCGGGGACGGTGCCGTCCTCGGGCTTGGTCAGCGAGGCGACGCCGTCACGGCCGCAGGCGTAGACGATCGGGAACTCGATCTGGTCCTCGTCCGCGTCCAGGTCGAGGAAGAGGTCGTACGTCTCGTTGACGACCTCGTCGATCCGGGAGTCCGGACGGTCGGTCTTGTTGATGCAGAGGATGACCGGCATCTTCGCCTGCAGGGCCTTGCGCAGGACGAAGCGGGTCTGGGGCAGCGGACCCTCGGAGGCGTCCACCAGCAGAACGACGGCGTCCACCATCGACAGACCGCGCTCGACCTCACCACCGAAGTCGGCGTGGCCGGGGGTGTCGATGATGTTGATCGTGATCGGGGCCCCGCCGTCCTTGGGGTGATACTTCACCGCCGTGTTCTTGGCGAGGATCGTGATGCCCTTCTCACGCTCCAGGTCGTTCGAGTCCATCATGCGGTCGTCGAGGTGCTGGTGGGCGGCGAAGGCACCGGCCTGCTTGAGCATGGCATCGACGATGGTCGTCTTGCCATGGTCGACGTGGGCGACGATGGCGACGTTACGGATGTCGTGGCGCGTGGGCACTTCGGCGCTTCTCCCGGGATCGTGGATGGCGTCGCGTACGGTCCGGCACGCGCGCCTCGACCGGGCGAAAACCTGCCACGGCCTTACCCCATGGTACGTCGCGCAGCGGGAACTGCATGCCGGGGGGTCTGTCAAGAGGCCGGACGACTGAGCGCGGCCGGGTGATGCGTGGGGTGCCCCGACCGCCGTTCCTGCCTGTAATCACGCGGGTCAACGGGTATGCACGACCTTGCCCGCCGGGGATTCGGCGGGCAAGGGACTTGAGTCACATCTGAGGTTGATACCCGCCGGTCACTGCGACAGTCACCCCTTTGTCACCACATCTTCTCCCCCGGGCTTCCCGGGGCTTCCCCGGGGAAGCCCCGCGGAACCCCGGTCCTCCTCGGTTACTTCCTGTTCTTGTCCCGGGCGGCCTGCTGCTTCTTCCAGCCGATGTCCTGGTAGCGGGGGGCGCCGAGGCCGAAGGCGCCGGCGTTGGCCAGGCTGGGCTTGACGGCCACCAGCTCCGGGCGCTGGTAGAGGGGGATCGAGCCGGCCGCGGCCCAGATCCGGGCGTCGGCCTTGCGCATCAGCTCACGGGACTGCTCCTCGTCCAGCTCGCCCAGGGCCTGGTCGAAGAGCTGGTCGATGTGGTCGGTGCCGACCCGGGTGTAGTTCTGTTCGACGAGGAGCGAGCCGTCCGCCGCCGGCTCCGGCTTGGCGAAGATGGGCCGGGCGTCGGTGGCGGGGTAGGCCGTGGCGGGCCAGGAGTACAGGGCCAGGTCGTACTGGCCCGAGGCGACGTGGTCCTTGAAGAAGCTGTCGTCGGCCACCTTGGTGATCTCGGTGTTCACGCCGACCTTGCGGAGCATCTGGGCGATCCGGTCGCCGACCGTGCGCAGGGACTCCGAGCCGGGGCCGGACGGGAGGACGAAGCGCAGGGTGAGGGCCTTGCCGTCCTTGGCGAGCATGGAGCCCGAGGTGCGGGTGGCCTGCTTGGCCGGGGCCGGGGTGGCCTTGGCGGGCTCGCCGGCGTCACCGTCGCGGGCCGGGCCGCGCTTGGGGTCGTCGACGGCGGCCAGCCGGCCGGCCTGGGCCAGCAGGGCGGCCTCCTGCTGGGCCGCGAAGGGGGCGGGGGCCAGGACCGGGGAGGTGCCGTCCTGCGGACCGCCCCGGGCGAAAGCGTCGGCGTCGACGATCTCGCCGTCGGGTCCGTACGCCGCCGTCCCGGCGAGGACTCCGTCGCCGCTGTGCCCCTCGGGGCCCTCGGGGCGGCTGCCGTGCGTGCCGCCGTGGCCGCTGCGGGCGGCGGGGCCGGCGGGCTTGCCCACCGGGCGGACCTTCGGCAGCTGCGCGGTCGCGGACCGCAGGTCGCCGTTGGCCCCGTCGTCCTGGCCCACGATGTAGAGGCCGTCGTTCCCGGTGCCCGGGCCCGACGGGGTCTTCCCGTCGTCCTGCTTCGCGTCCTCGGAACCCTCCGCGCCGCTCTGCGGGCCGGCCTTGGCGCCCGCCGGCTCGGTGATCTTGCCGCCCCGGCGCCAGCCCGCGTCCGCGAGCAGGGCCTGGGCCGCCTGGGTGTCCTGGCCGCCGAGGGCGCCGCTGTTGTCGGCGTACGCCCGCTGCCCGGCCAGGGCCAGGTGGCTGCCGACGGGCTTCGCGGGCAGGCCGAGCGGCTTCAGTACGAGCTCGGCCAGTGCCTTGCGGTCCAGGGCCCGGGCGACCGCCCGGCGCACCCGCTCGTCGGACAGGGGGCCGGACGCGCCGTTCATGGCGAGCTGCGTGTAGGCCGGCTCCAGGGACTTGCGCACCGTGAAGTCGCGCAGGGCCGCCTGCTCGTCGGCGTACCGTTTCACCGCCGCCAGGTGCTTGCGGCGGCTCTCCTGCTCGGCCGCGGCCTTGCCCTCGTCCGTCCCGAAGGCGATCGCCCACGACAGGGTGGCCTGCGCCGGGGTCATCGCGGCCGCCGGGCCGTGGGCGGGGGCCCCGCCCGAGCCCTTGCCGCCCTGGCCGGAGGCGTCGCGGCGGGCCAGGGCGATCCGGTCGGCGCCCGCCCGGTCGATCTCCGCCATGTCGAGCTTCCCGGCGGCCAGCGCGGCCGGGCGCTCGGCCCGGGGCACCGCCGTCAGGACCAGTGTGTCGAGCTTGGCGGGCCGGCCCCACCAGCGCGGACTGCGGGTCAGGGCCGCGGTGCCGGTCTTCTTGTCGATCGCCCCGAGCGCGAAGGGGCCGGCGGTGGCCTTCAGCGCGCCGCGGGCGCCCTCGTTGAAGGCCTCCGGGGTGCCCATGACCTGCTTGGGGTAGAGCGGGGTGAACAGGGAGCGCCAGTCGGAGTACGGCTTGGCGAAGGTGACCTTGACCTCCAGGTCGGACTTGCCCCTCTCGATCTTCTCGATCCGGTCGTAGCCGGCGTTGCGCGCCGTCCAGAACGCCGAGTCCTTGCCGTTCAGCGCCCGCCACTGCGCCACGAAGTCGGCCGCGCCGACTTCGCGCCCGTCACTCCACACCGCCTGCTGGTTCAGCTTGTACAGGACGACCTGCTTGGGCTCCCGCTCGACGACCTCGGCCTTTTCCAGGTAGTCGGGATTGGCCACCGGCCGGCCCCTGCCGTCCAGCACGAACAGCTGGGGCAGCACGGCCCCGGCGATCCTGTTCGTCGTCGCGTCCGCGTCGGCCTGGAAGGTGTTCAGGGTGTCCGGGAGGGTGTCCACCGCCCAGCGCAGCACTCCCCCGTCCGCGACCTGGTCGCGGACGGTCGCGGCGATGTCCTGCCCCGCCGCGGCCGGTCCGCCCTCGTCGTCACCCGCGCCGCAGCCCGTGAGCAGTGGCAGTGCGAGGACTCCCGAGGTCAGGAGCGCCAAGGACCTGCGCCTTCTCTGGGACATGGGTCGTACCTCCGGGGCGGGGCGTGGGGGAAGCATGATCACGTTCGGCGGTATTTGGAGCTGATCACACCGGTTGCCGGAACCCACTGAAATCGACGGCCCGTCGCACCTTTCGCAGCCGCCTCTCGCCACGCCGCGAACCCCACCCGTGCGGACCAATCCCCTGTGCGTGGCCGAGGGGCGGTCCCCCGGGAGAGGGATGAGAATGGGGGCAGGGAGGGGCGCACAGTTCACGCCTGCGCGCCCGCAATCGCTGCACGTCCCTTCACAAGGGGGGACGGGAAGCGCGACACTCGCAGGCGCACATGAGCGTTGCCACCGCAGTCCGGCGGAAGTGAGGGCAAATCATGTCCCTGCAAGACGATCTGAGTGCCGTACGGCGCAACCTGGACGAGTTGACGCGCAAGGTCGAGCAGCTGGAGCAGCAGGCCAGGCGGCAGAAGCCGGGGAGCTCGACGACGGCGCCCGCTCCGGACCCGTCCCGCATGGTGACGGTCCCGGACACCCCGTACGACAGCTCGCTGTGGAAGGACGCCGACGACGAGGGCCTCGGCCTGCGCGACCGCCGCGCACCCTGACGGCGCACGTCCTCTCCGGTCCCACGACCCGCACCCCATCTGGCCCGGCCGTCCGCGGCCGGGCCTCCTGGGCCACCCCTCATCACTCCTCCCGGAGTCCCCTTTGGCCACAGGCACGGAACGACCCCAGCAGCGGCCCGGCGGCGGCGTCCACGACGCCTCCCGGGCCGCGATCGCGGCCCGGCACCTGCGGACCGACCGGTGGTGGCTGGCCCCGGCCGCCACCGCGGCCGGGCTGCTCGCCTTCATCGTCTACTCGACCTGGCGGGCCTTCGCGAACGCCGACTACTACGCGGCCCCCTACGTCTCCCCCTTCTACTCCCCGTGCCTCGCGGAGAACTGCCGGGAGATGCGCGACGGCCCGAACTGGGACCTCTTCGGCAGCTGGTGGGGCCTGTCACCCGCCCTGCTGATCCTGGTCTTCCCGCTCGGCTTCCGCCTGACCTGCTACTACTACCGCAAGGCCTACTACCGGGGCTTCTGGGCCTCGCCGCCCGCGTGCGCCGTCGCCGAACCGCACGCGAAGTACACCGGCGAGACCCGCTTCCCGCTGATCTTCCAGAACATGCACCGGTACTTCTTCTACGCGGCGCTCCCGGTGGCCGGCATCCTCACGTACGACACGGTGCTGACCTTCCGCGACGAGCACTACGCGTGGGGCCACATGGGCCTGGGGACCTTGCTGTTCCTCGTCAACATCGTCCTCATCTGGGCGTACACCCTGTCCTGCCACTCCTGCCGCCACATCGTGGGCGGCAGGCTCAAGCACTTCTCGAAGCACCCGGTGCGCTACCGGCTGTGGGGCTGGGTCAGCGCGCTCAACGCCCGCCACATGCTCCTGGCGTGGGCCTCCCTGATCAGCGTGGCCCTGTGCGACTTCTACGTGTACCTGGTGGCCAGCGGCACCTTCGACGACCCGAGGATCTTCTAAATGGCTCAAGTCGACCGGCAGCAGTGGGACGTGGTCGTGGTCGGCGCGGGCGGCGCCGGGCTGCGCGCCGCGATCGAGGCCCGCGAGCGCGGCGCCCGTACGGCCGTGATCTGCAAGTCCCTCTTCGGCAAGGCCCACACCGTGATGGCGGAGGGCGGGATCGCCGCCTCCATGGGCAACGTCAACGAGGGTGACAACTGGCAGGTGCACTTCCGCGACACCATGCGCGGGGGCAAGTTCCTCAACCAGTGGCGGATGGCGGAGCTGCACGCCAAGGAGGCCCCCGACCGGGTGTGGGAGCTGGAGACCTGGGGCGCGCTCTTCGACCGCACGCCCGACGGGAAGATCTCCCAGCGCAATTTCGGCGGCCACGAGTACCCGCGGCTCGCGCACGTCGGGGACCGCACCGGCCTGGAGCTGATCCGCACCCTCCAGCAGAAGATCGTCCAGCTCCAGCAGGAGGACTTCAAGGAGTACGGGGACTACGAGGCCCGGCTCAAGGTCTTCCAGGAGTGCACGGTCACGAGGGTCCTCAAAGACGGTGACCAGGTGTCGGGGACCTTCTGCTACGAGCGGGAGTCCGGCCGTTTCTTCGTCCTGGAGGCCCCGGCGGTCGTCCTGGCCACGGGCGGGATCGGCAAGTCCTTCAAGACGACCTCGAACTCGTGGGAGTACACCGGCGACGGCCACGCCCTGGCCCTGCTCGCGGGCGCGCCCCTGCTGAACATGGAGTTCGTGCAGTTCCACCCGACGGGCATGGTCTGGCCGCCGTCGGTGAAGGGCATCCTCGTCACCGAGTCGGTGCGCGGCGACGGCGGGGTGCTGCGCAACTCCGAGGGCAAGCGGTTCATGTTCGACTACGTCCCCGACGTCTTCAAGGAGAAGTACGCCGAGTCGGAGGCGGAGGGCGACCGCTGGTACGAGGACCCGGACCACAACCGGCGCCCGCCCGAACTGCTGCCGCGCGACGAGGTGGCGCGGGCCATCAACGCGGAGGTCAAGGCGGGCCGCGGCTCCCCGCACGGCGGTGTCTTCCTCGACGTGTCCACGCGCATGCCGGCCGAGAAGATCCGCCGCCGCCTGCCCTCCATGTACCACCAGTTCAAGGAGCTGGCGGACGTGGACATCACGGCGGAGCCGATGGAGGTGGGCCCGACCTGCCACTACGTGATGGGCGGGATCGCGGTCGACTCCGACACGGCGGCCACGGTCGGCGTCCCGGGGCTCTTCGCGGCCGGTGAGGTCGCGGGCGGGATGCACGGCTCGAACCGGCTGGGCGGCAACTCCCTGTCCGACCTGCTGGTCTTCGGGCGGCGGGCCGGGCTGCACGCCGCCGAGTACGCCGCGCGGGACGCCTCCTCGGGGGCCGCCGGGCGCCCGGCCGTCTCCCAGGCGGAGATCGACGCGGCGGCCGCGGAGGCGCTGGCCCCCTTCCACGCCGCCGAGGGCGCGGAGAACCCGTACACGCTCCACCAGGAGCTCCAGACGACCATGAACGACCTCGTCGGCATCATCCGCCGGGAGGGCGAGATGGCCGAGGCGCTGGAGAAGCTCGCGACGCTGCGGCTGCGGGCCTCCCGGGCCGGTGTCGAGGGGCACCGGCAGTTCAACCCGGGCTGGCACCTCGCGCTGGACCTGCGCAACATGCTGCTGGTCAGCGAGTGCGTGGCCCGCGCGGCCCTGGAGCGCACCGAGAGCCGGGGCGGGCACACCCGCGAGGACTGCCCGGCGATGGAGCGCAGCTGGCGCCCGGTGAACCTGCTGTGCCGCCCCGTCGACCCGCCGCCCGCGGATCCCCGGGCCGACCGGATCGAGCTCACCCGGGTCCGCACCGATCCCATCCGCCCCGACCTGCTCGCGCTGTTCGAGAAGGAAGAGCTGGCCAAGTACCTCGCCGAAGAGGAGCAGTACGAATGAGCACGTACGACGCGAGCTTCCGGATCTGGCGGGGTGACGCGGAGGGCGGGGAACTGCGGGACTTCACGGTCGAGGTGCACGACGGGGAGGTGGTCCTGGACATCGTCCACCGGCTCCAGGCGACCCAGGCCTCGGACCTGGCGGTGCGCTGGAACTGCAAGGCGGGCAAGTGCGGCTCGTGCAGCGCGGAGGTCAACGGCCGCCCGCGGCTGATGTGCATGACGCGCATGTCCACCTTCGAGCGGTCCGAGACGATCACCGTCACCCCGCTGCGCGCCTTCCCGGTCGTCCGCGACCTGGTGACGGACGTGTCCTTCAACTACCGCAAGGCGCGGGAGGTCCCGGCCTTCGTGCCTCCGGCAGGGGTGGCCCCGGGCGCGTACCGGATGCAGCAGATCGACGTGGAGCGCTCGCAGGAGTTCCGCAAGTGCATCGAGTGCTTCCTGTGCCAGGACACCTGCCATGTGGTGCGGGACCACGAGGAGAACAAGAGCGCCTTCGCCGGTCCGCGCTTCCTGATGCGGGTGGCGGAGCTGGACATGCACCCCCTGGACGCGGCGGCGGAGGCGGGCCTGGACCGCAAGCGCGCCGCCCAGGAGGAGCACGGGCTGGGCTACTGCAACATCACCAAGTGCTGTACGGAGGTCTGCCCCGAGGGCATCAAGATCACCGACAACGCGCTGATCCCGCTGAAGGAGCGGGCGGTGGACCGCAAGTACGACCCGCTGGTGTGGCTGGGGAACAAGATCGGGCGGCGTTCGGATCCCCGGTAGTCGGCATGAGGTGGGGCATGAGGTGGACGACAGCGGCAGCCGCCCTCCCGTGACTCCAGGTGCGGGAGGGCGGAACCACCCATAATGTCCCCCATGTGAGGGTGCCCAGAAGGAACAAGAGAAGCGGGCCGCGCGGCGCGGCGGCGGTACGGGTCGGCCTCGTCCTCGCCGCCGCGCTGCTGGCCGTCGCCGGCTGGGGGCCGGCCGGGACGTCGCCCGCGCGCGCCGACGATCCCGTGAGCCTGTCCCGGCAGGGGCAGATCACCGACCGGGTCGGGGCCCTGGGCGCCCGGGAGGCCGCCGTCGCCGCCGCGCTCGACCGGCTGTACGCCGAGCGGAGGATCCAGCTCTTCGTGGCGTACGTACGCGACTTCTCGGGGCGCTCGGCCCAGAGCTGGGCCGACGCCACCGCGGAGAAGAACGGCCTGGGCCAGGAGGACGTCCTGCTGGCCGTGGCCACCGGGGCGCGCCATTACGCCTATTCGGCCGCCGTCGACTCCGGTTTCACCGAACAGCAGCTGGCCGCCGTGGCGCGGACCGCCATCGAGCCGGCCCTGAAGCAGAACGACTGGGCGGGCGCCGCGATCGGTGCGGCGAACGGCTACGACGCCGTGCTCGCGGGCAGGCCCGTGCCGGCGCCGGCGATCACCCCCGGCCCGGCCGATCCCGGCGGCGGGGCGAGCGGCGAGAGCGGGGCCGGGGACTTCGTGCTCCCGGTGGTCGCGGTCGGCGCCGCCGGCGCGCTCGCGGCGTACGCGTACACCCGCCGCAGGCGCAGGGGCGCCGGTCCCGGCGGCGGCCGCGCGGCCACGACCGGACCGGGCTGGCCCGAAGGGGCACCCGACCGGCTGCCGCTGCCGCAGCTGGACGCCGAGGCCAAGTCGCTGCTGGTGCAGACCGACGACGCGATCCGCACCAGCACCGAGGAACTCGGTTTCGCCACCGCCCAGTTCGGCGAGGAGGCGGTCGGCCCCTTCACCGCGGCCGTGGACCACGCCAAGGGGGAGCTGACGCAGGCCTTCCGGCTGCGCCAGCAGCTCGACGACGCCCATCCGGAGGACGACGCGGTCCGGCGCCGGATGCTGGACGAGATCGTGGCCCGCTGCACGGAGGCGAACCGGCGGCTCGACGCCGAGTCGGCGGACTTCGACCGGCTGCGCGACCTGGAGAAGAACGCCCCGCAGGCCCTCGCCGCCGTGCGGGAGCGCGTGCGCGACCTGACCGGGCGGACGACGACGGCCGGGGCGACGGTGACCGCGCTGGCCGGGCTGTACGCGGACTCCGCGTCCGCGCCGGTGGCATCCCACCCCGAACGGGCCGAGGACCGGCTGCTGTTCGCGACGACCGAGCTGGGCGAGGCCCGGGCGGCCGTCGACGGCGGCGACAACGGCAGGGCGGCCGTGCACGTACGGGCCGCGGAGAGCGCGGTGGACCAGGTGGCGACCCTGGTGGACGCGGTCGAGCGGCGCGCGCGGGAGCTGGCGGAGGCGGCCGGGGCGCTGCCGGGCGCACTGAACGAGACGGAGTCCGACCTCGCCGACGCGCGGGGGCTGCTGACGGGCACCGCGGAGGGCACCTCCACGGCGGACCTGCGCGGGCGGATCGGCCGGGCCGAGGCCGTACTGGCCGACGTCCAGCGGGAGACGGCGGCCGGGCGGTACGACCCGATCGACGCCCTGCGCCGCGTGGAGGAGGCCGACGCGGCCCTCGACCAGGCCCTGGCCGGGGTGCGGGAGCGGGAGTCGGGCCGGCAGCGGGCGGTGGCCCTGTTCGACCAGGCCATGCTCTCGGCGCGCAGCGCGATCGGCGCGGCGACGGACTACATCACCACCACCCGGGGCGCGATCGGCAGCGAGGCCCGCACCCGCCTGGCGGAGGCCGGCCGGCACCTGGAGCGGGCGGTGTCCCTGACGGCCGCGGACCCGGCGGGCGCGCTGGCTCAGGCGCAGCGGGCGGATGAGCTGGCCCGGCAGGCGCAGCGGCTGGCGGAGCAGGACGTACGGGCGTACCAGGACCCGTACGCGGGGAGGCGGGCCGGCGGCGGCCGGGGCGGCGCCGTGCTCGGCGGGATCATCCTCGGCCAGATCCTGCGGGGCGGCGGCATCGGAGGCGGCGGCTTCGGAGGCGGGGGCGGCGGTTTCGGGGGCGGCGGGGCCCCGGGCTCCTTCGGCGGCGGCGCGACCCGCGGCCGGATGGGCGGCGGCGGCCGCTTCTGACGGCAGGGGGCAGCGCGACGCCTCACCCTCACCCCCTCACCCCGACCCTCACCAGGAGAGACCGACCATGAGCAAGCAGACCGTCCTCGGCCGCGTCACCCAGCTCGCCAAGGCCAACATCAACGCGCTGCTGGACCAGGCGGAGGACCCGCAGAGGATGCTGGACCAGCTGATCCGGGACTACACGAACAACATCTCGGAGGCGCAGCAGGCCGTGGCGACGACGATCGGCAATCTGCGGATGCTGGAGGCGGACCACACGCAGGACGTGGAGGCGGCCTCCGAGTGGGGCTCCAAGGCCCTCGCGGCGAGCCGCAAGGGCGACGAGCTGCGGGCGTCGGGGGCGAGCGCGGACGCCGACAAGTTCGACAACCTCGCGAAGGTGGCGCTGGGACGCCAGCTCCAGTCGGAGAAGGAGGCCAAGACGGCGGAGCCGACGATCGCCGCCCAGCGGCAGGTCGTCGACCGGCTCAAGGCGGGCCTGGACTCGATGAAGGACAAGCTGACCGAGCTCCAGGCCAAGCGCGACGAGCTGGTGGCCCGCGCGAGGACCGCGCAGGCGCAGAACACGATGCTCGACGCGGTGAAGAGCATCGACGTCATGGACCCGACGAGCGAGCTGCACCGCTTCGAGGAGAAGGTGCGGCGCGAGGAGGCGCTGGCGCTGGGCAAGCAGGAGCTGGCCGCCTCCTCGCTGGACGCGCAGTTCGAGTCCCTGGACGACCTGGGCAGGACCTCGGAGATCGAGGCCAGGCTCGCCGCGCTCAAGGGGCGCCCGGCCGTCTGACCCTTCCCCGGGATCCCGGCCCCGGGGGTCAGCCGTACATGTTCAGCAGCTGCTCGGCGGAGAGTTCGGACACCGCCTCCGCGGTCGCGCCCGGCAGCGGGAGCTCGAACCAGACCGTCTTGCCCCGGTGGGTGCGGCGCGTACCCCAGCCCGCGGAGAGCATCCCGACGAGCTGGAGCCCCCGCCCTCCCTCGTCCGTGTCCCGGGCGCGCCGGCGCCTCGGCTGGACGAGGTTCGCGTCCCACACCTCGCAGACGAGGGTCCGGTCCAGGAGGAGGCGCAGGCGGATCTCGCCCTCCCCGTACCGCAGTGCGTTGGTGACGAGCTCGCTGACCAGCAGTTCGGTGGTGTCCAGCAGCCCCTCCAGGCCCCAGGCCGGCAGCTTCGCCCGGGCCAGTTCCCGCGCGCGCCCCACCGAGCGGGCCTCCCGCGGCAGCTGCCAGTCGCCCACCGCGTCCATCGGCAGCCCCTGCACCCGGGCCATCAGCAGGGCGATGTCGTCCTCGCCGTGCCGGGTGTCCAGCGTGTTCAGGACGTGGTCACACACGTCCTCCAGGGGGCGCACCGGGTCCGCGAGGGCCGCGCGCAGGCCGCGCAGTCCCTCTTCCAGCGGATGGTCGCGGGATTCGACCAGGCCGTCGGTGTAGAGGGCCAGCAGGGCGCCCTCCGGAAGTTCGACCTCCACCTCCTCGAACGGCTCCCCGCCCACCCCCAGCGGCATGCCCGGGGGCACTTCCAGCAGCAGGGCGGGCCGCGGCGTCCCGCCCTCGTCCGGGGGTTCCACCAGGACGGGCGGCATGTGGCCCGCGTTGGCGATCGTGCAGCGCCGCGTCACCGGGTCGTAGACCGCGTAGACGCAGGTGGCGAGGTACACCTCGGAGCGGTCCGCGTCCCGCGAGTGCAGGGCGGCCCGCGACGCCTGCTGGGAGCCGCCGGGCGCCCCGAGGCCCCGCGCGATCTCGTCGAGCGCGCTCAGCACCTCCGCCGGTTCGAGGTCGAGCAGCGCGAGGGTCCGTACGGCGGTCCGCAGTTCGCCCATGGCCACGGCGGCCCGCAGGCCCCGGCCCATGACGTCGCCGACGACCAGGGCCGTGCGGTGGCCGGGCAGTTCGATGACGTCGAACCAGTCCCCGCCGACCTCCGTCGCCGCGTTCCCGGGCAGGTAGCGGCAGGCGATGTCCAGACCGGCCGCCTCGGGGTCGCCGGGGGGCAGCAGACTGCGCTGCAGTATCAGGGCCCGCTCGTGCTCGCGCCGGTACAGCCGCGCGTTGTCGATGCACACGGCGGCCCGCGCGGCCAGCTCGACGGCGACCGCCCGGTCCCGTTCGCCGAAGGGTTCGCTGCCCTTCGTACGGGAGAACTGCGCGAGCCCGACGACCGTGTCGTGGGCGACCAATGGCACGACCAGCGTGGACTGCACGAGGTCCTCCGGCCCGCCGCCCTCGATCAGCCGCGGCCGCGCCGTGCGCAGGGCGAGCGCGCCCGGCGACGCCGCCGGGTACCGGTGGACGTCGCCCACGGAGACCGGCGCGACCGGACCGGACAGCGGGGCGCCCGATACGGCGGAGGCGAAGGCCACCCGGCGCAGCGCGGCGGAGGGAGTGCGGGCCGGGCCCTGGCCGGGGAGGCTGGGCACGCCCGGGCCCTGCGGCCGGGCGGGCCGGTCGTCGTCGCCGAGCAGCAGCGCCTGGTAGAGGTCGACGGCGGCCAGGTCGCAGAAGCCCGGGACGGTCACGTCGAGGAGCTCCCGGGCGGTGGTCTCCAGGTCGAGGGAGTTGCCGATGCGGTGCCCGGCCTCGTTGAGCAGGGCGAGGTTGCGCCGGACCCCGGCGGCCTCGCGCGCCGCGAGGTGGCGGCGGGTGACGTCGGTGCCGATGCCGGCGACGCCGACGGGGCGCCCGCTGCCGCCGTGCACGCGGTAGAGGTTGATGGACCAGTGGCGGTTCTCCCGGCTGCCGGGCGCGGCGCCGGTGATGCGCAGGTCGGTGACCGCCTCCCCGGTGTCCAGGACCCGGCGCAGGGCGTCGGCCATCCGGTCGGCCTCGTGCGGGGGCAGGTAGTCGTGCACGGTGCGGCCCATGTGCTCCTCGGCGGCGCCGCCGAAGACGGTGGCGAACCGGCGGTTGGCCCGCTGCACCGTGAGGTCCGTACCGAAGAGCAGGAAGCCGAAGGGAGATTGACCGAATATGGCCTGTGAGGCCGCCAGGTCGGACTCGATGGACCGCAGGGCGCGCACGTCGACGACGACGCACAGCGCGGCCCGCTCGGCCGTCTCGGTCTGGGTGGGCATCACATAGATCTCGGCCACCCCGTGCGCACCGTCCCCGCCGGGGATCCGGAAGGGGATCAGGCCGGTCCACTCCTTGCCGTCGAGGATCTCCGCGACTTTGCGGTGCGCGTCGGGGCGCAGCTCGGGCGGCATGAAGGCGTCGACCGGATCGCGTCCGACGGCCTGGGCGGCAGTCAGCCCGAAGAGTTCCTCGGCGCGCAGACTCCACTGGTCGATGAAGCCGTCGGGACCGATCGAGAAGGAAGCGACCTTTATGTAGTCATATATCGAGCCAGGCGGGCTGCTGTGCCACAGGGCGTCGTGCCATGACTCTTGAGGCACGTTGGCCTGTTGTGCCTGCGCAGGTATTTCGCTCACGCGACCGTCCCCTCCAGCTCACCGCAACCGGACCGGCCATGACCGCAGTATTCAGCACCACGGCCCCGGACGGCACGGCGTTCACGATCACAGCACGGTCTCGATGATTTCGAGCCACGTCAGTGATCTCCCCCGGACCTCGTCAGAGGGTCATTTCGTCACCGTTCACCTTGTTACTCACCAGGAAGAGCCAACTCGAACCACACAGTCTTGCCCGACTTCCCGTGGCGGGTCCCCCACCGCCGCGAGGAGACGGCGACGAGGTGCAGTCCACGTCCCCCCTCGTCCTGGGCCCCGGCGACCCGCGCGAGGGGCGGATCCGGAAGCGGATCTGAGACCTCCACGAGAAGCGCGCGGCCTCCGGCGGCGTTGTCGGCGGCTGGATTCCGCCGTTCCAGGCGGACCCCGATGGGGCCGGAAGCGTACCGCAGGGAGTTGGTGACGAGCTCGCTGACCAGCAGGACGGTCACGTCGCCGACGGCTTCCAGGCCCCAGGCGCGGAGGGTGCCGCGGACGGCGTGACGTGCGGTGCGGACGGCGCCGGGCTCGGCGGGGAAGGCCCACTCGGCACACGCGCCGTCTGTGTCCATCACGCCGATCACTTCCCGGGCCAGCAGTGACCCCAGTCCGGTTCGTCGGGGACGAAAGGGGGACGAGATAGGGATTAATAGCGACATACCCGATATTCAGGGCGTCGTACCACTCCGCCCCGCCCCCACCGGCGCACTGTGACGCAGACGGCCTAGAGCGCGAATGTCACGCGCCCCCCGGCGTCCCCCTCGCCGCCCTATTCGCCCTGTTCGCCCTGTTCGCCCTCCGTCGCTTCGCCGCGCAGTCGGCGTCCCGCCTCGGCGACGGCCGGCCGGTCCTGGTCGAGCCAGTCCACCGACTCCAGTTCCAGCGGCCCGAGCCAGCGGAGCTCGTCGTGGTCCTCCAGGGGCGCGGGAACTCCGGAGAGCAGCCGGGCGGTCCACACGTGCAGGACCAGGCCGGGCTTCAGCGGCCACTCCCCCGGGATCCGCTCCAGGGGCTCGACCTCCACGCCGAGCTCCTCGCGCAGTTCGCGCACCAGCGCCTCGGGGACGGACTCACCCGGTTCGGCCTTCCCGCCCGGCAGCTCCCAGCGCCCGGCGAGCTCCGGCGGCGCGCTGCGCCGGGCGGCCAGCAGGCGCCCTTCATGACAAAGGGCTCCGCCCACGACCACTCGTACCGTCATGGGCGGAGCCTATGCCAGCGTCGCCTGGAGCTGCGACGCTCAGTTCGTCGTGGCGGTCTGACCGATCCGCTCGACCCAGTAGAGCTGCTTGTGTCCTCGGTCGTCGAGGCTGTCGGCGACCTTCTGGGCCTCGGCCCGGGTGGGATAGCGCCCCACCCGGTAGCGGTTGCCGTTGTCGTCCTGACGTATGACCAGCCACGGGAGCAGGGCACCGCTGTCATTCATCGCGTTTCACCCTCCGCCGACGTACCTGCCCGGGAAACCGCATTGCGCATATGCCCGAGCTTACGCCCGACCTTTACGGAGCGGATACGGTTTTTCACGAAGAGGTACCTCGGGGCGTACGCATCCGGCCATGCGTACGACTGCGCCGTGCGCGCCCGTTCAGAAGGAGCGCCGCGGTCGCGCGCCGGCCCCCGGACCTGCGCGCCTCACCCGTCGGCGGCGCCGCACGGGGCCGGCGCCGTCCCCACGGTCCGGCGCGGCCGCCTCACCTCACCTCACCGCACGGGCAGGTGGTACGCCAGGCGGTACCGGTCCGCCGGGACGACCACGTCGGCCGTCTCCACCGGGCGGCCGGACGCGAAGTAGGTGCGGCCGATGACCAGCACCACGTGTCCCGGCACCCCGCCGAGGAGCAGGAACTCCTCCGCCAGGCCGGGCCGCGCTCCGACCTCCTCCACCACGTTGTCCACGACGACGTCGATCGCGGCCATCCGGTCGACGACCCCGGAGCCGCCGAGCGGACCCTCCTCCGGCAGCATCACCGGCGTCCGGCCGGTCACGGCGAGGGGCTCCCAGGAGGTCGACAGCATCATCGCCTCCCCGGCGTCGCGGTAGACGTACCGCGTCCGCATCACCCGCTCGCCCGGCTCGATGCCGAGCCGCTTGGCGATCTCCGCGGGCGCGCCCGTCTGCTCGCTGTTCGACTCCCAGGTGCCGCGCGCACCCGCGTCCGCCTGCTCCTGCCGGAACGGCGTCGACGCGCCGCTCGTGCGGTAGCCGGAGCGGGCGACCCGCCGCGGGACGGGCTGCTCCTTCACGTACGTACCGGACCCGGACCGGCCCTCGACCAGCCCCTCCGCCATGAGGACCTTGCGCGCCTCCAGGGCCACGGTGTCGGAGACCCCGTACTCCTCGCGGATGCGAGCCTGGGAGGGGAGCCGGGCGTGCGGGGGCAGAGAACCGTCGACGATCTTCCGTCGAAGATCCCCGGCCACGCGCAGATAGGCCGGCTGCTCACCGAAAGTCACTGGCCACTCCCATCAGGTTGACAGACAGCTACACCCTGGCAACCGACGGTTGAATACTGCAAGCAAGGGCCAGAGTTTCACCCGAAGTGATGAAGGCAGGTCACTCAAACCCGTTACTGCGCGTCACCAGGGCGACGTCCGGCAACGCTCGTACCCCGGTCCGACGGGCCCGCGTCCTCACACCGCCTCGGACGAGGGCCCGCGGCCCGGCCCCGTCTCCGGGTCCTGGCCGCCCCCCTGACTGTCCTCCAGCCACTGCGGGACCTCCGTCGTCAGGCCGTACGCTCCGCGCAGCGCCTGCTCCGTGTCCAGGGACAACGCGGCCATGGCCCGCCCCCACTGCTTGTCGAACTCCGCCGGCGTCCTCGCCTGCGCGGCGCGCTGCCACGCCGCGCGGGCCTCCTCGATCGCCTTGAGCTGCGTCGGCACGGCCTTCTCCAGCCCGGGCCGGGCCTTGTCGCTCTGGAGCACCTTCGCCTCGTCGCCCAGCGCCGCGTGCACCTGCGCCGCCCAGGCCTGGTAGGTGCCGAGCGCGTCCTCGACCTCCTCCTCGGGCGGCCGGCTCATGACGAACTCCACGGCGTTGGCGGCCCGCAGGAAGGCCACCTGCTCGGGCTTCAGCGCGGCGGCGTCCTGGCGTAGGCTGCCGCGCCACTCCTCCTCGGTCGTGCCGATCACGCAGAGCAGGAGCCGGTCCCCCTGGCGCCACGACTGGCGTGAGGGCGCGTAGTAGAACATCTCCGCGTACTCGGGCAGCGCCCACGTGTCCATCGCGTACTCGTCCTGGGCCTTCCAGCACGCGTCCTCGGACGCGCGCTCGTCCTCGCCCGCCGCGGACCCGGGGGCGTCCGCCGCGCCCAGCGACTTCGACGCGGTGACCTCGCCGTGGTGCACCTGCGCGCAGTCGACCTTGTACGTCAGGGGCCGCTCGTCCATCAGGTCCCCGCCCGGGACGTTGAAGCAGTCGCCCGACCGCAGTTCGTCCATGTCCGTGAGCTCGCCCTCGACGTCGGTGTCGGCGTCGGGCAGCCCGCCCAGCGTCCCGAACCCGTCGCCGACCGCCGACGCGACCCGCTCGGCGGTGAAGACCAGCGCGCCCGTCATCGCCACCGACACGGCCAGGCCCACGATCGCCAGGGCCTTGCCCCGCTCCCGCTTCTTCGCGATCTGTACGAGGGCCACCACGCCGAACACGACGCCCAGCGGCGGGAAGCACAGCAGCCCGACGAGGAGCGAGGCGAGCGCGAAGCCGTTGAGCCCCGGCCGCTGCTGTCCGTAGCCCGGCTGCTGCCCGTAGCCCGGCGGCGGTCCCCACGCCGGCTGCGGGGACGGCGGGGGCCAGGAGTGGCCCGGTCCGGAGGGAGGACTCGGCGGGGTGCTCAAGGGGTCGGACTCCATCGCAGGGGGCGGCACGGGCGCGAACGAATGCGCGAATAGTACGCAGCGGGGACGACCGCCCTGTCGGTCGCCCCCGCCCGTACACCGCGGCTCTGCGCGGACGTTCAGTTCCAGTGGCTCAGTTCCGGTGGCTCAGTTCCGGTGGCTCAGTTCCGGTGACTCAGCCGGGGACTCAGCCCGTGACTCAGAACTGGAGCGCCCAGGAATCGATCCTGCCGGTGTCGATGTTCGCGTTGTCGTTCACGCGCAGCTTCCAGACGCCGTTCGCGACCTCGGACGAGGCGTTGACCGTGTACGTCTGGTTGATGTTGTCCGTGCTGCCGCCGGACCGGTTGTGCAGGGTGTAGACGGAGCCGTCGGGGGCGATCAGGTCGACCTTGAGGTCACCGATGTACGTGTGCTTGATGTCGACGGGAACGCTCAGGCTCGCCGGGGCGTTGCCGGAGATCCCGCTGACGGTGATCGGCGACTCGACGGTGGAGTTGTCGTTGATCGCGTAGTCCGCGGTGTTCTCGAAGCGGGTGCCCGGATTCGGCGGGGTGGTGCCGCCGCCCACGTAGAGGAGGCGATTGGGTGAGCCGGTGCCGGGGCTGGTCACCACGTTCGGGGTGGCCGCTGCGACCAGGCCGTCCCGGACCTGGGCCGGGGTGCTCGACGGGTTCTGCGACAGGTACAGCGCCGCGGCGCCCACCACGTGCGGCGTGGCCATCGAGGTGCCGGAGATGGTGTTGGTGGCGGTGTCGCCCGTGCCCCACGAGGAGGTGATGGAGGAGCCCGGCGCGAAGATGTCCAGGATCGAGCCGTAGTTGGAGTAGCTGGCCTTCGCGTCGGTGTTGGTGGTCGCGCCGACGGTGATGGCCTCGGCGACGCGCGCCGGGGACTTGGTCGAGGCGTCGGTGGACTCGTTGCCCGCGGCGACCCCGTACGTGATGCCGGAGGCTATGGAGTTGCGGACGGCGGTGTCGAGCGCGGAGTCCGCGCCGCCGCCGAGCGACATGTTCGCCACCGCCGGCTTGACGGCGTTGCGCGTCACCCAGTCGATGCCCGCGACCACCTGGGCCGTCGTGCCCGAGCCCTGGTTGTCGAGCACGCGCACGCCGACGATCTTGGCCTTCTTGGCCACGCCGTAGGCGCCGCCCGCGACGGTGCCGGCGACGTGTGTGCCGTGGCCGTGGCCGTCCTGGGCGGTGTTGTCGTTGTCGATGGCGTCGTACCCGTAGGACGCGCGCCCCGCGAGGTCCTGGTGGGTGATGCGGACGCCGGTGTCGATGATGTAGGCGGTGACGCCCTCGCCGGCCTTGTCGGGGTAGGTGTAGCTCTGGTTCAGCGGGAGCGCGCGCTGGTCGATGCGGTCCAGGCCCCAGGACGGCGGGCTGGGCTGGGTGGCGTCGACGGTGAAGACGCGGTTCTGCACCACCGACTTGACCGCCGGGTCCGCGGCCAGCCTTCTGGCCTGCGCCTCGGAGACCTCGACGGAGTAGCCGTTGAGGGCCGCGCTGTAGGTCCGGTCGATCCTCGCGCCGTACCGGTGGGCGACGGCCTTGCCGCTGTCCGCGGTGGAGCGGGCGGCCGAGTCGTTCAGAGTCACGATGTAGCTGCCGGGGACGGTTCCGGCGGCCCCGGCGTTCTCGATGACGCCCAGGGGAGCGCTGTCGGCCGCGGCGGCGGGTAACGCGGCGGCCGCCCCGAGCGTGAGGGCGACGACGGCGGTCGCGCTGATGCCGGCGACCTTCCGGCGGGTGTGACGCATCACGGACATGTGAGGGGTCCTCCTCATAGGTGGTGCGTTGCGGGGGGTGAGGCGGCGCACTACCGACGTGTACATGACAACTCAACTCACGGGGGAGGTCGCCGCCTCCGAAAGGTTGACGCACGCCCGCTGAGGCCACAAGAGGCCTGCGCATATGTAACGCCCGTGCCACACCACCGCCATGTACGGGCCACTGGAGGGGCACAATCGCCGCGCACATGACGGTCGCACGTCCGGACGCGGGGGATCGGGGGGCGGGGGCGGGGGGCGACCGGTCCGCCGGCCGCCCCCGTGGTTCGCCTCTGACGCCTCGCGGCTGTCAGAACTGGAGCGCCCAGGAGTCGATCTTCCCGGTGTCGCCGTCCGCACCGTCGTTGACCCGGAGCTTCCAGACGCCGTTCGCGGCCCGCGCGGAAGCGTCCACCGTGAAGGTCCTGACGATGTTGTCGTCGCCCCCGTTGGCACGGTTGTGCAGGGTGTAGACCGTGCCGTCGGGCGCGATCAGGTCCACCTTGAGGTCACCGATGTAGGAGTGCTTGATGTCGAGCGGGACCTTCAGCGTCTGCGGGGCGTTGCCGACGACACCGCTGACGGCGATCGGGGACTCGGTGGTCGCGTGGTCGTTGATCGCGTAGTCGGTGGTGTTCTCGAACCGCTTGCCCGGGGGGACGGGACCCAGGACGCCGACGTGGAGCAGACGGTTCGGGGAACCGGTGCCGGCGTTGGTCACCCGGTCCGGGGTGGCCGAGTTCAGCAGGGCCGAGGCCACCTGGGCCGGGGTGCTGGCCGGGTTCTGCGAGAGGTAGACGGCGGCCGCGCCCGCGACGTGCGGGGTGGCCATCGACGTGCCGTTGATCGTGTTGGTGGCGGTGTCGCCCGTGCCCCAGGCCGAGGTGATGCCGGAACCCGGCGCGAAGACGTCCAGTACGGGGCCGTAGTTGGAGTAGGCGGCCCTCGCGTCGGTGCTGGTGGTGGCGCCGACCGTGATGGCCTCGGTGACGCGCGCCGGGGACTTCTTCGAGGCGCTGGTGCCGTCGTTGCCCGCGGCCACGGCGTAGGTGATGCCGGAGGCTATGGAGTTGCGGACGGCGTTGTCGAGCGCGGTGTCCGCGCCGCCGCCGAGCGACATGTTCGCCACGGCCGGCTTGACGGCGTTCTTGGTCACCCAGTCGATGCCCGCGACGACCTGGGCCGTCGTGCCGTAGCCGTCGTTGTCGAGCACCCGCACGCCGACGACCTTGGCCTTCTTGGCCACGCCGTAAGAGCCGCCCGCGACGGTGCCGGCGACGTGGGTGCCGTGGCCGTGGCCGTCCTGGGCGGTCATGTCGTTGTCGATGGCGTCGTACCCGTAGGACGCGCGCCCGCCGAAGTCCTGGTGGGTGATGCGGATACCGGTGTCGATGACGTACGCGGTGACGCCCTGGCCCGCCTGGTCGGGGTAGGTGTAGCTCTGGTTCAGCGGGAGCGTGCGCTGGTCGGCGCGGTCCAGGCCCCAGGACGGCGGGGTGGGCTGGGTGGAGTTGACGCTGAAGATACGGTTCTGCACGACCGACTTGACCGCCGGGTCCGCGGCGAGCCGCGTGGCCTGCGCCTCGGAGGCCACGACGGAGTAGCCGTTGAGGGCCGCGCTGTAGGTCCGGTCGATCTTCGCGCCGTAGCGCCGGGCGACGGCCTTGCCGCTCGGGGCGGTCGAGCGGGCCGCGGTGTCCTTGAGGGTCACGATGTAGCTGCCGGGTACGGAGCCGGGGGCTCCGGCGTTCTCGATCACGCCTCGCACACCGATGTCCGCCGCGGAGGCGGGAAGCGCGGCGGCCGCGCCCAGCGCCAGGGCCACGACCGCGGTCGCGCTGATGCCGGCGGTCTTCCGGCGGGTGTGACGCATCACGGGCATGTGACGGGTTCTCCTCGTGGGTGGTGCGGTGCGGGGGCCGGTGGAACGGCGTGGCGCCGACGTGACCGCGGCGGTTACCACGGGCGCGGCGGTTACCGCGGCGGTTACCGCGACCCGGCCAGATGGCCCAACGGCGGGCGGCGCCCGAAAGGTTGACCCCCCGTCGGCGCGGCCACCGCGCGCCGGCGGCGGACGCGTACCATCCGTGCCACACACCGACCATGATCGAGTAAAGGCGCTCCGCACATGACGCACGCGACCCCCGGTTACGTCTGCTCAGAGGACGGTACACGCGCGGACGTCCGGACTGCTCCTTGGGGGTGCCCGGTGTGCGCGGGCCCGTGGGACCTCGATTTCACGCCGGACCCGGCCGCCCCGCTCGACCCGTCGGCCGGACCGAATTCACTGTGGCGCTACGGCTCCGTCCTGCCGCTGCCCGGGGCGTTCTCCGTGTCGATGGCGGAGGGGCGTACGCCGCTCGTTCCGCTGGCGGAGCGGATCCACGCCAAGCTCGACTTCCTGATGCCGACGCTGTCGTTCAAGGACCGGGGCGCGGTGATGCTCGCGGAGCTGGCCCGGCGGCTGGCTCCGCAGCGGGTCGTGGCGGACAGCAGCGGCAACGCGGGGACCTCGGTCGCGGCGTACTGCGCGCGGGCGGGGCTGCCGTGCGAGGTCTTCGTGCCCGAGGGGGTCTCGGAGAAGAAGACCGAACAGATGCGGGCCCACGGGGCGGCCGTACGGGTCATCGCGGGCGGCCGCGAGGCCGCGGCCCGGGCCGCCCGTACGGAGGCGGACGCGCCCGGGGTCTTCTACGCGAGCCACGTGTTCAACCCGTACTTCCTGCACGGCACCAAGACGTACGTGTACGAGGTGTGGGAGGAGCTCGGCGGGCGGCTGCCCGAGGTACTGGTGCTCCCGGTGGGCAACGGCACCCTGCTGCTCGGGGCCGCGCTGGCCGTGGCGGAGCTGGCCCGGCGCGGGGTGCGGGCGCCGGCCCTGATCGCGGTGCAGTCGCAAGCGGTGGCCCCGCTGGCGCAAGCGTTCGCGGCGGGCGCGCAGGACGCGGATCCGGTACCCCAAATGCCCACGCTGGCCGAGGGCATCGCCATCCCGGCGCCACCACGGGCCCGCCAGATCCTGGCCGCGGTCCGCGCGTCCGGCGGCACCTTCCTGACGGTCCCGGACACCCACCTCCGCGAGGCCCAACGCGACCTCGCCCGCCGCGGCTTCTTCGTCGAACCGACGGCCGCGGCGTGCTGGGCGGCGGTCGGCCCGTGGTCCCCCACCAACCCCTTGCGAGGCCGCACGGCGGTCCTCCCCCTCTGCGGCGCGGGCGCGAAGTCGGGCCTGGCACCCTAGGCGGGCCTCGTGGGTCAACCCACCCCATGCCCGGGCCAAGCCCCACCCATCCAGCCTCGCCCATCCAGCCCCACCGGCGCTTGAGGCGCGGGCTCCGGGGCCGAGCCCCGCACATCCAGCCCCGCCGGCGTTTGAGGCGCGGGGTCCCGGGCGGAGCCCCCCATATCCAGCCCCACCGGCGTTTGAGGCGCGGGCTCCGGGGCGGAGCCCCGCACATCCAGCCCCGCCGGCGCTTGAGGCGCGGGCTCCGGGGCCGAACCTCGCGCTCCCAGCCCCGCCAGCGCTTGAGCCGGGGCGCCCCGGGCCGCGCCCCGCACATCCAGCCCCGCCGACGCTTGAGGCGCGGGGTCCCGGGCGGAGCCCCACACATCCAGCCCCACCGGCGCTTGAGGCGCGGGCTCCGGGGCCGAACCTCGCGCTCCCAGCCCCGCCAGCGCTTGAGCCGGGGCCCCGGGCCGCGCCCCGCACATCCAGCCCCGCCGACGCTTGAGGCGCGGGGTCCCGGGCGGAGCCCCACACGTCCAGCCCCGCCGGCGCTTGAGGCGCGGGGCCCGGGGCGGAGCCCCACCCACCCAGCTCCGCCAGCGCGTGAGACGGGGGCCCCGGGCCGCGCCCCGCACATCCAGCCCCGCCGACGCTTGAGGCGCGGGGTCCCGGGCGGAGCCCCGCACATCCAGCCCCGCCGGCGCTTGAGGCGCGGGCTCCGGGGCGGAGCCCCACCCACCCAGCTCCGCCAGCGCGTGAGACGGGGGCCCCGGGCCGCGCCCCGCACATCCAGCCCCGCCGGCGTTTGAGGCGCGGGGTCCGGGGCGGGGCCCCGGCAGCGGCGCCGCAGGCCCAGGCCCCGCCCCGCCCCCGCCCCCGCCCCCGCCCCACCACCATGTCGCAAATCCGCGAGCCCCGGACCCGCAGGGTCTGATCAACTGACCCCATGACCACCAACGTTGGCCTCGCCGCCAAAGCCACCGCGTTCGCGGCCCTGCACACCCCCGCCACCCCCCTCGCCCTCGCCAACGCCTGGGACGTCGCCAGCGCCCGCATCGTCGAGGCCACCGGCGCCCCCGCCGTCGCCACCACCAGCGCGGGCGTCGCCTGGTCCCTCGGCTCGCCCGACGGCGACGCGCTGGCCCGCGACCGGGCCCTCGACCTCGTCGCCCGCGTGGCCGCCGCCGTCTCCGTGCCCGTCACCGCCGACATCGAGGGCGGCTTCGGCGCCGACGCCGACGCCGTCGGCGAGACCGTCGCCGCGGTCCTCGCCGCCGGCGCGGTCGGCGTCAACATCGAGGACGGCGCCACCCGCACCCCCGCCGACATGGCCGAGCGCCTGGCCGCCGCCCGCGCCGCCGCCGACGCCGCCGGGGTCCCGCTCTACATCAACGCGCGCGTGGACACCTACCTCCGGGGCATCGGCGACCCCGCCACCCGCCTCGACGAGACCCTGGCCCGCGCCGCCGCCTACCTCCGCGCGGGCGCCACCGGCATCTTCGTGCCCGGGGTCCTCGACCCGGCCACGGTCGCCGAACTGGCCAAGGGCATCGACGCCCCCCTCAACGTCCTGCTCGGCCCCGACGCCCCCACCGTCGCCGCCCTCGGCGCCCTCGGCGTCTCCCGCGTCAGCCTCGGCTCCTGGGTCGCCGGAGCCGCGTACGCCGTGGTCCGCCGCGCCGCCGAGGAGCTGATGTCCAGCGGCACCTACGACGCCCTCGCGCACTCCCTCCCGTACGGCGAGGTGAACGCCCTCTTCAAGGGCTGAGAAATCGGGAAGCCTGCATGGGCCAACGACCGTAGGATCCAGCCATGAGCACCTCAACGCCGGTGGACGGGCAGCAGCCCGTGGAGTCCTCGCAGGGCAAGATCACCGGCGCGGTCTGGACCGCCCTGGGCCTCGTCTACGTCGTCTGGGGGTCCACCTACCTCGGCATCCGCATCGTCGTCGAGACCATGCCGCCCTTCCTGTCCGCGGGAGTGCGCTTCATGACCGCGGGCCTGCTGCTGGCCGCGGCCGTCGCCTGGCGCCACGGCCCGGCCGCACTCCGCGTCACCCGCACCCAGCTCGGCTCGGCGGCCCTGGTCGGCCTGCTGCTGATCCCCGGCGGCAACGGCCTGGTCGCCCTCGGCGAGACCTGGGTGCCGTCGGGCCTGGCGGCGCTGCTGGTGGCGGGCGTACCGATGTGGGTGGTGGTGCTGCGCGCGAGCACCGGCGACCGGCCTCCGCTGCGCACCCTGGGCGGAGTCCTGGTCGGCCTGGCCGGGCTCGCGGTGCTCACCAGCCCCGGGCTGAGCGGTGCGGTGCGGCTGTCGGGTGTGCTGATGGTCGTGGCGGCCTCGATCATGTGGTCGCTCGGCTCGTTCTCGGCGTCCAAGCTCACCCTCCCGAACAACCCCTTCACGGGCAGCGCGTACCAGATGCTGGCCGGCGGGGCGG
The DNA here is from genome assembly GCF_056432025.1 of Streptomyces sp. NPDC045695. NCBI lineage: Bacteria > Bacillati > Actinomycetota > Actinomycetes > Kitasatosporales > Streptomycetaceae > Streptomyces > Streptomyces sp. NPDC045695. The sequence continues at coordinate 155,102 of NZ_JBWKJU010000002.1, forward strand.
CCGCGATGACCTGCGGCCTACTGCGCGGCGAGCACCGCGGCCTGGATCCGGCGGCCTTCTCCACCGCCTCGTGGCTGGCCCTCGGCTACCTGATCCTCTTCGGCTCGCTGGTCGGTTTCACGGCGTACGTGTGGCTGCTCCAGGCCGCGCCGCTGTCGCTGGTGGCCACGTACGCGTACGTCAATCCGGTCGTGGCCGTCGCGCTCGGCGCGCTGATCCTGGGCGAGGCCCTGACCTGGCCGATCGTGGCCGGCGGCGCGATCGTGGTGGCGGCGGTGGGCGTGATCGTCACGACGGAGCGCAAGAAGAAGTGAGCGGGTGACGCCGGAAGGGGTGACGCCTGGGAAGGTGCGCCTCCGGCGGAGAAGCGGCCGGCCTCGGCTGAAGAGGCGAGCCTGAGGAGGCGCGCCTGAAGAGGCGAAGCGGCCGGGCGCTCAGCCCCGCGCGGCCCGCTCGTACAGCGCCTTCGCGTGCTCGTCGAACAGCGCCGCCGTCGAGTCCACGTCCGTGTCCCCGCCGCTGAGCACCCCGATCAGCCGCCCGGCGGCGTCGGGCCCGCCCCGGTCGGCGATCCAGGGGCTGCCGCTGGTCCCCGTCCAGAACCCGGCGCAGCTCATGTAGAGCATGTCGGGGTCCTCGTCGTCGTGCCGGGTCTGCGTGGTGCAGGAGACCGGCTTGTTCTGCGGGTTGTGCTCGGACTCCGGGTAGCCGACGACGGTCACGTCCCGCTCGTACCCGGAGGTCCAGTCCGGACGGGGCGCCTCGGCGCGCCCGCCGACGGCCTGCTGGACGCTGCGCCCGTCCTTGTCCGGCGCGATGGTGAGGAAGGCGAAGTCGGCGGTGTCCTCGCCCCACTTCGTCCAGCGCTCGTCCACGTGGATCGAACGGACCTTCCACACCCCCAGCGGCTGGCTGCCGGAGCCCTCGCCGGAGAAGGCGGGGGCGAAGGAGAGCTCGCCGATGGCCAGGCCGTCGTGGGCGAGCTCGCCCGGCTGCCCGTCCTCACCGGCGGGGGCCACGCAGTGCGCGGCGGTGGCGACGACATTGCCCTTGGGGCTGTCGACGACACTCGCCGTGCACCAGTGCTCGCCGCCGGCCATCAGCACTCCGACGGCGGGGAATGGGTGCACGGTCCGTTCGCCGGGCGCCTTGAGGAACGCGACGGCGCACATCGCGGCGATCCCCGCCGCGGCCGCCGCCGATGCCCCCTTCACCACCGTGTTCAACGCACGCCGGGGTCGGGTGTCGGTGCCTTCATCACCTTGCTGATCCACTCCAGGGAGCCCTCCCTCATGCCGCGCACGTACGACTTTCCGGTGTGCTCACCATCCTGGATCACCTGGAGCCGGGTGTGCACGGGACCCTTCCCGTACTCGCTCATGAACTTCTCGGCCTTGTCGCGGCCGCTCTCCTTCGTGCCGATCTGGAAGTTGATGTAGACGTCGGGACCGCCCGTCGCGATCAGCTTCTCGGCGAGCTTCTCGGGGTTGTCCTCGTCCATGGCCTGCGTGTTCCCCTTCCACAGAGGGGAGTCGGGGACGATGTCGACCCCGCTCGCGATGGCGGCCTTGAACCGGTCGGGGTACTTCAGCACGTGCTTGAAGGCGCCGAATCCGCCGGCGGAGGAGCCCATGAAGGCCCACCCGTCGCGGGAGGTGAAGGTCCGGAAATTGGCCTTCGTGAAATCCGGGACGTCCTCGGCCATCCAGGTGCCCATCTTGGGCTCTCCGGGGATGTCCGACGCGTCGAAGTGGTGCTTGGTGTCGGCGTTGTGCACCGGCATGATCAGGATGAAGGGCAGGCACGTACCGGCCTTGACCCCGTCGCTCACGGCCTTCTGGAGGCCGAGGCCGGGGCCCGTCCCCCAGTAGTTCGTGGGGTAGCCGCGGCCGCCGGGCAGGGAGATCAGGACCGGGAAGCCGCTCTTGGCGTACTTCGGATCGTCGTACTCCTTCGGCACCCACACCCACACGTCTCCCGTGAAGCCGGACTTCTTGCCCGTGAGGGTGGTCCGGCCGATCTGGGTGCCGTCCGCCAGCCGGTGCGTGCGGACGAACGAGGCCGCCGGCCCCGTGGGCATGCTCACCTCCGGCGGAACCGCGGCGGCCGCCGCCGTCTTCTCCTGCACCTTCCCGAAGGAGACCGGATCCCCTATGTCCGAGAACAGGTGGTACTTGTACGCTGCCGCTCCGCCTCCGGCGAGGGTGAGCGCGAGCCCGCTGCCGATCAGGATGAGGCGCAGGCGGTGGGGGCGACGGCGGCCCGTGGTCATGGGGCTGCCGTCGCCTTGCTGGTCATGCTGCACGGTTTTGTCCCGTTCCTTCTCCGGCGCTCACAGCGGAGCGCGGGTCGGACCGATCGGTCCCCCTTACACCCATTACAGAGGTATGAACGAGGCGATGGGTTGCCTGGGACGGGTGGGGCGTGTCGCGCGGCGGTCGGGCGGTACCGGGCAGCGGTCGGGGGCGCCGGGCCAGTGGTCAGGCGGCCTTCGGCGCGGCTGTGGAAGCGGAATCGAAAGCGGAAGCGACAGCGGAAGGCGCGGCAGCAGCGGAGGCGGCACCGGCACCGAAGAACACGCCGAAGAACACCGTTCAGGCTCTGTCCGGCTTCGGACCCTTGAGCACGCGGCTGATCCACTCCAGGGAGCCTTCCTTCATGCCCCGGACGTAGTGCCAGCCGTTGTGCTCGCCGTTCTGGATGTCACGGATGGTGATCTTGACGGGTCCCTGGCCGAACTGCTGCTGGAACTTCGTCATCCCGCCCTTCCCGCTCTCCTTCGTGCCGATCTGGAAGTTGATGTAGACCTCCGGACCCTTGGCGTCGATCAGCTTCTTCGCGAGCTTCTCCGGGTTGTTCGCGTCCATCTCCGCCTGGTGACCCTTCCACAGCGGGGAATCGGGGACGAGCTCGCCGCCGCTGGCGATCACGGCCTTGAACTTGTCCGGGTGCTGGAGGACCGTCTTCATCCCGACGAAGGCGCCGGAGGACGACCCCATGAAGGCCCAGCCGTCACGCGACTTGTACGTACGGAAGTTGGCCCTGGTGAAGTCCGGGACGTCCTCGGCGATCCACGTGCCCATCTTGGGCTGGCCGGGGATGTCGGAGCCGTCGTAGTAGAACTTGTTGTCCGGGTTGAGCACCGGCATGATCACGATGAACGGCAGGCTGGTGCCGGCCTTGACGCCCTCACTGATGGCCTTCTGGAGGCCGAGGCTGCGGTCGGACCAGTAGTTGGCCGGGAAGCCGTTGCCGCCGGGGAGCGCGATGAGCACCGGGAAGCCGCTCTTGGCGTACTTCGGGTCGTCGTACTCCTTGGGCGCCCACACCCACACGTCACCCTCGAAGCCGGACTTCGCGCCCGCGAGGCGGGTCTTGGCGATGACCGTGCCGTCGTCGAGCTTGGTGGTCTGCTTGAAGTCGGACTTCGGGCCGGTCGGCATGAGGACGTCCGGGTCACCGGAAGGCTGGGCGGGAGTGGCCGGAGCGCTCGGCTCCGGCTTCTGCGTGGCCGGGGGCGGGGTGGTCTTGCCGAAGCTCACGGCCTCACCGTTGCCCGAGAACCAGTCGAGCTTCCAGGCGGCGAAGCCACCCCCGCCGCCGAGCAGGAGCGCGAGGGCGACCACGGCGCCGATCCATATGCGCCGGCGGGACCGCTTGGGCTGCGGCTCATCCTGGTACTGGTACACGAAACTTCGCTCCGAACGCTCACGACTGCCCCGGGGGCAGAACGGCTGGGCCATCCCCTGCTTCTGATGTGCGAAAGCCACGCACAGTTCCGCATCCCAGCAAAAGCATCACGATAACCGCACCGCAGGGCGACGGGCTCAGCGCATGCGCGCCGGACGTTTCAGCGCATGCGCGCCGGGCGACGTACGCCGGCCGACACCGACACCGACACCGACACCGACGACAGACGGCCGACCTGCTCAGCGCTGCGCGTCGAGCGCCTCGGCGCACCGCCCCAGCAGCGCGATCAACAGGTCCCGCTCCTCCTCGCTGAACGCGGCGGCGAGCGCACGCTCCACCCGCACCGCACCGGCGTCGGCGAGCTCCGCGGCCGCGCGGCCCTCGTCGGTGAGCCGCGTCTCCAGCACGTTGCGGTGCCACTCGTGCGGGGTCCGCTCGATGAACCCGCGCTCCTGGAGGTTCTTCAGCACGGTGTTCATGGTCGGCGGCGTCACCCCGCACAGCCGTGCGAGCGCGGCGGCGGAGATGCCGGGCTTCTCGGAGAGCCAGAGCAGGGCGGCGTACTGCGGAACCGTTACTGCGGCGGGCTTGAGCGCAACGGCCTTCGCCGCGAGGAGCGCCTGCTCGGCGCGCTTGAGGTGCGAGCCGATGCGTTCCCCGGGGGCCATGGAGGTCATGCCCGCATCCTACGACGCCACCCTTGCGAACATTAGACCTCTCACATACATTCGCCTTCACCTACTCGAAAGAGGACACCTGATGAGGCTATTGACCACGGTCGCGGTGACCACCACCCTGACCTTCGCCGCGCTGGGAGCGGCCCCGGCGCAGGCCGGGGCGACGGACGCCCGCATATCCACGGCCTTCTCCCTGCCGGGCGGCAAGGTCTACCCCGAGGGCATCGCCGCGGATCCCCGTACCCACACGGTCTACGTGGGCTCGTACGCGGACGGCACCGTCTACCGGGCCCGTCCCGGTCGGCGCACGGCAGAGGTGTTCCTGCCGTCGGGCACCGACGGACGCCGCACGGCGAACGGCCTGCGGGTCGACGTCCGGGGCCGCCTGTGGGTGACGGACTCGACCGTCGGCGTCTCGGTCTACGACACCGCGACCGGCGCCCGCCTGGCCCATTTCGAGGTGGCCGGCACGAGCCCCCGTTTCGTCAACGACCTGACGATCACACCGGACGGGACGGCCTACCTCACGGACAGCGTCCGCGCCGTGATCTACCGCGTGACCCCGGACCAGCTGGCCGCCGGGAGCGGCACCCTGACCGAGGCCTACGACCTCACCCCCGCGCTCCGGCCCCGGCCGGCGGGCACCTTCACCCTCAACGGCATCGTCTCGGACCGGGCGGGCCGCTACCTCCTCGCCGTGGACATGACCGGGGGCGACCTCTACCGGGTGGACCTCGCGGACGGCGCCGTCCGCCGCGTCGACCTCGTCGGCGGCGATCTGAAGGCCGCCGACGGCCTCGACCTCTCCCCCGACGGCACCCTGCGGGTGGCGCACAACGTCCCCAACACGCTGACCCGCTGGCGGCTCTCCGGGGACGGCACCCGCGCCCACCTCGTCCAGACCCTGACGGACCCCGCACTGCAGATCCCCACCACCCTGACCCACACCCGGGGCCGCACGCTGGTGGTCCGCTCGCAGTTCGACAAAGGCGGCCCGCTGACCCCGAGCACGGGCGCGCCCACCACCTTCACCATCGCCTCGGTACGCGGCCTCTGACTCCCTGCTCAGCGACCGGAAGGGGGAACGGGAGGGGGAACGGGATCGGAGACGGCAACGGGACGACGCCTGGCCCGCACATCGGCGACGGCGTACGGCAGTCCCGGCAGCAGCAGCACGAGCGCGGCCCACAGCGGCAGCGTGACCAGCGCCGCGTCGCCGGCCAGCCACCTGGTGAGCGCCGCCGCGGGCACACCGACGAGCAGCGCCACCGCCCAGCTCCGGCCCAGGCCCAGGCTCCCGCGCCGCATCTCCCAGACGACCGTGACCGTGGCGATGACCACCCAGAAGGCGACGTGGTCGGCGGTCACCGTCAGCTGCGTGCTCCACCGGGCCGCGTACGAGAACAGCAGGAGCCAGCCGAGCACGAAGCAGGCGAGCGCCGCGGTCCGCAGCACCCGGCGGGGCAGCGGAGCGCGCGCCCGCGCCCAAGCGGCGGCGAAGCCCCGTACGTCCCCGCCGACGACGTCCTGCGCGGTGCGGCCGGCGGCCTCCGCGTCCTCGAAGTGCGCGGCGAGCTCGTCGAGCATCTCCCGCACGGACGCGTCGTCGATCCCGCGGTACTCCCAATTGCTGCGGCAGGCGGCGAGTATCTGCGCGTTCGTCATGGCGTGGTCTCCCCCGTGGAGTGCGTGCCGGTCAGGATCCGGCCCACCGGCCCGGCGAAGGCGAGCCAGTCGGCCCGGCCCCCACCCAGCTCGGCGCGCCCCGCCTCGGTCAGGCGGTAGTACTTGCGCGGGGCGCCGCCGCTGGGCGACGGGGCACGGTACGAGGAGATGAGCCCCGCCCGCTCCATCCGTGCGAGCAGCGGATAGATACTGCCGTCACTGACCAGCTGGAGCCCGCCTTCGGCGAGCGCTTGCGCGAACTCGAAGCCGTAGCGGGGCCGTTCGGCGATCAGGGACAGCAGACACAGATCGAGCACTCCGCGCAGGAGCTGACTGCGCCGTTGGTCACCGGCTGCGGGCGGCTCCATTGTCATGCGGCACAAGATACCCACCCAGTACCTTGCACGGCAAGACACTCCAGGCGCCGGGCACGCTCAGCCCCGCAGCGCGTTCCCCTCAGCCGCCGACGCCGGAGGCCGGAGGCCGGACCTCCAGGATCGTCGCCGTTCCGCCGGCCTGCGCGGTCTCGTACAGCGTGATCCGGACACCCGGGGCGAGGTGCCTCCACCGCGGCGGAGTCAGGGGCAGAAGCCGCACCGCAGCCTGCGCACCGGGCGCGAGGTCATCAGCGAACTCGACCCACAGCAGGGCGATGTCGAGTTCACACGCTCCGTCGTCCCTCCGATGGCCGATGTCCCACATCGGGCGCAACACCCCCGCTCCAGGGATGGGCGTACGCCGGAAGGTCTCACCGGCCGGCCGGAGCACGAGCTCGGCCCGGATGACACCCAGCCGCGCCTCGCCCCCCCCCGCCACCAGCACCACTCCCGGCTCCGTCCGAACCCCAACATCCCGGCTGCGACCTCCATTTCCCCCCAGAAGCCCGCGGGCGCCGACCACTCACCCCCCAGCTCTTCCAGAAGGCCGAAGGCGACCTCCCACTCGTCGTGCGCGAGGTAGTCCCAGACATCGGCGACGGTGATGTCGTTCCCGGTGGCCACCGCCTCAGGCACCAGCAACGAGGCGGCCTCCAACATCCCGACGACATCCATGCGCCGATCATCCACGCCCTTCGCTGCGCCCGCACCCCTCGTAGACGACGGGATGTCCACCACGACTGGCCACGCGCTACCGCGCCCGGCGCTCTGTATGCGGCGCCACCCGACCCTTCTCCATTGTCGAGCCGCGGCTCCGGACGCACTCACGGGTGTCCCGCCGCCAGCCTGCGACCTGCTGCCGCCCCCTCTACGGGGTCTCGACGGAGTCGAGATGCCTGCGCAGCTCCGCCGCGATCGCCTCGTTCCCACCCTCGGCCGGCAGCGGCCAAGGACCCTGCTCACCGTTCGCCGCAGCAAGGCTGCTCGCGAACCAGATGAGGTGCCGTGCAGGCACAAAGGAGTCCCGGAGCCACCGCGCGAAGACAGCGGCTTCGTCGGCGGTCACATCGGTCAGCGCCACGTAGGCACAGTCGGGTTCGGCCATCGACACCGTCCCGTCGATCCATACGCCAGGCGCCAGCTGGATCTCAAAATCGAGGACCGGGACGCTACGGATCCCCGAGACCCGATACTCCACACTCGGCCCGGGGAACGCCTCCCTCAGAGCCCGCTCCAGGCACTCGGCCGTGGCGCGCCAAGCTCCGCCGTCACCCTGGGGCGGGTAGAAGGCGAAATTGGTACGGACATTCCGTTCAGCGTGCACGGTCTTCCTCTGTCTCACGGCACACCCCGATCAGCAACTCATCCCAACGGGCTGCACACCCCGAAAATTCTCCGGCCGGGATCGTCGGCTCTCCAGGCTGAGCTGCGGGCCGCTACCGTGAAGCCATGACCGCACTGCCCGACTGGATGCGCCCGCCGCGCCCAGAAGGCTGGTTCGCGGAGGACCTGGACAGTCTCCCCGAGGCACCCCGCCACACCGAGCTGATCGACGGAGCCCTCGTCTTCAGGATGTCGCCCCAGAGGTGGTGGCACGGCCACCTCGTCATCATGCTCACCGTCGCGCTCATGGAGCAGGTTCCCGCGGACAGCAGAGTCGGCCGCGAGATGACCATCAAGCTCGACCCGCGCAACCGTCCCGAACCGGACCTGCTGGTGACCACGGCCCACTTCGACGCCGACCGCACCTGGTTCGCACCGGAGGACGTCCAGCTCGTCATCGAGGTCGTCTCCCCCGAGTCCGCCCATCGCGATCGCACAGTAAAACTCCGCAAGTACGCAGAGGCCGGCATCCCCCACTACTGGTGCATCGAGGACGAGGACGGGGCGCCCGTAGTCCACGTCTACGAGCTCGACGAACCCACCCGCGCCTACGCGCCCGCCGGGATCTTCCGTGCCACCCTCCAGCGCCCGGTGCCCTTCGAGATCAGCCTGGACCTCGACAAGCTCACGCCGCCCCGAAGCGACTGAAAAGTCAGCACCACGTCGGCACGGGAACGCAGAGGGGTCGGACTCGCCAGAGTCCGACCCCTTCTAACCAACACCCACCCAGCACGGCGCGAGCGACGACGTCCCCACGGTCATCACGCGCCGGGGCAAGCAAGTCGCCGCCGTCGTCTCCATCGAGGTGCTGCGCAAGTACCTGGAGTGGGAAGAGCGCGAGATCAACCGGATCATCGACGAGCGCATGGCCAACCCGGCACCCGGCGTCCCGATCGAGGACATCATGAGGGAGACGCTGGCGCGCGGTGAGTGAGTACCGGACCGCCTTTCGACCGGAGGCGCAGGCCGAGCTCCGGAAGATCCCCCGCGACATGGCGCTGCGCATCCTGGCCAAGCTGACCGAGCTGGAGACCGACCCCTTCGGCTTCAACACCACCGCACTCGTGTCCCAGCCGGAACGCCGCCGGCTGCGAGTCGGCGACTACCGGGTCGTCTACACGATCGACAACGGAGAGCTCGTGGTGTGGTCGTACACATCGGGCATCGCGTCACCGTTTACGACACCTGACGCCGACTGCTGACGGCGAAGGGGCCGACCCCTGGAGGAGCCGACCCCTTCTGGCCTTTGCGATTACTGGAACTCGCTCGCAGGCAGCAACGAAACGACTAGACGTTGAAGCGGAACTCCACCACGTCGCCGTCCTGCATCACGTAGTCCTTGCCCTCCATGCGGGCCTTGCCCTTCGCGCGGGCTTCCGCCACCGAGCCGCAGGCGACCAGGTCCTCGAACGAGATGACCTCGGCCTTGATGAAGCCGCGCTGGAAGTCGGTGTGGATCACGCCGGCGGCCTCGGGGGCGGTGGCGCCGCGCTTGATGGTCCAGGCGCGGGTTTCCTTCGGGCCGGCCGTCAGGTAGGTCTGCAGGCCCAGCGTGGTGAAGCCGACGCGGCCCAGGGTGGCCATGCCCGGCTCGTCCTGGCCGACCGACTGGAGGAGTTCCAGGGCCTCGTCGTCGTCGAGCTCGACGAGGTCCGCCTCCAGCTTGGCGTTGAGGAAGATCGCCTCCGCGGGGGCGACCAGCGCGGACTGCTCCGCCTTGAAGGCGTCGTCCGTCAGCTCGTCCTCGTCCACGTTGAAGACGTAGAGGAAGGGCTTCGTCGTCAGGAGGTGGAGCTCGTGGAGGAGGTCGCCCTGCTCCGTGCCCTTGGTGATCCCGCGGGAGAAGAGGGTGTGGCCCTCCTCCAGGATCTTCTGCGCCTTCTCGACGGCGGCCAGGACCGCGACCTTCTCCTTCTGGAGGCGGGACTCCTTCGTCAGGCGCGGCACCGCCTTCTCGATGGACTGGAGGTCGGCGAGGATCAGCTCGGTGTTGATCGTCTCGATGTCGTCCTTCGGCGAGACCTTGCCGTCGACGTGGACGACGTTCTCGTCCTTGAAGGCGCGGATGACCTGGCAGATGGCGTCGGACTCGCGGATGTTGGCGAGGAACTTGTTGCCCAGGCCCTCACCCTCCGAGGCGCCGCGCACGATGCCCGCGATGTCGACGAAGTCGACCGTCGCCGGGAGCACCCGCTGCGAGCCGAAGATGTCCGCGAGGACCGCGAGGCGCTTGTCGGGGACGCCGACGACGCCGACGTTCGGCTCGATGGTGGCGAACGGGTAGTTGGCCGCCAGCACGTCGTTCTTGGTCAGGGCGTTGAACAGGGTCGACTTGCCGACATTCGGCAGGCCGACGATTCCGATCGTGAGCGACACGTTGGCGACTTCCCGTAGCTGGAGGGGGCGGCGGCCCGGAGGTGGGCCACCGGACAGTTTACTTTCCGATGAGTGGCCGTGGATGTACGCGTGTCCGGGGCCCGATCCGGCGCTCCCCCCGCCTAGTTTGGTGGGGTGGAGCAATACAGGACGCGACCGGCCCCTCACCCGCAGCGACCCTCGGGACCACGGCGGCCCGTGCGGCCCCCGGCCCAGCGCACGCACCCGGCCGTGGCCGCCGCGACCGCCGCGCGGCGGATGCCCCGGCCCCGGCTGACCGGGCTGGGCGGCGGGCTGTTCTCGTGCGCCGCGATGGTGCTGGTCGGCGGGATCTGCTGGCTGCTCTTCGACGCGTCGCTCTTCGTCTACGGGCTGCTCTTCGTGCCCGTCGCGGCCGCCACCGGCCTCTGGGTGCGGCCCGCCGACCTGATCACCGCGCCTATCAGTGTCCCGATCGCCTTCGCCGCCGGAGTGTGGCCCATCTCGGGCGGCTCCGGCGGCCTCGGCGGGCAGCTGATGGGGCTGGTGTCCGTCCTGTCCCTGCACGCGGGCTGGCTGTACGCGGGGACGCTGGCCGCCGCCCTCATCGTCGTGGTGCGCAAGGCCGTGCTGATCGGCCGGCGCCGGCTCCCCCGACGCGTCGCCTAGGAACCCTTCGCCGCCTCCGCAGCCGCCATCGCCGCCCCCACGATGCCCGCGTTGTTCTGCAGCTTCGCCGGGACGATCTCCGCCCGGATGCCCTCGATCAGCGGCAGGAACTTCTCCGGCTTGCGGCTCACGCCGCCGCCGATGATGAAGAGGTCCGGCGAGAACAGCATCTCCACGTGCGCGAGGTACTTCTGGAGCCGGTGCGCCCACCGCTCCCACGTGAGGTCCCCGTCCTCCTTGGCCTTCACCGACGCGCGCGTCTCCGCGTCGTGGCCCTTCAGCTCCAGGTGCCCGAGCTCACTGTTCGCGACCAGCCGCCCGTCCGTGAACAGGGCGGACCCGATGCCCGTGCCCAGCGTGAGCATGATGACCGTGCCGCCCCGCCCGCGCCCGGCCCCGTACGTCATCTCCGCGATCCCCGCCGCGTCCGCGTCGTTCAGGACCGTGACCGGCAACCCGCCCAGCTCCCGCTTGAGCAGCGCCGCCGTGTCGACGCCGACCCACGCCTTGTCCATGTTCGCCGCCGTGCGGGTGACGCCGCCCGTGACCACGCCCGGGAAGGTGACCCCGACCGGGCCCGACCAGGAGAACGCGCCGACCACCTCGGCGACGCAGCCGGCCACCCCCTCGGGGGTGGCCGGCTGCGGTGTCAGTACTTTGTGGCGCTCGTGCGCCAGGTCGCCGCGGTCCAGGTCTACGGGAGCGCCCTTGATCCCGGAACCGCCGATGTCCACACCCATGATCTGCATGGACATACCGTACGAAAGGAGTTACTTGTCGGCGACCAGTTCGGCCGCTTCCGCGCGCAGGTCGCGGCGCAGCTCCTTGGGCAGCGAGAAGACGATCGACTCCTCGGCGGTCTTGACGATCTCGACGTCCTCGTAGCCGCGCGCCGCGAGCCATTCCAGGACTTCCTCGACCAGGACCTCCGGCACCGAGGCGCCCGAGGTGAGGCCGACCGTGCTCACGCCCTCCAGCCAGGCCTCGTCGATCTCGCTCGCGAAGTCGACCAGGTAGGCGGCGCGCGCGCCCGCGTCGAGCGCGACCTCGACCAGCCGGATGGAGTTCGAGGAGTTCTTCGAGCCGACCACGATGACCAGGTCGGAGTCCGCGCCCATCGCCTTGACGGCGGCCTGGCGGTTGGAGGTGGCGTAGCAGATGTCGTCGCTCGGCGGCGAGACCAGCAGCGGGAACTTCGTCTTCAGCGCGTCGACGGTCTCCATCGTCTCGTCGACGGACAGGGTGGTCTGGGACAGCCAGACGACCTTCGACTCGTCGCGCACCTCGACGTTGGCCACGTCGTCCGGGCCGTCGACGATCGTGATGTGGTCCGGGGCCTCGCCGGAGGTGCCGATGACCTCCTCGTGGCCCTCGTGGCCGATGAGGAGGATGTCGAAGTCCTCGTTGGCGTACCGGATGGCTTCCTTGTGCACCTTGGTGACCAGCGGGCAGGTCGCGTCGATCGTCGCGAGCTTGCCGCGCGCCGCCTCCTCGTGCACCACGGGGGCAACGCCGTGCGCGGAGAACATCACGATGGAGCCCTCGGGCACCTCCTCCGTCCGCTCGACGAAGATGGCGCCCTTCTTCTCCAGGGTCTGGACCACGTACTTGTTGTGCACGATCTCGTGACGGACGTAGACCGGCGCGCCGTACTGCTCGAGGGCCTTCTCGACAGCGATCACGGCTCGGTCGACGCCCGCGCAGTAGCCGCGAGGGGCGGCGAGCAGGACACGGCGGGAAGCGGCAGCAGTCATGCCCTCCATCGTACGGGGGCGCCCAGCAGGTCGTTCGTCCCCCGTCCGCCCCACACTTGATCGCAAGCGTGTCCGCAGCATCACTCGGAGGGTCGATGGCGTCCGGTACGCACTCCAGTACGGCGACGCCCGCACCGCCGCCGGCCCAGGACGGCCCCCTGCGCCGGAGCCTCGGCTTCCGGGACCTGGTCGTCTACGGGCTCCTCTTCATCGCCCCCATGGCCCCGGTCGGGGTCTTCGGCGCCCTGGACGCCAGGTCGCACGGAGCCGTCGCCCTCGTCTACCTCGCCGCGACCGCCGCGATGGCCTTCACGGCCTTCTCCTACGCCCAGATGGTGCGGGTCGCCCCGCAGGCCGGCTCGGTGTTCACGTACGCCCGCAAGGGCCTCGGCGAGGGGCCGGGCCTGATCGCCGGGTGGATGGCGATGCTCGACTACCTGCTGATCCCGGCCGTCGCGTACCTCTTCTCGGGGATCGCGATGAACGCGCTGGTGCCGGAGGTCTCCCGCTGGGTGTGGACGGCGCTGGCCGTCGTGGTCACCACCCTGCTCAACCTGTGGGGCGTACGGGCGGCCGCGCGCGTGGGCTTCGCCGTGCTGGCCGTGGAGGTCCTGGTCCTGCTCGTCTTCGTCGTCGCCGCGGTGGGCGCCTTGGTCCAGGACGGGGCGCGGCGCGGCTGGCTCTCCCCGCTGACCGGCGACGGCTCGCTCGGCTTCTCCGCGGGCGCCGTCCTCGGTGCGGTGTCCGTGGCGGTGCTGTCGTACCTCGGTTTCGATGCCGTCGCCTCCTTCGCCGAGGAGGTGACGGGGGGCTCGCGGCGCGTGGCGCGGGCGGTGTTGTCCTGTCTGGCGCTGGCCGGGGTGCTGTTCGTCGTCCAGACCTACCTGGTGGCGCTGCTCAGCCCGGTCTCCTCGGCGGAGCTGGCCGCCGATCCGGTGCGCCAGGGCCCGGCCTTCTACACCGCGGTGGAGTCCTCCGTGGGCTCCTGGCTGCACGACCTGGTGGCGGTCAGCAAGGCCGTCGGGGCGGCCTTCGCGGCACTGGCCGGGCAGGCGGCGGCCGCGCGGCTGGTGTTCGCGATGGCCCGGGAGCGGCGCCTGCCCCGGCTGCTCGCGCGGACCTCGGGCGGCGCCCCGCGGCCCGCGCTGCTGGTGTCGGCCGCCGTCACGCTGACCGCGGCCGTGTGGGCGGCCCGGCGCGACGACGGACTCGACCAGCTGGTGTCCGTGGTGGACGTGGGGGCACTGGTGGCGTTCACGCTGCTGCACGCCTCGGTCGTGGGCTGGTTCGTGGTCCGGCGCCGGGAGGGCACGCCGAACTGGTGGAAGCACCTGCTGGTCCCGGTGCTGGGCGCCGTGGTGACGGTCGCGGTGATCGCCGGGGCCGCCAGGACGGCGCAGCTCGTGGGGGCGGTGTGGCTGGTGGTGGGGCTGGGGGTGCTGTTCGTCCAGCGGGGACGGCCGGCTTCGCCGTGAGCGGGCGGGGCCGCGGACCGGCGGGGACGGCCGGCGTCGCCGCGAGCGGGCGCGGGGCCGCGGACCGCGACACCGCGCGGGAGCCTGAGACGCTGTCAGCGCCGACGGATAACCTGCGCACATGGGTCTGAATACGTCGGCCGAGGCGCCGCTGCCGGTAGGCCAGGTGTCCCGGCTCATCGGGGGCTGGATCGAGCGGCTCGGTCAGGTGTGGGTGGAGGGGCAGATCACGCAGCTCTCGCGGCGGCCGGGGGCGGGGGTGGTCTTCCTGACGCTGCGCGACCCGTCGCACGACATCTCGGTCAGCGTGACCTGCTTCCGCCAGGTCTACGACGAGGTCGCGGACGCCGTCTCGGAGGGCGCGCGGGTGGTCGTACTGGCCAAGCCCGAGTGGTACGCCCCGCGCGGTCAGCTCTCCCTGCGGGCCACGGAGATACGGCCGGTCGGCATCGGTGAGCTGCTCGCCCGGCTGGAGCGGCTCAAGCGGTCCCTCGCCTCGGAGGGCCTCTTCGCGCTGGACCGCAAGAAGCCGCTGCCCTTCCTGCCGCAGCTGGTCGGGCTGGTGGTCGGGCGGGCCTCGGCGGCCGAGCGCGACGTCCTGGAGAACGCCCGCCGCCGCTGGCCGGCGGTCCGCTTCGAGGTGCGCAACGTCGCCGTCCAGGGGGTGCACGCGGTGCCCCAGGTGATCGAGGCGGTCAAGGAGCTCGACGCCCTGCCCGAGGTGGACGTGATCATCGTGGCGCGCGGCGGCGGCAGCGTGGAGGACCTGCTGCCCTTCTCCGACGAGGAGGTCGTACGGACGGTCGCCGCCGCCCGCACCCCGGTGGTCTCGGCCATCGGCCACGAGCCCGACTCCCCCCTGCTGGACCTGGTCGCGGACGTACGGGCCTCCACGCCCACGGACGCCGCCAAGAAGGTCGTGCCGGACGTGGGCGAGGAGCTGGAGCGCGTACGCCAGTTGCAGGCGCGGGGGCTGCGCGCGGTGAGCGGGCTGCTCGACCGGGAGGAGCGGGGGCTCGCGCACGCGCTGGCCCGGCCGGTCTTCGTGCATCCGCAGCGGATGGTGGACATCCGCGAGGACGAGCTCGACGCGCTGCTGGCGCGCAGCCGCCGCACGCTGGGCCACCTGCTGGACCGGGCGGACTCGGAGCTCTCCCACACCCTGGCCCGGGTGGTGGCGCTGTCCCCCGCCGCGACCCTGGAGCGGGGCTACGCCGTCCTCCAGCGGGCCGACGGGCACGTGGTGCGCTCACCGGGGGAGGTCGCGCCGCACGAGGCGCTGCGGGCCCGGGTGGCGGAGGGCACGTTCTGCGTGCGGGTGGGCGCCGAGGACGAGGGACCGGCGGCCGAGGAGCCGGCCGAGGCGCCCGCGGCTTCGCAGTAGGGGCACACGGCCGCAGCCATCGGGCCGCCGCCGCGACCGACAGATCGTTGTCACCAACAGATCGTCGCCACCAACAGATCGTCTCGACCACCGGGTCGTACGACGCACAGGAGGGAAGAGGGAATGGCAGAGGCCGAAACGGCGCTGGGGTACGAGCAGGCCCGCGACGAGCTCATCGAGGTCGTCCGCAAGCTGGAGGCCGGGGGGACCTCGCTGGAGGACTCCCTCGCGCTCTGGGAGCGCGGCGAGGAGCTGGCGAAGGTCTGCCGGCACTGGCTGGAGGGCGCGCGCGCCCGGCTGGACTCGGCGCTGGCGGCGCGGGAGCCCGCCGCGGAGGAGTGATCCCGGTCACCGCCCCAGCGGTTTAGTTGAAATTTCATCTACTTCAGCCGTAGAGTCGGAGACATCGCTCGACGCTTCACCTCCGTATGGAAGAAGGCTTTCCGATGTCTCTCGTTCTTGACTCCGCCGCGCAGGACCTCCTCTTCCGCGAGGCCCGCACCGCCAACTCGTTCTCCGACGAGCCGGTGACCGAGGAGCAGGTGCAGGCGATCTACGACCTGGTGAAGTTCGGCCCCACCGCTTTCAACCAGACCCCGCTGCGCATCACCCTGGTCCGCTCCCCCGAGGCCCGCGAGCGCCTCGTGCAGCACATGTACGAGGGCAACCAGGCCAAGACCGCCGCCGCCCCGCTGGTCGCGATCCTCTCCGCGGACAACGAGTTCCACGAGGAGATCCCCAAGCTGCTGCCGCACTTCCCGCAGGCCAAGGACATGTTCTTCGCCGAGCGCCCGGTGCGCGAGCAGTCCGCGCTGGTCAACGCCACGCTCCAGGCCGCGTACTTCATCGTCGGCGTCCGCGCCGCCGGCCTGGCCGCGGGCCCGATGACCGGCGTGGACTTCCACGGCCTCCAGAAGGAGTTCCTGGACGACGACCACACCCCGCTGATGGTGATCAACATCGGCAAGCCGGGCGAGGACGCCGCGTTCCCGCGCTCCCCGCGCCTGGCGTTCGACGAGGTCGTCACCACCGTCTGACCGCAGACGCCGCTGCCGTCGCAGCCGCACGCGAAAGGGCCGTGCCCCCGGGTTTCCGGGGGCACGGCCCTTTCGCACGCGGTACGGGCGTACGGGGCCACAGCCCCGCTCGCGCTACGCGTCCCGCTCGCGCTACGCGCCCTGCTTGAACTCCAGCGCCGCCACCATCGCCCCGAGCTGCTCGAAGGAGGCCGTGCCGGTCACCACCGTCACGTGCCCCTGCTCGCGCCGCACGAGGGCGTCGTACTTCTCGCCGTCCCAGCGCTCCCAGGCCGTGTCGCCGACCTGCTGCGTCTGACCGGTGGCCGCAGCCTTCTGGGTGACGCGGGTCAGGTAGGCGGGCGAGGTGTCCGTGGACTGCTCGACCGCCACGTACTGCTGGTCGGGGTCGAGGAAGCCCAGGTGCCAGGCGTTGGCGTTCCTGCGCTCGTACGTCACCGAGGTCGCCCGCCACTGCTCCGGGAGCCCCACGGGGGCCGCCACCGGGTACGGGGCCGCGCGCCGGGCCGTGAGCGTCTCCACCCGGTAGTCGACCGGGCGCGTCGGATCGGCCTTGTCGTCGTGCGGGATGAAGAGGTAGATCCCCATCCCCGCGACCACGAGGCCCACCACACCCAGCGACCGGACCATGTCCCAGATCGTCTGCTTGCCTTTCATACCTGCCACGGCACCATCGTCCCGCATCGCCGCGGGCGATCTCCGCCGGGGTCACCCCCGCCGGGCGGCGCGTCGGACACGCGCGGAGCGCCGGGGGCCGCAAGATGTCCGCTCAGGCCAATGGACTGACCGATATTCCGCTCATACGTGACCCGCCCTGCTCAATATGTCGACCTACCGATAGAGTTCCAGCACCCTCACTTCCCGGCCGTCGCCGTACAGAAAGGTGCGCTCCGATGACCGAGCACAACCTGCCGCCCCAGCTCGTGGTCTCTCCGGAGGCCCCCGACCGCAACCTCGCCCTGGAACTCGTCCGGGTCACCGAGGCCGCCGCCATGGCCGCGGGCCGGTGGGTCGGCCGCGGCGACAAGCTCGGCGCGGACGGCGCCGCGGTCAACGCGATGCGCACCCTGATCTCCACCGTCTCGATGAACGGCGTCGTCGTCATCGGCGAGGGGGAGAAGGACGAGGCCCCCATGCTGTTCAACGGTGAGAGGGTCGGCGACGGTACCGGCGCCGAGGTCGACATCGCCGTGGACCCGATCGACGGCACCACCCTGAACGCCAAGGGCATGCCGAACGCCATCGCCGTCCTGGCCGCCGCCGACCGCGGCACCATGTTCGACCCGTCCGCCGTCTTCTACATGGAGAAGCTGGTCACGGGCCCCGAGGCCGCCGACTTCGTCGACATCAACGCGCCCGTCTCGGTGAACATCCGCCGGGTCGCCAAGGCCAAGAACATGGCCGTCGAGGACGTCACCGTGGTCATCCTGGACCGCCCCCGCCACGAGGGCATCGTCAAGGAGATCCGCGAGACCGGCGCCCGGATCAAGTTCATCTCCGACGGCGACGTCGCGGGCTCCGTCATGGCCGTCCGCGAGGGCACCGGCGTGGACCTGCTGCTCGGCATCGGCGGCACCCCCGAGGGCATCATCTCGGCCTGCGCCATAAAGTGCCTCGGCGGCACGATCCAGGGCAAGCTGTGGCCCAAGGACGAGGCCGAGCGCCAGAAGGCCATCGACGCGGGCCACGACCTGGACCGCGTCCTGCACACGAACGACCTGGTGTCCGGGGAGAACGTCTTCTTCGTCGCCACCGGCATCACGGACGGCGAGCTGCTGCGCGGCGTCCACTACCGCTCGGAGACCGCGACGACGTCCTCGCTGGTCATGCGCTCGAAGTCCGGCACGATCCGGCAGATCGACTCCACGCACCGCCTGTCGAAGCTGCGCGCGTACAGCGCGATCGACTTCGACCGCGCGCTCTAGTCGGCGCTCGGCGGCACGAGAGGGGCGGTCACCGTATGCGGCGGTGACCGCCCCTTCCGCATGTACGCGTACCGCAGCAGGTCTACGGGGCCTCGCGCCCGCGGCCCCGGCCTGCGGCCGGCGGCAGCGACGGCCGGGGGGTGCCAGGTGCACCGGGCGGCCTGCCGCGGCGTTTCCCGGGGCTCCGCCCCGACCCGCGCCTCAAACGCCGGCGGCGCTGGACTTCAGCCCGCGGCGGCGATGGGTCCGGCGTCCGGGGCCTGGCGCAGCTCGGCCGACCTGCGCCGCATCCGCGTCAGCACCACCCGGCGCTCGGCCGCGGTGAGCCCGCCCCAGACCCCGTAAGGCTCCGGCTGGAGCAGCGCGTGCTCCCGGCAGGCGACCATCACCGGGCAGCGGGCGCAGACGCGCTTGGCGGCTTCCTCGCGGGAGAGCCGGGCCGCGGTCGGTTCCTTGGAGGGTGCGAAGAAGAGACCCGCCTCGTCGCGGCGGCACACGGCCTCCGCGTGCCATGGGCCGTCGTCCGCCCGCGCCGGCACCCGTGGCTTCGGGACTGCCGCCGGGAGCACCCCAGGACCCTGAAGGCTCTTCACGACGGCGACCTGCAGGGACTGATGCGGCGGCTGCGGCACGGTCTACTCCTGACGACGGATACGTGAGCGAGAGACGACGCACCTGTCCCTACCCGCTGTACGCGCCCCTATGCACCGCGTGGCACGGGTCGGGCCGGGTTCGGCCGAAACGAGCCCCTGGGCGAGACCCCGCCCCCGAGGGCCCCGGCACGCCAGCCGTCGTCAGCTGCCGTCAGCCTTCGTCGGGCTTGCGCAGCTTGCGGGCCAGGTCGACCAGGCGGGCGCCGAGCCGGGGCCGCGCCTCGATGTTGCCCAGCAGGGCGAAGCCCCGGACGATCACCACCGGCGCCTGCGGGTCGGTCTCCCCGCGGCCCTCGCCGCGCACCTCGAAGTTGCCGAGGACCCCGCTGCCGTAGCCGCGCAGGGTCACGTTCTCCGGAACCAGGACCTCGACGTTGCCGAGGACGCTGGTCACGTTGATCTCGGTGACCTGCTGCTGGAAGACCGCCTCGGTGAGGTCGATGGTGATGTCGCCCATGACCGAGATCGCGCGGGTGTGCGCGCCCGGCCGCCAGCGGCCCTTGCGGGCGGAGCTGCTGCACACGGCGACGATCGTCTCGGTGTAGCCGCCGGGGCCGTCGGCCGGGGCGGCGTGCGCCGGATGCGCGGCCGGGGCATGGACGCCGCCGGGCGCGGGGAGGTCCCGTACGAGGACCTCCAGCTCACCGACCGTCTTGAAGGCGTACAGCGAGTCCAGGCGGTCGGAGTGTTCCTCGGCCGTCAGGCGGCCTTCGGCGAGGGCGTCGGAGAGGATCTGCGCGATCCGGTCCCGGTCGGCGTCGGAGGCACGCAGATCGGCCGGTGCGGCGGGGGCGGCGGGGTGCTTTTCCAGGTCCACGCCACCCAGCATAGCCAGACACGATAGATCGCGATACTCCTCAGTGGAGTCCCGCGCCCGCCCAATGAGCCTTACCTCACAGACGAAGCGCCCGGAAGAGGTCCTACGCTGGTTAACCGCGCTGCCAAATGGTCGCCAGTGCTGTCTGCCGAGTGAGGAATGACTGCCGTCATGCCAGAGTTTGCGTACACCGACCTGCTGCCCCTGGGCGAGGACACCACCCCCTACCGGCTGGTGACCGCCGAGGGCGTGTCCACCTTCGAGGCGGACGGCCGTACGTTCCTCAAGGTCGAGCCCGAGGCGCTGCGCAAGCTCGCCGAAGAGGCGATCCACGACATCCAGCACTTCCTGCGCCCCGCGCACCTCGCGCAGCTGCGCCGCATCATCGACGACCCCGAGGCCTCCTCGAACGACAAGTTCGTGGCCCTGGACCTGCTGAAGAACGCGAACATCGCGGCGGCCGGCGTCCTGCCGATGTGTCAGGACACGGGCACGGCCATCGTGATGGGCAAGCGCGGCCAGAACGTCCTCACGGAGGGCGGCGACGAGGCGGCCCTCTCGCGCGGCATCTACGACGCGTACACGCGGCTGAACCTGCGCTACTCGCAGATGGCCCCCCTCACCATGTGGGAGGAGAAGAACACCGGCTCGAACCTGCCCGCGCAGATCGAGCTGTACGCGACCGACGGCGGCGCGTACAAGTTCCTCTTCATGGCCAAGGGCGGCGGCTCGGCCAACAAGTCCTTCCTCTACCAGGAGACCAAGGCGGTCCTCAACGAGGCCTCCATGATGAAGTTCCTGGAGGAGAAGATCCGTTCGCTCGGTACGGCGGCCTGCCCGCCCTACCACCTGGCGATCGTGGTCGGCGGCACCTCCGCCGAGCACGCGCTGAAGACCGCGAAGTACGCCTCGGCGCACTACCTGGACGAGCTGCCCACCGAGGGCTCCGCCACCGGCCACGGCTTCCGCGACCTGGGCCTTGAGGAGAAGGTCTTCGAGCTCACCCAGAAGATCGGCATCGGCGCGCAGTTCGGCGGCAAGTACTTCTGCCACGACGTCCGCGTCGTGCGCCTGCCGCGCCACGGCGCCTCGCTGCCCGTCGCGATCGCCGTGTCCTGCTCGGCCGACCGCCAGGCCACCGCGAAGATCACCGCCGAGGGCGTCTTCCTGGAGCAGCTGGAGACGGACCCGGCGCGCTTCCTGCCGGACACCACGGACTCGCACCTGGACGAGTCGGCCGACGTCGTCTCCATCGACCTGAACCAGCCGATGGACGAGATCCTGGCGACCCTGACCAAGCACCCGGTCAAGACCCGCCTCTCGCTGACCGGCCCGCTGGTCGTGGCGCGCGACATCGCGCACGCCAAGATCAAGGAGCTGCTGGACTCGGGCGCGCCGATGCCCCAGTACCTCAAGGACCACCCGGTCTACTACGCCGGCCCCGCGAAGACCCCCGAGGGCTACGCCTCCGGTTCCTTCGGCCCCACCACGGCGGGCCGCATGGACTCCTACGTCGAGCAGTTCCAGGCGGCGGGCGGCTCCAAGGTCATGCTGGCCAAGGGCAACCGCTCCCAGCAGGTGACGGACGCGTGCGGTACGCACGGCGGCTTCTACCTGGGCTCGATCGGCGGGCCCGCGGCGCGCCTGGCCCAGGACTGCATCAAGAAGGTCGAGGTCCTGGAGTACGAGGAGCTCGGCATGGAGGCGGTCTGGAAGATCGAGGTCGAGGACTTCCCGGCCTTCATCGTCGTGGACGACAAGGGCAACGACTTCTTCCAGAACCCGGCCCCGGAGCCGACGTTCACGCACATCCCGGTCCGCGGACCGGGTCTGTAGCGCACGGCTGAGGGCCTCTCCCCCGTTCGGGGGAGGGGCCCTCGCGCATGTCCGCCTCTCGGCAGATGGCAGGCGCGCGGGGTCCCGGCGAGGCTGTTCCCGTATCCGAACGGCCTACCCGGAACGGGAATTCACGATGAAGAACCGCACGCGCGCCCTCGTCCTCACCGGATCGGCAGCCGCCCTGGTCGCCAGCCTGATCGCGGCGGCCCCCGCACCGGCCGCACCCGGCACCGCCACGTCCGCGGCGGCGGTGGCGGCGAAGCCCGCCTCCGTGCACGGGGGCGGGACGGTGCTCTTCCCCTACGCCCCGAAGGAGGACGACATCCGCTTCACGGTCGACGCCGAATCGGCCCCGTGGAGCAGGCCCCATCCGTCCACAGGCCTGGAGCAGGGGCTGCCGACCGACGCCCGCGGCCGGGTGACCGTCTACCACCACATGCCGGCGCGGGACTTCACCGGTGTGGCCGAGGCGGAGGTCGACTGCATGGTCACCGGCGGCAAGACGGCCTCGGTC
This sequence comes from Streptomyces sp. NPDC045695, assembly GCF_056432025.1. Classification (NCBI taxonomy): domain Bacteria; kingdom Bacillati; phylum Actinomycetota; class Actinomycetes; order Kitasatosporales; family Streptomycetaceae; genus Streptomyces; species Streptomyces sp. NPDC045695. Next base: position 177,316 of record NZ_JBWKJU010000002.1, read on the forward strand.
ACCGCGGTGGTCACGAGCTCGAACGTCGGCTGGGAGGGCAAGCGGATCGGCATCAGCGTCCAGGACGGCGAACGCGGCGGCCCCGACCGCGTCGGCTTCTCGTGGGCCATCGCCAACGTCGACGTGAAGCCCGACGGCTCGGTGGCCGAGCCGACGGTGGGCACCTGCATGGCCCCGGCGCCCTTCACCGAGGTCACCCGGGGCGGCTTCAAGGTCACCCCGGCTCCCTTGGCCCCCCGCCCGGCGGCGCAGCAGTAGGCCCTACTGCGTGCGGACGCCGAACCCGGCGGCGCGCAGCCGCTGCGTCAGGTACCGGGCCTCAACGGGGGTGGCCCGGTACCCGTCGCGCACGGCGGCCAGGACCTGCGGGATCGTCATGCCGAGCGCGTCGCGGAGGACCTTCAGGGCCGCGCCCCCGGAGCCCTCCACGCGGAGCAGCACCGTGCCCTCGGCGGCGACGACGGCCGCCCGGACGCCATCGGGCGCCGGCCCCCACCCCCCGTCGATGGTGCACGCGTCGCGTGGCCCCCCGAACTCGCACTGGTCGCACTCCCACTCCGCTTCCCAGCACAACCTCCCGCCGTCGATCCGCTGCCAGGCGTGGAAGACGCAGTGTGGACACGGTGCACAGAGGGTCCATCCTGGTTCCGGCATGGCGTCACCCTGCCCTGCGCGGGAGGGGGCCCGCATCCGGTTAACGTCGGGGACACGACCCCGCACCTGTCCGTGCACGCCGGTTTGCAAGGATTTCCCCATGGCAGCGACGACCTCCTCCCCCCGTACCGCCCGCGACACGCGGGTGATCGCCCACCGGGGGGCCTCCCACGAGCATCCCGAGCACACGATGGCCGCGTACCGGCAGGCCATCGCCGACGGGGCCGACGCGCTCGAATGCGATGTGCGGCTCACCGCCGACCGGAAGCTGGTCTGCGTGCACGACCGGCGCGTGGAGCGGACCTCCGACGGGCGGGGGGCGGTCTCCGAGATGACGTACGAGGAGCTCGCCGCGCTCGACTTCGGCGGGTGGAAGGGCGAGGAGCACCGCGGGGCGGGGGTGTTGCTCTTCGAGGACCTGCTGCGGGAGGCGCTGGCCGCGCCGCGGCCGGTGGGGCTCGCCGTCGAGACCAAGCACCCGACCCGCGCGGGCGGCCGGCTGGAGGCCGAGCTGGCGCGGATGCTGCGGGAGTACGGGCTCGCCGACGGCTCCACCGGCCGGGTGGAGGTGATGAGCTTCTCGCGGAACGCGCTGACGAGGATGCACCGGCTCGCGCCCGGGCTGCCGGCCGTCTATCTGATCGAGCGGGCGGTCAGGCCGCCGCGGCCGCCGTACGCGACCCACGCGGGCCCGGGCATCGATCTCGTGCGCCGGGACCCGGGTCTGGTGGCCCGGCTGAAGGCCGAGGGGCTGTCCGTGCGGGTGTGGACCGTGGACGAGCCCGAGGACGTGGAGCTGTGCGTGCGGCTCGGCGTGGACACGATCATCACCAACCGGCCGCGGGACGTGCGCAAGCTGCTGCTCGACCTGTGAGGTGAGCGGTGAGCGGTCGGGTGAGCGCCCGGCCGGGGTGCGCCGGCCGGGTGTGGGGGCGGGTCGGGGACGGGCCCGACAGGGCGGCGGTGTTACGCGAAGCGCTGGTTCGTGCCGCCGTGGCAGTTCCAGACGATCAGGCCGGTGCCGGAGCCGTAGGCGGCGCCCGGGGCGTCGAGGAAGCGGTCCTGGGTCAGTTCGACAGGGGTGACGGCTCCCGTCGTGGCCGCCGGGGCCCCGGCAGTGGCCGCCGCCTGGGCCGACGGGGTGACGGCGGTGACGCCCCCGAGGGCGGCCGCGATCGCCGCGGCCGCGGCGACGGTAGATCTGAGCACGGGTCTGGTGCGCGCACGTGCCATGAACGCCGCCCCGGGCATCGGTGTTACCCACCGGATTTACCGGCCGGTAGGGGAGTTGGGAACACTTTGAACCAGACCATTGCTCATGTTTTCGAGGAGGCCGTGAAAATGACCGATGATCAGCAGGCCGAAGCGTTCCGGATCGAGCACGACTCCATGGGCGAGGTACGGGTGCCCGCGCACGCCAAGTGGCGCGCCCAGACCCAGCGCGCCGTGGAGAACTTCCCCGTCTCGGGGCAGCGGCTGGAGCGCGCCCACATCGAGGCCCTCGCCCGGATCAAGGCCGCCGCCGCCGTGGTCAACGCGCGGCTGGGCGTGGTGGACCAGGACGTGGCCGACGCCATCCGGTCCGCGGCCGAGGAGGTCGCGGACGGCCGCTGGGACGACCACTTCCCCGTGGACGTCTTCCAGACCGGCTCGGGCACCTCGTCCAACATGAACGCCAACGAGGTGATCGCCACCCTGGCCACCGAGCGCCTGGGCCGCGAGGTCCACCCCAACGACCACGTCAACGCCTCGCAGAGCTCCAACGACGTCTTCCCGTCCTCCCTCCACATCGCCGCCACCGCCGCGGTCACCCGGGAGCTCGTCCCGGCCCTGCGCCACCTCGAAATCGCCCTGGAGCGCAAGTCCGCCGAGTTCGCGGAGGTGGTCAAGGCCGGGCGGACGCACCTGATGGACGCCACCCCGGTCACCCTGGGCCAGGAGTTCGGCGGGTACGCGGCGCAGATCCGCTACGGGATCGAGCGGCTGCAGGCGTCCCTGCCCCGGCTCGCCGAGCTGCCGCTGGGCGGCACCGCGGTGGGCACCGGGATCAACACCCCGCCCGGGTTCTCCGCCGCGGTGATCGCCGAGGTGGCCGCCGCCACCGGCCTGCCGCTGACCGAGGCGCGCGACCACTTCGAGGCCCAGGGCGCGCGGGACGCGCTCGTGGAGACCTCCGGGATGCTCCGTACGGTCGCCGTCTCACTCACCAAGATCTCCAACGACCTGCGCTGGATGGCGTCCGGGCCGCGCACCGGATTGGCCGAAATCAACCTGCCGGACCTCCAGCCCGGCTCGTCGATCATGCCCGGGAAGGTCAATCCGGTGATCCCGGAGGCCGTCCTGATGGTCGCCGCACAGGTGATGGGCAACGACGCCACCGTGGCCGTGGCGGGCGCGGCCGGCAACTTCGAACTCAACGTGATGCTCCCCGTGATGGCCAGGAACCTCCTGGAGTCGATCCGGCTGCTCGGCAGCGCGAGCCGCCTGCTCGCGGACCGCACGGTCGACGGGATCACCGCCAACGAGGCCCGGGCCAGGGAGTACGCCGAGTCCTCGCCGTCCGTGGTGACCCCGCTCAACCGCTACATCGGTTACGAGGAGGCCGCCAAGGTCGCCAAGAGGTCCCTCGCCGAACGCAAGACGATCAGGGAGGTCGTGCTGGAGTCCGGCTACGTGGAACGCGGCGCCCTCACGCTGGAGCAGCTCGACGAGGCCCTGGACGTCCTGCGCATGACGCGCCCCTGACCCACCCGCCGGGCGGGGGCCGGATTCGGCCGATTCTCGTCCCCGGACCCTCCCCCCGGCCCGGCCGGGGCGACCTCCACGGTGACCCGCCCCGCAGCGGGCCCGCGGGGCCCCGCCCTAAGATCTCCGCATGACAGGTACTTTCAAGCCTGGGAGCGACGCGGCGCGCAGCGCGCCGTCGGACCCCGCGCAGGGCAGGCGCTGGGCGCCCGGGGAGCAGATCCTCTGGCGCTACCGCGACCACGCCCCCGGGCTGAAGGGCCCGGTGCACATCTGCCGCCCGGTGACCGTCGTGCAGGACACCGACGAGCTCCTGGCCGTCTGGATGGCGCCCGGCACCGAATGCGTCAGACCGGCCCTCACCGACGGCGCCCCCGTCCACCAGGAGCCGCTCGCCACCCGCTACACCGCGCCGCGCACCACCGTGCGCTCGCGCTGGTTCGGCGGGGGCGTGCTGAAGCTGGCACGGCCCGGGGACCCCTGGTCGGTCTGGCTGTTCTGGGGCAACGGCTGGCGGTTCAAGAACTGGTACGTGAACCTGGAGGACCCGCGCTCCCGCTGGGCCGGCGGGGTCGACTCCGTGGACCACTTCCTCGACATCGCGGTCTACCCGGACCGCACCTGGAAGTGGCTGGACGAGGACGAGTTCGCGCAGGCGCAGCGCTCCGGCCTGATGGACCGCCGGCAGGCGCGGGACGTACGGGCCGCCGGGCGGGCGGCGGTCGAGGTGATCGAGGCGTGGGGGGCGCCGTTCTCCGACGGCTGGCAGGACTGGCGGCCGGATCCGGCCTGGCCCGTTCCGGTCCTGCCCGGGGACTGGGACCGCACCCCGGCGTATATGACCTCATGAGACCCTTGATGCGCCCCGGGGGTTCGACCGTAGGATCGTCCCCCGCGAGGTCGCGCGCGGGACGGCGCGGTCGGGCCGCGCACCGGCAAGCGTCATGCCGCACGCGGGACTTGACGGCTCGACACAGGACGAGAGGCAGCGAGGGGCGGCGGTCCGCCGCAGGGAGTTTGGGGGAGGATCCTCGGGGCGATGGTGCCCGGGCCGCTGAGCGGGTATACCGCGACTGACCGAGTTGAGTGCAGCGCACATCGAGCGCAAACGGACGGAATTCCACGCGTGACGGAGTACCCCACCTCCCAGGAGGGCCCGAAGCCCGTCGCCTCCGGCGCAGGGACGGACGAGGCCGGCCACGGCAAGGCGCCCATCGCCGCTGCCGAGGCCGTACGCACGCATGCGCCGGGCCCCGGTGCCGCGGCCGAGCAGGGCGGCGCGGCCGCCGCGGCCTCCGACACGCGCGCGGCCCGCTCCGCGGTGGGCCCGGGACCCGGCAGCGGCCTCCCCCGGCCCCGCAAGGCCGCCGCAGGCCCCGGCGAGGGCCCGGGCAGCGCCCGACCGCGGGACACCGAGGCCGCCCTCAACGCGTCGGGTCCGGGCGGGGCCCGGGGCGCCGCCCGGCCGGTGGACGGCCCGCAGGGCGGGGACGCCGAGCCGGCCCGCACCGCACAGGACTTCCCCGGGCAGGCAGCCCCCCGCCCCGTGGCGGACGACCCCGCGCGCACCGCGCAGGACGCCGCCGGGCCGGAAGGGCGCCCCGTCGAAGGCGCCGGGCCGGAAGCCGGGCGTCCCGTCGAAGGCGCCGGGCCGGAAGGGCGCCCCGTCGCGCAGGACCCGCCGGGGACCGCGGCCGCGTACCCCGCCGCAGGCGAGCCGGCCCGGCGCGAAGGGGACCGGCTGCGTTTCGTCGGCGCCGCCACCCGGCGGATCGCCCGCGGCATCGACCTCGACGAGATCGTGCTCGGCCTGTGCCGGGCCACGGTGCCGACCTTCTCGGACGCCATCCTCGTCTACCTGCGCGACCCGCTCCCGGTCGGGGACGAACGCCCCCTCGGGCCGGTCGTCTTAAGGCTCCGGCGCACCGACCGGCTCCGGCCGATCGACGACTTCACCGACGGCAACGGCACCATCGGCGCGGGAACCGACCTCGCCGGGGCCGCGCGGACCACCGGCGAGCTCGACTTCAGCCAACTGCCGCTGGTCGGCCCGCAGGGTGACCTCCCCGCGGCCGAGCTGTGCGAGATCCTGCCCGGCGGCGCGCTCGCCGAGGTGCTGCGCGGCGTACGGCCCGTCTTCGGGTCCGCGGCCGGCGCGAAGGAGGCGCTGGCGGAGCTGCTGGGTTCGGAGCATCCGCTGCCGCGCGGCAACCGGGCCGTCCTCGCGCCCCTGCGCGGCCGCCGCCGGGTGATCGGCGCCGCCGTGTTCCTGCGTACCCCGGAGCGCCCCGCCTTCGAGCAGAACGACCTCCTGGTCGCCGCTCAGCTGGCGACCCACACCGCGCTGGGCATCGACAAGGCGGTCCTGTACGGCCGCGAGGCGTACATCGCCGACGAGCTCCAGCGCACCATGCTGCCGGACAGCCTTCCGCAGCCCACCGGGGTGCGCCTGGCCTCCCGCTACCTGCCCGCCGCCGAGACGGCCCGGGTCGGCGGCGACTGGTACGACGCGATACCCCTGCCCGGCAGCCGGGTCGCCCTCGTCGTCGGCGACGTCATGGGCCACTCCATGACCTCCGCCGCGATCATGGGGCAGCTGCGCACCACCGCGCAGACCCTCGCCCAGCTGGACCTGCCGCCCGCCGAGGTCCTGCACCACCTGGACGAGCAGGCGCAGCGCCTCGGCTCCGACCGCATGGCCACCTGCCTGTACGCCGTCTACGACCCCGTCGCGCACCGGATCACCATCGCCAACGCCGGCCACCCGCCGCCGGTCCTGCTGCACCTGGGCGGCCGCGCCGAGGTGCTGCGCGTACCCCCCGGCGCCCCCATCGGCGTCGGCGGCGTGGACTTCGAGGCCGTGGAGCTGGACGCGCCCGCCGGGGCCACCCTGCTGCTCTACACCGACGGCCTGGTGGAATCGCGCCTGCGGGACGTGTGGACCGGCATCGAGCAGCTCCGCGAGCGCCTGGCCACCACCGCCCAGCTGACGGGCCTGGACCACCCGCCGCCGCTGGAGGCGCTCTGCGACGACGTCCTGGACATGCTCGGCCCGGGCGACCGGGACGACGACATCGCGCTGCTCGCGGCCCGCTTCGACGGGATCGCGCCCAGCGACGTCGCGTACTGGTTCCTGGACCCGGAGGAGACCGCTCCGGGCAGGGCCCGCCGGTTCGCCCGCCGCGCGCTGGCGCGTTGGGGCCTGGAGGAGCTGGAGGACTCCCTGGAGCTGCTGGTGAGCGAGGTGGTCACCAATGCCGTCCGGTACGCGGAGCGGCCGGTGACGCTGCGCCTGCTGCGGACGGACGTACTGCGCTGCGAGGTCGGCGACGACTCCCCGCAACTGCCGCGCCAGCGCCGGGCGCGGGACACCGACGAGGGCGGCCGCGGCCTGTTCCTGGTCAACCGGATGGCCCGCCGCTGGGGTGCCACCCGGCTCAGCAGCGGAAAGGTCGTCTGGTTCGAGCTCGCACTGCCCGGGACGCCAGAGCCCCGCTGAGGAGAGCCCGAGAAGACCGCCGCTGAGAAGACCGCCGCCCCGCAGCCGTGAAGGCTGCGGGGCGGCGGTGTGTCGTCACGGGCCCGGTGTCTAGTTCTCGGGCACCAGCGGCGGGTCCGGCGGCTTGGGACCGCCGGTCTTGGTCGACGTGGGCGTCGGGGTGGGCGTCGCGGTCGGCGACGCACCGGTCCGGGTCGGCGTCGGGGTCGGGGTCGGCGTCGGCGACTGCGGCGGGGCGCTGCTGGTGGCCGGTGCGCTGGAGGACTGGCTCGTCGTGGGCGTCGGCGAGGCGGTGCGGGACGGCGCCTGGACAGCGCCCATGTCCGCCTCGGTCAGCTGGAACTTGCCCGTGTCCTCGCCCTTGAGGACGGCGAGGGTGTACGCCTTCCAGATCGAGGCGGGGAAGCTGGAACCGCCGAGACGGCCGAGTCCGGCCGCACCGGTCAGGGTGACCTGCTTGGCGGTGCCGGGCTCCTCACCGAAGATCGCGACGACGGTGACCAGCTCCGGGGTGTAGCCGGTGAACCAGCCGGAGTAGTTGTTCTCGGTGGTACCGGTCTTGCCCGCGGCCTCGTAGGCGCTGCTGCGGACCTTGTTGCCGGAGCCGCCGTCGTCGTTGACGACGCCCGTGAGCACCTTGGTGACGGTGTCGGCGGTGCGGCGGCTGATGGCCTGCGCCCCGATGGGCTGCGCCGGCTCGACCTCGCGGTCCTTGTGCTCGGCCTTCTTGATGATGGTCGGCGTGACCTTCTTGCCGTGGTTGTCGAGGGTGGCGTACACGCCCGCCATCTCCACGGTGTTGGCGCTCATGGTGCCGAGCGCCATGGCCGGCTTGTCCTCGGGCCAGCCGTCACGGTCCTTCATGCCGAGGGCCAGGGCCGTCTTCTTCACGACCGCGGGCTTCACGTCCACGATCATCTGCGCGTAGACGGAGTTCACCGAGTAGTTGGTGGCCTCCTGGACCGTCATCATCGGGTCGCCGAAGTTGCGGTCTTCCTGGTTCTGCGGGGCGAACGGGATCTTGCTGCCGACGACGGGCCTCTTGCTGGTGCCGTCGTAGAGCGCGTTCGGGGTGATCGGCTTGCCGTCCTGGGTGGTCGCCCCGGTTTCCAGTGCGGAGGCGAGCACGACCGGCTTGAAGGTCGAGCCCGGCTGGTAGTCCTTGCGCAGGGCGTTGCTCGACCAGTGGTCCTTCAGGCTGGTACCGCCGTACATGGCGACGATGTGACCGGTCTTCGGGTCCACGGAGGTGGCGCCGGCCTGCACGCTCTGGTCCTGCGGGCGGCCCTTGGTGTTCTCGCGTTCGAGCTTGGACTCCAGCTCCTCCTGGACGGCCTTCTCCAGGGCTTCCTGCTTCTTCGGGTCGATGTTGAGCGTGAAGGTCCAGCCGCCGGCGTCGATCAGCTTCTTCTCGACGCCCTGGCTCACGAGCTCGGCCTCGGCGGCCTGGACCAGGTAGCCCTTCTGGCCGTCCATGCCCATCGGCGGCTGGGGCGGCATCGGCTCCGCGAGCTTCATCTCCTTGCGCTTGGCCTCGTCCAGCTTGCCCATGTCGACCATGTTGACGAGGGTCGCGTCGTAGCGGATCTTGATCCGCTTCTTGGTCTCCTCGCTGGCGGTCGACCAGTCGTACTGGCTGGGCGCCTGGACGAGGGTCGCGAGGTACGCGCCCTGCTCCAGCGTCAGCTTCTCCGCGTCGACCCCGTAGTAGGCCTGGGCCGCGGCCTGGATCCCGTACGCACCGCGGCCGAAGTAGCTGGTGTTGAGGTAGCCCGCGAGGATCTCGGGCTTCTTCATCCGCTGGTCGACCTTGAGGGAGATCACCAGCTCCTTGAGCTTGCGGCTCGCCGTCTGGTCCTGGGTCAGGTAGTAGTTCTTGACGTACTGCTGGGTGATCGTTGAACCGCCGGCCTTGCCGCGGCCGCTGGCCGTGTTCCACAGGCCGCGGGCCAGGCCCTTGAAGTCGACGCCTCGGTCCTTGCGGAAGGACTTGTTCTCGATCGCGATGAACGCCTCCTGGACGTCCAGCGGGATCTTGCTGATCGGCAGGATCTCGCGGTTGACCTTGCCCTTGCTGGCCATGATCGTGCCGTCTGCGTACTTGTAGACGTTGCTCTGCTGGAGCGCCTGCTTGTTGGGGTCCGGTTCTTCGACGTAGAAGTACAGGGCCATCAGCGCGGCCATGCCGAGCAGGACCAGCCCGAGAAGGGTGCCGAGGACCTTCTTCCAGGTGAAGAAGCGGCGTATGCCCGTGCGTTTGCCGCCACTTGCCGTGCCCTTGGTGCCCTTCGCGCGTCCGCTCGGCGCACGCCGCGCACCGCGCTGCTGCTGCGCCTTACGCACTTCTGCTCGGCCCATCGCTCCCGCTCCGCTCGATTACCCCCCGACGTCAGCTCAGAAAGCTAACACCGCAGGCTGTGACAAAGGCTGGCCAACCATGGCCAATACCGGTCAATTCGGACGTGAGAATCAGCACCCACATCACTGGAACCGACGCCCACCTAAGCCGAAGGGTTGCTGTAGCGCAAAAAAGTGATATCACTTTGATAAGCGGTTCGACCGACCGCGGCGAACGAAACGGGGCATAGCATGACGAAGGACATCTCGACACCTGACGGCGTACGGGAGTTCCCCGCAAACAGCGTGGCCGGCGGCGCCGCGCTGCTGCTCGGGCTGGCGGGCCTGCTGGGCGGGGCGGGGCTGATCGCGGGCGGGGCGCTGTCGAGCGCCGTCGCCCTGAAGGCGGCGCTGATCGCGGCCGGCGTGATCCTGGTACTCACCTCCCTGATCGCGATGAGCGGGCTGAACACGGTGGCCCCCGGCGAGGCCCGGGTCGTCCAGCTCTTCGGCCGCTACCGGGGGACGATCCGCGCGGACGGGCTGCGCTGGGTCAATCCGCTGACCTCGCGCGAGAAGATCTCCACCCGGGTGCGCAACCACGAGACGGCCGTCCTGAAGGTCAACGACGCCTACGGCAACCCCATCGAGCTGGCGGCGGTCGTGGTGTGGCGGGTCGAGGACACCGCGCGGGCCACCTTCGAGGTCGAGGACTTCACGGAGTTCGTCGAGACGCAGACCGAGGCGGCGGTGCGGCACATCGCGATCGAGTACCCGTACGACGCGCACGAGGAGGGCGGCCTGTCGCTGCGCGGGAACGCCGAGGAGATCACCGAGAAGCTGGCCGTGGAGCTGCACGCGCGGGTGGAGGCGGCCGGGGTGCACATCATCGAGTCCCGCTTCACGCATCTCGCGTACGCTCCGGAGATCGCCTCCGCGATGCTCCAGCGCCAGCAGGCGGGCGCGGTCGTGGCGGCCCGCAAGCAGATCGTCGAAGGCGCGGTGGGCATGGTCGAGCTGGCCCTGACCCGCCTGGCGGAGGAGGACATCGTGGACCTGGACCCGGAGCGCAAGGCCGCCATGGTCTCGAACCTGATGGTGGTCCTGTGCGGCGACCGCGCCGCCCAGCCGGTCGTCAACACGGGCACCCTCTACCAGTGACCCCCGGCGGCGAGGAGAAACCGGCGGGCCGCCAGGCGCGCAAGCAGGTACTGCTGCGACTCGACCCGCAGGTGTACGAGGCGCTGGCCCGCTGGGCGGGCGAGGAACTGCGCAGCGCGAACGCGCAGATCGAGTTCCTGCTCCGCCGGGCCCTCGCCGAGGCCGGCCGCCTCCCCTCGGGCCCGGCCCCCATCCCGCGCCGGGGGCGGCCCCCGAAGCCCGCGGACTGACCCGCGCGTTGGCGCCCGTCGGCGTCGAGGCGCGGGCCCTGGGGAGCTATACGCGGCAGGTATACACACGAGGTATACACGGCGTGTACAGTCGTGGCATGTCCATCGGTCACACCCTGCTCGGCCTCCTTGAGGCCGGCCCGCGCCACGGCTACGACCTCAAGCGCGCCTTCGACGAGAAGTTCGGCCACGACCGCCCCCTCGCCTACGGGCAGGTCTACTCGACCATGTCCCGCCTCCTGAAGAACGGCCTCGTCGAGGTCGACGGCATCGAGAGCGGCGGCGGTCCCGACCGCAAGCGGTACGCCATCACCGACGCCGGCATCACCGACGTGCAGACCTGGCTCTCGCAACCCGAGAAGCCGGAGCCGTACCTCCAGTCGACCCTCTTCACCAAGGTCGTCCTCGCGCTGCTCACCGGCCGCCGCGCGGACGAGCTGCTGGACACCCAGCGCGCCGAGCACCTGCGCCTCATGCGCATCCTCACCCAGCGCAAGCGCAAGGGGGACATCGCCGACCAGCTCGTCTGCGACCACGCCCTGTTCCATCTGGAGGCGGACCTGCGGTGGCTGGAGCTCACCGCGGCCCGCCTCGACCAGCTCGCCCAGGAGGTACGCCGATGACCCCGGCCGGCTCTCTGCTCGCCGCGACGGACCTCCGCAAGGCGTACGGAAGCACCCAGGCGCTCGACGGCGCCGAGTTCTCCATCCACGCCGGCGAGATCGTCGCCGTCATGGGGCCCTCCGGCTCCGGCAAGTCCACCCTGCTGCACTGCCTCGCCGGGATCGTCGCTCCCGACTCGGGCTCCCTCACCTACGCCGGCCGCGAGCTCTCCTCCATGAGCGACGCCGAGCGCAGCGCCCTGCGCCGCTCCGAGTTCGGCTTCGTCTTCCAGTTCGGCCAGCTGGTACCGGAGCTGACCTGCCTGGAGAACGTCGCCCTCCCGCTGCGCCTCACCGGCGTCAAGCGCAAGGAGGCCGAACGGACCGCCCTGCACTGGATGGAGCGGATCCAGGTCGAGGACCTGGCCCGCAAGCGGCCCGGCGAGGTGTCCGGAGGCCAGGGCCAGCGGGTGGCCGTCGCCCGCGCGCTGGTCACGCGGCCCCGGGTGGTCTTCGCCGACGAGCCGACCGGCGCCCTGAACTCCCTCAACGGCGAGCTCGTGATGCAGCTGCTCACCGAGACCGCCCGGGCCGCCAGCACCGCCGTCGTCCTCGTGACGCACGAGACGCGCGTGGCCGCCTACTCCGACCGCGAGATCGTCGTACGCGACGGCCGGACGCGCGACATGGAGCGGATCGCGTGAGCGCGCTCGGGGGATGGACCCGGGACCTCTCCATGGGGGTCCGGTTCGCCTTCGGGGGCGGCCGCGAGGGCTGGACCCGCACCCTGTTCACCGGCATAGGCGTCGGCCTCGGCGTCGCCCTGCTGCTGATCACCACCGCCCTGCCGAGCGCCCTCGCCGTCCGCTACGAACGCGACGACGCCCGCTCCACGACGAACGCGCCGACGGCCGCTCAGCCGGGCCCCGACACCCTGCTGATCTCGGCCGCCAACCAGACGTACCGCGGCAGGGACATCGGGGGCGCCTACCTGAAGGCCGAGGGCCCGGACGCACCCGTCCCGCCCGGCCTGACGAAGATCCCCGGGCCGGGCGAGATGGCCGTCTCCCCCGCCCTGCGCCGGTTGCTGGACTCCCCCGGGGGCACGCTCCTGCGCGAGCGCCTCGACTGGCCGGTCAGCGAGGTCATCGGGGACGCGGGCCTGGTCGGCCCCGGCGAGCTGCTCTTCTACGCCGGCAACGACAGCCTGCACCAGACCGGCCCCGAGCACTACCGCGTCCAGCGGATCACCGGCTTCGGCGCCGGGGAGGAGCCCGAGCCGCTCGACCCCGTGCTGATGCTCCTGGTGGTGCTGACCTTCGTCGCGCTGCTGCTGCCGGTCGCGGTGTTCATCGCCGCCGCCGTCCGCTTCGGCGGTGAGCGCCGCGACCTGCGGCTCGCGGCCATCCGCCTGGTCGGCGCCGACACCCGCACGGTGCGGCGGATCGCCGCGGGCGAGGCGCTCGGCGGATCGCTGGTCGGACTGGCCCTGGGCGTCGGGTTCTTCGCCGCCGGCCGCGCCCTCGTGGGCAGCGTCACCCTGCGCCAGCGCGGCGTCTTCCCCGCCGACCTCGATCCATCGCTGTGGCTGGCCCTGCTCGTCGCGCTCGTGGTGCCCGCCGCGGCCGTCGCCGTGACCCTGTTCGCGCTGCGCGGGGTGGTCGTCGAGCCGCTCGGTCTCGTCCGCAGGACCGTCCCGCGGCGGCGCCGCATCTGGTGGCGGCTGCTGCTGCCGCTGGGCGGACTGGGGCTGCTGGTCCCGCTGACGGGCGGCGGCGAGGGCGAGGACTTCAACCAGTGGCAGGTCAGCGCGGGCGTCGCCCTGCTCCTGGTCGGGATCACCGCGCTGCTTCCCTGGCTGCTGGAGCGGCTCGTCGCCCTGATGTCGGGCAGCGGCCCGCTCTCCTGGCAACTGGCCGTCCGCCGCCTCCAGGTGAGCGGGGGACCCGCCGTCCGGCTGGTCAACGGCATCGCCGTCGCCGTGGCCGGGGCCATCGCCCTGCAGATGCTCTTCGCCTCCGTGGAGGACGACTACACCGTCCACACCGGCCACGACCCGTCCCGGGCGGCGCTCTCCGTCCTGCTGCCCCCGGCCGACTGGGACCGGGGTGAGGAGTTCGCCGCCAGGATCGCCGGCGCGCAGGGCGTCGCCGCCGCGACCCCGCTGGCGACCGTCTACGCCGACCGCCGGCCGGACACGGGCGACAAGGTCAAGATCACCGTCGGCACCTGCGAGGCGCTGCGCGAAGTCGCCGTACTGGACTCCTGCGAGGACGGCGACGCCTTCGTGCTCACCGGCACCGCGGACAAGGACTCCGGCGTCTACGGCTCCCCCGCCAAGCCGGGCGACACGCTCTCCGTCAACCCCTTCACGGACACACCGAAGGAGCGGCAGAGCGTCGAGTGGACCGTCCCGGTCGCGGCGGCCACGGTCGCCAGCCGTGAGGACCCGACCGGTGCGCTGCGCGACGGGATCCTGGCGACGCCCTCGCTCGCACCGAAGGGCGTGGCGGACGCCGGGTCCGCCCAGGTGTTCGTCGAGCTCGACGAGTCCGTGCCGGACGCCATGGAACGGGCCCGTACCGCCGTCTTCACGGCGGATCCGCTCAGTCGCACGATGACGCTGAAGTCCACCCGGAGGGACTCCGATTACGCCGCGATCCGCACCGGGCTGTTCTTCGGTGCGACCGCCGTACTGATCCTGATCGCCGCGAGCCTGCTGGTCTCGCAGCTGGAGCAGTTGCGCGAACGCAAGCGCCTGCTGTCGTCCCTGGTCGCCTTCGGCACCAAGCGCTCCACGCTGAGCCTTTCGGTGCTGTGGCAGACGGCGCTGCCCGTCGGGCTGGGGCTGGCCCTGGCCACGGTGGTGGGCGTGGGGCTGGGGAGCGTCCTGATGCGGATGGCCTCCCGGCCCGTGCGCATCGACTGGGCCTCGGTCGCGGCCATGACGGGCGCGGGTGCGGGCGTGGTCGCCCTGGTGACCGCCCTCAGCCTGCCGGCGCTGCTGCGGATGATGCGACCGGACGGCCTGCGCACGGAGTGAACGGGCGGCGCGCGTAGTCCCGTACGCCCGTTCCCGCCCGTGGCCCGCGGGCCTGGGAGGTGTCTGGTGGATCCGGCCTGATCCGCCAGGCACCCCCCTAGTCGGTGGGCCACACGGGGAGGGGGCGTACGGCCTCGCGCAGTGCGGCGGCGACGGCCCGGAACTCCTCCTGGCGGGCGGTCCCGGTGCGCATGGCCAGGGCGATCCGCCGCGAGGGGGCGGGCTCGGCGAAGTACCCGGTGGACAGGTGTTCGTTGCGGGCGGTCTCCAGGCGCAGCGCGGTGCGCGGCAACAGCGTCACGCCCAGTCCCCCGGCGACCAGCTGTACGAGGGTGGACAGCCCGGCGGCGGTGGTCGTGACGTCCGCCCCCGTCGTGCGGCCCGCCTCGCGGCAGATGTCGAGGGCCTGGTCGCGCAGGCAGTGGCCCTCGTCCAGCAACAGCAGTTGCAGCCCGCGCAGTTCCTCCAGCGGGATGTCCCGGCGCCCGGCCAGCTCGTGCTCCCGGGGGGCGAGCAGGACGAAGTCCTCGTCGAAGAGGGGGAGTTCGGTGACCCCCGGCACCCCGAGCGGCACGGCCAGCAGGAGCAGGTCCAGGCGTCCGCCGGCCAGCCCCTCCAGCAGCGAGGAGGTCTGTTCCTCGTGCACCTGGAGGTCCATCCGGGGATAGCGCCGGTGGAACAGCCCGAGCACCGTCGGCAGCAGGTACGGCGCCACCGTGGGGATCACCCCGAGCCGCAGGACCCCGGTGAAGGGCGCCCGTACCGCCTCGGCCTCCTCCAGCAGCCCGCCCATGGCGTCGAGCACCACCTGCGCCCGGGCCGCGATCCGCTCGCCCGCCGGGGAGAGCAGCACCTTGCGGGTGGTGCGCTCCAGCAGCTGCACGCCGAGGGCCTCCTCCAGCGCGGAGACGGCTCCGGAGAGCGCGGGCTGGCTCATGCCGATGGCCGCCGCGGCGTCCCGGAAGTGCAGGTGCTCGGCGACGGCCGCGAAGGCGCGCAGCTGGGCGAGCGTCGGTTGCTTCGCTCCCCTATTACCCACAGCCACTGATAGGTACCTCCGATCACCCAGGTCAAGAGTAGCTATTTCCGCAATCAATGCAGGTGTGTCAGCATGTGAGATACGTCCAACCCCATCGGAAAACCCCCAAAAGGGGATCTTTCCCTTTCTCAAGGAGAGCGCGTGCTCACTGTTGGTGACAAGTTCCCCGCCTTCGACCTGACCGCCTGTGTCTCGCTCGAGGCCGGCGCCGAGTTCGCGCAGATCGACCACAAGACCTACGACGGCAAGTGGAAGGTTGTCTTCGCCTGGCCGCTGGACTTCACCTTCGTGTGCCCGACCGAGATCGCCGCCTTCGGCAAGCTGAACGAGGAGTTCGCCGACCGCGACGCGCAGGTCCTCGGCTTCTCCCTCGACTCCGAGTACGTGCACCACGCCTGGCGCAAGGACCACGCCGACCTGCGTGACCTGCCCTTCCCGATGATGTCCGACATCAAGCGCGAGCTCTCCAGCGACCTGGGCATCCTGGGCGAGGACGGCCTGCCGATGCGCGCCGTCTTCATCGTGGACCCGAACAACGAGATCCAGTTCTCGATGGTGACCGCCGGTTCCGTGGGCCGTAACCCCAAGGAGGTCCTGCGGGTCCTCGACGCCCTGCAGACCGACGAGCTGTGCCCCTGCAACTGGAACAAGGGCGACAGCACGATCGACGCCGGCGCGCTGCTGGCCGGTGAGTGACGGATGTCCCTCGACTCCCTCAAGTCGTCGATCCCGGACTTCGCCAAGGACCTGAAGCTGAACCTCGGTTCGGTCATCGGCAACAGCGACCTCCCGCAGCAGCAGCTGTGGGGCACGGTCCTGTCCTGCGCGATCGCCGCCCGCTCCCCGCGCGTCCTGCGTGAGCTGGAGCCCGAGGCGAAGGCGAACCTCTCCCCGGAGGCGTACACCGCCGCCAAGTCCGCCGCCGCGGTCATGGCGATGAACAACGTCTTCTACCGCACGCGGCACCTGCTCTCCGACCCGGAGTACGGCAACCTGCGCGCGGGCCTGCGGATGAACGTCATCGGCAACCCGGGCGTGGAGAAGGTCGACTTCGAGCTGTGGTCGCTCGCGGTCTCCGCCATCAACGGCTGCGGCCAGTGCCTGGACTCGCACGAGCAGGTCCTGCGCAAGGCGGGCGTCGAGCGCGAGACGATCCAGGAGGCCTTCAAGATCGCTTCGGTGATCCAGGCCGTCGCGGTCACCCTCGACGCCGAGGCCGCCCTCGCGACCCCGTAGTCACCCGCACGGCCACCAGGGCCCCCGCAGCCGTTCACGGCCGCGGGGGCCCCGCGCGTTCACTTCCTCAGGGCCGTCATCAGCGCGCGCATGTCCTCGATCATCGCCGCCTGGACCGCGGTGGCGTCAGTGGCGGGTCGGCCGTTCTTCTCCTCGTAGGTGCCGTTGGCGAGCACCCGGACGGTGAACACCGCACCGCCGTCCAGCACCTTGAGCTCCTGATCCAGACCGCCGGGGGACGTGAGCACGACAGCACGCTCACCGAGACCGGGCACCGCTTCCGTGCGGACGTCGCCGGTGGAGGCGATGGCCGCCAGCGGTGGCACGTCGAACTCGGTGGAGGGGTCGGTCTTCTTGTGCAGGTCGACCTGCGCACGCACGACGAAGTCCGGCATGCCCTCGACGTTGTTGAGCACGCACGCCGCGCCGTACACGGCCGGATGGTCGCTCTCCTGGTTCATCGGCCGCTTCTTGTGCAGGTCTCCGGTCAGGCCGCTCAGCGTGCGGGCCTTGAAGTCCTCGCACAGGTTCTTCGACGCCCGGTAGGAGAGCGTCGGCTCCGACAGCCGGTCCCCGAAGGCGTACAGTCCGCCGGCCCACACCGCCGACGCCACCACGACGCCACCCAGCGCCCACAGCCAGGGCCGCGCCGTGGAGGCGCCCGCCGTCGCCGCCCGCCCGCCCGGGGCGAACTCCTGCGGCGGCTGCGCCGTCCCCGCCGTGTCCCAGCCCCCGTCGATCTCCGGCTCGGTGATCATGTCCGCCCCCCGATGTCCCTTACGACCCGTTCCGGGCCGTCTCCTCCGGCAGTGCGCGGCCCAGGGCCGTCGAGCCGTGCGGCGCCGGGCCGGCCGCTCCGGCTCCGAGGTGGTGTTCGCGCGAGTACGCCCTCAGGTAGCCGACCACCGTGTTGGTGACGGCGACCAGCGGGACGGCGACCACGGCGCCGCCGATGCCCGCGATCATCCCGCCCGCGGCCACCGACAGCACCACCGCGAGCGGGTGCACCCGTACCGCCCGGCCCAGGATGAAGGGCTGGAGCACGTGCCCCTCGATCTGCTGCACGGCCAGCACCACGAGCAGCACCATCAGCGCGCTCCACACGCCCTGGGTCACCAGCGCCACGACCACCGCGAGCGCGCCCGAGACCACCGCGCCGACCAGCGGGATGAAAGCGAACAGGAAGATGAAGACGGCGAGCGGGACGGCCATCGGCACGTGGAGGAAGTAGATGCCGAGGCCGATGAAGATGGCGTCGATGAGCGCGACGAGGACGGTGCCCCGCACGTACGCGGTCAGCGTGCGCCAGGCGCGCGGTCCGGCACCGGCCACCCCGGGCCGGGCGGCGGCGGGGACCAGGCCGAGCGTCCAGGTCCAGATGCGCTTGCCGTCGTAGAGCAGGAAGAGCGTCGAGAACATCGCGAGCAGCATGCCCGTCATGACTTCGACGAGCACCGTCACACCTTGCAGGCCGGCGGAGGTGATCTGCTCGGTGTTGGTGCCGATGGTCTCGCTGAGGTTCTTGGCGATGTCGTTGATCTGCTTCTCGGTCACGTGGAACGGACTGTCCAGTGCCCAGAGTTTGAGTTCGTTGATGCCCTCGCGCACCCGGTTGGAGAGGTCGTCGAGGTTCTCCATGACCTGCCAGACCACGAACCAGCCCACGAGCCCGATGACCACGAAGCCCAGGATGGCCGTGACCGCCGTGGCCAGCCCCCTCGGCAGGCCCAGTCTGCGGAGCCGGACGACGAAGGGCTGGAGCATCGCGGTGACGAGCATGGCGGCGGCGAAGGCGAGGACGACCAGGCGGACTTCGCTGATCACCTTCATCATCACCCAGAGCATCCCGGCGAGCAGCAGCAGCCGCCAGCTGGCCTCGGCGGCGACGCGCATCCCCCAGGGGATGACGCTCGCGGGCGAGGGACGCTCGGGGACGGCGACGGCGGTCGCGTGGGCCGCCGGGGCCGGAGGCGCGGCGACGGGCGGGGCGGGGGGAGCCGGCGGCGCCGGGGCGGGCGCCGGTTCGGGTGCGACGGGCCCCGGCAGGTCGCCCCTGCTCTGGGCGTCGACCTCGGCGCGCAGCTCGTTCAGCCGCGCCTCCAGCTGGTTCAGCCTGTTTCCCAGCCGGCCGAGCCAGCCTGCCCTCTTCGTCATGTCGCTTCCTTCCCCCGCCCCCGGTCTGCGGGCACACCCCGACGACCGTACACGCGAGGAGCCCCGCACCGTAGGACGGTGCGGGGCTCCCGGAGGTTGAGCGGGGCTAGGCGGGACTTTGACGACAGCGCCTAGTACCAGCCGTTGGCCTGGTGGAAGGTCCATGCGGCGCAGGGGCTGCCGTAGCGGTCTTCCATGTAGTTCAGGCCCCACTTGATCTGCGTCGCGGGGTTGGTGCGCCAGTCGGCACCGGCCGAGGCCATCTTCGAGCCCGGGAGCGCCTGGACGAGACCGTAGGCGCCCGAGGACGAGTTGACGGCCTTGTAGTTCCAGGTGGATTCCTGGTTGATGATGTTGGAGAAGCACTGGAACTGGCCGGCCGGGACCATCTGCTGGGCGATGGCCTTGACCTGGGCGACCGTGTAGGAGCTCTGGAGCGCGAAGTCCCCGGCGTCGCGGGCGGCGGAGCGGCTGGCCGCTTCCTTCGCCTCGCGGTCCTTCTTCGCCTGCTCGTCGGCGGCCTTCTGCGCCTCGGCCTTCTTGGCCTTGGCGTCCTCGGCGGCCTGGAGGCGGGCGGCCTCCTCGGCCGAGCGCTTGGCCTCGGCGTCGGCCGCGTGGGCGATGGTGTCGGCCTGCTGCGTCAGGGACGCGCTCTGGACCTGCGCCTGGTCGCCGACCGGGATGTCGGCGAGGAGGGTCGCCCCGGATGCGGTCGTTTCGAGATCGTTCGTGGGGTCGCCGGTGGCAACGCCCACGACTGCGCCGACGGTGGTGACCGCGGTGGCCGAAGCCACGGCGAACCCCCGGACCGAGATCCGGCTCACACGGTGTCCTTCCAGCAGCGTCCGCAGTGACCGCGCGGGCGCAAAAGTGCCCCTCGACTCTGGCCTCCGTGGTTCTACGGTCACTGGAGGCGCGGGCCCGTGGGCAACTCCCTTGCGGGGGCTGCCGCGTGAAGCTCGGGCGGCATACGGCCATCGTCTGTGGAGTTGTGGTGCTGCGGTACCTCACGGGAGGTACAGGTGTGCCGTATGCGGGGCCTGACGGAAACCAGACTCTGCCGGAACGCGACGCCGCAAGGCAATTCTCCGTTGCGTGGGAAAGGTCACACCAGGTATGTCGCCGCTGTTTTGGACAAAAGCCTGTGCAGCACGGCGCCGCCCGGCTAGGCTCTCGGGCCTTTACCGGGCGGCGCGAACTCACCTTCCCGCTATGGGGTTTTTGACCGTTTCGACGGGCCTGCCAGCCCTCCCTGCCGGACCTCCAGGGCCTCCCGGGCCTAGAGGTTCTCCAGCATCTCGGTGACCAGTGCGGCGATCGGGGAGCGCTCGGAACGCGTCAGCGTGACGTGCGCGAACAGCGGATGCCCCTTCAACTTCTCGACCACGGCGACGACTCCGTCGTACCGGCCGACCCGCAGGTTGTCCCGCTGGGCGACGTCGTGGGTCAGAACGACCCGCGAATTGGCGCCGATTCGGGACAGAACGGTCAGAAGGACATTCCGCTCCAGGGACTGCGCCTCGTCCACGATCACGAAGGCGTCGTGCAGCGAGCGGCCGCGGATGTGCGTGAGGGGCAGGACCTCCAGCATCCCGCGGTTCAGCACCTCCTCGATGACCTCCCGCCCGGCGACCGCCGAGAGGGTGTCGAAGACCGCCTGCGCCCAGGGGCTCATCTTCTCGGCGGCGTCCCCGGGCAGATAGCCGAGGTCCTGCCCGCCCACCGCGTACAGCGGCCGGAAGACCATGACCTTCTGGTGCTGCCTGCGCTCCAGCACCGCCTCCAGGCCCGCGCAGAGCGCCAGCGCGGACTTTCCGGTGCCGGCCCGGCCGCCCATCGAGATGATCCCGATCTCGGGGTCCAGGAGGAGGTCCAGGGCGATGCGCTGCTCGGCGCTGCGGCCGTGCAGCCCGAAGGCCTCGCGGTCGCCCCGTACGAGCTTCACGTTGCCGTCGGCGGTGACCCGGCCCAGCGCCTTGCCGCGCTCGGACTGCAGGACCAGTCCGGTGTGCACGGGCAGTTCCGCGGCCTCGGGCACGTAGAGCCGCTCCTCGGAGTAGAGGAGGTCCACCTGTTCACCGGAGAGGGCGAGCTCGCTCATGCCCGTCCAGCCGCCGTCGGTGATGGCGAGCTCGGCGCGGTACTCCTCGGCGAGCAGGCCCACCGAGGAGGCCTTGATGCGCAGGGGGAGATCCTTCGAGACCACCGTGACGTCGTAGCCCTCGGCCTGAAGGTTGCGGGCGACCGCGAGGATGCGCGAGTCGTTGTCCCCCAGCCTGAAGCCGGCGGGCAGGACGCCCGGGTCGGAGTGGTTGAGTTCGACACGCAGGGTGCCACCCAGATCGCCCAGCGGGATGGGGGCGTCGAGACGTCCGTACCGGACCCGGAAGTCGTCGAGCAGGCGCAGGGCCTGGCGCGCGAAGTAGCCGAGTTCGGGATGGTGCCTCTTTGCCTCCAGCTCGGTGATCACCACGATCGGGAGCACGACCTCGTGCTCGTCGAAGCGGGTGATCGCGTTGGGGTCTGCCAGCAGGACGCTGGTGTCGAGGACGTAGGTCCGCCTGTCGGGCAGGCGGCGCTTTGTGCTGGTCACCACGGAAGGACGTACCCCCTCGGAAGAGGTCGGGCCATGAAGACCGGACCGGTCATCGGCACCCATGCCAGGGCCGATTTCCGGCCCTCCCACTTCGTCCGTGCGAACCGCACGTGCGTCCTGGTGCAAAGGGCCTCCCGGGCGGACGACCCCATGCCGTCCGCTGAGACTCGACACCCGTGGATCGGGCGTCGACCTGAAAGGGATATTCCCCGAACAGGCCCGGCCATGCCATGGCATATGACGGACGCTCGGTGAATCCCTGGTGAAGGCTTCGGAGGCGGGGCGAGGGGGACGCGCCGGGGCATGCCGGGACCGAGGGGCCGTCAGACCCCCCGGCTGCGGGAAGAGGTGGGCTCAGGTGCCGTAGCGCCGGTGGCGGGCGGCGTAGTCGCGCAGGGCCCGCAGGAAGTCGACCTTGCGGAAGGCCGGCCAGAAGACCTCGCAGAAGTAGTACTCGGAGTGCGCGCTCTGCCACAGCATGAATCCGGACAGCCGCTGCTCGCCGCTGGTACGGATCACGAGGTCCGGGTCGGGCTGGCCGCGCGTGTAGAGGTGCTCGGCGATGTGGTCGATGTCGAGGATCTCCGCGAGCTCCTCGAAGGAGGTGCCCTTGCGCGCGTGCTCCAGGAGCAGCGAGCGGACCGCGTCGGCGATCTCCTGGCGGCCGCCGTAGCCGACGGCGACGTTGACGAGTATCCCGTCGACGCCGTGGGTGGCCTCCTCGGCCTCCTTCAGGACCGTCTGCGTCCCGGCGGGCAGGATGTCGAGGTTGCCGACGTGGTGGACGCGCCAGCGGCCGTCCGCGGCGAGGCCCCGGACCGTGTTCTCGATGATGTTGAGCAGGGGGCGGAGCTCGACCTCCGGCCGGTCCAGGTTGTCCGTGGAGAGCATCCACAGGGTGACGACCTCGACGTCCGTCTCGGTGCACCAGCCGAGCATCTCGGAGATCTTGTCGGCTCCGGCCTGGTGGCCCTGCTCCGTCGTACCTCCGGACGCCTTCGCCCAGCGCCTGTTCCCGTCCAGGATGACGCCGATGTGCTTGGGCGCCGCGTCATGGTCGAGACGGCCTTCCACCCGGCGTGCATAGAGCCTGTACACCAGGTCGCGCAGCTTCACGATCTTCCAGCCCCTCCGTGCCATGCCCCCGTGCGAATTGCGGTCTCCCCCGAGGCGGCCACATTACTGCGCGGCGGGATGGGGTACCCAACTCGGTCTGTCACAACTCCGTGATAGGGAGGACAACGTGACTGATACCAATCCCTATCGGGCAGAACCCTCGCGCTACGACTCCATGGAGTACCGACGCACCGGCCACAGCGGCCTCAAGCTCCCCGCCATCTCCCTGGGCCTCTGGCACAACTTCGGCGACGACAAGTCCCTGGAGTCCCAGCGGGCGATCCTGCGCCGCGCCTTCGACCTCGGAGTGACCCACTTCGACCTGGCGAACAACTACGGCCCGCCGCCCGGCTCGGCCGAGCTGAACTTCGGCAAGGTCTTCGCGCAGGACTTCGCGTCCTACCGGGACGAGCTGATCCTCTCCACCAAGGCCGGCTACCTGATGCACCCCGGGCCGTACGGCGAGTGGGGCAGCCGCAAGTACCTGCTCAGCTCGCTCGACGCCTCGCTGAAGCGGATGGGCGTGGACTACGTCGACATCTTCTACTCGCACCGCTTCGACCCGCAGACCCCGCTGGAGGAGACCATGGGCGCCCTCGCGTCCGCGGTCCAGCAGGGCAAGGCGCTGTACGTCGGCATCTCCTCCTACACGGCGGAGCAGACGGCGGAGGCCGCGCGGATCCTGCGCGAGCTGGGGGTGCGTCCGCTGATCCACCAGCCCTCGTACTCCATGATCAACCGCTGGACGGAGGAGGACGGCCTGCTCGACACGCTGGAGGACGCGGGCATGGGGTGCATCTCCTTCGCGCCGCTCGCGCAGGGGCTGCTGACCGGCAAGTACCTGAAGGAGATCCCGGAGGGCTCGCGGGCCACGCAGGGCAAGTCACTGAACCCGGACCTGCTCTCGGACGAGGTGCTCCGCCGGCTGAACGGCCTGAACGACATCGCGGCCCGCCGCGGCCAGTCCCTGGCCCAGCTCGCGCTGACGTGGGTGCTGCGCGACGAGCGGATGACCTCGGCGCTGATCGGCGCTTCGAGCGTGCGGCAGCTGGAGGAGAACGTGGCCGCGCTGGCCGCCGCCCCCTTGTCTCAGGCCGAGTTGAAGGAGATCGACTCGTTCGCGGTGTCCACCCCCGGCACCAACCTGTGGGCCCAGCGGGGCTGACCTGCGCGTTTGACGCACCCGGCCGCGAAATCGCGGAGAAACAAAAAACGGGCCGGTCCGTGGGGGGGATACGGACCGGCCCGAGGGGGGGGTTCCACCATAACCCTTCGTAAAGCGTGATGCGTGCATTGGCGCGGAACGATTACGCTCCGAAACCACCCAGCAGCACTCCGGTGAGTGCCCCGGCCGCCATGAAGGGGCCGAAGGCGAAGCCCTGCTTGCGGGTCGCTGGGCTGCGCAGCACTAGGGCCAGCCCGTACAGGGCCCCGTAGAGGAAGCCCAGGAAGGCCCCGGCGACCCATACCCCCCACCCGTACCACCCAAGAGCGACCCCCAGGGAGAGCGCCAGTTTGACGTCTCCGAAGCCCAGGCCCGCGGGGTTGATCAGGAACAGCAGGAGGTACGCGGCCGCGAGCGCCATGCCGCCGAGCAGTGCCTGCCGCCAGTCCCCCGCCGCGCCGGGCAGGAGGGCGGCCGCCCCGAGCCCGGCGGCGACCGCGGCCGCGAGGGGCAGGGTCAGCACGTCGGGGAGCCGGTGCACGGCGCGGTCGACGAGCGCGAGCAGGACGAGCGCCGGGGCGAGCCCCACGTAGGCCAGGACCTCGGGGCGGGCCCCGACGGCCGCGCCGAGCGCGGCGCAGACCGCCCCGGAGAGGGCGGCGACGGGGGCGGCGCGGCCCCCGTACAGGTGCGCGGCCGGCGCGGCGGAGGGCGGGCGGTCCGGGCCCGGGACGGCGGCCGTCGCGGGAACCCGGCAGAGGGCCGGGCCGAGCCAGCCCCGCAGCGGGTGCCCCTGCGGGCAGCGCTCGCGCCAGGGCTCCCCCGGCAGGGCGGACAGCCGGTACACCGCGCGCGGCAGGAGCAGCCCGGCGGCCACGCCGTACCCGGCGGCAAGGAGGATCACGACCACGCCCATCCCGCGACGGTAGCGGCGCAGCCCGTTTTCCGGGGCTCCGCCCGGGATCCGGCGCCGACGCGCTCCCCTACCCTGACCGCATGGCGAAGTGGCGGGACGGCAGCGGCACCTTCACGGTCGGAGCGGATCGGGCGCCGATCCCCCTCCAGATCGCCGCCTCGTACGGCGCGCGCACCCGCGGGCTGCTGGGGCGCGACGGGATCGAGGGGGCGCTGCTGCTGACCCCCGCGGCGAGCGTGCACACCTTCCGGATGCGGTTCGCGATCGACGTGGCGTACCTCGACCGGGACCTGCGCGTGCTCGCCGTGGTCACCATGGCCCCCGGGCGGCTCGGGGTGCCCCGGCTGCGCTCCCGGCACGTCCTGGAGGCGCGGGCCGGCGCGATGGCCGGCTGGGGGCTGCGGGCCGGGACGCGCGTGAACGTGGACACCGGCTAGGCGCGCCCCCTCCCCGGCGCTAGGTTGGGGCGGTTGAGCTGGGGCCACAGGGGAGCGGCATGTCGGAGAACGCGCGGGTCAAGGCGCTGGAGCAGATCATGTCGGCGACGCACGGGGCCGACGAGGACATCGACTGGCCGGCGGCCGAGGCCGTCTGGGGGACTCGTTTCCCGGCCGACTTCATCGCGTTCATGGGCCGCTTCGGGGCGGGCTCCATCAACGGCGAGGCCAGCATCCTGCTGCCGCTGCCCAAGCCCGGCCTCCAGTGGGACCCGGCCGAGATGACCGAGGAGACCGCGAACGCCCGCCAGGTCTGGGAGGCGCAGGGCGGCCGGGCCGCCTTCGACGTGGACCCGGAGTCGATCATCGCCTGGGGCGTCACCGGCGGCTCGGACATCCTGTGCTGGCTCACCAGCGACCCGGACCCCGACCAGTGGCCGGTCCTGGTCTGCGGGCGGCACACCGCCGACTCCTTCGCCCTGTACCCGTACGGCATGGCCGAATTCCTCTACCGGCTCTGCTCCGACGAGTTCGACGTGAGCCCGGTCAGCATCACCTTCTGGGACGGCGGCCACCTCAGCTTCGTGCACTGGCGCAAGGCCCAGCGGCGCTGGCAGGAAGGACGCAACCCGGAGACGGGCGAGCCCGACCCGTACGCGGGCGAGTTCGTGGACTAGCGGGTGGCTTGGAGATCGGGCCGGGCGGGCGAGCCGGGCCCGAACCCCCTGACGATCAGCCACCCGGCCAGCCCCAGCTCCCAGGCGAACACCGGGAGCGCGGCGAGGGACCCCGCCACGGAGAGCTGCGCGTAGGCCCCGAACATCACGGCGACGGCCGAGGCGCAGATCAGCGGCCCGCCGATCAGCCCGAGCACGGCGATGAAGCGCGGCACCAGCCGGGCGCGGTACGCCACGTACGCGAGCAGGACGGTGTTGAGGCCGAGGGCGATGTTGGGCCCGAGCAGGAACGTCCACTCGTGCAGGGCCGCCAGCGCCACGTCGGCGCCGGCCGCCGCGGCCGCGTCCGTGTCGATGTCCCGCCGCAGGGTGATGAGCGCCAGGACGGCGGTCATGCCGAGGGCGATGACGGCCGCCTCCAGCAGCCGCCCGAAGGCGTATCCGAGCGCGAGCCCCTCGCCGTGGCGCCGCAGGACGGGGAACAGCGCCGCCCCGGTACCGGCCACCGCCGCCACCAGCACCACCTCGCAGAGCACCCCGAGCAGCGCCCGCGCGTCGGCGCCCTGGGCGAGCCGGCCGTCGGCCGCGCCCAGCAGGGGGCGGTAGAGGACCGCCCCGGCTATCGCGGAGGCCTCGGTCAGCAGGAACAGCGACCCGGCGGCCACCGCGGTTCTCCGGTCCGGACTCATCTTCTGTACCCCTCGCTCGGTGGTGGTGTACGCCGTACACCTCGTGGCGAGCCTAGGTGTACGTCGTACACTCGTCAAGGCGGCGCGCTGTCGGGAGAGGCGCCGCCGACGAGAGAAGCCGACGAGAGAAGGGACCGAACCGCATGACCCGGCAGGAAGCCACACCCACGCAACGGGTCCCCCTGAACAGGGACCGGGTCCTGCGCGCCGCCGTCGCGCTCGCCGACGCCACCGGCATCGACGCGCTGAGCATGCGCAGGCTCGCCCAGGAGCTGGACGTCGTACCGATGGCCCTCTACAAGCACGTGGCCAACAAGGAGGAGCTGCTCGACGGCATGGCCGACGCCGTCGTCGGCGAGATCGACCCGCCGGCCGCGGGCCCCGACTGGCGCAGCGTGGTCCGCGGGCGGATCCTCTCGGCCCGCCGGGTCCTGCTGCGCCACCCCTGGGCGGCCCGGGTCATCGAGTCGCGGACCGGCCCCACCCCGGCCGTGCTGGCGTACCTGGACTCGATGGCCGGGAGCTTCCGGGCCGGCGGCCTATCCGCCGACCTCACGCACCACGTCATGCACGCGATGGGCAGCCGCCTGCTCGGCTTCAGCCAGGAGCTGTTCGACACCTCCGGCCCCTCCGGCCCCTCCGGCCCGCCGGACCCCGGGCTGGCGGCGCTCTACCCGCACATCGCGGAACTGGCCGCGACGGCCGCACACGACGGCGGCTCCACGGTCGGGGGCGGCTGCGACGACCAGTTCGAGTTCGAGTTCGCCCTGGACCTGCTCCTTGACGGCTTCGAGAACCTCCGCCGTCAGGGCTGGACCTCCGCCCGCACGCCATAGCGAACACGCCGGCGCGGTCCGGCGCCGTACCCCCGAGCCCGTTTCCCGACCGGAAACGGGCTTTTCGGCATTTCTACGCGCGTCCCCTTAGCCGATCAGATATCGGAAAACACCAAAAGGAAAAGCCCCGCTTGGAGCATTGACCACAAGTGCGGCCCCCGTGGAATCAGCCAACCCACCGGCAGGAGAGAATTCCGGCCAACGGGCCATGCAGGTACACCTCAGCCCGGAGTAACCCATAAGTAATAACGGGATCCGAAAGAAAATCAGGGGAATACACCCGTGCGACGTAGAATTTTCAGCACGGCCGCCACCACGGTCGTTCTCGGTCTGCTGATACCTCTGGCCGGATGTGGCGTGGCCGGAGGCGGTGCAGGTGACAGCGGCACCCTGCGTCTGGTGGCCGCCGAATACGGCGACAATCCGGCCAACAGTTCGAAGGCCTTCTGGGACAAGCTGACGGCCGATTTCACCGCCGCCAACCCGGGAATCAAGGTCGAGGTCAAGCTCCTGCCCTGGGCCGACATCGACCGCGAGGTCTCCCGTATGGTCAAGGCCGGCAAGGCGCCGGACATCGCCCTCATGGGCTCTTACTCGGACTTCGCG
This sequence comes from Streptomyces sp. NPDC045695, assembly GCF_056432025.1. Lineage (NCBI taxonomy): Bacteria > Bacillati > Actinomycetota > Actinomycetes > Kitasatosporales > Streptomycetaceae > Streptomyces > Streptomyces sp. NPDC045695. The sequence continues at coordinate 205,054 of NZ_JBWKJU010000002.1, forward strand.
GCCCAGGGCAAGCTCTATGCCGCGAACGAACTCCTGTCGGTCACCGCCGAGGCGAATTTCCTTCAGCCGCTCGCCGACGCCGGCTCCCTCGGCAGCACCCTCTACGGCCTGCCCTTCGTGGCGAGCAGCCGCCTGCTCTTCTACAACGAGGCGCTCTTCGCGAAGGCCGGCATCAAGGAGGCCCCCAAGACCTGGTCCGAGCTCAGGGCCGCCGCCAAGGCGCTCAAGGACAAGGGCGTGAAGTACCCGTACGCCCTGCCCCTGGGCCCGGAGGAGGCACACGCCGAGGCGATGATCTGGGAACTGAGCAACGGCGGCGGCTACGCCGACAGCAGCGGGAACTACAGCCTGGCCTCAGACCAGAACATCGAGACCTGGAACTGGGTCAAGGGGAACCTGGTCGCCCCCGGCCTCACCGGCCCCACCCCGCCGTCCCAGCTCAACCGCGCCGACGCCTTCGCCGCCTTCACGCGCGGCGAGGTCGGCATGCTCAACGGCTACCCCTCGCTCGCCCACGACGCGAAGGCCAAGGGGATCGACGTCGCCACCACCGCCATGCCCGTCTCGGACACCCTCGGCACCGGGGAGAGCCCGCCGGCCGTCGGCGTGGCCGACTGGATGATGGCGTTCCGGCAGAACGGCAAGCGCGACGAGATCGGCAGGTTCCTGGACTTCGTCTACCAGGACAAGAACCTGTCGGACTTCGCCGGCCGCTACCACCTGCTGCCCTCCACCGTCACCGCGGCGCGCACCCCGTCCGGCGGCGGCCTGGACGCCAAGGACACGCAGTTCCTGACGGCCCTGCGCACGGCCCAGCTCTATCCCGTGAACGACCCGTCCTGGGTGACGGTCAGCGACACCATCAAGCGCAACATCGGGCGCGCCGTGGAACCGGGCGGGGACCCGAAGGCCGTCCTGGAGGACATCGCCTCCCAGGCGAACCAGGCCACCAAGAAGCACTGAAGGACTCGCTGGAGGACCCGGAGGACTCAGTGATGAGTGACTGAAGTTCTTGACTGAAGGACTCCCCGACACACGACCTCCGCTCCGCGCCGCAGACCACCCCGTGCGGCATCATGGTCCTACGGCTCTTGATCCAAGGCCGCGGTCCAGTCGCCCGCCGTGCACCCACAAGGTGCGTGGGGCGGCCGGCCTCAGCGTTGCTTTCCGTGGTCCGTGGCGAACGCCGTCCGGTACTGCTCGCAGCTGGAGTTCCAGGGCATCGTGCCCGTGAGCGTCCCGTAGCCCGACCGCGTGACCGACCACTTCACCGTGTACTCGCCGGTGTCACACCCGATCCGCTTGCCGCCCGCGACCTTCTCGCGCCCGGCCGCCGGCTTCCCGGTCAGCTTGCGGTGCACCTCCCCCACTTTCGCCCCGCCCGGCGCGAACAGCTCGGCGTCCACGACGATCGGGTGCTCGCCCTCCTTGACCGTCAGCGCCTTCTTGACCACCGTCGAGTCCGACACCTGCCAGGCGAACTCGTACGACGGCTGCCAGGCGAGGGTCTTGGGGTCGGGGGCCTGCCGTTCGTAGTCCGGCGCGCCGGAGGGGCCGGGACGGGTGACCGTCTTGTACTGGACCCCGGGGTGGAAGCGGAACTGCCCTTCCACCTTGTGCATCTCGTCCTTGGTCCACATCGACTTCATGGTCTTCTCGCCGCCTGCCGGGTCCTGGAGGTACGCCGCTGCCTCCGCGGCGGTGGCCGCCTGGACGAGGGCGGGGGCGAGGGCCGCCGCGGCGGCGGCGAGGGTGGCGGCGGCGATGCGGGTGCGCTTCATGCCCGGTCCAACGGGCCCCTGCGGCGGGCCGGAACGACGCCGCGTGCGCTTTCACCCGTACGGGAGCCCCCCACCCGTAGGGGAGTCCCCGGGAGCCCCACGGACCGCGGAGACCGCGGAATACCCCTTGATCGTCTTCTGTTGGCCGCGTCAGACGCAGACGACGCGACGGACCAGGGGGACGCGATGGGCGTGAAGGTGAACGGCACGGTGGCGGCGGGCTGGGAGTCGGTGCGGGAGGAGTTCGCGGACTTCGTGGCGGCCGAACCCCACTCGCCCGAGGCGCAGCTCGCGGTGCACCACGAGGGCCGGCGCGTGGTGGACCTGTGGGCGGGCGAGGAGACCGGGGGCGACACCCTGAGCGGGGTCTTCTCCATCACCAAGGGCGCGGCGCACCTGGTGGTGGCCCTGCTCGTGCAGGACGGCGTACTGGAGTGGGACCGCCCCGTGTCGGCGTACTGGCCGCAGTTCACCGGGGACGGCAAGGAGCGGCTGACGCTGCGCCAGCTGCTCAGCCACCAGTCCGGGCTGATCAACATCCCGGAGGGCTTCGACTACGACGAGATCGCCGACGACGCCCTGATCGCGTCGCGGCTGGCCGGGGCGAGGCCGTACTGGCAGCCCGGGACGGCGTACGGCTATCACGCCTTCGTGATCGGCGCCCTGACCGGCGAGGTGGTGCGGCGGGCGACGGGCAGGTCGGTCCAGGAGCTCTACGAGGAGCGCGTGCGCGCCCCGTACGGGCTGGACCTGTACATGGGCCTGCCCGCCTCGGAGGAAGGCCGCTGGAAGCCGGTACTGGAGATGCTGCCGACGCCCGAGCAGCTGGCGGAGCAGGCCGCGGGCGGCCCGCCGCCGCAGCTGCTGGCGGTCGCCTTCAACGGGCACCGGGAGCCCCCGATGGACCTGGTCGCCCACGCCAACCACCCCAGGACGCGAGAGCTCGGCCCGGCCTCGGCGGGCGCCATGGGGTCGGCGCGCGGCATCGCGGGCCTGTACGCGGCGGCGATCGGCGAGGTCGACGGCCGGGCTGCGCTGCTGGCGGCGGACACGGCGGCGGAGGTCGCGAAGCTGCACGCGCCGGGCCCGGACGCCGTGACGGCGGAACCGGACCACTTCGGTCTGGGCTTCGAGCAGCAGCCGGCCGTGGGCCCGCAGGCCTTCGGGCACAGCGGAGCGGCGGGCGCACTGGGCTTCGCCGACCCGGCCACCGGGATCGCGTACGGGTACACGCGCCGCCGTTTCGGCTTCCCGGGCGGTGCGGCGCCGGAGAACGGGCGTCTGACGGCGGCGGTGCTGAAGGTGGCGCGGGCCCGGTAGTTCAGGCCTGGCCGGTTTCGAAGCGGCTGATCCTGCCGCCGCCGGGGGCGAGGGTGAAGTGCCAGGCGGTGCGCATCTCGCCCCAGGTGTCGTTGCGGTAGTCGACGACCAGGGAGCGGCCGCCGTCGGACTCGGACTGGACGTTCATGTGGCCGCCGGATCCGAAGATCTCCTTCTCGATCCACTCGTATAGGTCGCGGTCGGACCCGTCGTCGGACATGGTCGCGTCGGCGGTCAGGAGTGCGAGGAAGGCGTCCTTGTCGTGTGCGTTGACGGCGGCGACGAGGGCGCCGACGACGGGGTCGGACAGTTTGGCGGGGGCGATGGTCACGGGGCCTCCTGGTCGGCGGGCGGGCGCGTGCGTCTGCGCATGCGTGCGTGCGTTCCCGACCAGGGAACACCCGGGGCCCGGCCGGGTCGTCGACCCTCACCCGTTCGCTTGCGGACGGCGTGTCAGGCCCTGTTCCGTGACACGGCCCGGCCCCGGTGGGCAGTTCCACCGGGGCCGGGCCGTGGCGAGGGTCAGCGCGAGACGGACTCCTGCTGAGCCGGGGCGGGCTTGGCGTCGGCAGCGGCCTCAGCGGTGTCGGCGGTGTCATCGCCGTCGGCCGGGGCCGGGCCCGCGCCGCGCAGCGGGACCTCCTTGACGAACCAGGCGGCCACGAAGCCCAGTACGGCGACGGCCGCTCCGAGCAGGAACGCGGAGTGCGTGCCGGCGGCCACCGCGTGCTGGTACGCCTCGCGTACGGCCTCCGGCAGCTTGGCCAGGCTCGCGGCGTCCAACTGGGCGGATCCGGCGGCCCCGGCGGCCTCCGGGCCGAGCCGGTCGGACATGGTGTCCGTGACCCGGGCGGTGAAGAGGGAACCCATCAGGGCCACGCCGAAGGAGCCGCCGAGCGTGCGGAAGAGGGTCGCCGAGGAGGAGGCGACGCCCATGTCCTTCATCTCGACGCTGTTCTGCGCGACCAGCATGGTGATCTGCATCAGGAAGCCGAGTCCGGCGCCGAGGACGGCCATGTAGACGCCCGACACGAGGCGCGAGGTGCCGGTGTCCATCGTCGCGAGCAGGAACAGCCCGACGACCATGAGCGCGCCGCCGACGATCGGGAAGATCTTGTACTTGCCGCTGTTGGTGGTGATGCGGCCCGCGACCAGCGAGACGGCCATCATCGAGAGCAGCATGGGGAGCAGGAGCAGACCCGAGTTGGTGGCGGAGGCGCCCTGTACGGACTGCTGGAAAAGCGGGAGGTAGAGCACGCCGCCGAACATCGCGAAGCCGACCAGGAAGCCGATCACGGACATGAGGCTGAAGTTGCGGCTGCGGAAGATGTGCAGCGGCATGACCGGCTCGGCGGCCTTGGTCTCGGCGTAGAGGAAGGCGGCGGTGGAGAGCAGGCCGACGGCGATCAGGCCGAGGATCTCGGCGGAGCCCCAGGCGTACTCGTTGCCACCCCAGGTGGTGACCAGCACGGTGGAGGTGATGGCGACGGTCAGCAGCGCGGCGCCGAGGTAGTCGATCTTCGGGCGCGCCTGCTCCGTCCGCTTCGGCAGGTGCAGCACCGCCGTCACCATCGCGAGCGCGACCGCGCCGAGCGGCAGGTTGATGTAGAAGGACCAGCGCCAGCCCATGTGGTCGGTGATGGTGCCGCCGACCAGCGGACCGCCGATCATGGCGAGCGCCATCACGCCGGCCATCATGCCCTGATACTTGCCGCGCTCACGGGGCGGGATCAGGTCGCCGATGATCGCCATGACGCCGACCATCAGACCGCCGGCGCCCAGGCCCTGGATCGCACGGAAGCCGATCAGCTGGCCCATGTCCTGGGCCATGCCACTGAGCACGGAGCCGATCAGGAAGATCACGATCGAGGTGAGGAAGGAGCCCTTCCGCCCGTACATGTCGCCGATCTTGCCCCAGATGGGGGTGGAGGCCGCGGTGGCCAGCGTGTACGCGGTGACCACCCACGAGAGGTGTTCCAGGCCGCCGAGCTCGCCGACGATCGTGGGCATCGCCGTACCGATGATCATGTTGTCGAGCATGGCCAGCAGCATCGCGATCATGAGCGCCATGAGGACGACCCGGACGCTGCGTGGCTTCACCTCCTGCGCACGCTCAGCCGATTTCGCCGTGTCCGCCATGTCCACTCCCCGTTTACTTCTGCTGCTTCTGCTTGTTCTTCGCGTTCTGCTTGTCTCTGCCACTGCTGAGACGCGCCCCGCCCACCGGCACTTACTTGCCGACCGGCTAGTTCACTACAATGGGGACGGTAGACCCGCAACTAGCCGGGCGTCAAGTAAGTGATTTGGGGAGAGCCATGTCCAGCAGCAGTCCGCAGCGGCGCCGTGGCGACACGCGCCAGCGCATCCAGGACGTCGCACTGGAGCTCTTCGCCGAGCAGGGCTACGAGAAGACGTCGCTGCGCGAGATCGCGGAGCGGCTGGAGGTCACGAAGGCGGCGCTGTACTACCACTTCAAGACCAAGGAAGACATCATCATCAGCCTGTTCGAGGACCTGACCCGGCCGATCGACGAGCTGATCACCTGGGCGGAGAAGGAGCCGCGCACGCTGGAGACCAAGAAGGAGGTCCTGCGGCGCTACAGCAAGGCCGTGGCCGGGTGCGCTCCGCTGTTCCGCTTCATGCAGGAGAACCAGGCGACGATGCGTGAGCTGAGCATCGGCGAGACGATGAAGAAGCGGCTGCTGCGCCTCGTGGAACTCGTGCGCACCCAGGACGGCCCGCTGGCGGACCAGGTGCGCTGCGTCAGCGCGCTGTTCACGATGCACGCGGGGATGGTGTACCTCCAGCACATGGAGAGCGACCCGGAGGAGACCCGCCTGGCCGCGCTGGAGGTCGCGATCGACCTGATCACGCAGGCGCACCACGCGTAGCCGCTCGTTGCGGTGCGCCGGGGCGGGGCTGTGCCTGCGGCGCGCGTACGGGGGGGCCGTTGCTTCGGGTCGCGGGGGCGGGCTGCGGGGCCGGCTGCGACGGGGCGCGGCTGCGGGGCCGGCTGCGACGGGGCCGGGCGCGCGCCGGGGTGTGTCCTCGGGCGCCGAACGTGACGAGGGGTCGGGGGGTGCGGCGGCGGTGCGTTCGACGCCCTGCGGGGACACCCCGACACACACCCGACCCCGTCACAACCGGCGGGCTGTCGGGAGGTCACGCCCCGCCCCGTCTCAAGTGGCGGGCCGTCGGGATGGGTACGCGTACTCATGTCCCGCGATTCGATCTCCCCTACGGTGTGGGAATTCTGTGGCGCGCAATGCGGGGGAGAGACTTATGGGGCTGAGCCCCGAGTGGGAGAAGCTGTTCGACACTTCGCCCCGGATGAATTTGGCGTCGGTGAACACACCCGGAGACGGGGGCGGCAAGGACCTCGACGTGCATCAGGGTCCGTGGACCGGCGCCTCTGGTGTCTCCTCGGAGCTGACCGTGACCACCAACGCCGCCCTGGGCAAGCTGGAAAGCTCCCACGAGGGCGTCGTCCCCACCCTCGAAGGCTTCATGCTGCCGGCGATCCTCGGAGAGGTCCGTACCTCCTGGAAGGGCCGCCTGGAGGACGTCCGGGCCGAGTGCACGCGGCTGGAGGGCTCGCTGAAGACGGCGGGCAAGGAGTTCGGTGAGGTCGACCACCGAGTCGGGGCCGGGTTCAACGGCGTCCGTCCCGACGGCGCGGACAAGGGCCGGTAACGCCCAACGACGCGAAGGAACCGCTGAGCTGATTCCTCACCGGGGTCGACACCGCCCACACCGGTGGCCCGGTGAACTCCACCGTCCTCGGCCACAGTTACGGAACCCTGGTCGCGGGCAAGGCCTTGGCCGAACACCCCGACATGCCCGTGGACAACGTCATCTTCGTGGGCAGCCCGGGCGTCGGCGTGGACCACGCGAAGGACCTGGGGGTTCCGCCGGACCACGTGTGGGCGGCCACGGCCAAGAACGACATGATCAACATGGCCCCCTCGCCCAACGCGGTGGCCGGCGCGTTTCTCGGGCCCTTGTATCCGCCGGGCGTCATCGAGCTGCTCGATGACCACTCCATCCTGTACGGAACGGACCCGACGACGGACGACTTCGGCGGCCGGACCTTCGGTGTGGCTCCCGGCAAGTCGGTCGGCGAGGGTGGGGAGCTCATGCCCGCGCACTCGCAGTACTGGGAGGGCGAGTCCCTCGGAAACATGGCGGACATCGTGACAGGGAAGGCGAAATGACTCGCCGCAGGAGAATGGCCGTAGCGCTGACCGGGCTGGCGTTCGCGCTGACGGCCTGCGCAGGACCAGGGGAGCAGACGAAAGTGATCATGGACGACCAGCAGGTCATCGCCCGCGCCGAGGAGATCGTCCAGCAGACGCTGGGGGCCCTGTCGCCGAAGCCCACCCTGCAGCGGGACGGTCGGTACGGTGCCGGTGCGTGTCTCGCCGACCACGGCAAGAGACCGTCAGCAGGTCCACATCAGCTACCGGCTCGAAAGCGTTCCGGGTTCCGCCGGACGCCAGCTGGTCCGCCAGGCCCGCGATGCGTGGGTGGGGCTGGGCTTCGAGTTCCAGAGCTCCACGTCCGACGGTGACTGGACGGATCCCGGCACGAGCGTCCACATGCGCACGGTCCCCGACGACTACTGGATGACCATCCAGAACAGCGACACGGACCGGGCGACCGGCGACGGCACCGCCATCCTCACCGTCACCTCGCCCTGCTACGTGCCGAAGTCGGGAGGCTCCGCCTCCCCCTCGGCGCAGTCGCTGTCCGCGGACGAGGCCTCGCAGCAGGCGGTGCTCACGCACTCCAGCCGGATCTACGACGCCCTGCACGTACGGCACGACTCCGCGGGCGGCGGGGAGCTGCGTACGGTCGAGAACGAGGGCGCGACCTACGTCCACCACGCCTGGGCGACCGAACCCCTGGCCGAGGACCGGGCCGCCCGGGCGATGGCGCGGGCGCAGGAGCACTTCGAGGGCGCGGGCTGGCAGGTACGCGGCGTCCCGGGCCGCCTCGTCGCCCTCAACCCGGCCGACGAAGTGGTCGCCCAGCTGGCCCGGGCCGACGACGGCGGCCTGAACGTGGGCGTCACCGGTCCGGCCACCCCCGTGATCCACACCCCGCCTTCGGCGTGAACCTCCGCAGAGCGGTTGCGGTGGGAGCGCTGCTCGTGCCGATGTGCTCCGTGGCCGCGTGTTCGGGGCCGGGTAATCCGAGGGAGACGGTGACCATGAACGAGCAGCAGGCCGTGGCGCGAGCCGAGGAGATCGTCCGGCAGGCAGTGGCCGGCCTGTCCCCGCGGCCCGCCTTGCAGCCGGGGGGAACCCAGGGGCCCGGCGCCTGCCTGGCCGATTACGGGACGAGCAAGCGGGCCCAGGTGATCCACCGGTATCAGTTGACGAACGTGCCCGGCTCCGCCGCGAAGGACCTCCTCGGCCAGGTCCGGGACGCCTGGGCCGCGCAAGGGTACGAGTTCAAGACCGAGCAGGGCAAGGGCGACTGGACCAAGCCGGACCCCTACATCAGCATGCGCACCGAGCCCGACGACTTCTGGATGAGCGGCGGCGTCGGCATCACGAACGCGAGCGCCGGCGAGGGCATCGCCTACATCACCGTCACCTCCCCCTGCTACTCGCCCAAGTAGCAGGGGAATCCGCGGCCCCCGCCCCTGCCGGAACTCCCCCGCACCTGAGTGCCCGACCCCATCTACGGCTTCACACGAGGCGGCGGTCCTCGGGGGCGATCGGGATGTCGTTGATGCTCGCCTCGCGGCGGCTCATCAGGCCGTCGGGGGCGAACTCCCACTGCTCGTTACCGTGGCTGCGAAACCACTGGCCGGTGGCGTCGTGCCACTCGTACGTGAAGCGTACGGAGATGCGGTTGCCGGTGTAGGCCCAAAGTTCCTTCCGGAGGCGGTAGTCGAGCTCGCGCGCCCACTTCTCCGCGAGGAACGCGCGGATCTCCGCGCGGCCGGTGAGGAAGCGGTCGCGGTTGCGCCAGACCGAGTCCTCCGTGTACGCGAGGGCGACCCGCTCGGGGTCGCGGCTGTTCCAGGCGTCCTCGGCGGCCTGGACCTTCGCGCGGGCGGACTCCTCCGTGAAGGGCGGCAGGGGCGGGCGTACGGCGGTGGTCATGGCGGTCCCTCTCGTGGTTTCCGAGTGGCGAGAACGTGCGTTCTCAGACCTTAGAGAACGGCCGTTCTCCCCGCAAGGTGAATCTCGACTACGCTGCCCGCATGGACGACGAAGAGGCCCGCACCCGGCTCCTGGACGCGGCGGAGGCGCTGTTCTACGCCCACGGCATCCAAGCCGTCGGCATGGACCGCATCCGCGCCGAGTCGGGGGTACCCCTCAAGCGCCTCTACCGGGTCTTCCCCGCCAAGGAGGCCCTGGTCACGGCCTATCTCGAACGCCGCGACCAGCGCTGGACGGCCAGCCTGCGCGACGCGGTGACGGGCGCCCCCGACCCGGTACACGCCGTCTTCGAGTGGCTGGCGCGGTGGTTCTCGGAGCCGGACTTCCGGGGCTGCGCCTTCCTGAACGCCTTCGGGGAGCTGGGCGCCGGTCCCGCCGGGGTCCTGGACGTCGTACGCCGCCACAAGGCGGGTCTGCGGGCCCTGCTGGGCGAGGTGGCCGGCCCGGGGCGCGAGGACCTGGCGGACCAGCTATTGATCCTGGTAGAGGGAGCCACGGTGGTGGCGGCCCTCGACCCCGGCCCGGAACCGGCCCGGCGGGCCGGCGAGGTGGCGCGGAGGCTCGTCTCCGCCGCCATGCCGTAGGGGTCCGGGCGGGGAGCGGCGTGCGGTCGCCGGGGCGAGGGGGCGGGGATACGTTGGACGGGCGGGGGGCTTGGCTCGGCGCCGCTGCCCGCGGCGCTCAAGGCGCAGGAGGCCCGGCATGGCGACACGAGTGCCACGAGTGTCACGCGTACGGACGGCGTCGGTCGGGGCGGCCGCGGTCGGGGTGCTGCTGGTGCCCCTCGGTGCGGGTGCGGGTGCGGGATACGCCTCGGACGGGGACGGCGGGATGTCACCGGCGGTGACGGAACGCGCCCGCGTCGACGGGGACTTCCCGCAGCTGACGCCCGCCGTGGCACGGCAGCTGGACGAAGCCGTGCGCAAGGTGATGACCGAGGCGAACGTACCCGGGGTGATGGTGGCCCTGTCGGCCCCCGGCAAGGGCGAGTACGTACGGGCCTTCGGCGTCGCCGACAAGGCGACCGGCACCCCCATGCGGACCGACATGCACATGCGGATCGGCAGCGTGACGAAGACCTTCACGGTGACCGCGCTGCTCCAGCTCGTGGACGAGGGCAAGGTCGGCCTGGACGACCCGATCGGCCGGTACATCGACGGCGTCCCCAACGGTGACCGCATCACGCTGCGCCAGCTCGCCGAGATGCGCAGCGGGCTGTTCAACTACTCCGAGGACCCCGGCTTCGACAAGGCGCTGTTCACCGACCCGGACCGGCCGTTCACCCCGCAGGAGCTGCTCGCGTACTCCTTCAAGCACCCGGTGCTGTTCGAGCCGGGGGCGAAGTTCCTGTACTGCAACACCAATCTCATCCTGCTCGGGCTGGTGGTGGAGAAGGCCAGCGGCCAGAAGCTGAACGACTACATCAACGACGAGGTGGTCGCGGCCGCCAAGCTGAAGAACACCCTCTTCCCCACCGGCGCGGAGTTCCCCGAGCCGCACGCCCAGGGCTACACGAACCAGACGCTGACCGGGAAGGTCGAGGACTCGGCCGACTGGGACCCCTCCTGGGGATGGGCCGCGGGCGCGATGATCTCCACCCTTGAGGACCTGCGGTCCTGGGCGAAGACCCTGGCCACCGGCACCCTGCTCACGCCCGCCACCCAGGCGCAGCGGCTGAAGGTCGTGCCCGCCCTGCCGGGCACCGGATACGGCCTCGGCATCTTCAACCTGCACGGCTGGATCGGGCACAACGGGTCCCTGCCGGGCTACGAGGCGGTGGTCACCTACATGCCGGAGGAGCAGGCGACGATGGTCGTCCTGCTGAACACCGACATCACCGCCGAGGGCGAGGAGCCGAGCACGCTGTTCGGCCAGGCGATCACGCGGATCGTGACGCCGGAGAACGTCTACACGCTGCCGGCGCAGGTCACGAAGAAGTAGGCGGCTTCAGCCGCCGGCGGTGCGGGGGAAGGTGATCTCGACGCGGCGGTTCTTCTTGCGGCCTTCCTCGGTGCTGTTGTCGGCGATGGGGTAGTCCTCGCTGTACCCGCGGACGTCGAAGACGACGCTCGGGTTCGTGACGGTCTTGGCCAGCTCGGCCTGCACGGCGTCGGCGCGCTGCTTGGACAGCTCCTTGCCGTGTTCGTAGCTGCCCTGGTCGTCGGTGAAGCCGAAGACGCGGATGCGGGTCGCCTTCTGCGTGTTGATCTCGGCGGCGATGGCCTGGATGCGGGCGGCGGCCTGCGCGTTGAACACGGCGCTGTTCTCGGGGAAGAGGACCTCGGACTGCAGGGCCATCATGACGGTCTGGTTGGTCTCCTGACGGCGTTGCTCACCCCCGAGGTCTTCGACGACCTCGGCGATGTCCAGCACCTTGACGGGTGCGAGGGTGCCGCCCTGGGGCATCTTCAGGCCGGGGGCGTTGGAGTCGATCGGCACGGGGGCGGAGGCCGAGGGCTCGGTGCCGGGGGGGACGGAGGGCTTGACGTCGTCGGCGTGCGCGGCCGTCGCGCCGACGAGGTGCGCACCGGCGATGACGAGGCTGGCCACGGCTGTGGCGGCGATGGTGTGGTGGCGTGTTGTCATGGGGTCACCCGGAGAGTTTGACGGTAGCCGTGGCGAAGGTGGGGAGGCTGAACTCCACCTCGCCCGTAGTTGCCGGTGGCGCTGGGAACTGAGCAAAGAAGGGGATCACCTGGCCGGCGTCGACGCTTGAGACGCCTGTCGTGCACAAGCACCTCGACTCCGTGTCGCGAAGCACGTAGTAACGCTTCTTGCCGACCTTGTCGACCAGCGTCGCGCCGGCGATCGATTCTCCGGTTCCCTTGAGTTCGATGCCACGCCAGGCAACGGTGTCCTTGTACGACTGGCTACCCGTGTTCTTGATCTGACCGGTGACGGTAAGGAAGCCGCCTGGATCTCGCCGCGCCGCGTTGATCTCCAAGGTCATACCCGCCTGTCCAGTGAGCGTGGCGATGACTTGTGTCGGTTCCGACCCCTGGCTGGCACTCGCTGCCGGGCTTTGAGGCGCCCCGCCCGGAGAGGGCGGCGCCGAAGTCTTCTGTGAATCCTTCGGCTTGTCGCTGTCACCATCGCCACCACACCCGGCCAACGCAAGAACCATGACCGCCGCACCTGCAACGGCCACTCCCCCACGGACCTTCACCATGCGCCGCATGCTCATCTATGAACGTTCCTTGTCTCTCGTTCCCTGTCAGCCGACGAGTCGCACGCTGAACAGCTTTCTGGTCAATGCACCGAGTGGGCCCGGCTTCAACGGGTCAACCTCGACCAGCTCTCCATCACAACTGAAGCTCACTGCCTGTGGGGTCGGAGCAGGGGCCGGAGTTCCGCCCCCAGCGGGGCTGGTGCCGGTGGGGCTGGGAGTGGGGACTGCACCCAAGTGGCACTTCGACTCGATCAAAGCCGTGGCAGTTGCCGTTCCGTGCATGCTGCCGGTGCCGGGGACCACTGAATCACCCACGGTCCTGTTGGTCTCCACCGTGACAGTGAATCGTGGGAGGGAGGGCTCACAGGTCGCCTTCGCATCGTTCTTCGCCGCGAAAGCCTCTGCCGCGGCGCAGGCTTCGCCCACTTTGAAGAACTTCCCGTCAATGATCTTCTTCCAGTCCGCGGGCTGCGCTGCGGCGAGGTCGAGATCGAGCAGCACCCGGTCCCTGGCCTCCCGGCCAGCCGCCAAGGCCGCCGCGTCCGCGGCACCCTGGGCATCGCTGCGCGTGACCGACGCCTGGCCGATGACGAAGAGGGCGAGCGCGGCGAACAGCAGGCCCGCCACCATCACCACGTAGATGGGAAAGGCCTGCCCCTGATCACGCCCGAGGTCCCGCTGCCTGTGCACTAGCCGGCTTTGATGTCCGTCACCGCCTGCTTGATCCGCTTGGTGATTTCCGAGCCGATGCCGGAACCGACGATCGCTCCCACGATCACGATGACCACCAGGATGATGCCCAGGTACTCGAACGCGGTCTGGCCGCGGTCGAGTCCCGCGTACCGTCGGCGGAGCCGCGTCGTGGCCGTGTCCGCCCAGCCGTTCACCCTGATCCGCGCCTTCACGGCGGTCCTCAGCAGCGTGTTGTGTGACATGGGGGTTCCCTCCCGGGCCGGTACCGGTGTCGATTTGCGGACGGTACGGCGCGTTACCTCTCGTCACCAAGGGTCCCGGGACCCAATTACGGACCCACTGCGCACTCTGTCTACCCATGACCGGTCACTCCTGGACGGGCTGTTCCCAGCCAGCGGGCTATCGCCTCGCTGCGCGTCGCGCTCTGGAGCTTCGCGAAGATGCGGTTGATGTGGTTCTTGACCGTCTTCTCGCTGATGAAGCAGGCGGCGGCGATCTGCTGATTGCTCATCCCGGACGCGATCAGATCCATGATCTCCACCTCCCGGGAACTCAGCCCGAAGACAACAGAGTTGTGCATCCTCTCGGAAGACTGTGCCACATCCCGTTGCGGATGCGAAGAGGTACGCAGTTCCGCCAGCAGCGCGCTCGCCGCCGTCGGGGTGAAGTGGGGGCGGCCCAGCGGGGCGTCGCGTACCGCCCGGAGGAGTTCGTCCGGGGTGAACTCGCCGTGGACGAGGTAGCCGCCCGCGCCCAACAGCAGCGTCTCGCGGACGACTTCGGCCTCTCGGCTGTACGTCAGCATCAGCACGGGCGCCAGCTGCACCAGGTGCGGCAGCGCGGAGATCCCGTCCACCCCCGGCATCCGCACGTCCAGCAGGACCACGTCCGGGGCGTGCCGGCGGGTCAGGCTCAGGGCCTCGCGGCCGTCCACGGCCTGGGCGGTCACCTCGATGTCCTCGGCCGCGCCGAGGACGGCCGCCAGGCCCGCCCGGATGACCGGGTTGTCGTCGGCGATGAGCACGCTCAGTCGTGCCATGGCTCAGCCACCCCCGAACAGCGCGCCGAAGTCGACGTTCGCGCCGTAGACGAAACCGCAGACCAGCAGGATGAGCGTGCCCGGCAGCATGAACATGGTGACCGCGAAGGTCGCCTTCGGAACGGCCCGGGCCGCGCGGCGGCGGGCGTTCTGGGCGTCCGTACGGCGCATGTCCTCGGCGATCGCGATCAGCGTGTCGACGATCGGGGAGCCGAGCTCCTCGCCCTGCTGGAGGGCCGTCACGAACTGCGCGACCTGTTCGCTGTCGTTGCGGCGCCGCAGTTCGTCGAAGGCCTGCCGGCGGCTGACGCCCATGTCCATCTGCTGGAGCGTGATGCGGATCTCGTCGGCCCACGGCCCCTCGTACTTGTCCGCCACCCGGTCCAGCGCCTGCCGGAAGCCCAGCCCCGCGCTCACGACCACGGCGAGGACGTCCAGGAAGTCGGGCAGGGTCCGCTCGATGTGGTCCCGGCGGACCCTGATCGCGGACCACAGGCCGACCTCGATCCAGAACAGGCCGAAGGCGACCATGAGCAGGGCCGCCACGAGCTGTCCGTTGATCAGCATCGAGAAGGCGCCCACGGCGCCGAGGAGGCCGTACACCGCGCGCCTGGCCGCGTACCGGTCGATCGTCAGGCCGGCCGGGTTGCCCGCCATGTCGATCTGGCGGCGCTTGCGGGCCACCCGGTTCGCGCCCATCGCGCTCAGGACCAGCGGTGCCCAGCGGATGCCCATGCGGTCGACGAGGGATCCGACCGCCGTCGTGCGGGTGGCTCCCACCTCCAGGGCCAGCGCGAGGTCCGTGGGCAGTTTCACGTCCGCGCGGTAGAGGCGGATGCCGTGGAAGGCGCCGAGCACCGACACGGCCACGGCCAGCGCGAGCAGAAGTCCGGTCATCGTTCCGTCGCCCCCCTCACACGTCGATCTTCGACAGGCGGCGGATCAGGAGGAAGCCCAGCGCGAACAGGCCCAGGGAGACGAGGACGGCAGTCTGGCCGAGGAACGCTCCCGTCATCCGGTCCAGCGCGCCCGGCATCATCATGTCGACCAGCAGCAGGGAGCCGAGGCCGATGGCCGGCACCAGGTAGGCCGTCACCGTCACCTGGGACAGCTGGGTGCGGATCTCGCGGCGCGTCTCCTTGCGCTGCTCCAGGGTCACCGTCAGATTGCGCAGGCTGTCCACGATCGCGCCGCCCGCGCGGGCGGACAGGACGAGGGTGGAGACCAGGACGACCAGCTCCCGGGAGGGGAGGCGTTCGGTGAGTTCGCCCAGGGACTCGTCGATGGAATGGCCGACGGCGAGGCGGTCGGCGACGCGCGAGAGTTCCTCGCCCGCCGGGGCCTCCAGTTCCTCCGCCGCGATGCCGATGGCCGTCCGCAGGGCCAGCCCGGCCTGGGTGGCGTTGGCGAGGATGCGGGCCAGGTCGGGCAGTTGGTTGATGAACCGTTCCGTACGGCGCAGCCGCTGCCAGTTCAGGAAGGCGTTCGCCGCCCAGAGGCCGACCGCGCCCGCCACCGGCCCGAAGAACGGTGCCAGGAGGGCGGACGCGATGAGCCAGACGGCCGCGACGGAACCGAGCATGTAGACGAAGAACTCGCCCGGCGTGAGGTCCAGGCCGGTCGTCGCCAGCTTCAGCTCGATGCGGCGGCCGAGCTTCGTCCTGCGCAGCCGCCGGTCGACGCCGGCGAAGCGGCGCCGCCGCCCCAGGGGTTCGGGGACGCCGCTCGCCGAGAGGCGCTCGATCAGTGCGGCGCGCTGGGCGCGCCCGGCGACGTACGCCTGGAGGCCGGCGACGACGAGCACGCAGGCGAGCAGCGTGGCGCCGAGGGTGAGGAGGATCAGTGGGTTCACAGGGCGGTCCGGGGGATGTGCGGGGTGGCGAGGGGAGCCGTCAGGGGGTCGTCGGCCGCGACCCCGAAGGCCTGCGGGATGGGCTGGTTGTTCATGTAGAGGCGCTCCGCGATCCGGCGCGGCAGCGGGTAGTACTCGAAGTAGCCGTGGACGCGGCCGTCGGCCCCCATGGGCTGGGCGGCGAAGCGGCAGACGGTCGTGATGCGGAAGGGCTCGCGGCCGTGGGATTCGAGGATGGAGATCTCCGTGATGCGGCGCGATCCGTCCCCGAAGCGGGTGAGCTGGACGATGACGTTCACGGCGCTGTTGATCTGGTCCTGGAGCGCCTCGAAGGGGATCTCGACCTCCGACATGGAGGCGAGGGTCTGGAGGCGGGTGAGGGCGTCGGAGCTGCTGTTGGCGTGGACGGTCGCCAGGGAGCCGTCGTGGCCGGTGGACATGGCCTGGAGCATGTCGAGGGTCTCGCCGCCGCGGACCTCGCCGACGATGATGCGGTCGGGGCGCATGCGCAGGGAGTTGCGGACGAGGTCGCGGATGGTGATCCGGCCCTTGCCCTCCACGTTCGCCGGGCGCGATTCGAGGCGGATGACGTGTGCCTGCTGGAGTTGCAGCTCGGCCGAGTCCTCGATGGTGATGATGCGCTCGCCCTCCGGGATGAGCCCGGACAGGGCGTTGAGGAGGGTGGTCTTGCCGGTGCCGGTCGCACCGGAGACGATCAGGTTCATCTTCGCGGCGACGAGGCCGGACAGCAGGAGCAGCATCTGCTCGTCGAGCGAGCCGAGGCCGATCATCTCGTGGAGGGTGAAGGCGCGCGGGAAGCGGCGGATGGTGAGGGTGGCGCCGGTCAGCGAGAGCGGCGGGATGATGACGTTGACGCGCTCGCCGCTGGGCAGGCGGGCGTCGACCATCGGATTGGCCTCGTCGACCCGGCGGTTGACGGTGGAGACGATGCGCTCGATGGTCTGCATCAGCTGCTCGTGCGAGGCGAAGCGGATGGGCAGTTGCTCGACGCGGCCGGCGCGCTCGACGAAGATCTGGTCGGGGCCGTTGACCATGATCTCGGAGATGGAGGCGTCTTCGAGGAGCGGTTCGAGCACGCCGAGCCCGAGGGCCTCGTCGACGACGCGGCGGATCAGCTGCGCGCGCTCGGCGGTGGACAGGACGGGCCCTTCGCGGCTGATGATGTGGCCCAGTACGCGTTCCAGGCGCGCCCGGCGCTCGGCGGGCGCGAGCGCGGACATCTCGGCGAGGTCGATCTCCTCCAGCAGCTTCGCGCGGTACGAGGAGACCAGCCGGCCGTCCTCGCGCGGGCTGTGCCGGTCGTCGGGGGTGTTGACCCGGGAACGCAGGCTCATGGTCCGGTCACCTTCGGGTCGTCGTTGGGCATGACCGCCGTGGCCTTGGCGTCGGCGATGTCGAGCCCGGGGATGATCGCGTTGATGTGGATGGTGGCGACGGCGGTCACGGCGTCGTCGGTCTTGGTCACGTTGACGATCGCGCCGAGCCCTTCCCTGACGGCCGCCACGCCGGCCGCCTCCCCGCCGCTGCCGTTGCGCGCTTCCACGCGCGCCGCCGTGCGGGCCGCCGTGTCCGCCTGCTCGTGGACGTACGCGATCCAGCCGAGCTGGATGCCGCACAGCGCGACGAACAGCAGGATCGGTATGAAGCCGATGTACTCCAGGGCCACTTGGCCCCGGTCGGAGCGGATGCGTCGCTTCACGTCACTTCGCCTCCTTCTCCATCGCCGCGCCGCCGGTGCCGTCGATGTCCCCGAAGTCGAGGCCCGGGAAGAGGACCGGGATGCCCAGGCGGACCTTCGCCCGGTAAATGTCCCCGGACTGCGCGCATTCCACCCGCAGGTTCCACGCGTCCCCGATGTGCTCCTTCGCCGCCGCCCGGCACTGCGCCTCCCCCTTCACCGCCCCCGCCCGCGCCGCCTCGTCCGCCGCGTTCCCGGCCAGGGAGAACGCGTACCCGATCAGTACGCACTCCCACACCGCCGCCACGAGCAGCAGGATCAGCGGGACCATCCCGACGAACTCGACCGCCACCTGGCCCCGATCGCCCCGGTCCGCCCGGCCCGATCTCCGCGACGGCATCCGTCAGCCCTCCCGGCCGCGGCGCAGGCGGGAGACCGGGCCCGGGGCGCGCAGCGCCAGCGCTCCGCCCGCGGTGGCGGTGGCGGTGGCCGGGGCGTTGTCCGGGGCCGACAGGAGGCCGAGCTCGCCCGCCAGCGTCCACAGCGCCTGCTTGACCGTCGAGCGGTTGTCGAGGTCCTGGACCCGCCCGGCGTCCACCACGGCCTGGAGTTCCTTGAAGGCGGCCGGGACGGGGGTGCGGGTGGCGCGGGTCTTGGTGATCTTCTCGATCAGGGCGGGCTGGATCTCCGTGTGCTTGCTGTGGCGGTTGACGACCATGGTGGTGTCCTCCGCCTTGCGCACCTGGAGGCGTTCCCACATCCGGACCATCCGCTTCGCCGCCCGCACCGCGACCACGTCCGGGGTGGTGACCAGCACCGCCACGTCCGCCATCTCCACCGCGGCGGCGTTCGCGCCGGTCACCTGCGTTCCGCAGTCGATCACGACGAGCTCGTAGCGGCTGCGCAGGGCGCCGACGATGTGGCGCGCTGCCCGGTCGTCGACCTCCTCGCCCCGTTCCCCGTCCGCGGGGGCCAGCAGGAGCGCCAGGCCCGTCCGGTCGTCGTAGACGGCGTCCTGCAGGACCCGCGGCGAGATGTCCTGGATCCCGGCGAGGTCGGCGATGGAGCGCCGGAACTGCACGTCGAGGTACGAGCCCACGTCCCCGGCCTGGAGGTCCAGGTCGACCAAGGCGGTACGCCGCCCGGAGGCGGCCGCGGCCAGGGCGAACTGCACGGCGGTGAAGGTGGTGCCCACGCCGCCCTTGGCCCCGGTGACGGTGACCACCCGGCCCCCCGGCCCGGTGAGGACGTCGGCGGCGCCCCCGCCCAGGTGGCGGCGTACGCCCGCGGACCACTGGGCGGCGGCCTGGACGCGGGCCGCGAGTTCCTCGTAGGAGAGGGGGAGGGCGATCAGGCCGCGTGCGCCCGAGTCCATCGCGGCGGAGAAGAGTCCCGGGCCGGCGTCGGAGGAGATCAGCACGACGCCCACCGCCGGGAAGCGCAGGGCGACTTCGCGGATGAGGTCCAGCGCGGGCACCGGGCCGATCCGCTCGTGGACGAGGACGACCTCGGGCAGTTCGTCGACGGAGTCGGCGGCGAGGCGGGCGAGGGTGTCCAGCAGCGACGTCGAGTCGGGGACCGGGGCGGCGGGCTCCGCCGACGGGAGCTGGCTGAGCAGGGTGGAGACGGCGCGCGCGGCGTCCGGGTCACCGACCGCGGGGAGGATTCGGGTGGTCATGCGCGCCTCACTTGTCCCCGTCGAGGGTGTACGTACGGTCGCTCGGGCCGGGCGCCGAGTCGGTGCCGGGTGCCACCAGGGCGAGGCGTACGTGTTCCGCGAAGGACTCGGCGTAGGCGACGCGCTGGGTGTCCTTGGTGTTCAGGGCGAAGGTGATCGGGACGGCCTCGGCCGGGCCCTTGCGGTCGCTGTCCTTGTCCAGGGCGGTGAGCCTGCCGACGCCGAGGACCCGCGCGTTGGCGACGATGATCACCGACCGCGACGGGTCGCCGTCCTTGGCGCCCTTGAAGGTGGCGATGATGTTGACCTTGGCGCCGGAGGTGATCTTTCCGGCCACGCCCGTCGCCGCGTCGATCATGATGGCGATCTCCTGCTCCCCGGGCTGGAGCTGCGGGCGGTCGACGAACATGTCCGCCTGGAGCAGGGAGCCCTTCTTCAGGGTGGTGAGCGCGATCTTGCCGCTCAGGGCTCCGAGGTCGGTGACGGCGGTCTCGGACAGCCAGCGCTTGGGGATCCTGACCTCTTCGAACTGCCCGGCGGCGAGCGGGCTGTACGGGGCTATGTCGCCCTTGGCCCGGTACGCGACCACCTCCGCGCCGACCTTGGAATTGACGTCGCCGATCACCACGAGGACTCCGGCGAAGGCCCCCAGGGCGCACAGGACCGACAGGAGCAGCAGAATGACGCCGCGGCGCTGGCGTGAGTTCATGGGCCTTACTACCTCGCCGTTCTTCGTTCGTTCGGGGGAATCGGTCGGTCAGGGTCTGGAGCCCGCGGCGGCGGCCGACGCCGTGGACGGCGGCGGCGCGGCCGGCGGGGCGGTCAGCGGGGCGGCGCAGAAGCCGCAGCGGTCGCCGATGAGTTCGAGACCGCACCAGCGGCACTCCTCGCGGCGGACCGAGGCGACCAGCTGGTAGAGCACGGACAGGTCCGGGATCCCGGCGGCGAACTCGACGAGCTTGGGGGTGCCCCACCAGCCGGGTGACAGGGCGGGCAGCGGGTTCTCCATGACGCCCTGCACCTGCCAGGCGGGGGCGAGCTCGGCCGTGACCCAGTCGGAGGTGAGCTGGCCGCGGGCGAAGACGAGGTGCGTGGCGAACTCCGGTCCGGACGGCACGGCCCTGTCCTGGCCGCCGGCCCCGGCGCCGGGTTTGGGCAGCTTGGCCAGGTGCGGCGCCGGGTGGGCCATGACGGCGAACTGCGCGCTCGGCGACCAGGACCTGGCGTGCGCCCCGAGTCCGACCGGGACGCGGACCCGGTCGAGTTTGGCGACCGAGCCGAGCAGCGCGCCCGCGTGGATGTAGTGGGACAGCAGCCGAGCGGCGGAGGCGATGATTCCGGGGCTGAAGTCGCAGACGCTGAGCTGGCGCAGCTGACGCACCAGCAGGGCCGTTCCCAGCGGCGGCAGATCGATGCCGAGGAGCGCGATCCGGTCGGTTTCCAGGATGGACCGTACGGTGTGCAGCCGCCGGACGGTCGCGGCGGGCAGCCAGGGCGGTACGACGGCCACGAGGTGCCCGTGCCTCTCCAGCAGCGCGCTGGTCTCGGCGAGCGCGGACTCCAGGTCGAGCTGCTCCGGCGGATGCAGGACGGCGGCCCCGGGCGTGTGCCGGTCGGGGGCCGGAAGCACCAGATCGGCGCTGGTGACAGCGATGGCGGTCGGCACGCGAATCCCCCCGTTCACCCCGTACTCATCCGGTGCTTGCCCGGCACTCACCCCTGCGCGACCGCAAACGTGCGAGGCGCGCGCCCCCTTGCTCCAGCACCATATCCGCGTCGTCCCTGGCAGGGCAGGGCCTTGGGAATACCCGTGCCTCCGGCACCTGTCGCAGGTGACCGGAAAACCGGACAACCGGGATCGGACGACCGATCAGTTCCGGCCACTTCGCAAAGACCCTTGACACGAGGATTGGTCTGGACCAACTTGTGAGCGGGGTGCCCCACTCACCCTGACGTCCCCTCACTCCCCCCACGGAGCCCACGTGAACCGCATACGCTCCCTCGCCCTGCTGGGCGCCGCCACCCTCGCCGTCGGCGGCCTGACCGCCCTCGCCACCGGCACCGCGCAGGCCGCCGACGTCAACGTCGCCCGCAACGGAGGCTTCGAGTCCGGCCTCGCCGACTGGTCGTGCACGGGAGGCGGCGGCGCCGTCGTCTCCTCGCCCGTCTACGCCGGGGCCGCCGCCCTCCAGGGCACCCCGGCCGGCTCCGACAACGCCCGCTGCAGCCAGACCGTCACGGTCAAGCCGAACTCGACCTACACGCTGAGCACGCAGGTCCAGGGCAGTTACGTGTACCTCGGCGCGACCGGGACCGGCACCCAGGACGTCTCCACCTGGACCCCCGGCTCGGGCGGCGGCTGGCAGAAGCTCTCCACCACCTTCACCACCGGTCCCACCACCACGCAGGTCACCGTGTACACCCACGGCTGGTACGGCCAGCCGGCCTACCTGGTCGACGAGTTCAGCGTCTTCGGCCCGGACGGCGGCGGGGGCACCGACCCCGGCCCGAGCCTGCCCGGCGCACCGGCCGGGACCACCGTTTCCGGCCAGAGCACGAACGGGCTCACCCTTTCGTGGGGCGCGGTCGGCGGGGCCACGGGCTATCACGTGTATCAGGACGGCGTCCGCGTCCGGACCGTGACCACCGCCTCCGCCCAGATCACCGGACTCGCCGCCGCCACCTCGTACTCCTTCCAGGTGAGCGCGTACAACGCGGCGGGCGAGGGTCCGAAGTCGGCCCCGGTGACCGGGACCACGACCGGCGGCGGCGGCCCGAACCCGAACCCGGCCGTGCCCAAGCACGCGCTGACCGGCTACTGGCAGAACTTCAACAACGGCGCGACGGTCCAGCGGATCTCCGACGTCTCCGCCCAGTACGACATCATCGCCGTCTCCTTCGCCGACGCCACGACCACGCCCGGCGCCATCACCTTCAACCTCGACTCGGCCGGACTCGGCGGTTACACCGTGGCCCAGTTCAAGGCGGACATCGCCGCGAAGAAGGCGGCCGGCACGTCGGTCATCCTCTCCATCGGCGGCGAGAAGGGCACCATCTCGGTCAACGACTCCGCCTCCGCCGCCAACCTCGCGAATTCGGCGTACGCCCTGATGCAGGAGTACGGCTTCACCGGCATCGACATCGACCTGGAGAACGGCCTCAACCCCACCTATATGACGCAGGCGCTGCGCGCGCTGTCGGCGAAGGCGGGCCCCTCGCTCGTCCTCACCATGGCCCCGCAGACGATCGACATGCAGTCCACGCAGGGCGGCTACTTCAAGACCGCGCTGGCCGTCAAGGACATCCTCACCGTCGTCAACATGCAGTACTACAACAGCGGCTCGATGAACGGCTGCGACGGCAAGGTGTACTCCCAGGGCTCGGTGGACTTCCTCACCGCGCTGGCCTGCATCCAGCTGGAGGGCGGCCTGGACCCCTCCCAGGTGGGCATCGGCGTCCCGGCCTCCCCGAGCGGCGCGGGCAGCGGC
Source organism: Streptomyces sp. NPDC045695 (assembly GCF_056432025.1). Taxonomy (NCBI): domain Bacteria; kingdom Bacillati; phylum Actinomycetota; class Actinomycetes; order Kitasatosporales; family Streptomycetaceae; genus Streptomyces; species Streptomyces sp. NPDC045695. Next base: position 227,949 of record NZ_JBWKJU010000002.1, read on the forward strand.
TACGTCTCCCCGACCGTCGTCAACAACGCCCTGGACTGCCTGACCAGGGGCACGAGCTGCGGTTCCTTCAAGCCGTCGAAGACCTACCCGGGGCTGCGCGGCGCGATGACCTGGTCGACCAACTGGGATGCCAAGGCGGGTGGTGCTTGGTCCAACGCGGTGGGTCCGAAGGTCCACGGCCTGCCGTAGGCGGTAGGTGTGGGGGTGGCCTGAATCGGACACTTGACCGGGCCATGTCACGAGAGCACGCTGTGCGGCATCCGCACGGCGGGGGCGCCCGCCGCCCCCACCCCCCACACTCCCCACCCAGGAGAACGCATGCGGCTCCATTCCCGCCGAAGGGCGGCCGTCACGGCCGCCCTTCTGGCGCTCGCGCTGGGCGCACCCGCCTACGGCATGAGCGCGACGGCGTCCCCACCGCCCACCCCGTCCACCGCGACCCAGGACGAGGCCATCGTCCAGTACGAGATCCAGGGCCCCTCCACGGCGGCCGAGCGCACGGCCCTGCTCCGTACGGGCGTCTCGATCGACGAGGTCGACGCCCGCTCGGTCGTCGTCAGCGCCGACACCATGCAGGCCGAGAAGCTGCGGGCGCAGGGGTACCAGCTGAACGCCCTGCCCGGACCGCCCGACCGCTCGCTGCCCGGTGTCGCGGCGAGCCCGATGGACTTCCCCTCGGCGGACTCGAAGTACCACAACTACGCCGAGGCGACCGCCGAGATCAACCAGCGCATCGCGCAATACCCCTCGATCATGACCAAGCAGGTGATCGGGAAGTCGTACCAGGGCCGGGACCTGATCGCCATCAAGATCAGCGACAACGCGGCGACGGACGAGGCCGAGCCCGAGGTCCTCTTCACGCACCACCAGCACGCGCGCGAGCACCTGACCGTCGAGATGGCCCTGTACCTGCTCAACGAGTTCGGATCCAAGTACGGGACCGACGCCCGGGTCACCAACGCCGTCAACGGCCGCGAGATCTGGATCATCCCGGACCTCAACCCGGACGGCGGCGAGTACGACATCGCCACCGGCTCCTACCGCTCCTGGCGCAAGAACCGCCAGCCGAACTCCGGCTCCTCGTACATCGGCACGGACGAGAACCGGAACTGGAACTACAAGTGGGGCTGCTGCGGCGGCTCCAGCAGCAGCAAGAGCTCCGAGACCTACCGCGGTCCGGCCGCCGAGTCGGCGCCCGAGGTCAAGGTGGTCTCGGACTTCGTGCGCGGCCGGGTGGTCGGCGGCAAGCAGCAGATCAAGGCCGCCATCGACTTCCACACGTACAGCGAGCTGGTGCTCTGGCCCTTCGGCTACACCTACAACGACACCGCCCCGGGCCTGACCGCCGACGACCTCGCCGTCTACAAGAAGATCGGCACGAGCATGGCGGCGAGCAACGGCTACACGCCGGAGCAGTCGAGCGACCTCTACATCACGGACGGGACGATCGACGACTGGCTGTGGGGCAACCAGAAGATCTTCGCCTACACCTTCGAGATGTACCCGGAGAACGGCGGGGGCGGCTTCTACCCGCCGGACGAGGTGATCGACCGCGAGACCGCCCGCAACAAGGACGCGGTGCTCCAGCTGCTGGAGAACGCGGACTGCATGTACCGCTCGATCGGCAAGGAAGCCCAGTACTGCACCGCCTAGCGCACCGGTGAACCGAGGGCGCCCCACCGGCAGGGGGGCGCCCTCCGCCTGTCCGAGGACCTCGCCTGTCCGAGGACGGCGCCTACCCGAGGACGGCCAGGGCGTCGATCTCGACGAGGAGCCCCTCCGGCAGGCCGACGTACACGGTGGTGCGGGCGGCGGGAGCCTCCTTCAGGCCCTGCTCCTCGAAGTAGGCGTCGTAGACGGCGTTCATCTCGGCGAAGTGCGCGGTGTCCGTGAGGTAGACGCGGATCATCATCACGTCGTCCCAGCCGGCGCCACCCGCCTCCAGCACGGAGCGGACGTTCTCCAGCGTCCGCAGGGTCTGCTCGCGCAGCGTCGCACCGGCGACGGTGGGCGGCCGGCCGTCGACGTGCGGAAGGAAGCCGACCTGGCCGGCGACCTGGAGGATGTTCCCCTTGCGCACGCCGTGCGAGAACCTCGCGGGCGGCGTGGTGTGGGTCTCGGGGGTGAGGGCGGTCTTCCCGGTGCTCGCTGTCACGTCTTCTCCTGTGCTCCTGAGTAGTCCTGGCTGATGGCGTCGGCGGTACGCAGTACCAGCGGCAGCAGTTCGAGCAGCCCCTCGGCCGCCAGGACCACGCCCGGCGCGGAGAGCGACAGCGCGGCGACCACCCGCCCGTCCGGCCCGTGCACGGGCGCGCCGAGGCAGTTGATCGACTCCTCGTGCCCGCCGAGGTCGGTGGCCCAGCCCTGCTCCCGTACGAGGTCCAGCTCGCGGAGGAAGGCCGCCGCGTCCGGGGTGGAGCGGGCGGTGTAGCGGGGGTAGTCGATGCGCCGGGCGAGGGCGAGGCGCTCGGCCTCGGGCAGGTCGGCGAGGAGCAGTTTGGCGACCGCGGCGACCGTGAGGGGCACCGGCTTGCCGATGCGGGAGTACATCCGCACCGGGTAGCGGCTGTCGACCTTGTCGACGTACACGACCTCGTCGTCCTGGTGCAGGGCGAGGTGCACGGTGTGCCCGGTGGCCTTGTTCAGCTCGACGAGGTGGGGGTGCGCGATCTCGCGGACGTCCAGGTTCTCGATGGCCTCGGCGGCGAGCGCGAAGAGTCGCGCCCCCAGCCGGTAGCGGCCGTCGGCCTGCCGGTAGACGAAGCCGTGCGCGTGCAGCGTGCGCAGGAGGCGCAGGGCGGTGCTCTTGTGTACGCCGAGCGCGTCGGCGACCGCGGCCAGGCCGGCCGGGCCCTGCGCGAGCTGCGGCAGCACCGCGAGCGCCCGTTCCACGGACTGGCTCATCCCTCGTCCTCCCGTACGGTCACTGCAACACCAGCTCCGCCGGTGCCGGGGCTCCGCCCGGACCCGCGCCTCAAACGCCGGCGGGGCTGGATCTCGCCCGGACCAGTCCACCAGGCACGGACAATTTCAGCCCCGCCGGCGTTTGAGGCGCGGGGTCCGGGGCGGAGCCCCAGCAGCGGCGCCGCTGCAAACGTTGACCCACCGTCATGCGGGATGTTAGACACGGGCAGCGGTACACGCAACGACCGTTGCACAGAATGCAACCACCGGGAGGCACCCGCATGGCCAGCGACCCCGTCAAGGAACTCGCCGACGAGCCGGTCGACCACCGGTTCAAGGGCCTCCCCCCGGACGCCCAGGCGGCCGGTCTCACCGTGGGACAGCTCGCGGCGCAGCGGCGGGACCTGCACACCGGCGGCTTCACCACCCCCGTGCTGACCCTCGACGCCGACGCGCTGGAGCACAACCTCGCCGCGCTCGGCACCTACGCCGCCCGCCACGACCTCGCCTTCGCGCCGCACGGCAAGACCTGCATGTCCCCGCAGCTCTTCCGCCGCCAGCTGGAACACGGCGCGGTGGGCATCACCGCCGCCGTCCCCCACCAGGTGCGCGTCTACCGCGCCTTCGGCATCGAGCGGATCTTCCTCGCCAACGAGCTCGTCGATCCCGTCTCGCTGCGCTGGATCGCCGACGAGCTCGCCGCCGACCCCGACTTCCGCTTCATCTGCTACGTCGACTCCGTGCGCGGGGTCCAGCTCATGGACCGCGCCCTGAAGGGCCACCCGGCCCGCATCGACGTCGTCGTGGAGGTCGCCGCCGGTGAGGGCGCCCGCACCGGCGCCCGCAGCGACGACGACTGCCGCGCCGTCGCCGACGCCGTCGCCGCCACCGACACCCTGCACCTCATCGGCGTCGCCGGCTACGAGGCCGAGGTCCCCGACGCCGACCCGGCCCGCGTCGAGGCGTACCTGCGCCGGCTGACCGGGCTCGCCGTCGAGTTCGACAAGGCCGGCCGCTTCGCCGCGGACCTGAACGAGATCGTGGTCAGCGCCGGCGGCTCCGCCTGGTTCGACGCCGTCGCGGAGGTCTTCGCCGAGATCCCGGAGCTCTCCCGGCCCGTCCTCAGGCTGCTGCGCTCCGGCGCGTACGTCTCCCACGACCACGGCTGGTACACCCGCCTCACGCCCTTCAACCGGCACCCCGAAGAGGGCGGCCTGCGCCCGGCGTTCCGCCTGTGGACCCAGGTCGTCTCCCGGCCCTCCCCCACCCAGGCCTTCGTCAACGCGGGCAAGCGCGACATCGCCTACGACCTGGGCCTGCCGCAGGCCGAGGTGGTCCGTGACCCCCTCACCGGCGAGGAGCGCCCCGCCACCGGCGTCCGCGTGGTCAAGCTGTCCGACCAGCACGCCTGGCTGGAGACGGACTCCGCCGACGACGTCCAGGTGGGCGACTGGGTGGCCCTCGGCATGTCCCACCCCTGCACGATCTTCGAGAAGTGGCAGCTGATCCCGGTGGTGGAGGCCGACGGCACGGTCACCGATTTCGTCCGCACCTTCTTCTGAGCGGACCGGTCTCGATGGACCTGGTCGTCCGCGGGGCCCGCGTCGTCGACGGCACGGGCGGGCCCTCGTACAGGGCCGACGTCGGCGTGCACGAGGGCCGGATCGCCGCGATCGGATCGCTCCCCGGCGGCCGCGCGAACCTCGACGCGCACGGCCTCGTCCTGGCCCCCGGCTTCGTCGACATGCACGCCCACAGCGACCTCGCGCTGCTCCGCGACCCGGACCACAGCGCGAAGGCCGCCCAGGGCGTCACCCTCGAAGTCCTCGGCCAGGACGGCCTGTCGTACGCGCCCGCCGACGACCGCACCCTCGCCGGGGTGCGGACCGCCATCGCCGGCTGGAACGGGCCGGGCGACGACGTCGACTTCGACTGGCGCACGGTCGGCGGCTACCTCGACCGGCTGGACCGCGCCCACGGCGGTCAGGGCGTCGCCGTCAACGCCGCCTACCTCGTCCCCCAGGGCACGGTCCGCGCGTACGCCCTCGGCTGGGACGACCGCCCCGCGACCGGCGGCGAGCTCGACCGGATGCGCCAGCTCGTCGCCGACGGGCTGGCGCAGGGCGCCGTCGGCATGTCCTCCGGGCTCACCTACACCCCCGGCATGTACGCCTCCGGGGCCGAACTGACCGAGCTGTGCCGGGTGGTGGCCCGCTACGGCGGCTACTACTGCCCGCACCACCGCTCGTACGGCCGGGGCGCGCTCGCCGCCTACGCCGAGATGGTCGAGCTGGCCCGGGAGGCCGGCTGTGCCCTGCACCTCGCGCACGCCACCATGAACTTCGGTGAGAACGAGGGCCGGGCCGCCGAGCTGCTGGCCCTGCTCGACGCGGCGCTGGCCGGGGGCGCCGACATCACGCTCGACAGCTACCCGTACACCCCCGGCTGCACCACCCTCGTCGCCCTGCTCCCCAGCTGGGCGAACGCGGGCGGACCGGAGGCGGTCCTGGCCCGGCTGCGCGACGACGGCGAGGCGGAGCGGATCCGGCGCGCGCTGGAGGTCGAGGGCGCGGACGGCTGCCACGGGGTGCCGGTGGACTGGTCGACGATCGAGGTGTCCGGGGTCACCGACCCGGCGTTCGGGGCGTACGTGGGCACGCGCCTGGCCGGCTGGGAGGCGGCCCGGCGGCTCCTGCTGGGCGACCGGCTCGCGCCGACGATCCTCCAGCACGTCGGCTACGAGGAGAACGTCCGGGCGATCATGCGCCACCCCGCCCACACCGGCGGCTCGGACGGCATCCTGCAAGGCGCGAAACCGCACCCGCGCGCCTACGGCACCTTCCCGCACTACCTCGGCCATTACGTCCGCGAGCTCGGCCTGCTCTCCCTGGAGGAGTGCGTGGCGCACCTGTCCGGCCGCCCCGCGGCGCGGCTGCGGCTGCCCGACCGGGGTCTGGTGCGCGTGGGCCACCGCGCCGACCTCGTCCTCTTCGACCCGGACACGGTCGCGGCCGGGTCCACGTACGAGCGGCCGCGCACCATGCCCACAGGCATTCCGCACGTCCTGATCGACGGGCGGTTCGTCATGCGGGACGGGCGCCGCACGGACGTCCTGGCCGGGCGCTCGGTGCGCCGCACGGCTTTCACCGGCGTCAGCGGCCCGGTTCCCGGCCCCGCGGCCGGCCGAAGTGCGTTCATGGCGCGGCGGCCGGAGTATGGGGCCAGGGGAAAACCGTAGGAGGTACGCGATGGTCAGTGAACCCGACGAGCAGCCCACACGGTCGGACCTGCTCTTCACGGGCGGGGAACGGCCGTACGACCCCGAGGACCTCGTGATGGCGACCGGCCACGACCCGACTCCGGAGCGGGTCGAGAAGGCGCGCAAGCTGATCGAGAAGGAGGGCCCGCAGGTCATCGAGCGCTACCTCCCGTAGGGCGGCGACGCACGGATGCTGCTGACGGCCCCCGCCCCCGCACCGCCCACGCTGGAGGCGCGGGGGCGGGGGCCGACCGCATCCAGAATCGTTCATGCTCGTTAGCCGCAAGGGGGCCGACACCCTAAGGACAGGTGAATGCACGCTCTCGACGTCGACTGGGACCACCCCGCCGACCCACCGCCAGGTCCGCGGCTCGATCACGTCCGCGCCTACGTGACCACGGCGGGCGCCGACGGGCACCTGTGGCACGGAGTCCCCACCCTCCTGCTCACCACGCTCGACCGCGCCACCGGCCGCACGGCGCGCACCCCGCTGATCTACGGCGAGGACGCGGGCCGCTTCATCGTCGTGGCCGCCGCCTACGGCGCCGCGGAGCACCCTCGCTGGTACGAGAACCTGACCGCCCACCCGGAGGTCCGCCTCCAGGTCGGCGCCGCCGTCCACAAGGCGGTGGCGCACACGGCCACGCCGGAGGAGCGGGAGACGTACTGGGAGATGATGACGGCCCTGTGGCCCCCGTTCGAGGACGACGAGACGGCGGCGCGCCCCCGTGAGATCCCGCTGGTGATCCTGGAGTGCTGACCCCTCTGACCCCTCCCCCTCCCTCCGGCTAGACCGTCGGCGCGGCCACCGCGGTGTAGGTGCGCCCGCCCACGGCGTAGTCGCCCAGCGGGGTCATGCCGAAGCCGTCGACGTGGGCCTTCCACGACGGCGCGTTGCCGGCCTCGATGAAGGCCACCACCGCGTCGGCGCGTTCCGAGGCGGCCGCCACGGCCATGGTGAACAGGGCCCGGGCCACCCCCCGCCCGCGGTACGCCGCGTCCACTACGACCGGCCCGTAGAGCAGCCACCGCGCCTCGCGCAGGGGACGGCCCTCCCACTCCAGCAGGTCCTGGGCCCGGAGCAGGCCCGCGACGGCCGGTGAGGGATCGGCGATGGCGCCGGGCTCCGACAGGGCGAGGAGTCCGGCGACCCGGCCGCCGTCGTCCGCGACGAGCAGCTCGCGGGCCCGGGCCATGGAGCGCAGGACGTCGGCGTCGAAGCGGCCCTGGACGAAGCCCTGCTCCGCCCGTTGCCGCTCGGTCAGGGCGTCGTGGTGGCTGGCGGCCAGGATCTCGGCCACGGCAGGCGCGTCGGCCTCGGTGGCGTACCGGAACTCCATGGCCCGATCGTGCCACGGCGGCGCGCGCCGGAGCCGCCGCGTTGGTCCGGGCGCGGGACGTGCGCCCCGCCGGCGGCCCCGTCGGCGGCCGCGCCGGGGCGGCTGCGGCAACGTGGCCCGGTATGGCATCCATGGCATCCGGTGCACGCCCCCTCGCCGCGGTGGCCGTGCTGTTCACGGCGGCCCAGCTCGTGCTGGTGGTCCCCGGCTCGGGCCTGGGCTGGGACGAGGCGGTCTACGCCAGCCAGGTCAGCCCCTACGTGCCGGCCGCCTTCTTCAGCGCGCCCCGGGCGCGGGGCGTCACCTTCCTCGCCGCCCCCGCCGCCGTCCTCACCGAGGACCCGCTCGGGCTGCGGGTGTGGTTCGCGCTGCTCTCGGGCCTCGCGCTGTTCGCGTCCTTCCGTGTGTGGCGGGCGGTGCTGCCGGCGGCCGTCGTGGCCACGGCCGCCGCCCTGTTCGCCGGCCTGTGGGTGACGGTGCTCTACGGCCCGCAGGTCATGCCCAACCTGTGGGTGGCGTTCGGGGCCGTCGCCGCGGTCGGCTTCTTCCTGCGGCCGGCCGTTCCCGCCTCGTACGCGGGTGTGGCGGCGGCCATGGCCTTCGTCGCGCTCATGCGGCCCTCCGACGCCTTCTGGCTGTCCCTCCCCCTGGCGGCCGCCGCCCTGGCGTTCCGCACGCCCGGCCGGCTGGTACCGCTCGCCGCAGGGGTCGTGCTGGGCGCCGCCCCCTGGGTCGTCGAGGCGTACCTGCGCTACGGCGGCCTCGCGGCCCGGCTGCGGCGGGCCGGCGAGATCCAGGGCGGGCTCGGCGGCCGGTTCGCCTTCGGCGCCCAGCTGCGCGCCCTGGGCGGCCGAACGCTCTGCCGGCCGTGCGACGTGCCCCTGTCCTGGGACCGCGCCGTCACGTCGCTGTGGTGGTTCGTGGTCCCGGTCGCCGTCGCGGCCGGGCTGGTGCTCGCGCGTCGCCACCGCCGCCCGCTGGTCCTCGCCACCGCGGCGGCCGCCTTCCTCGCCGTGCCCTACCTGCTCCTCATCGGGTACGCGGCGCCCCGTTTCCTGCTGCCCGCCTACGCCCTGCTGGCCCTGCCCGCCGCGCAGGCGCTCGTCCACGCCGTACGGGCCTGGCGCGGGCCCGCGCTCGTCGCCCTCGCCGTGGCCCTGACCGCGCACACCGCCGTCCAGTACGCCGTACTCGTCAGCGCGGCCGACCGCCACCGCGCCGTTCGGGTCGCCTTCGCCCGCACGGCCGCCGAACTGCACCGGCGGGGGGTGCGCCCGCCCTGCACGGTCAGCGGCCACGAGGCGGTGCGCGTGGCCTACGCGCTGCGCTGCTCCTCGCGCCAGGTCGGCGGTCACGACGCGAGCATCGGCGCCCGGGAACTCCAGGCGCTGACGTGCCGGCGCCCGGTGGTGTTCCTGACGCCCGGCACGACCCCGCCTCCCGCGTTCGCCCGCGCCTGGCGCCCCCACGCGCTGCCGCCGCTCCCGGGCACCCCCGCCCTGCGCGCCTACCTGCCGCCGGCCTGCGGCCCGCAGCCGCAGGGGCAGGGGCAGGGGCAGTAGGGGCCGCAGCGCGTCACCTCGCCTGTCGGCGGGCCTGCTTCACCTCGCGGTCGACGGCCCAGGCGTCGGCGACCGGGCCGAGGTGGGCGAGCTTGTCGGGGTTGAGTACCGAGCGGATCGCCTGGATCCGGCCGCCCTGCACCTCCAGGGCCATGGCGTAGAGGACCCTGCCGTCCCGGTCGCGGAACAGCGCGCCGGGCTGGCCGTTGATCTCGTGCGGCTCGAACGTGACGTCGATCCGCAGCAACCAGGGGAAGGCCGCGCCCAGCAGGCGGGCCACGTTCTGCGCGCCGATGACGGCCCTGGCCAGCTGCGGTGCCTTGCCGCCGCCGTCCCCGACCATCTGGACGTCGGCGGCCAGCAGGTGCTGCAGGCCGTCCACGTCGCCGTCCTTCAGCGCGTCGAAGAACCGCGCCGCCAGCTCCTGCCGCTCCCGACGGTCCGCCTCGAACCGAGGGCGCCCGGCCTCCATGTGCCGCCGCGCCCGCACCAGCAGCTGCCGGCACGCCGCCTCCGAGCGCCCCACGGCCGTGGCGACCTCGTCGAACCCGAAGGCGAACACGTCCCGCAGCAGGAAGACCGCCCGCTCCAGCGGGCTGAGCCGCTCCAGCAGGAGCAGCGCCGCCATCGACACCGAGTCGGCCAGTTCCACCGACCGCGCCGGATCCTCGTACGGGTCGCTCAGCAGCGGCTCGGGGAACCACGGCCCGACGTACTCCTCCCGCCGCACCCGCGCGGAACGCAGCACGTCGATCGAGATCCGCGTCACCGTGGTAGACAGGAAGGCCTTGGCCGACGTGGGCCGGGTCGCCGAGCCGTCGAAGCGCAGCCACGTCTCCTGCACCGCGTCCTCGGCCTCGCTGACGCTGCCCAGGATCCGGTAGGCGATCGAGAACAGCAGCGACCGCAGCTCCTCGAACTGCTCGACCTTGCTCACGCCGGCTCTCCTCCCCTGTATCCCCCGCCCCGTCGCCTCAGTGGAACTGCCCGGGCACGTAGTCGCCCGCCGGCTGCTGGGTGATGAGGTTCATCCGGTTCGCCATGTTCATGAACGAGATCAGCAGCACCAGGGCCGTGAGCTGCTCCTCGTCGTAGTGCCGGGCGGCCCGCTCCCACACTTCGTCGCCGACCCCGCCGGCCCCGTCCGCGACCCGGGTGCCGTGCTCCGCGAGCTCCAGCGCGGCACGCTCGGCCTCGGAGAACACCGTGGCCTCCCGCCAGGCCGCCACCAGGTGCAGCCGCACCGCGCTCTCCCCGGCGGCTGCAGCCTCCTTGGTGTGCATGTCGAGGCAGACGGCGCATCCGTTGATCTGGCTCACGCGCAGCGACACCAGCTCCTGCGTCGCGGCCGGCAGCGGCGATTCCCTGATCACCTTGCCCGCCGCCATCACGTGCTTGAGGGCCTTGCCGACGGTCGGGCTCGTGAAGAAGTTCAGTCGCGCGTCCATGGTGTGTTCCTCCGTGGTCGTCAGTGGCTACACCCTTGAGACGGGGCAGCCCGACCCCCTGTGACACGCGCCGGTGTGACCTGCGTCTCCCGGTCACCGGCGGAAGCGTCAGAGGTACTCGCGGGCGAACTCCACCGCCCATTCGACCGCGGCCACCGGGACGCTGGCGCAGTCCGGGTCGACGCTCAGGCGGGCCGCCTCCCAGCCCTGGTCGTGTTCGCGGTGGATCACGAAGCGGCCCTCCTCGGCGGTCCCCTTCGGCGTCACCACGAACTCGATCGCCCGGTCGTCACCATCCGTGCCGACCGTGGTGATCGCCATGTCACCGACTACGAACTCCACTGCGCCGCGCTCCTCAGTCGATGGTCCCCCGGCGGTGGTCCGCCGGTTCCCGCCCGTCCTCGTTCACGCCCCACCCTCCCCCGGGGAGCGGCCCGCCGCATGAGTGCGCGTACTCAGCCCTCGTACTCAGCCCGCGTACTCAGATCCGGGCCTCCTGAGGCCCCGAGTGACGAGCGCAACATCCCTCGCCGCGCCGCTCTTCCACGACACCCGTTCCGCAGGCCGAACCCGCAGGTGGGCCCGCGATTCCAAGGGTGGACCGCACCCCCACCCACCCATCGCGCGAAATGGGACATATCACCCTTCCGATCTCTCCGCGAAAACCCGCGCCACGCCCGCGCCCGGGCCCGTAAGCTCCCGTCATGCAGGTGATCCAGTCAACCAAACTCGCCAATGTCTGTTACGAGATCCGCGGCCCCGTGCTCGAAGAGGCGATGCGGCTCGAAGCAGCAGGTCATCGCATCCTCAAGCTCAACACCGGCAACCCCGCGGCCTTCGGCTTCGACTGCCCGCCGGAGATCCTTGAGGACATGCTCCGCAACCTGGGCTCCGCCCACGGTTACGGTGACGCGAAGGGGCTGCTCAGCGCGCGCCGCGCGGTCATGCAGCACTACCAGACCAAGGGCATCGACCTCGACGTCGAGGACATCTACCTCGGCAACGGCGTCTCCGAGCTGATCCAGATGTCGATGCAGGCGCTGCTCGACGACGGTGACGAGGTACTGGTCCCCGCGCCGGACTACCCGCTGTGGACCGCGTCCGTCTCCCTCGCCGGCGGCACGGCCGTGCACTACCGCTGCGACGAGCAGTCCGACTGGATGCCGGACCTCGCCGACATCGAGCGCAAGGTGACCGACCGCACCAAGGCGATCGTGATCATCAACCCGAACAACCCAACCGGCGCCGTCTACGACGACGAGATGCTGCGCGGGCTGACCGACATCGCCCGGCGCCACAACCTGGTCGTCTGCTCGGACGAGATCTACGACCGGATCCTCTACGACGGCGTGACGCACACCAACACCGCCGCCCTCGCGCCCGACCTGCTGACGCTGACGTTCAACGGGCTCTCGAAGAACTACCGCGTCGCCGGCTACCGGGCCGGCTGGATGGCGGTCTGCGGCCCGAAGAAGAACGCCGCCTCGTACATCGAGGGCCTGACGATCCTGGCGAACATGCGCCTGTGCGCGAACATGCCCTCGCAGCACGCCATCGCCACCGCCCTCGGCGGCCGCCAGTCGATCAACGACCTGGTCCTGCCCGGCGGGCGGATCCTGGAGCAGCGCGACACGGCCTACGACCTGCTGACCCAGATCCCGGGCGTCACCTGCGTGAAGCCGAAGGGCGCGCTGTACGCCTTCCCGCGGCTGGACCCGTCCGTCTACAAGATCAAGGACGACCGGCAGATGGTCCTCGACCTGCTGCGGGCCGAGAAGATCATGGTGGTGCACGGTACGGGCTTCAACTGGCCCGAGCCCGACCACTTCCGGATCGTGACCCTGCCGAACGCCAAGGACCTGGCGGACGCGGTGACGCGGATCGGGAACTTCCTCGACGGCTACAGCCAGCTCTAGGGGGGTCTCGGCGGACGACCGGCGGGACCTGCTCCGGCAACGGCCGGATTCAGCTCAACTTTAGAACTAATCCAAGGTAGGATGGTCTCCTGACCCACGCAGGAGGCCTCCTCATGTACGAGCCGATCCGTACCAAGTCGGTCGTCCACCGCTTGGGCGCCCACCGCGTCGACCAGCCGCACAGCAGCCGCTGCGAAGCGCTGGACATCCAGCTCGCCGGTCACCTCTCGGCCCTGCTGGCCGTCACCGACGAGCTCGGGCTCGACGAGCCCGCCGCCGCCATCGCCGCGCAGGTCGAGCGCCTGCGCGGGGCGCAGCCCGTGCGCGCTCCGCGCGGACCCGCCTCCGGCGCCGCCGCCCTGCACCGGCGCGCGCACGACCTCGCCGCCCGCGCGCTGCTCGTCGCCGCGTCGCGCGCCGACACCACCGTCGCGATCCTTTCCGCCGAGCGCATGGACGCGCACGCCGCCGCGCTGAAGTCCCTGGAGTCCCGGGACCTGGCCGGCGCCCTCTAGACGGCCCCGGTCCGGGGCCGCCAAGGCTCCGGACCGGGCGCCACGCCCTCCGCGTCCGGGGTGCGGGGGATCGAAAACTGGACAGATTCCGGCGCTCCGAACACGATGAGGGCTGATAGATCGCGGCAGCACGGGGGAGGCCGCTCACATGCTCCATCTCCTCCACTGTGCTTCGTCCCCTTTTCGGCACCTTGGAGAGATTTCGCCCATGAGTTTCGGCGACCCGAACAACCCGTACGGCCAGCAGCCCCAGCAGCCTCCGCAGGGCCAGCCCGGTTACGGTCAGCAGGCCCCGCAGGGTGTGCCGCCGCAGTACGGCTACCCGCAGCAGCCCCCGCAGGGCGCGGCTCCGCAGTACGGCTACCCGCAGCAGACGCCGCCGTACGGCGCGTACCCGCCGCCGGGGATGCCCGGCATGCCGGGCGCGGGCATGCCGCCGCTGGCCCACTGGGGCCTGCGCGTGGGTGCGTACCTGCTCGACATCCTGATCATCGCCGGCCCGATGTACGCGCTGATCGGCATCTCCGCCGCGACCGGCGACAGCGAATCGGCGGTCGCCGGGGTGCTCAGCCTCGTCGGCCTCGTGTACGCCATCGGCATGGGCTTCTACCAGCTGTACAAGGAGGGGACCACCGGCCAGTCGACCGGCAAGAAGGTCCTCGGCATCAGCCTGCACAAGGAGGCCGACGGCGCCACGGTCGGCTTCGGCATGGCGTTCGTCCGCAAGCTGGCCCACATGCTCGACGGCATCCCCTGCTACATCGGCTGGCTGTGGCCGCTGTGGGACGCCAAGAAGCAGACCTTCGCCGACAAGGTGTGCGGCACCGTCGTCATCAAGGTCAACTAAGGCCCGGGCCCAGCGCCCTTGACGGCCGGTGGCGACGCCTGGGCCCTGCCTAGCCCGTCTGCGGCTGTGGTTGCGTCTGCGTCTGCGTGAACTCCGCGCCCGCGACCCCGCACCACGGAACCGTCGCCACCGGCCACACCGGGCCGACCGCCTCCCCGTACTCGGTCGCGCCCGGTGCCACGCCCGGGACCTTCACCAGGGCCTGGGAGGCCCGCCGTCCGGGATCCGGTTCGGCGCGGTCGCGGAACTCCACCGTGATCACGTACGCGCCGGGGCCCTCGGCCCGGCCCGTCGCCTCCACGGCGGCCACCACCCGCCGGCTCCCCGGATCGATGCGGCACCCGGTGACCCGTACGTCCTCCACCGGCGCCCTCGGCGGCGCCTCGGGGGGTTCGCCGCCGCTCGCCCACACGTACAGCCCCAGCGGGGCGAACACCAGCAGCCCGGCCAGCGTCACCAGGCCGACCAGCCATCCCTGCCACTTCAACGCGCTCACGCTCACGCCCATGTCCCGATCCTCCCGGGATGCCGCCCCGCTCACCAGCACCCGAGGGTTCACACAGCATTTCGAAGTGGGACCGCCCGGACGCCTGACGTCCGTTCAACTCGGCGTGGAACGCGTGACGGCGGACCTCCGCGAAGCAGAGGTCCGCCGTCAGCAGACGCACACGGCCCGCCGGAAGAGCGCGGACGCTCCTGACGGGCCGGTGCTGCGGTGGGACGCCGCTTGGTCGGGGGCTCCCACAGCGGTGGGACGCCGCTTGGTCGGGGGCTCCCACGTTCATTGGCCCCGGTCATCGGGGCGGGGCGGTCAGCCCAGGCGCTCGACGAGCGCGTGGTACTGGTCCCACAGCTCCTTCGGCGTGTGGTCGCCGTAGGTGTTCAGGTGCTCGGGGACCAGGGCGGCCTCCTCGCGCCAGATCTCCTTGTCGACCGTGAGGAGGAAGTCCAGGTCCTCGGCCGGGAGGTCCAGGCCGTCGAGGTCGAGGGAGTCCTTGGTCGGCAGGATGCCGATGGGGGTCTCGACGCCCTCGGCGGTGCCGTCGAGGCGGCCGACGATCCACTTCAGGACGCGGCTGTTCTCGCCGAAGCCGGGCCACACGAACTTGCCCGCGTCGTTCTTGCGGAACCAGTTCACGTAGTAGATCTTGGGGAGCTTGGCCTGGTCCTTGTCCGCGGCCACCTTGACCCAGTGGGCCATGTAGTCGCCCATGTTGTAGCCGCAGAACGGCAGCATGGCGAAGGGGTCGCGGCGCAGCTCGCCGACCTTGCCCTCGGCGGCGGCGGTCTTCTCGGAGGCGATGTTCGAGCCGATGAAGACGCCGTGGTTCCAGTCGAAGGACTCGGTGACCAGCGGCACGGCGGAGGCGCGGCGGCCGCCGAAGAGGATCGCGGAGACCGGGACGCCCTTGGGGTCCTCCCACTCGGGGGCGATCGTCGGGCACTGCGCGGCCGGGACGGCGAAGCGGGCGTTGGGGTGGGCGGCCGGGGTCTGCGACTGCGGAGTCCAGTCGTTGCCCTTCCAGTCGATGAGGTGCTCGGGCGCCTCTTCGGTCATGCCCTCCCACCACACGTCGCCGTCGTCGGTGAGCGCGACGTTGGTGAAGACGGTGTTCGCGTACATCGTCTTCATGGCGTTGGCGTTGGTGTGCTCGCCGGTGCCGGGCGCGACGCCGAAGAAGCCGGCCTCGGGGTTGATCGCGTACAGGCGACCGTCCTCACCGAAGCGCATCCAGGCGATGTCGTCGCCGATGGTCTCGACCGTCCAGCCGGGGATCGTGGGCTCCAGCATGGCCAGGTTGGTCTTGCCGCAGGCGCTCGGGAACGCGGCGGCGATGTACTTCGCCTCGCCCTGCGGCGGGGTGAGCTTGAGGATCAGCATGTGCTCGGCGAGCCAGCCCTCGTCGCGGGCCATGACGGACGCGATGCGCAGGGCGTAGCACTTCTTGCCGAGCAGGGCGTTGCCGCCGTAGCCGGATCCGTAGGACCAGATCTCGCGGCTCTCGGGGAAGTGCGAGATGTACTTGGTGGTGTTGCAGGGCCACGGCACGTCGGCCTCGCCCTCGGCGAGCGGAGCGCCGAGGGTGTGGACGGCCTTGACGAAGAAGCCGTCGGTGCCGAGCTCGTCCAGGACGGCCTTGCCCATGCGGGTCATGGTGCGCATGGCGACCGCGACATAGGCGGAGTCGGTGATCTCGACGCCGATCGCGGAGAGCTCGGAGCCGAGGGGGCCCATGCAGAAGGGGACGACGTACATCGTCCGGCCCTTCATCGAGCCGCGGAAGATGCCCTCCTGACCGGCGGAGCCCCCCTCACCAGTGAAAAGGGCCTTCATCTCGGAAGGAGCCTTCCAGTGGTTCGTGGGGCCCGCGTCCTCTTCCTTCTCGGAGCAGATGAAGGTCCGGTCCTCGACGCGCGCGACGTCGGACGGGTCGGAGGCGGCGTAGTACGAGTTCGGGCGCTTCGTCTCGTCGAGCTTCTTGAACGTTCCCTTGGCGACGAGCTCCTCGCACAGGCGCTCGTACTCGCCCTCGGAGCCGTCGCACCAGACGACGCGGTCCGGCTGGGTGAGGGCTGCGATCTCGTCCACCCAGGAGATCAGCTCCTGGTGGTTCGTCGGGACAGTGGGAGCCGCGTTGTCGCGCGCCACGATTGCTCCTTGTTGAGGGGGTGTTTGGTGTTTGCCCCGTGGGGGCTGCGACCCGGATGCTTCGCGCTCCGCTCATCCGGTGCCGACCGCACTCATCTGATCATCCGGTGCGTGTGCGCATATGTCCAGAGGGCCTCTCACGTGAGCATCGCCACGTCCGTCAATCTTCCGTAAAGAGGACTAACGGAAACCTGCGGGCACGTAGGTAGCATGCGTGCATGACGTCTGACGCCGCCGCCGCACCGGCCGCCGCCGCAGCCGCAGCCATGGTCGAGCCGGAGGCCAAGCCGCTGATGCGCGGCTGGCTGCACCTCGGGATGTTCCCCGCCGTGGTCATCGCGGGTCTCGTGCTGTTGACCTTCACCGACTCCACCAAGGCGCGCGTCTCCTGCGGGGTCTACATCCTCACCGCCTGCCTGCTCTTCGGCGTCAGCGCGGTCTACCACCGCGGCACATGGGGACCGCGCGGCGAGGCCATCCTGCGACGGCTCGACCACGCCAACATCTTCCTGATCATCGCGGGTACCTATACCCCGCTGACGGTCCTGCTCCTGCCGCCCTCCACCGGACGGACCCTGCTGTGGGCGATCTGGCTCGCGGCGGCCGCCGGCATCGCCTTCCGCGTCTTCTGGGTCGGCGCCCCGCGCTGGCTCTACACCCCGTGCTACATCGCCATGGGCTGGGCCGCGGTCTTCTTCCTGCCCGACTTCATGCACACCGGCGGCATCGCCGTCCTGGTTCTGGTGATCGTCGGCGGCCTGCTCTACAGCGTGGGCGGGGTCATCTACGGCCTGAAGCGGCCGAACCCCTCCCCGCGCTTCTTCGGCTTCCACGAGGTCTTCCACTCCCTGACGCTCGCGGCCTTCGTGACCCACTACGTCGGCATCTCGCTCGCCGCGTACGCGCACTGATCTGATCCCGGGCCCCTCAGGCGGAGTCGGAGTTGCGCAGGGCGGCGTCGAACAGCCGGTCGGCCAGCTCGGCGAAGACGGCGCTGAGCTTCTCGGCGGCGATGCCGTCGGCGTAGCCCTGGAACGCCAGCCCGGCCGCCGCCTGGACGGCGGGCGTCGCGTACTCCGGGTCGAGGGGGAAGGGCTCCCCGGGAGGCCAGGGCGCCGGCCAGTTCCTCGGCCAGGGGATCTTCGGGTGCGGCCGGGTGGGGCACCAGTCGTCGCCGACCTCCCGCAGGATCTCCCCGGCGTCGCCGCCCCTCTGGTGCGCCCCGATCGCCGACTCGGCCACCCCCTTGACCGTCTGCAGGACGGCGAGGCGCAGGAAGTCGCGCGGCGGGAGCGGCTGGGGGTTCAGCGCGACGTCGGATCTCCGGTCGAGGGAGCGGACCTGCGCCGCCGCGGCGGCGAACAGCGGACCGTGCGGCTCTATGCCGTCCCAGACCTCGGGCTTGATCCGTGCCACCAACCGCACGATGCGCGCGGTCTGTGATGCGCTGACCTGTCCCATGGTTCGACCTCCTGTGCGCGGCCACGTCCCTCCCCAGTGTCCGCCGGTCGAGGAGGTCCGCAACCGCGGCCCGGGGCCCCGCTGCCCCGAAAGGGCGGCGGGGTCCCGGTCATTCCTCGCGGTTCAGCAGGCGTAACCGTCGCGGTCGGGGTCCAGGCGCAGCGGATCGCTGCCGTTGACCTTCAGGCGTTCGGGGTACTGGTGGGTGGCCAGCCAGTCGCAGCGGGCCTTCGCCGTCTCCTTCACCTCGGCCGGGAAACGGGTCGGCACGCACACGTTGACCGTGCCGTAGTGCCGGTCGCAGCCGGCCACGCCCGGCGCGACCGGGGCGGAGTCCCGCTGGGCCGGGTTGTCCTTCGCGGGTGCCAGCCGGTTCGCGAAGTCGTGCTCGTGCGCGGACGGCTGTTCCACGGTGGCCGCCAGCGCCGACGGGCCGCCCAGGTGCACCCAGCTCGCGAGGGAGGGGACGCCGTTCGCGTCGGCCGCGAAGAGCATGTACCAGCCGGGCGGCGCCAGGTTGGGGTTGCTGGTGACGTTGAGGTCGACGGTGGTGCCGTTGACGACCGTCATCGGCAGGTCCACGAACCGCTGGTTGGGGTCCGAGGAGTGGGTGACCGCCGCCGGGCGGATCAGCTCCGCCTTGGCCACCGGGCGGTTGACCGTGATCCGCTGCGTGTCCCCGTACACCCACTGGGTGTCGATCACCGAGGTGATCTGCGGGCGGGCGCCCTTGAAGAGGTAGGGCGGGCTGTAGAGCGACACGTTGTGGTTGTAGGTGCCGTTGCCCGGATTGTCGCCGACCGACATGACCCGGCCGTCCGGCATCAGGAAGGACGCCGAGTGGTAGGTCCGCGGGATCGGGTCGGCGGCCAGGCCCGGCTGGTAGGTGTCGGTCGCCGGGTCGAAGAACGAGGCCTCGAAGACCGGGTCGGCCCGGTCGTGCAGCCCGCCGCCGGTCTCCAGCACCTTGCCGTCCGGCAACAGGACGGCGGACACGTACATCTTGCCCTCGGCGCCGATCTGGGGCCGCTTGCCGGTGCCCGTGTCGACCAGGCCCTGCGGCAGGTCGGGGCCGGCCGTGTAGGCGGGGCTGGGCTTCTTCAGGTCGATGATGTCGGTGATCCGGTTCGCGGCCGGGTTGGTCTCGTTGTTGCCGCCGCCGATGGTCAGGACCCGCTGGTCCTGCGCCGGGGGCAGCAGGACGCTCGCCGACTCGTCGCGCTCGTCCTTCTTGCGCAGCCCGGGCACGTCGGTGACGGTGTTCGCGCCGTAGTCGTAGATCGATGAGCCGCTGCCGGCCGTGTTGTTGCCGAAGGTGTGGCTGCCCGAGTAGAAGAGCCGCCCGTCCTGCATGAGGATCATCGACGGGTACAGGCCCCAGTACGACCAGGTCTGGTTGACCTCGTTCATCGGCAGCCACTTGTGCTGCGCCGCCGAGAACTTCTCCGCCGTCACGTTGCCCGTGGAGTCCTCCTTCAGCCCGCCGAAGGAGATCACGTCACCGTTGCCGAGGACCGTCGCCGACGGGTACCAGTGACCGCCGTTCATGTCGTTGGTCTTCGTGTACTGCTCGGTCGCGGGATCGAAGACGTAACTGTCCTTCAGGCCCTGGTAGCCGATCGTGCCGTCGGCGGACGGGTACCCCTTGTTGCCGCTCATGACCAGCACCCGGCCGTCCGCCAGCTGCACGTGGCCCGAGCAGAACATGTCGACCGGCGTCGGTACCGTCTTGAAGCCGCCGTTCGCCGGGTCGTAGACGGCCGAGGTGAAGGTGCCCGCGTTGAACTGCGCGATGTCGTTGCCGGAGCCCGCGATCAGCAGCACCTTCCCGTTCCTCAGCACGACCGCGTGCATCGAACGCACCGGGTTCTTGGCCGGGATCACCTCCCACGCGCCCCTGGCGCACTGCTCCGCCGTGCCCGTGCAGGTGGGCTGCGGCCCGGTCGCGCCGACCTCCTCCACCGCGTAGTCGTCGGAGGTGAGCGATCCCACCCCGTAGACCGACAGGCCCCACGCGATCCTGTCGGTGTGGGGCGGGACGGCCGGCGTACGGACCTCCGTGCGCGCCCAGGCGGTGCTCACGGGCGGATTCTGCAGGTCGGTCCAGTACTGCCAGCCCGTGGTCGTGTCGTGGCGGAACACGGTCACCGACACGTCCGGGGTGGTCGACTTGTACCAGGCCGACAGGTCGTACTGCCTGCCCGGTGTGACGGTCGGGGCGCAGGTGCCGCTCTCGGTGACCAGCGCCTTGCGGTCGCCGTCCACGCGGCGGGTGAGCGAGACCTTCATCGCCTTGGTGCCGGTGTGCGCGTCGGCGACGGTGGCGAAGGTGAAGTCGTTGTCGCCCCAGCCGGACTTCGACCAGCAGGACGGCATGTCGGAGCCGGCGGCGCCGGCGGTCTCGAAACCGGGGTTGGAGAGCAGATTGGGCGCACCGGCCGTGGCCTGCTGCGGTGCGGTGAGCAGCAGGCCCGCGGTCATCGCCCCGACGGCGAGCAGGGCGGCGCGCCGCCCGGCCCGTCGCCGGATCTTCAGACGCATGGAAAGGATCCTTTCTGTCGGCTCAACTCCTGGGTTGGCGTTCAGAATCGGCGGCTTTGCGCGGCAGGTAGACGAGGGCCTCCGTCGCCGCGAACCGCAGGACGAAGGTGGTGACCAACGCGAGGGCGGTCGCCGGCAGCACCGCCATGCCGAACGTGGCCACGAACACCGCGATGAGCGGGATGCGCAGCAGCAGATCGGCGTTGGCGAGCAGGGCGAAGCGCCCGGCCCGGTCCGCCCAGCGACGGTGGCGGCGCCGGTCACGGAAGAGCAGGGCCTCGATGAGGACGAAGTTCCACATCACCCCCGCCTGGTTGGCGACGATCTCGGCGGGCAGGTAGTGCATCCCGGCGCCGGTGAGCAGCCACAGCGCGGCCAGGTTCGGGACGAAACCGGAGAGCCCGATCAGCCCGAAGCCGATCATGCGGGCCAGCGGGGTCGCGGAGCGCAGCGAGGCGAGGTGCGCGAGGAAACGCAGGCCCTCGCGGGCGGTGGACTTGGACTCGCCGCGGTAGCGGTCCTGGAAGACGAAGGGCACCTCGGCGACCGGGCGGGGACGGCAGCGCACCGCCAGCTCCAGCAGGATCTTGTAGCCCAGCGGCCTCAGGGCGTCCGCGGTGACCGCGGCGACCGCCGAGCGGCGCATGGCGAAGAAACCGCTCATCGGGTCGCTGATCCCCCGCAGCGCACGCGGGAAGAGGCCCTTGGTGAGCCAGGTGGCAGCGCGGGACACGGCGAAGCGGTAGGTCCCGGCGAGTCCGGCCCGGCTGCCGCCGCTGATGTAGCGGGAGGCGACGACGAGGTCGGCGCCGGTGCGCACCCCCTCGCCGACGAGCTCGGGCACCAGGTGGGGCGGGTGCTGGAGGTCGGCGTCCATGACGACGATCCAGTCGGTGTCCGCCCGCTTGAGGCCTTCCACGACCGCGCCGCCGAGACCGCCCTCGGCCACCTCGCGGTGCAGGACGGACACCGGGAAGGGGTGGTCGGCCGCGGCCTTCTCGATGGCGGCGGGGGTGTCGTCCGTGGAGTCGTCCACGAACAGCACCGCACAGGGCAGGTGGTCGGGCAGCGCGTCGCCGAGGCGGCGCAGCAACTCCGCCACGTTCGCGGCCTCGTTGAAGGTCGGGATGATGAGGGTGACGCTCCCGGACGGCGTGTGCGGAGCGGCGAGCTCCGCATCGATCGGGGCATGGAGGGACCCCAGGTCCTCGCTCAAGGTGACTCAGCTCCCACTCGTGCGGTCGGCGCGGTCGGTCCGGTCGGCGCGGTCAGTGCGGTCGGCGCGGTCAGTGCGGTCGGCGCGGTCAGTCCGGTCGGTGCGGCGGATCTCGATGCGGTCCTCGCCCGAGCCGAAGACCGCCACCGCGGTCGAATGCTCCAGCACCGCCTTCACGTTGGGCAGGTCCACCGCGTCACGGCGCACGGTGGGCGAGGAGACCACGTAGTCGATGTCCTGCCAGCCGCGCGGCAGGGTCTCGGTGACGGCGGGGTCGAGGTCGGCCTTGTAGAACCAGATGGCGCCGAGCCCCGGCTCGAAGCCGTGCTGCACGGCGTCCAGCCAGAGCGCGTCGTCGAGCAGCACGCGGGTGTGGGCCGGGTCGGCGACCTCGTGGCCCAGCCAGGCCGCGGCCTGCCGGTAGGGGCCGTTCGCGTCGGCCGTGAGCGCGGTGCGGTTCCCGTCGTACCAGCGCGGCAGCACGTACACCGCGGCGGACGCGGCCAGTACGCCGACCAGCGCCCAGCGCGCCCACACCGCCTGCCTGCGCTCCCCGGGACGACGGCGGCGGCGCAGCAGGGCGTGCGTGATGCTGGCCGCGCCCCCGGCGAGCACGAGGGCCAGGAACGGCAGCGCCTGGATCACGTACATCGCCGGGAGGTAGCCGCCGGGACGCAGCGCGACGAGGGCCAGGAGGACGGCGGCGAGCGCGGGGCCGGCCAGCGCGCGGGCGGTCACGGACCATCTGACGGTGGCCAGCAGCAGGACCGCGCCGGCCAGCCCGCCGAGCGGCAGCACGGCGTCGTAGTAGAGCCAGGACCGGAGCACGCCGTTCGCGCCCGTGCCGGGGGTGAGGACGAAACCGGAGCCCTCGCGGCCCATCTGGTAGGTGATGGCGTCGGCGAGCGAGACGTGGCCCGAGCCGGGCAACAGCTCGCCGTTGAGCAGGGCGTAGAGCGGGTACGACAGGCCGATCAGCGCGCAGGCGGTAATGGCTCCGGTGACGGCGAACTTACGGGTGTCGCGGTGGCTGTGGCGCCACATCGTCACCAGCAGCGCCGGGAGCACCACCAGCATCGTCTCCTTGGTCAGGACGGCGGTGGCGGCGGCCAGCCCGGAGGCGAAGTGGTGCCACAGGTGGCGGCTCGGGGACGCGGCGAGGCAGAACGCCAGCAGGATCCACATCACGGCGATGTTGTCGAGGAAGATCTCGCGCTGGAGCACCACGGAGAGCGGGGACAGCCCGAAGAGGGCCATCGCGAGCCCGGCGGCCCAGCGCGGCAGCCACAGCCTGCGGGCGAGGACGTAGATCAGCACGGAGCTGGCCGCGGAGACCGCCAGCATCGAGAACCGCATCGGCGCGACGGTCATCCAGTCGGGCACGAAGAGGGACGGCAGGTACGTCAGGCCCGCGATCTGGATCCAGCCGAGCGGCGGATGGTCGTACCAGTACGTGTAGTGGGCCAGGCCCTCGCCCTGCTGGACGGCCCACGCCTGGGCGAGGTAGGTGCCCTCGTCGTCGCTCAGGGTGGGGAAGGCGGTGATGTTCCAGCCCTGGACGAGGACGATCACGACCAGCAGAGCGCCGCACAGCAGCAGGTCGGGGCGGGAGGAACGCAGGCGCACGCGCGGTCGGGCGGGCGGAGCCGGGCGGACGCCGTGGCCGTCGCGGTCTTCGCGCCGGGCGGTGGCGGTCGTGGTAGCGGTGGCGGTCGGGGACTGGGGATCAGTGGCCGTGGGCAGGGTGGCGGTCACTGGCGGATGTCCTCTCGGATCGCGGGAGCGGGTACGGCGGTTGCGGCGCTTGTGGCGGCGGTTGCCGCGGCGGTGGTTGCGGCGGCGGTGGCTGCGGCGGCGGCGCCCTCGCCCTTCGACGCCGTCAGGTGGGCGCCCGTGTGGCTCGTCAGCTCCCACTCGTTGCGGCCGCGCTGCTCGCGCCAGACGGCGCGGATCGCGGCGCCCGCGAGCATCACCTGGTAGAAGGGCCCGCCGACGACGAGCTTCACGTAGTGCACGAGGCGGACCCGCAGCCCGTACTGCCGCCCGAAGTCGTGCAGGCCGACGATCTCGAACACGAAGGTCACCATCGCCGTGATCAGGGGCAGGAAGGTGATGATCGCGATCCCGACCGGCACGTCGAGGAAGACCGCGACGGCGAAGTTGACCGGGATGATCACACCCGACGCGGCCTGCATGAAGGGGGTCATCAGCGTGTAGCGGGCGAGCCAGCGCTGGCCGCGCCCCGGCAGCCGCTGCCAGTCCTTCTTGCGGTACACCTGGAGGAAGCCCTGGTTCCACCGGGTGCGCTGCTTGAGCAGGCTCATCAGCGAGCCGGGCGTCTCCTCGCGGGTGACCATGTCGGAGTCGTAGGCGACGACCACTTTCTTGCCCGCCGACGACAGCCGCACCCCGAGGTCGCAGTCCTCGGCCAGGCAGTCCTGGTCCCACCCGCCGGCCTCGCGCAGCACCTCCGTACGCACGAACACCGTGTTGCCGCCGAGCGGGATGAAGCCCTTCTCGGCGTGCAGGTGCAGCCGGGAGCGGAACCAGAAGAAGTACTCCAGACAGTTGCGCAGGCTGTACCAGCTGGAGTGGAAGTTGATGAGCTGCACCCCGCCCTGGACCACGTCGGCGCCGGTGGACCGGAAGGCGTGGTCGACGTGGGCGAGCAGCTCGGGGTGGACCTGGTCCTCGGCGTCGAAGACTCCGACGATGTCACCGCGGCAGGACGGCAGCGCGGTGTTGAGGGCCTTCGGCTTGTTCTTCGTCTCGTGGTGGTCGACGACCACCCGGACCCGGGCCGGCTCGCGGGCCGCGGCCCGCTCGGCGACGGCGGCTGTCTCGGGGTCGTCGTGTCCGACGATCACGATGATCTCGTAGTCGGTGTGACCCGACTCCAGGAGCCGGTCGATCGTGTGCTCCAGGACCGCCTGCTCGTGGCGGGCGGGCAGCAGCAGCGAGAAGGCCAGACGACCGCCGCCGTCGGGCCGGTCGAAGCGGGTGGCGGCCAGCGTCTCCGGCGTGCGCCACGCGTGCATCTGCCACCACAGCGTGAACGCGGCCATCCAGAAGAGCGCAAGCGACATGACAACGATGAACACAGAAGTGAACAAAACCGTCCCCCCGGACATGCCGCCCCCCGGCGGCCATCGTCAAACCCCCCGGGGGCTCACGGCGGGCCCCCCGGCCCGCCGCCCCCGATCCCCCTTCGCACGCACCCCCCAGTGCGCCCTGTCGGTGACGCCCGCAGCGGTCACTCCTCAACGACACGAGACTAGGCAGCGAACATGACACCCAGAAGCGGCACAGATAAAAAGCACGTTTCTGAACTCACGGACAGGCAAGCGGAATTGACGGCACTGCGGCCGATTCAGGGGTGAACCGTACCCAACTGCTCCGCCAGTTCGACCGGATCCGTCGTAGGCCGCGCGCAGACGAAATGTCGACAGACGTACGCCGTCGGACGGTCGTGTACGAGTGTGCGCTCGGCAAGAAGGGGGAACTCACCTCCGCTGCCGTCCGCCGCCTGGGGCAGACCGGCCGCCACGACCGCCCCGGGAGCCGTCCCCAGCAACGCGGCCCGGTGCAGCGCCTCGAACGCCGGATCCTGCGCACGGCCGACCACCGCGACCTCGCGCGGGCCGTCGAGGAGCGCCTCGGCCACCGACAGCCCGTGCCCGATGAAGCGCGGCACGCGCGGACCGAGCGCGTGCACCACCCCCAGCGCCCGCTCGGCCGCCGTACGGTGGGCCTGCGACCCGGTGTGCGCGGCGTACGAGAGCAGCGCGCCGGCCGCGGCGGTCCACCCGGACGGGGCGGCCGTGTCCGTCGGATCCTGCGGCCTGCGGATGAGCTTCTCCGCGTCGTGCGCCGTGTCGTACAGCGACCCGTCCTCGGCGGTGAACCGGTCCAGGACCAGGTCGAGCAGGAACCCGGCGAACTCCAGCCACACGCCCTCGCCGGTCACCGACGCCAGCGCGAGGAAACCCTCGGCCACGTCGCCGTAGTCCTCCAGCACCCCGGCGTTGGCCCCGACCTGCCCGTCCTTGCTGGTCCGCGCCAGCCGGGCCTTCCCGGCGGCCACGTCGAAGTGCACCCGCACCAGCAGGTCGGCGGCCTCGGTGGCCCGCTCGACGAGGTCGGGCCGGTCGAAGTACGCCCCGCACTCGGCGAGGGCGGCGATGGCCAGTCCGTTCCACGCGGCGACGATCTTGTCGTCCCGCCCGGGCGCGGGCCGCAGGTCGCGCGCGGCGAGCAGCCGCCGCCTGATGCCGGCCATCCGCTCCGCGTCCGCCTCGGTCCCGCCCGCGGGCCCGGCCGCGAGCCCGTCCTCGGGCAGCTGGAGGACCGACATCCCGTGCTCGAAGGTGCCCTCCTCGGTCACCCCGAAGTACGCGGCGGCCAGCTCGCCGTCCTCCTCCCCCAGCACCTCGCGCAGCTGCGCCGGGGTCCAGGCGTAGTAGGCCCCCTCCACGTGCTCACCGCTGACCGGGTCCTCGCTGTCGGCGTCGAGCGCGGACGCGAAGCCGCCCTGGGCGGTCCGCAGTTCGCGGACCATGAAGTCCGCGGTCTCCAGGGCGACGCGGCGCGCGAGCTCGCGGATCCCGTCATCGATCCCGTCATCGGCTCCGTCGCGGGCGGTGGCGCGCCACAGGTGCGCGTAGACCCGGCACAGCAGCGCGTTGTCGTAGAGCATCTTCTCGAAGTGCGGCACGACCCACTCCCGGTCCACGGAGTACCGCGCGAACCCGCCGCCGAGCTGGTCGTAGATCCCACCGCGCGCCATCGCCTCGCACGTGTCGGCGGCCATCTGGAGCGCACCCTCGGACCCGGTGCGCGCATGGTGGCGCAGCAGGAACTCCAGCGCCATGGACGGCGGGAACTTCGGCGCCCCGCCGAATCCGCCGCGCGGGGCGTCGTACTCCCGCGTCAGGCCGAGCAGCGCCTGCGCGAGCTCCTCGGGCCCGGGGGCGCCGGCCTTCCCGTAGTCCAGCTGCCGCCCCGCCAGGTCCCGTACGATCTTCTGCGCGACGTCGGCGACCTCCTCGCGCCGCCCCACCCAGGCGGCCCGCACGCCTTCGAGCACCTGCATGAAGGAGGGCATCCCGTGCCGGGGCTCGGGCGGGAAGTAGGTGCCGAAGTAGAACGGCTCGCCCTCGGGCGTGAGGAAGACGGTCATCGGCCATCCGCCGTGCCCGGTGGCCGCCTGCACGGCCTCCATGTAGACGGCGTCGATGTCGGGACGCTCCTCGCGGTCCACCTTGACGTTGACGAAGTGCTCGTTCATGTAGGCGGCGGTCAGCTCGTCCTCGAAGGACTCGTGCGCCATGACATGACACCAGTGGCACGCCGAGTAACCGACCGACAGCAGCACGGGCACATCACGCCGCCGCGCTTCCTCGAAAGCGTCCGGGGTCCACGGCCACCAGTCGACCGGATTGTCCGCGTGCTGAAGCAGATAAGGCGAGGTCACACCAGCCAACCGGTTCATAAGACCCAGCCTCTCACAGCGCCTGGCCCGACCGACGGAGCCTTCACGGGATCGCTGAGCTCGGCTGAATTGCACTTGTGAGCCATCACGTGGCGGGCGGCCTCATCGCCTCTTAGCCGGGCGGCCGGATCCCTCGGAACAGTAAGGCTGGGCGCAGCAGCGCCGGACCTGCCGAGGCTCCTCGAAGGAGGCATGCCGTGACCGTCGAGATGGTGGTGCCGGCGTGGATGGAACGAGGCCACCGCACCCGTCTCCATCACTGTCGGCCTGGGAGCCGTCTGACAGCGCTGGAAGATCATCACCGCCGCAGGAGCGGGTCCAGGTCGCGGATCCAGGCGTCGCGGGCTGCGGGCCAGGTGGCCGGGCAGTGGGTGCGGGACGGGGTGGCCAGGGTCGGGTGGTGGGTGGGGGTGGCGCCGTAGGCCGCGCAGCGGTGGGATTCCGCGCGGGCGGCGGACGGGGCGTGTTCGTCCGACGGGTCCGGTTCCGGGTCGGCCGCCGCGGCGAGGTCGTACGCGCGGGCGGCCGCCAGGAGGGCCTCCTCGCCCTGCGGGGCGTCGCCGCGCAACAGCATGAGCTGGGCGAAGCGGTCGGCGGCGTCCTCCTCGGCGCGGTCGCCCTCGTCCGGGAGGCCGAGCGCATCGATGAGGGCGTGGCCCGCCTCGTGATAGAGCGTCTCCCGTACGACCCCGGCGAGCGGCTCGTCCGCCGGGCGGCCGTCCGCCGCCTCGAACAGGGCGCGGTCCTCGGTCAGATCGTCGTAACAGAGCTCGATCCGGCGCGCCACGGGATCGTAGCCGCTGCCCTCGCCCGCGCAGGAGCGGGCGACGACCACGACCCGGTGGGGGACGTCGACGTACGCGTTGAGGTCGGCGGTGACCGTCTCGGTGAGCCGGCGCCGCTTCAGGAAGCCGGCGCTGTCGCGGTCGGCGGCGTCGGGCTCCTCGTAGCGCGGTACGAATCCCCGCGCGGGCGGGGGCCGTTCCTCGCAGGCGGACAGCGTGGACAGGGTGAACAGGGTGCATAGGACGGCCAGGGCGGCCAGCGCGGGGCGCAGTAGGGCGGGCGCGCGTCGGGGCGGCGTCGGCGTGCGGGTCTGCCTTAGCGCCATCTGGCCCTGCCTTCACGCCACTTGGTGAATTTTGACCCGACTATACGAAAGCCTGACCGCCTCCCTCTGAACTAGCTCAGATTCCCTCGCGCTCAGGGAAGTCCCGCAGGACACTTGGGGCTCGTTGCCGGAGCTCTCTGAGGGGGATGCCGATGCGGGACAGCCATCGCGTCGAAGCCGAGCGACTGTTGCTGCGGGCCGTGGACGAGGAGGCCCGGCGGGGAGCCGGCGCGCCGGGCACGGAGGTGGCCAGGGCGGCGCTGCTGACGCGGGGCAGGGAGGCCCTGGAGGCGCTCGCCGCGAGCGCGGCGCCCGAGTACGAGGCGTACGTACGGGCCCTGGACGAGGCGGCGGCCGGGGACCCGTCGCTCGGCGAGGCCTTCCGGCGCGGCAACACCTCGACGGCGGCGCTGGTCACGGCGGTCGCGGCGGTCGCGGCCATCGGGACGGACCTGTCGCTCGGCGTCGCGGTCGGCACGGCGCTGACCACGGGCGTCGTCGTGGGCATCGCGGGCGCGGTGGCGACGGTGGCGAAGGCGACCGCCCTGCACCTGCCGGCCGCGAACCGGCGGGCCGGGGAGCTGGGCCGCCCCGGCGGCGCGGAGCAGTTGAGACTGCAGTGGCTGTCGGCGCTGGAGGTGCGCGGGATACGGCCCTTCCTGGAGCAGCAGCGCACGGTGACCGCCGCGGCGCGCATCCCCCGTCCGGCGGTCCGGCCGTCCGTGCGGACCGCGCCCCGCCCGGCTCCGCGGCTGCGCAGCACGGACCGCAGCGCGGAGGCCAGGCGGCGCAGCGTGCTGGAGCAGTCCTTCGGACAGCTCCCGGAGCCGACGGCCCCGTTCGCGGGCCGGCGGGCCGAGCTGACCCGGATCGCGCAGTGGGTGCAGGCGGCGCGGGCCAGTACCGAGACCCGCCCGGTGATCGTCGTGCTGCACGGCGAGCCGGGGGTCGGCCGTACGGCGCTGGCGCTGCGGGCGGCGCACGCCCTGCGGGACCAGTTCCGGGGGGCGTGCCTGGTGGACCTGCGCGGCGCCTCGCCCGGTGGGGAGGCGCCGCTGGCGACGCGCGAGGCGCTGCTGCACCTCCTGAACCGGCTGGGCGCGCCCCGCGAGCAGTTGCTCTTCCGCGAGGGCGCCTCGGCGGAGCAGCAGGTGCGCCGCCTCGGGGAGCTGTACCACCAGCACCTCCAGGGGCTGCCGGTGACGGTGCTCCTCGACGACGCGGTGGACGCGGAGCAGATCCGGCTGCTGGTTCCCGAGCGCTCCGAGAGCCTGGTGCTGGTGACCGCGCGGGAGCCGCTGGAGCTGCCCGCGGACCTGGCGGCATGGGTGCACCAGCTGCCGGTGGAGCGGCTGGCGCCGGACGAGGCGGCGGAGCTGGTCCGCGCCCCGGGAGCCGCCTCCGCCCCGGCTTCCGCCTCGGCCCCGGAACCCGCCTCCGCCCCGGAAGCCTCCGCCCAGGGAGCCGCCTCCGAGGCGGTGGCCGCCGCGGTGAAGCTCGGCGGCGGGCTCCCCCTCGCCCTGCGCCTGCTGGCCCCCCTGGTCCGCGACGGGCTGGCCCCCGAGCCGGAGGGCGCCGGCACCTCCCGCCCCGTGGAGGACGCCCTGCGCGCCGCCGACGCCCGCCTGGCCGAGCCCGCCCGGCGGCTGCTGCGCCGGCTGCCCCTGGCCGGCCGGGCCTCCCTCGGCGCGGCGGCCGCGGCCGCGCTGGCCGACGTACCGGAGCAGGCGGCGCTGCGCACGCTGGAGGAGCTGTGGGAGGCCGGGCTGATCGAGCGGGTGCGCGGCCAGCGGTTCCGGATGCACGACGCGGTACGGGCCTACGCGGCGGCGCGCCTCGCGGCGGACGAGGACCGGGCCGGGGCCGCGGCGGCGCACGAGCGCCTGATCCGCACCTACGCCCAGCTCGCCGACTCGGTGATCCGCATGGTCGACGGGAAGATGTCGACCCGCGCGGACGTGTTCCCGGGCAGCTCGGTCGGCGGCCACGGCTTCACCTCGCTCGATGCGGCGCTGCGCTGGCTGGACGACGAGTCGAGCTTCATCACGGCGGCCCTGCGGCATTCGGACGGGGTGGACCAGCAGGCGGTGCTCGACCTGCTCGGCGCGCTCTGCGACTTCTGCCTGCTGCGGGGGGACCTGTACCGGCTCGGTGAGATCGACGAGCTCACGCAGGCGGTGGCCGCGGGTCACCCCGGGGAATCCGGGGTCTCCGGGGCGCAGCAGGGCCGGCTGGTCCGGTCGGTGCAGTGGCGTACGGGCATCGCGGCGCGCCAGCTCGGCGAGCTGGACAAGGCCCGCTCCACCCTGACCTCGGTGGTGGACCAGTACATGGAGGCCCGCCAGGAGGCGGGGGCGGCGATGGCCCTGGTCTCCCTCGGCATCACCCTGCACCACCAGGGCAACCTCCCGGAGGCCGCGGCCCGCATCCGCGAGGCGCTCGCGCTCCAGGAGCCCGCGGAACTGGCGGGTGACCGGGCCTGGGGCCTGCACGCGCTGGCCGCGGTGGAGCGGGACCTGGCGCACCTGGCGGAGGCGACGCGCCTGCTGGAGACCTCCCTCGCCCTGCACCGGGAGAGCGAGAGCGTGCACGGCGAGGCCTGGGCGCACTTCCAGCTGGGCCAGGTGCACCTGCGGCTCGGCGACGTGCCGCGGGCCGAGGAGGAGCTGCGGCTCGCCCTGGACCTGTACGGGCGGACCCGCGACGACCGCGGCGAGGCCTGGGCGCTGACCCAGCTGGGCCGGGCGCGGGTGGTCGACGGGGATCCGGGTCCGGCGGTGGAGCGGCTGCGGGAGGCGCTGGCCCGGCACCGGGAGGCGGAGGACGCGCGCGGCGAGGCGTGGACGCTGTACTACCTCGGGCAGGCGCTGGAGGAGGACGGCGAGCGCGACCGTGCGGTACGGGAGCTGGAGCGGGCCCGGACCATGTTCTCGCGGATGCGTGACGTGTACGGGCTGGCGCACGCCCGCCACCACTCGGGCCGGGTGACGCGCGACCAGCGGGCGGCCCAGACGGGGAACCTGAAGAACTCCGGCTTCGCCCGCCAGCTGCTGGTCGACGCGCGGGCGGACTTCCGGCGGATCGGGCTGGCCCACGGCGAGGCGTGGACCTGCCTGGAGCTGGCGGTCGTCGACGCGGGCAACGGCCGCCTCTCACAGGCGCTCGACCTGTGCGAGGAGGCGGTCCGGCTGTTCATCTCGTACGGGGACCGGCGCGGGGAGGACTGGGCCCGCTTCCTGCGGTGCACGATGCTGCCGTACGCCGTCCCGGCCGCCCCCGAGGAGGCGCGGGCGGAACTGGAGCGGCTGGCGCAGGCGCGCCACCCGGCGCGCGACGGGCGGCTGGAGGACTGCCTGGAGACCTACGGGGTCGTCCTGGGCCGCGGCGTCGACGCGGCGGAGGGCTGGCAGGCGTGGCGGCTCGGCCTGGTACCGGACCTGCACGCGCGGGAGATCATGGGCGTACCGGCGGCGTCGGGGCCGGCCTGACCGGGCCCACCCGGCGGGCTCCCGGACGGGCTCACCGGGCTCACCGGGCTGACCGGGCTCACCCGGCGGGCTCACCGGGCGGGCTCACCGAGCCCACCCCGCGGGCTCGCCGGGCCCACCGGGAGGCCTCACCCGCCGCCCACGCGCACGCGCGGAAGCACCGCCCCACCGGTCCTGCCGGCCGGGAGGCGGTCACGCGAAGGGGTCCCCGAGGGGCGGGGCCCTATGGGGCCCGGGTGCCTTCGGCGGACGGGGCCGGGGCCGCGGCGGCGCCGGGCTCCGCGGCCTCCTGGAAGTTCACCTGGCCCATGTGGCGGCTCATCGACTTCATCAGACCCCACACCGCGAGGGCGAGGGCCGCGAAGACGATGAAGCCCAGGAGGCCGGGCGTCACCTTGTTCTTGTCGAAGGTGTCACCCGCCAGCGGGAGGAGCTGGGTCAGTGCTGCCTGCGTAGCGCTCATAGCTAGGCATTCTCCCGGATGCCCGCGAAGAGGTCGGACTCGGGGAGGGAGGTGTCGACGAGCGACTTCGCGAGCTCGTACTCCTCCGTCGGCCAGACCTCCTTCTGGATGTCCATCGGCACGCGGAACCAGCCGCCGTCCGGGTCGATCTGCGTGGCGTGCGCGATGAGCGCCTTGTCACGGATCTCGAAGAAGTCCGCGCAGGGCACGTGGGTGGTCAGGGTCCGCTCCTTGCGCTCGAACTCCTTCCACCGCTCCAGCCACTCCCCGTACGGGGACTCCATGCCGCGCGCGAGGAGCGCCTCGTGCAGGGCGACGGTGCGCGGCTTGTTGAAGCCCTGGTTGTAGTAGAGCTTCTGCGGCTGGTACGCCGGGCCGAACTCGGCCTCCGGGTACTTCTCGGTGTCGGCCGCGCCCTCGAAGGCCACCATGGAGATCTTGTGGGTCATGATGTGGTCGGGGTGCGGGTAGCCGCCGTTCTCGTCGTACGTGGTGATGACCTGCGGCCTGAAGGCGCGGATCTTCTTCACCAGCTCGCCGGCGGCCTCGTCGACGTCCGCGAGCGCGAAGCACCCCTCGGGCAGCGGCGGCAGCGGGTCGCCCTCGGGCAGGCCGGAGTCGACGTAGCCGAGCCATTCCTGCTCGATGCCGAGGATCTGGCGCGCCTCGTCCATCTCCCGGGCGCGGACCTCGTGGATGTTCTCCTCGATGTACTTGTCGCCCTGGAGCTTGGGGTTCAGAACGGAGCCGCGCTCGCCACCGGTGCAGGTGACGACCAGCACGGGCACCCCCTCGGACACGTACTTGGCCATGGTGGCCGCGCCCTTGCTCGACTCGTCGTCGGGGTGGGCGTGGACGGCCATCAGTCGAAGCTGCTCGGTCAAAACAGGATCCTCTGCGATTCGGCGCGACGGTCGGCTCCTATAGTGACCGAACTGGGGGACGGAAAATTCCGGGGGTGGCCCCACCTCCCCAGCGAGAGGAAGAGATCATGAGCGCGGTGCGCGAGGGACTGCCCGAGGGCCGGTACGGCCGGTCGGCGGACGAGCGTGCGGACCGGAAGCTCAAGATCATCGGTGCGGCGCTGGGCGTCGTGCTGCTGGGTGTGATCGGCTGGATCGGCTGGGACTACGTCGCGGGGCAGGCCGTCAGCGCCGAGGTGATCAAGTTCCAGGTGGTGTCGGACACCGAGGTGAAGGTGCACCTGGAGGTCCGCAAGGAGTCCTCGGTCACCGGGGTCTGCACCCTGAGCTCCCAGGACGAGGAGCACGCCGAGGTGGGCCGGGCGGACTACACCTTCGCCCAGGCCGAGGCCCGGGTCGACGAGGTAGTGTCGTTGAAGACCACCAGCCGGGCCACGATGATCGAGCTGGTCGGCTGCCAGCCGGCGGCCTCCGGCCACTGAGGCCCGCAGACGCGGCCGGCACCCTCGGAGTGCATTGGTCCTCCCCCTTTTCTTCCCGAATTGTTAGGCTCGTGGTTTCGTCCGCCGCTGGCGGCTTTGTAGTCCCCTGTACCGACGAGGAGCACCCGTGACCCAGACGAGCGAAAGCGTCACCTGGCTGACCCAGGCGGCGTACGACCAGCTGAAGGCGGAGCTGGACTACCTCTCTGGTCCTGCCCGCACGGAGATCGCCACGAAGATCGCAGCCGCCCGCGAAGAGGGCGACCTGCGCGAGAACGGCGGTTACCACGCGGCCAAGGAGGAGCAGGGCAAGCAGGAGCTCCGGGTCCGCCAGCTCACGCAGCTCCTGGAGAACGCCAAGGTCGGGACCGCGCCCGCGTCCGACGGCGTGGTGGCCCCCGGCACCCTCGTGAAGATCGCCTTCGACGGCGACGAGGACGACACCATGGAGTTCCTGCTCGCATCCCGCGAGTACGCGTCCTCGGACTTCGAGACGTACTCCCCCCAGTCCCCGCTGGGCAGCGGCGTGATGGGCAAGTCGATCGGCGAGGACGCCGAGTACGAGCTGCCGAACGGCAAGAAGGCCTCGGTCAAGATCCTGGACGTCAAGCCCTTCACCGGCTGATCACCCGCCCCGTTCAGTCTGCTCTTCACGTCTTCACGCGCGATGCCCGGCCGGTTCCTTCCGGCCGGGCATCGCGCGTACGGGCCCACGGCTACGGGCCCATGGCTACTGGCCCTCGCCTACGGGCCCTCGCATACGGGGCCACGCCTACGCGGTCGCCGAGCGGTACTTGCGGACCGCGAGGGTCCGGAAGACCGTGATGATCAGCAGCGACCAGAGGACGGACGCCAGCACCGGGTGCTGCATCGGCCAGGCCTCCGGGACCGGGTACCCCTCGGGCAGGTTGCCGAAGAGCTCGCGCGCCGCCTGGACGGTGGCGCTGAACGGGTTCCACTCGGCGATGTGCCGCAGGAAGGCCGGCATGTTCTCGGAGGGGACGAAGGCGTTGGAGATGAACGTCAACGGGAAGAGCCAGATCAGCCCGCCCGAAGTGGCCGCCTCCGGGGTGCGCACCGACAGGCCGATCAGCGCGCCGATCCACGAGAAGGCGTAGCCGAGCAGGAGCAGCAGGCCGAAGCCGGCGAGCACCTTGCCGAGGTTCTCGTGGGTGCGCCAGCCGACGATCAGCGCGACCACGGCCAGGACGACCACGGTGAGCGCGGTCTGGACGAGGTCGGCGAGCGTGCGGCCGGTGAGGACGGCGCCGCGCGCCATGGGCAGCGAGCGGAAGCGGTCGATCAGGCCCTTGTGCATGTCGTCCGCGATGCCGGCGCCCGCGCCGGCGGTGGCGAAGGTGACGGTCTGGGCGAAGATGCCGGCCATCAGGAATTCCCGGTAGGCGGCCGGTGAGGTGTTGCCGCCGACGCTGATCGAGCCGCCGAAGACGTAGCTGAAGAGCACGACGAACATGACCGGCTGGATCACGCCGAAGATGATCATCTCGGGTATCCGGGACATCCGGATCAGGTTCCGCTTGGCCATGACCAGGGAGTCGTTGACGCCCTGGACGAGCCCGCCGCGCGGTCGGGGCGCCGCGAGTTCCGCCGTGGGGGTGCCCGGGGTCGGGGAGGTGAGCGTCACTTGGCCGTCTCCTTTCGCGCCGCCTTGCGGCCCTTGGAACCGGCGCCGGCCCCGCCGTCGCCGTCGCCGTTCTCCTCAGCCGTCAGTTCGGCCGCGTGGCCGGTGAGGGAGATGAACACGTCGTCGAGGGTGGGGCGGCGCAGGCCGATGTCGTCGATCTCGATGCCCCGGCCGTCCAGTTCGCGGATGACCTCGGCGAGCAGTTTCGCCCCGCCCGTCACCGGCACGGTCAGCTTGCGGGTGTGCTCCTCGACCGTGGTCTCGCCCTTGCCGAAGCCGGCGAGCACCTCGCGCGCGGAGGCCATGTGGTCCCGCTCGTGGACGACGACCTCCACGCGCTCGCCGCCCGTGCGGGCCTTGAGCTGGTCGGAGGTGCCGCGGGCGATGACCTTGCCGTGGTCGACCACGCAGATGTCGTGCGCGAGGTGGTCGGCCTCCTCCAGGTACTGGGTGGTGAGCAGCAGGGTGGTGCCGCCGGCGACCAGTTCCTGGATGATCCCCCACAGTTGCTGGCGGTTGCGGGGGTCGAGGCCGGTGGTCGGCTCGTCCATGAACATCACGGGCGGGCTGACGACGAGGGCGGCCGCGAGGTCGAGGCGCCTGCGCATGCCGCCGGAGTACGTCTTGGCGGTGCGGTCGGCGGCGTCGCCGAGGTTGAAGCGTTCGAGGAGTTCGTCGGCCCGGGCTTTGGCCGCCTTGGCCTTCATCTGGTAGAGCTGACCGACCATCTGGAGGTTCTCGCGGCCGGTCAGGTACTCGTCGACGGCGGCGAACTGGCCGGACAGGCCGATGGCGCGCCGGACCTCGTTGGGGTGCCGGAGCACGTCGATGCCGGCGACGACGGCCTTGCCGCTGTCGGGTCGCAGGAGGGTGGTCAGGACGCGCACGGTCGTGGTCTTGCCCGCACCGTTCGGGCCGAGCAGGCCGAGGACGGTGCCTTCGGGGACGTCGAGGTCCACGCCGTCCAGTGCCCGTACATCGCCGAAGGTCTTGACCAGGCCTTCGGCGTAGATTGCGCCTGGCATAGGGATTCTCCCAGGGAGTGAATCGGACCGACTGGATCGGGGCGTTCCACCGCAAAGCCTATGGGCGCCGGGCATGCCGCGCCCGGCTGGTCGGGGGACCGCCCCGCCTTCCCCTTACCCACCCGGGCGCAGGCTATCGCGTCATATCGCGAATCGCCACGGACGCGACTCCCCCAAGACCTAGCCCATCACCTTGTACCCGGCGCCGTGCAGCGACCGCGCGACCTGCGCGCAGTGCTCCGGGCCCTTCGTCTCCAGGTGAAGCTCCACCTCCACCTCCGTGAGCCCCAGCCGTGGGTCGGTCCGTACGTGGCTCACGTCCAACACGTTCGCATCCAGCTCTGACAACACCGCCAGGAGCCCGGCCAGGGCCCCCGGCCGGTCCGCCACGCGCAGCCGCAGCGACAGGTACCGGCCCGCGGCCGCCATGCCGTGGCGCAGGATGCGCTGGAGCAGCAGCGGGTCGACGTTCCCGCCCGACAGAACGGCCACCACCGGCCCGCCCCCGTACAGTTCGGGCTCGCTCAGCAGAGCGGCGACCGGGCTGCAACCGGCCGGTTCCACCACGAGCTTGGCCCGCTCCAGACACAGCAGCAGGGCGCTGGAGAGCGCGTCCTCGGAGACCGTACGCACGTCGTCGAGCAGCTCGGCGATGATGGTGAAGGGGATGTCGCCGGGGCGGCCGACCTTGATGCCGTCGGCCATCGTGACCGGGTCGTCGAGGGAGACCGGGTGCCCGGCCCGCAGCGAGGGCGGGTACGCGGCCGCGCCGGCCGCCTGCACCCCGACGATCCGCGCGTCCGGGCGCAGAGCCTTCACCGCGACCGCGAGACCGGCCGCGAGACCGCCACCGCCGATGCCGACGAGGATGGTCCGCACCTCGGGGCACTGCTCCAGGATCTCCAGGCCCACCGTGCCCTGGCCGGCGATGATGTCGCGGTGGTCGAAGGGGTGGATGAACACCGCCCCGGTGCGGTCCGCGTAGTCCTGGGCGGCCGCGAGGGTCTCGTCGACGACGTGGCCGTGCATGCGGACTTCGGCGCCGTACTCCTGGGTCGCGGCCACCTTCGGCAGGGGCGCCCCGACCGGCATGAA
The DNA here is from genome assembly GCF_056432025.1 of Streptomyces sp. NPDC045695. Lineage (NCBI taxonomy): Bacteria > Bacillati > Actinomycetota > Actinomycetes > Kitasatosporales > Streptomycetaceae > Streptomyces > Streptomyces sp. NPDC045695. Next base: position 265,331 of record NZ_JBWKJU010000002.1, read on the forward strand.
CACGGTGGAGCGGACCCCGAGGAGGGAGGAGGCCAGTGCCACGCCCTGCGCGTGGTTGCCCGCGCTGGCCGCGACGACACCGGCGGCCCGCTGCTCGGGGCGCAGGCCCGCGATGCGTACGTAGGCTCCGCGCAGTTTGAAGGAACCGGTGCGCTGGAGGTTCTCGCACTTGAAGTGGACCGGGGAGCCGGTGAGCGAGGAGAGGTGCCGGCTGCCCTCCATCGCGGTGACCCGGGAGACGCCGGAGAGCATCTTCTGAGCCCCCCGGACGTCGTCGAGCATGACCTGCGGGACGGGCTGGGGCACGCGGTAGTTCATGCGGCCAGTCTCGCAGCCGGTCCGGGGGGTGGCGCGCCGCCCGCATCAGGGGCGAAATCCGGCCATCCCGGACGGGCGCTCGGCTTCGCTCCCAACCCGCCGTACCAGTTGTCAAACCGGGCGTACGAGCCGCCGCACGGCCGCGTACTCTGTCCCCCATCCTTGTCGGACCCACGCGAAGAGAGCCCACGGCCATGCCTTCCACCCCGGCCAGTTCCGACCTGCCCGCGGCGCCCGACGCGCCCGCCGGAGCGGGTCTCCTCGACGCGCTCCAGCACCAGGTCGCCGTCTTCGCCCGCCGCGCCGAGCAGACCCGCCTGGGCGGTGTGGGCCAGGCCCGCAACTCGATGGACCGTGCCGCCTATCTGCTGCTGAACCGGCTCGACCTGGAGGGTCCGATGGGCGTGAAGGCGCTCGCCGGCGGCATGGGGATCGACTCCTCCACGGTGACCCGGCAGGTCGCGCCGCTGGTCGACAGCGGTCTGGTCAAGCGGACCTCGCACCCCGAGGACGGGCGCGCCGTCGTGCTCGCGCTGTCCCCGCGGGGGCTGGCGCGCCTGGAGGAGGTCCGCTCCTCGCGGCGCGAGCTGATGGCCCGGGTGACGGAGGACTGGACCCAGGAGGAGCGGGAGTCCTTCACCGGGCTCCTGACGCGGTTCAACCTGTCGCTGTCGGAGCTGATGGCGTCGGTGTCCGAGGCGGGTCCCGCGTCCTGAGCGGAGTCCTGAGCGGAGTCCGTCCATCCTCTTGACCTGGACGGTCCCGCTGCCCGCACTATGTGGGCTATGCGGGTGGCTGATCAACGAACGGGCTCCTACGCGGAGTTCGAGGCCTTCGTCGCGGGTGCGGCCGGGCGGCTCCTGCACGTCGCCGTCCTGCTGACCGGTGAGCCGGAGGCGGCCCGCCGGCTGCTGGCGGGCGCGCTGGCCCGTACGTACGCCAACTGGCGACGGCTGCGCGGGGACGATCCGTACGACTTCACCCGCCAGGAGCTGTGCACCGCCTTCGCCCGGACCGGCCGGCGCCACCACCGGGGGTCCCCCCGTACGGAGTCGGGCGCAGGCCCCGGCCTGCTGGCGCGGCTGAGTCCGCCGGAGCGGCTCGTCCTGGTCCTGCGGCTCTACGAAGGGCTCGCGGACGAGGTCACGGCGGCGCAGCTGGGGATGCCGGTCGAGCGGGTCCGGGTGCTGTGCAACCGGGCCGTGGCCGCGCTCAGGTCCCAGGAGGCGGCGTGAGCGGGCTGCCGGACCGGAAGGAAATCCAGGTCAGGGCGCTCATGGAGGGCCCGTACCCGGCCGTGCCGGCGGGCCTGGCGGCGGGCGCGGCGGAGCGGGGCGCCCGCCTCCTGCGGCGCCGCCGGGCGCTGCGCAGGTTCGGCTGGGCGGTGCTCTTCGCCGTGGCGGTGGCCTTCACGGTCTGGGCCTCCCTGACCCGCCCGTGGGCCGCGCCGCCGAGCGGCGTCTCCCCGCCGCTGGAGGGCTGGTAGCGAGGCACGTCCAGCCTCGCCGGCACCGTCCAGCCTCGCCGGCGTTCGAGGCGCGGGGTCCGGGGCGGAACCCCGGTCATCCCGGCCTCGATCGCCGGCGTGGCTTGAACTGCTAGCCCAGCGCCTGCGTCAGGTCCGCCAGGAGGTCATCGGCGTTCTCGATGCCCACCGACAGGCGGACCAGGTCCGCCGGGACCTCCAGCGCCGAGCCGGCCACCGACGCGTGCGTCATCCGGCCCGGGTGCTCGATCAGGGACTCGACGCCGCCCAGGGACTCCCCGAGCGTGAACAGCTTGGCGCGGTTGCAGACCTCGACCGCCGCCTCCTCGCCGCCGACGACCTGGAAGGACACCATGCCGCCGAAGTTGCGCATCTGCTTCGCGGCGACCTCGTGGCCCGGGTGCTCCGGCAGGCCCGGGTAGAGGACCTTGTGCACCTTGGGGTGGCGGCTCAGCAGGTCGACGACCTTGGCCGCGTTCTCCGCGTGCCGGTCCATGCGTACCGCCAGGGTCTTGATGCCCCGCAGCACGATCCATGAGTCGAAGGGACCCGCGACCGCGCCCATCGCGTTCTGGTGGTAGGCCAGTTCCTCGCCCAGTGCCGCGTCCGCGGTGACCAGCGCGCCGCCGACCACGTCGGAGTGCCCGCCCATGTACTTGGTCAGCGAGTGCACGACCACGTCCGCGCCCAGCGCCAGGGGCTGCTGGAGGTACGGCGAGGCGAAGGTGTTGTCCACGACCAGCTTGGCACCGGCCGTGCGCGCGATGTCGGCGACGACGGCGATGTCGGTGATGCCGAGCAGCGGGTTGGAGGGGGTCTCGACCCAGATGACCTTCGTCTTCGGGGTGAGGGCGGCCCGTACGGACTCGGCGTCGGAGGTGTCGGCCACCGACCACTCCACGCCCCACCGGGAGACGACCTTCGCGAAGAGGCGGAAGGTGCCGCCGTAGGCGTCGTTCGGGATGACCACGTGGTCACCCGGGGCGAGCAGCGTACGCAGCAGGCAGTCCTCGGCGGCGAGTCCGGAGGCGAAGGCGAGGCCGCGCTGGCCGCCCTCCAGCGCCGCGAGGTTCTCCTCCAGCGCGGTGCGGGTCGGGTTGGCGCTGCGGCTGTACTCGTAGCCGCCGCGCAGTCCTCCGACACCGTCCTGCTTGTAGGTGGAGACCTGGTAGATCGGGGGCACGACCGCGCCGGTCAGCGGGTCCGCCGTATTGCCCGCGTGGATCGCGCGGGTCTCGAAGCTCTGGTGCTCGTGGCTGTCGTCGCTCATGGTTCAGATGCTATGCCCAGCCCGGGCTGCACCCCCTATTGGCCCGGGGGCCGCCCGGTCTGGTTCGCTGGAGGCATGGAGATTCTGTTGTTCCTGTTCGCGATGCTCATGATCTTGTTCGTCGCGCTTCCCTACATCCGGCGGCGGCGCGGCGGGATCCGCCTGGTCGCACCGGACAGCCCGGACGCGGCCGACCCCGCGAACTACGGCTTCGCCCTGCAGGAGCACCTCGACATCCGGATCCCCGGGCCCGACGAGGACCTGATGGACGCCCTCGACAACGTGCAGCGCACCGGCCAGTGGCAGGCGGCCTCCCAGCTGCTCGCCGGGACCCCCCGCGAGGGCGAGCGGCGCTGGCAGCGCGTGCAGGCCTTCGGCGGGGCGGCGGCGCTGGAGCTCATGGCGCAGCCCGGCGCCGGCGCGCGGTGGCTGAAGGCGTGGCGGCTGGAGGCGGAGAAGGACGCAGGCGGCGCACAGGTGCACGCGGAGCTGCTGGTGCAGCAGGCGTGGCGGCACTCGGGCGGGGTCGGCTCCGACGACCACCGGATCATCCTGGAGGAGGCCCGCGAGGCCTGCCGCAAGGCCGCGCTGCTGTCGCCGGGCGACCCGGTCCCGTACATCACGGAACTGGCGGTCGCGCGGGGTCTGGCCTATTCGGAGGCGGAGTTCTTCGACCTGTGGGCGAAGGTCATCGACCGGGCTCCCGACCACATGGGCGCCCACCTGGCGGCGCTGCACTACTGGTGCGAGAAGTGGCACGGCTCGCGGGAGAAGGCCGACGCCTTCGCGCACGCGGCCGCGGCGCGCGCCCCGAAGGGCTCGCTGCTGTCGGCGCTGCCGCTGTTCGCGCTGTACGAGAACCTGCCGGACGTGGTCCTGGTGGGGAGCTTCTACCAGAGCGCGGGCGTGACGCGGGCGGTGGAGGGCGCACTGTACGCGGTGCACACGGCGCGGCAGGACGACCCGATGCTGGCGCACGTACGGCACCTGCTGCTGCTGTTCCTGGTCAACATGGAGCGCTGGTCGGAGGCCATGGAGCAGGTGCGGCACGTGGACGGGTACGTGGGCGCCCTCCCGTGGTCGGCCTCGGAGGACCCGGCCGCCCAGTACGCGGTCTACCGGGCACTGGCGGTGGCGGGCTACGAAGCCAACGGCGGCTCCCCGGCGACCCTCCCCCAGTGACGACGCCCCGCGATCACATGGCCCTACGTGGACGGCCGCCCCTCCCGGGTGGGAGGGACGGCCGTCGTCACGCTGAGACTGTGGTGCTGATGGTGCTAGCCGGTCAGAGGGCCGCGTCAAGGCTAGGTACGGGCAGGGGCGCGGTGCCGAGGGTCATGATGGTCCAGCGCTGGGCGTTGGACGGGTTGCAGTCGTACAGCCAAAGTTGAGTGCCGGGGGTGGTGTTGAAGTTGCCGAGGTCCACGCAGCGTCCGGAGGCCGGGTTGTAGATCGAACCGTCAGAGCGGGGCAGGAACATCTGGGCAGGGGTCGGAGTACCGCTGCAGGTCCTCAGTTCGAGCAGGGTGAGGTTGGCGGTGCCCGCGTTTGCCGCGTTGACGCACTTTCCCTGGATCCGCAGGGAGCCGTCGGCCCGTACGTCGAACTCCTGGGCCGGGGTGCCGTTGCATCCGGTGATCTGAATCGGGTTGCCGTCCTGGGTGCTTGCCTGGTCGTTGTCCGCGCACATGCCCGGCGCCGCAGTGAGCGAGATCCGGCCCGTGGTCGCGGGGGCCGTCGGTGCGGCGGCGTACGGGTAGGCGGCGAAGTTGCTGATGCCGCCCCTGAAGACGTCCGAAGCCGCTCCGCTGACCTTGTACCGGCCGAAGACGATCGGACCGCTGGGGGCGGGGCTGGTGGCGGCCGCGTGATGGCCGGTGCTGGCGAGGACGCCATTGACGTAGAGGCTCATCAGGCCGCTGCCGGCGTTGTAGACGACGGTCAGCCGGGTCCAGGCGTCGGGGACGACCCGGGCCGCCTCATTGGTCACGGCGGTGTAGTCGAAGGGCCAGCCGCCACCCTGGGCGTTGGCCATGGCGAAGTGCCACTGCCCGCTTCGCCCGTCGGCATAGAGCAGGAAGGAACTGTTCAGGGTGCCGTCCTGGCTGACGACCAGGCCGGTCTCGGCCGCCGGGGTGCTGGCGGAGCGCTTGGCCCAGGTGGTGAGCGTGAAGTCCTTGCGGGTGTCGATGCCCGGGCCGCTGGTGGTGATCGTCGACCCGGGACCGTTGAACGCCGCGTAGGCAGTGCTCCGGCCCTGGATGGACTCCGTGGGCCAGGTGATGCCAGCGGTGGTGGCGGGGTACTTGTTGCCTCCCGCGCTGGGCGTGGTGGTGCCGGACGCGCCGGTCAGCTTCCACTGGTAGGTGGGGGTGTTGAGGTTTCCCTGGAGGGTGGGGGTGGGGGCGACGCCGGTGACCGTGGGGTAGAGGACGGTCGTGCCGTTGGGAGCGGTGCCGACTCCATTGAAGGAGACGAGCTGCTGGGTGGTGTCCACGGCCCACAGGTCGGGGATGTTGTCGCCGCTGAGGTCACCGTCGGAACCGACGCGGGGGTAGCGGACCGGGTCGATCTTGCCGGTGATCAGGCCGGCGGCCGGGTCGGTGAACCCGGTGAGGACGGGAGCGTCGGCGGTGCCCTTGATGCTGAAGGCGTGCAGAGTGCCGTCGGTCTTGGAACGGGCCCACAGGGTGGCGAAGTTGGTGCCCTGTGCGCGCCCGGGGGTGATCAGCTCATAGCCGTCCCAGCGGGTGTCGTTGCCGGAGAGCAGGATCGCCGTCGCGTCGAGCTGGTCAGCGGTGTCACCGGGGATGCCCAGCCACAGGCGCCCGTTCTCAACGAACAGCAGGGAACTCTGCGGCAGGGAGTTCGGCATCCCGGCCTTGCTGTCGCCGTTGACGGAGCCGAAGGCGGCGATCTGGGTGATCTTGGTCCAGTCGGCGCCGAAGGCGTAGGTGGAGCAGGTGATGGGGGCGAAGTCGGGGGTGACGCAGGCGGTGGGCTTGGCCACGTTCTTGGGTGCCTGGCCGTCGACGAGGCCGGTGCCGTTGTTGGTGAAGGCGTAGAGGTTGGGCTTGCCCGGTTCGTGGGCGAAGAGGTCGTCCACGTTCTTGTAGCCGAGGCTGCCTCGGTGGGTGAGCTGGATGCCGTTCCAGCCATTGCCGCTCACGCTGGAGCGGGCGAGGGCGACGGGCCCTGCGGCGGGGTCGCCGCCGCCGTTGATCTGGCGGATGTTTCCGGCGGCGTCGGCGAGGACGACGTCGGCCTTCTTGTCGCCGTTGACGTCACCGAAGATCGGGGCAGGGCTGTTGGGGTTGGAGGGGACGTAGTAGCTGTAGGCGACGGGCTGGGACATGTTGCCCGCGTTGTCCTGCGTCTGCAGGTAGAGGTAGTTGGTGCCCCAGGCCTGCGGCGTGTACTTGACGGTGGCCTTGCCGCCGACGAGCTTGACGATCCGGGCGTCGGCGTCGGTGCAGTTCCAGTCGGACGCGGCCTTGACCGGGTCGGTGGTCCAGCGGGCGCAGGCCAGTCCGGAGCTGCGGGTGCTGCCGTTGGCGGGGAGGTTGTCCGCACCGGCGAGGGTGAAGGTGCCTTCCTCGCCGACGCGCTTGGGGTGAGCGCCGGTGGCGCCGGAGGCCGGGAAGTCGGTCGACGTCACAGCCGCCGACGGCGGGGTCCGGTCGACGCGGAAGAAGCACCAGGGCGTTTCGGCACTGGTCAGCGTGCCGTCCGTGGTGCGCGCGGTCCAGCCGTACTGGTGGCCTTCGGTAAGCATCCCGACGTCGACGACGGCGTCGCCATAGGAGCCGTTCCAGCCGGTCTGGCTCCAGGTGGTCTTACCCGCGGCGTCGTCGTCCCAGAGCTGGAAGGTGGTCTGAAGCTGGCGGCCGGTGGCCGAGTACGTGGCGGACGTCAGATAGACGTTGGTGTTGGCGCCGACCCAGCCCGGATTGTCCCACGGGTTGGTGGTACCGGGGGTCTGGCAGGCTGAGTAGGTGCCGGTGTCGGCGAAACCGGGGGTGGGGCTGGTGCGGGGGTTCCAGACGGTGGGCGTGATGTCGTACGTGACGGAGATGTGCGGAGTGTTGCTGAACCGCTGCCGGTAGGACATGTTGCCTTCGTCGTCAGGCGCCAGGCCGAAGGTGAAGGTCGACCAGCGGCCCGCGGCAGCGCTTTTCATCTGGCCGGTGACGTCGTACTGGATGTCACCCGTGCCCGAGATGGTGGCGCCGCCGATCTTGGCGCAGCCGCCCATGCGCGAACTGGCGGCGCAGGGCTGGTTGTACCAATACGTGGGATTACTGATCCCCGTGGGGCTGTGGTAGAGGCCCATCGGGGTGGGCGTGCTCGGGCTGGAGGAGGAGACGACGGTCGCGTAGAGCCGCGCGTCGAGGACCTCGGCGCCATGGATGGCCGAGTTGATCCCGATCTGGAAGTAGGCGCGTTCCCGGCCCTTCCTCGTGCACGTCGAGTAGCCGCAGTAGCCGGTGGCGGGAGTGTTCTGACCGTCAGCGGTCCCGTTGAACTCGTTGGTGTCGGGGTACGCCTCCTGCACTTGCGCCCAGGCCTGGTTGGCGCTGTCGGCCGAGGGGTTGACGCCCGGGTCGATGTACCAGGGGCCGGCGCCCTGGCCGAGCAGGGAGGCGTCGGGGGTCAGTTCGATGCCGGTGGCGTCGGCCTTGACGGCGATCGCCTTGACGTTGGCGCCGTCGCCGGGGCCGTCGGCATGGGAGGCGGCGGCCTGGCCGGCGGGGGCGGACTGCGGGGCGGTGTCCGCGCCGCTCAGCTGTGCGGACTTGCTGGACTTCGCGCGCTGGGGGTCCGCCGCCTCGGGCGTTGCCACCTTGGAGGAGTCCCACATGAAGGAGGTGGGGCTGGAGAAGCGGGCCTTGCCCTGGGCGTCGTTGAAGGTGATGTTGCCCGCGGCGTCAGCGGAGGTCTTCAGGCCGGGCGCGTCGACGTCGAGACGGATCTTCTTCAGGGCCGGGTGGGCGGCGGCCACGGCGGTGCGGACGATCAGCACCTGGCGCCAGCCGCCGAGCTGGGTGGCCGTGAGACGGAGGTCGACGTCGGGAAGGACGTTCTTGTAGAGGGCGTCGTTCCCGTCGAGGGTGGGCTTGGGTAGCGTGAAGGGCGACTTGACCGCCAGCTTCTTGCCGTCGGCGGTGGTCATCGTCGCCATCGGCCCGGCGCCGCCGCCGGAGATGCTCAGCGGGGAGGGGACGACCGCCGGGGACACCGTGCCATCGGCGTTCACGCGCAGGGTGGTGTCGATCGCCCGCCAGGTCCCGTCGGCCTGCTTCACCCGCTCCGGAGCGGAGGCGGCCTCCGTGGTGAGCGTGCCACCCGGGTTGGCGAACGTCTGCGAGTTACCGGTCGTCAAATGGTCGACGGCTACCCTCTTGCCCATGCCCTTGGCCTGCGCCAGGGCCGCTTCCACTGCCTTCTGTTGGACGGTGGGCTCCGGCTTGGTGCTTGGACCCGGCCAGTCGTGGGCGGCTGGCCCGTTCTGTGCGAAGGCGTTCGGGGCGGTGATCAGGCCCACTCCGAGGGACAGCACGACTGCGCCGATCGCGGGAAGCATCGTGGCCGCGGATGCCCGCCGACGCCGGAGGGCCCCAGGCCTGGGGGCGGGTGATGAAGGTGATGGCCTCATGGGCAGAGGTCCTCGCTATGTGCGTCGGTGAACGAAGGTCAGGCGCACGCTCCTTTGTCACCGCAAACTTGTCAACATTTCGTCAGATAGATATGCCCGATTCATGACATGAAGCATTGTGTTGCGCCTCACGTGACATTGATCATGTAAGGGAACGGTAAGGAAAAGCTGTACGAATCCACCCTCCTCTCCTTAAGGTGCGCAGGATCCGGACGCGCCCCGTCCGGACTCTCTCATTCCTTTTTCCTGTGGGGGGACTTTGTTGTCTCGTCGGAGTGGTCCGTTCTCGCGCGTACGCGCGAGACGCCCACGTATAGCGATGGCCGCCGCGCTCGCGGTGCTCATCTCTGGCCTGGGCTTGCCCGTGGCCGAGGCGGCGGCGAAGCCGCCGAAGGTGTGGGTGCCGCCGAATACGGCGCTCCCGCAGACCAAGCCCGTCAGGGGCTCGGACGCCAAGCCGGCTGGCGCCAAGGCGCCGGCCAGCAAGCCGTGGACACCCGACGCGAAGGCGAAGGCTCCGGCCGGCTCCGCGACGGTTCCGCTCGACACTGCTGGGCAGTCAGGAACTGTCGCTAACGCAAAGCCAGTTAAGGCCGGCGAGCTTCCGGTATGGATTTCCCCGGGATCTGGCCCGAAGCCCGCCCCGAAGTTCTCCGCACTCGCCACCGCCCCTTCCACCGGTAGCGGCGGCTCCACCGAGGGCTCGCTGCGGGTGGAGGTGAAGGACCGGGCCACGACGCGCACAGCTGGTGTCGAGGGCGCACTCGTCGCTCTGACTGACGCCACCGGCACAGCTATTTCCAGCCAAGTGCAGGTCAGTTTCGACATTTCCGCGTGGACGAAGACGACCGGTGCGAACTGGGCCGACCGTGCACGCGTGGTGCGGCTCCCCGACTGCGCGCTCACGACCCCGGGCGCCGCCGGTTGTACGACTCGCACGCCGGTCGCCTCGCACCGGGACGCCTCGGGTCGCCTGGTGGCGGAGGTCGACGTCCCGAAGGCGACGGCGTCGGCCGCGAGGCCCGGCGGGCTGAGGTCGTCTTCGGTTGCGAAAACGACGCCCGAGACGTCCCCGCAGACGTCCCTGCAGATGGCGCCCCAGATGCTGGCGACGCAGTCGGTGGCGCTCGCGGTCGAGCCGGGCCCGTCGGGTGCGAGTGGTGACTTCACCGCGACCCCGCTGGCGCCGTCCGCCTCCTGGCAGGCCGGGGCGAACGCCGCGAACTTCACCTACGGCTACACGGTGGAGGTTCCCTCTTCCATAGCCGGTGCCGGGCCGAGCGTCGGTCTGGCCTACGACTCCTCCTCGATCGACGGCCGTACGGCGTCGACGAACGCGCAGGCGTCCGGCTTCGGTGAGGGCTGGGACTGGAGTCCCGGCTCGATCTCGCGCTCGTACAAGGGCTGCAAGGACGCGGGGATCGCGGAGTCGGGTGACGAGTGCTGGGCCGGGGACATCCTGTCCCTCTCCATGGCCGGTCACGCGGGTCAGATCGTCCGTGACGACACGACGTGCGTCTACCACCTCCAGGGTGAGGACGGCACGAAGATCGAGCGTCTGACCGGGCAGCGGAACGCCGCCTGGAAGGGCGAGGGCTTCAAGGTCACCACGACCGACGGCACCCAGTACTACTTCGGCTCCAACCGCCTGCCCGGCGGTGACGGCACCGACCCGGAGGCCAAGTCCGTCTCCACGGTCCCCGTCTACTTCAACAGCGGCCAGGACAAGTGCCTGGGCGCCGACACTCCCGCGAACGGCACCTGGCAGCAGTTGGGCTGGCAGTGGAACCTCGACTACGTCGTGGACCCGCACCAGAACCTGGTCTCCTACCGCTACGAGCAGGAGGACAACTACTACGGGCGTGGCGGCGGCCAGAACGGCGGCACCGGTACCTCCACGAAGTACCAGCGCGGCAGCTACCCGACCTGGATCGGCTACGGCCAGCGCCTGCCCGACCAGATCGCCGCAAAGGGCCTGGCCAAGCCGGCCGCCCAGATCAACATCAAGAACGCCGAACGCTGCGTCGTGATCGGGACGGTCACCTGCACGGACACCGCTCAGCGGACCAAGGAGAACGCCAAGTCCTGGCCCGACACCCCCGTCGACCAGGAGTGCCCGGCCACCGGGACGTGCCTGAACCTCTCGCCGACGTACTTCACGACGAAGAAGTTCACGCAGATCGCCACTCAGGTCTGGACGGGCACGGCGTGGCGCACGGTCGACTGGTACGACCTCAAGCAGTCCTTCCAGGACCCGGGTGACGGTACGTCCCCGACCCTGTGGCTCGATTCGATCCAGCGCAATGCCACCAACGGCAAGACCGCGATCAAGCTACCCGCGGTGTCGTTCCAGGCGACGCAGTTCCCCAACCGCGTGGACGGTGTCGTCAGGCGTCCGGACGGTACGGACGCTTCGGCCCCCAGCTACCGGCGCCCGCGAATCCAGACGATCACCACCGAGACCGGTGGCCTGATCAACGTCGCGTACAAGGCGCCGGAGTGTTCGCGTCTGGCGGGGACGATGCCGTCCTCCGAGGACACCAACACGATGGCCTGCATGCCGGTCAAGTGGTACCTACCGGGCCAGTCCTTCCCGGACCCGGTCAACGACTGGTTCAACAAGGTCGTCGTGCAGTCCGTCACCCAGCAGGACATGGTGGGCGGTCAGGTCTCCACGGTCACCGACTACGAGTACGGCGGTGGCATCGCCTGGCACCGCAACGACTCCGAGTTCGCCGACCCCAAGACCCGCACCTGGGACCAGTTCCGCGGCTTCGCCACGGTCACCACCCGCACGGGCAACGGCAACGCCGCCGAAGCCCCGCGCACCAAGAACGTCACCACCTACCTGCGCGGCATGGACGGCGACGTCATGGCCAACGGCTCCAAGCGCACGGTCACGGTCCTTGACGCGCAGGGCGGAACCATCAAGGACGAGGACGTCCTGTCCGGTTTCGTCCGCCAGACCCAGACCTACGACCGCGACGGCGGCACCGTCGTCTCGGACGAGGTCACCACGCCGTGGATCGGCCCGGTCACCGCGACCCGCGCCCAGTCCGCGGGCATGCCGGCCATCACGGCCCGCGCGCTGAACACCGCCAAGGTTACGACCCGCGCGAAGCTCGCCAACGGCGCCTGGCGCACGGGCGAGCGCACCTCCACCTACGACACGACGCTCGTCACCCGACCGCTGCAGGTCGACGACAACAGCGACGTCTCGCGCACGGACCAGCGCCTGTGCACCACCTTCGAGTACCCGACCGGCCCGGGCGGCGCGGTCACCGAGCTCGCTTCCCGCACCCTGGTCCTGTCCGGTACGTGCGGTCAGACCCCGACGGCGGCGAACACCGTCGGCGACACCCGCTCGTACTTCGACAACCTTCCCTACGGCCAGGTCGGCGCGACCGCCAACGGCACGGGCACGGAAGTTCTGGAGAAGTACGACGCGCTCGGCAAGCCCGTCTACCGGCTGAACTCCACATCGACGTACGACGCGTACGGCCGTGTCACCAGCAACACCAACAAGGTCCGCACGGACGCCGCCCACCCGGGTGGTGCGGTCACCACGACCGAGTACGCGCCCGCCACGGGCGTCCTTCCGAACACGATCACCCACACCAACCCGCTGGGCTGGAAGTCGGTCACCACGCTCGACATCGGCCGCTCGCAGCCGCTGAAGAGTACGGACGAGAACAGCCACGTCGCCGAGCGTACGTATGACGCGCTCGGGCGGGTCGTGTCCATCTGGCAGCCCGGTCAGAACTCCACGACGGACCTGCCAGTACGCAAGTACTCGTACACGATGAACGGCACGAACGCGCCGTCCGCCGTTCTGAGCCAGGCGCTCATGAACGACAACTCCTACACCTCCAGCTACTCCCTCTACGACGGTCTCGGCCGGGTCCGCCAGACCCAGGCCACTCCCCCGTCGGGCGTGGCGGGCCGGATGATCACGGACGCGCTGTTCGACTCGCACGGCAGGCAGGTCAAGACCAGCGCCGCCTACTACACCGATCAGGGCGGGCCGTCCGCGGCACTGTTCCTGCCCAACGGCGGGGTCAACCCCGACAGCAAGATCCCGTCCCAGACCGTCACGGTCTTCGACGGCCTCGGCCGCCCGACGGCCTCCATCTCTCAGTCGTTCGGCGTGGAGCAGACCCGCTCCACGACCGAGTACCCGGGCGTGGACGAGGTCCGTACGACTCCGCCGCCGGGCGGATTCGCCACGGCGACCATCACCAACGGCACCACCTCGATCCTGCGCCAGTACAAGGCCAATACGCCGACCGGCCTGTACGACGAGACAACGTACGTGTCCAACGCGCAGGGACAGCAACTGTCACGGAAGGACTCCGCCGGCAACGAGTGGACGTTCTCCTACGACCTCCTGGGCCGCCTGGTGAAGTCCACCGACCCCGATGCCGGAACCAGCACGACCACCTACGACGACAGCAAGAACCTCACCACCACGAAGGACGCCCGACTCAAGAGCGCCACGTCGGTGGCGGACATCCTCGGTCGCACCACCGCGACGTACGAGGGCGCAGCCGTAGACCCGGCCAAGCAGGTCGGCGCCTTCACCTACGACACCCAGGCACTGGGCAAGCCCGACAGCACCACCCGGTACGTGGGCGGCAAGACAGGCAGCGCCTACATCACCGAGATCACCGGTTACGACAGCGGCTACCGTCCCCTCGGCACCAAGGTCACCATCCCGGCGACAGAGAAGGAGCTGGCCGGCACCTACCAGACGACCAACACCTACGACGCCTACGGGCAGCTGAAGACGACCGCCCTGCCCGGCATCACCAAGGCTGGCCTCGGCGTGGAGACACTGACGTACGGTGTCGATGTCGCAGGCAACATGACCTCGTTCAGCGGGAAGATCGGCCTCACCCGGACCCCGTACCTCGTGGACATGCGCTACGACCCCTACGGTCGGCCGATCCGCACCACCATCGGTGACACCGGTATGCAGGTCGTTTCCACCGTCGACTACGACGCCGGCAGCGGCCGTCCGGTCCGCTCCACCTTGGACAAGCAGACCGCCGCGACCGCGAGCGTCGACGTCCTGGACTACACCTACAACAAGGTCGGCCAGCTGACCTCGATCGGTGACACCCAGGACGGTGCGGGCCGCGACCTGCAGTGCTTCACACACGACTACCTGGGACGACTGACCCAGGCCTGGACCGACACCGGCACCCAGACCACCGCCCCCCAGCCCAGCGTCCGCGGCATCGGTGGCTGCACCAACGCCGCCGGCCCCGCAGTCGACGGCACCGGCAAGCCGAGTGTCGGCGGCCCGGCCCCGTACTGGCAGCAGTACGAGTACGACAGCCTCGGCAACCGCAAGAAGCTTGTGAAGAAGGACGTCACCGGCAATGCCGCCAAGGACGTAACGATCACCCAGACGTTCGGCCCCAAGACCAACGCGCCTTCCTCCGATCCGACGACTGGCGGCGGCACGGGTGGTCCGCACGCACTCATGACCTCGACCGAGACCGGCCCGTCCGGCACCAAGGTCAGCTCCTACACCTACGACGCATCCGGCAACACGGCGTCCATCACCAGCACCCTCGGTACCAAGGCCCTGACCTGGGACGGTCAGGGCAAGCTCGACAAGATCATCGGCACCGGCGAGAGCGCCGGCACCAGTTACCTGTACGACACGGGCGGCAACCAGCTCATCCGCCGCGACCCGGCCAGCGCCACGCTCAACCTCGGCAACGACCAGATCACCGTGGAGACCGGCACCGGCAAGGTCTCCAACGTCCGCACCTACTCGGCGCCCGGCGGCCTGTCCGTCACCCGCACCACCACAGGTGGCGCGTCCACGTTCACCTACCAGAGCTCGGACCACCACGGCACGGGCGGCGTCCAGTTCAAGGCCACCGACCTCACCCACATCCGCCGCGCATCGGACCCGTTCGGCAACGAACGCGGCACCCAGCCCGCACCCGGCGCCTGGGCGGGCGACAAGGGCTTCGTCGGCGGCACCAAGGAGAAGGCCACCGGATTCACCCTTCTCGGGGCCCGCGAATACGACCCCACCACAGGGCGCTTCATCAGCCCCGACCCGCTCATCGACCCGGTCGACCCACAGCAGTGGAACGCCTACGCCTACTCCAACAACAGCCCCGTCAACGCATCGGACCCCACGGGCTTGATGCGGGAGTTCAGGTGTGAAAGCAACTGCCCCGACGACAGCCAAAGCTCTGGCAATCTCTGGGAGTCCGGCGGTACGGATCCGGATGAGCCGGACAGGTCGAGTCTGGATCGCGCCAACAAGAACGTCTCCGACGCCAAGAAAAAGCGCGATAAACTGATCGACGAAGTCGTCGACATGGTGGGCGACCTGATCGGATTCAACGACGCCCGGGACTGCTTCACCAAGGGCGACGCCATGGCCTGCATCAACACGGCCCTGAACTTCGTTCCCTGGGGCAAACTCTTCAAGGCCGTCAAGATCGGCATCAAGGCCTTCAAGATCTACAAAGAGATCAATAAGGCATACGACGGAATCCACGAAGCAGAACGCGGAGCCGCGAAGGCCGCCGAGGCCTACAGCGGCGCGAAGAAGGCGCTGAAGGAAGCCCGAGACGCCGAGGCCAAGGCAGCCAAATCTGCATCAGAGAAGGCCGCCAAGGAATCCGCTAGCGACAGCGCCGGAACAGAGGCGAAAGCGGTAGCGGACGAAGCCGACGCCGCGAAGAAGGGCGGTGGCGGGGGCGACGCACCGGCGGCTGCGACCAAATGCAACAGTTTCCCCACCGGCGTACAGGTCCTGATGGCCGATGGCTCCGCCAAGAGCATCGAGGACGTCAAGGACGGCGACGTGGTCATGGCCACTGACCCGCAGACCGGTGAAACGCGTCCCAAGACCGTCACCACCACCATCACCACACCCGACGACAAGGAATTCACCGACCTCACCCTCACCGACGAGGCCGGCCCTCGCGGCCCGCCTGTAACGATCACCTCCACTTACCACCACCCCTACTGGAGCGAAACCCGCCACCAGTGGATCGACGCCGGTGACCTCACCGCCGGTGAACAACTCCGCCAGCCCAATGGCACCACCCTCACGGTCCAGGCGACGCGCACCTACCCTTACGCCGTCACCACGCACAACCTCACGGTCGACGAATTCCACACGTACTATGTGCGTGCCGGAGCGGTATCCGTCCTGGTCCACAATTGCCCACTCTCGGATGCCACCGACCTTGACTTGTCTGCAAGCGCTCTAGCGCCTACGGCAACAAAGGGAAGCAAGCCGTTCAACCCCAAGTACAACTTGAATGAAGCGGGCAGGGCGACCCAGAAGCACACGGACCCGGTCAAGCGAACGCCAGATCACGTGGCGAAGTACGAGCCCTACCTCCAGGGCGCCGACCGCATCAAGGACGTGGCAGCGCTTAATACGGCAGGAAGGGCCATCCTTGCAGACATCCTCGGGAACCCGGCTAACACAAGAACAATCTCTGCCGCGTCGGCGCACTACGGGGGATCTGTGCTAGATATCATGAACCCCACGACCGGGGTGGGAGGTAGATGGAGCCTCCGCAACGGCGGAGCCCTGACATTCGAGGGGTGGCTGTGAGGACTTTCTCCGTGCAGGGTCGGCAATATGCGGCCATGATGATCCTGAGCGACTTCGACGACTTCGACTCGATGGAAGTTGCTGAGTTGATTGACGGAAGGCGGGGAGCTCTTCTTTTGGAATTTCGCTTCGACTCGAATTCGGCACGTTTGAGTGCTGTCGGGGCGGAGGTGGAAATCCCCCTACTGAGAGCAGCTCTTGAAATCTTCAGAGAGGAATTCCTGGAGCCGCTGCGGCGGGCAGGACAACCCATGCCGCCTTGGTAACAGATCCTGAGAGCAATACTGGCCGCCACTCGAACAGGAATCGATTAGATGTGCGCTTTCCGAAACTCGGAAAGCGCACATCCGGCCAGTTAACGTCCGCAGTAAACAGAGACCCCGTCAGGCGCGCCCTGGCGGGGTCTCTGCATGAGGTGGTGCGCAGGTAAAAGCTGGGGAGCCTCAGCGCAGACTAGGCGAGGCAGGAGGCGCGGAGAGCGCACGGCAGTGCCGGACTGGATGCGCGTCGGTCCCGGCGACGCCCGACGGGGAATCCCGGCCCGTCGTTCGCCGTTACCGGTGTACGACAAGGAGGGAATCCATGTTCTCGTACCGCCGCACGCCCGAGCTTCCCACCCGCGAGGAGGCCCTGGCCGGCCGCGCGGAGCCGCTCTTCGCGCTGCCCGCCGTCCACACCGTGCTCGGGAACCCGCTCGCGGGCCCGTACCCCGCCCACCTCGACGTGGCCGACTTCGGGCTGGGCTGTTTCTGGGGCGCGGAGCGCAAGTTCTGGCAGACTCCGGGGGTGTGGACCACCCTGGCCGGTTACCAGGGCGGCTTCACCGAGAACCCGACCTACGAGGAGGTCTGCTCGGGCCTGACCGGGCACACCGAGGTCGTCCGGGTCGTCTTCGATCCGTCGCTCGTCTCCTACGAGGCCCTGCTGAAGCTGTTCTGGGAGTCCCACGACCCCACCCAGGGCTTCCGCCAGGGCAACGACGTCGGCACCCAGTACCGCTCGGCGATCTACACCCACTCCCCCGCCCAGCAGGCGACGGCCGAGGCCTCCCGCACGGCCTACCAGCAGGTCCTGACCTCCTCGGGCTACGGCCAGATCACCACGGCCGTCCTCCCGACGGCCGAGCGCCCCTTCTGGCCGGCGGAGGCCCACCACCAGCAGTACCTGGACAAGAACCCGGGCGGCTACTGCGGCATCGGCGGCACGGGCGTCTCCTGCCCGATCGGCGTGGCCCGGGCGGAGTGAGACGACCCTGAACGACCTGAGCCTGCGCGCGCCCGCGCCTCCACGAACCCGGGGCGGGCGGCGCGGGCGGATCAGATCGTCGACGCGTCGATCACGAAGCGGTAGCGGACGTCGCTGGCCAGGACCCGCTCGTACGCCTCGTTGATCTGCTCGGCGCTGATCAGCTCGATCTCCGAGCCGAGCCCGTGCTCGGCGCAGAAGTCCAGCATCTCCTGGGTCTCGGCGATCCCGCCGATCATCGACCCGGCGAGGGTCTTGCGGCCGCCGATGACGGAGAAGAGGTTGAGCGCGACGGGCTCCTCCGGGGCGCCGACGTTCACCAGCGCGCCGTCGACCTTCAGCAGGCCCAGGTACGCGTCCAGGGCGAGCGGGGCGGAGACGGTGGACAGGATCAGGTCGAAGCTGCCGGCCAGTTCCTCGAAGACGGACTCGTCGGCGGTGGCGTGGAAGTGGGAGGCGCCCAGCCGCAGGCCGTCCTCCTTCTTGCGCAGGGTCTGGGACAGAACGGTCACTTCCGCGCCCAGGGCCGCCGCGATCTTCACGCCCATGTGGCCGAGGCCGCCGAGGCCCACGATCGCGACCTTCGTGCCGGGGCCGGCCTTCCAGTGCTTGAGCGGGGAGTAGAGGGTGATGCCGGCGCACAGCAGCGGGGCCGCGACGTCGAGGGCGAGCCCGTCGGGGATGCGGACGGTGTAGTTCTCGTCGACGACGAGGTGGCTGGAGTAGCCGCCGTACGTGGGCTCGCCGTTCCGGTCGAGGGAGTTGTACGTGCCGGTCATCCCCTGGGTGCAGAACTGCTCCTGGCCGCGCAGGCAGTACGCGCACGTGCGGCAGGAGTCGACGAAGCAGCCGACGCCCACCCGGTCACCGACCGCGAACTTGGTGACGCCGGGACCGACTTCGGCGACGACACCGGCGATCTCGTGGCCGGGGACCATGGGGTAGATGCCCTCGCCCCAGCCGTCGCGCGCCTGGTGGATGTCGGAATGGCAGATGCCCGCGTACTTGATGTCGATGAGGACGTCGTGCTCGCCGACGGGACGGCGCGGCACGGTGGTGCGCTCCAGCGGGGCCTTGGGGGCGGGGGCGGCGTAGGCCGCGACCTGAGTGGGCCGGGCGGCCTGGGCGGTCTGAGTGCTCTCGGCGGTCTGGGGGGTGACGGACATGGGGTGGTGCTCCTCAAGCGGTGACGTCTGCGGTGGTGGTCCCCACAGTGCCCGTCCGCCGGGCGTCCACCCATCCCCCTGTCCTGCCTAGGACTGGCGAACGTACCCCTGGCGGGGTCAGGCTCGCGCCCGCGCCGGGGCGCCGCGCCCGGCGATACTGGACGGCATGGACCAGCTTGATCAGCGAGCCTGCCTGGGTGAGTTCCTCCGCTCCCGCCGCGCACGGCTGCGCCCGGAGGACGTGGGCCTGACCGACTACGGGCGCCGGCGGCGCGTGCCGGGCCTGCGCCGGGAGGAACTGGCCCAGCTGGCCGGGGTGTCGGTCGCGTACTACACGCGGCTGGAACAGCGCGACGGGCACAACGTGTCGGTGGAGGTGCTGGACGCCATCGCGCGGGCCCTGCGGCTCGACGGGACCGAGCGGGCGCACATGATGGACCTGGCGCGCCCCAAGGCGCGCAGGCGCCGCCAGAGCCGGCGGCCCCAGCAGGTGCGGCCGGAGCTGCGCACGCTGATGGACGCGATGGAGGGCGTACCCGCCTACCTCGTGGGGCACCGGCAGGACGTCATCGGCTGGAACCGGCTGGCCGCCGCGGTCTTCGGGGACTTCGGGGCGCTCGCGGCGGCCGAACGCAACCTCGTGCGGCTGGTGTTCCTGGACCCGGCGACGGCCGAGCTGTACGGGGACTGGGAGTGCCGGGCCTGCGAGGTGGTGAGCAACCTCCGCATGTACGCGGGTCAGCACCCGGACGACGAGCAGCTGTCCGCGCTGGTCGGGGAGCTGTCGGTGAAGAACGAGGAGTTCCGGCGGCTGTGGGCGGCGCACACGGTGGCGGACAAGACCCACGGCGTGAAGCAGCTGCGGCACCCGCTCGTGGGTGAGATGCGCCTGTCCTTCGAGACGCTGACGCTCCCGGACGACCCGGCGCAGTCCCTGGTCACCTTCCACGCGGAGCCCGGCTCCCCCTCGGCCGACGCCCTGCGGATGCTGGCCTCCTGGTCGGCGCCCGCCGCCGACGCCCCCGCTGCCGACACCCCCGTCGGCGGGGCCCCCGTCGACGCGGCCCCCGCCGACGGAGCGGCCGCGCCTACAGCTTGAGCTGGAAGTAGCCCGTCGCGCGGTCCCGCCGCCAGCCGAGGGACTCGTTCACCGCCCGCATCGGGGTGTTCTCGTCCGCCACCGTCGTGGTGATCCGCCGCAGCGCCGGATACCGCTCGGCCGCCCGCGCCGCCATGTGCAGCTTCACGGCGCGGCCCAGGCCCCGGCCGCGGTGGGCGGGGACGACCACCGTGTCGTACTGGAGGGCGACGGCCCCGGCCGGGTCCGCGAGGACGATCTCCGTGTACCCGGCGACCTCGCCCCCGGGGGTCACGGCCGCGACCGTGAGCATCTCACCGCCGCGGTCGAGGACCAGTTGTTGCAGGGTGTGCAGCCTCTGCGCCGTCCATCTCTGGATCCGCTCGTCCATGTCCCCGGTCGGCGCGTCCTCCATCGCCCCGTGGGCGGCGGCGGCCGCCTGCGCCCAGGCGTCGGGCACCAGGCCGTGCCAGGTCAGGATCTCGTATCCGGGGGTGGCCGGGAGCCGCCCGGGCCCGTCGGCGCCGGCCGGGAGCTCCTGCTCGTACCAGGCCATCGGCAGGACGTTCTCGAACCCGAGCGAGCGCGCGAACGCCTCCCCCGGACCGTCCAGGTCGACGAGGGTCGCGACCGAGGTCCGGCCCTGCGCGAGGAGTTCCTCGCGGACCCGCTCCCACAGGGCGGTGCCCACGCCCCGCCGCCGCGCCTGCGGCCGTACGGTCAGCACGTCCAGGAAGGCGGTGTGCGTGTTGCCCTCCTCCGTGAACAGGAGCAGGGCCGCGACGCCCGCGTCCCCGTCCGCCGCCCAGAGCACGGGGCGGCCGCGCGCCGGCGCCACGCACAGCCGGCCGGCGACCTCGACGCGGGACGGCGCGGGCAGCCGCGGCTGGTCGCCGGCAGCGGCGGCGGTCAGGACCGCCAGCCAGGCGTCCACCTCGGCGGCGGACGGGGGCACGGGGAGTGATCTGATCATCATGTCCGGACCATAGACCGGCACCGGGCCCGCGGCTGAGGGGTTTTCGCCGCGCACACGCGGAAGGCGGGGAACCTCCGAGAGGTCCCCCGCCTTCCGAACGGGCGCACGGCGTACGGGCGTACGTCGAGCGTGCCGCGGATGTCAGACGGCCGAGCCGGCCTTCCACTCCGCCCAGCTCATGTTCCAGCCGTTGAGGCCGTTCTCCGGCTTGATGGTCTTGTCCGGGGAGTTGATCACGGTGACCACGTCGCCGATGAGCGAGTTGTCGAAGAACCACGCCGCGGGCTGGTTGGGGTCGTTCGCGCCCTTGGCGTCGTTCAGCCCGACGCAGCCGTGGCTGGTGTTCACGCTGCCGAAGACCGAGTCGGATCCCCAGTAGTTGCCGTGGATGAAGGTGCCCGACGTGGACAGCCGCATGGCGTGCGGCACGTCCTTGATGTCGTACTCGCCCTTGCCCTCGTCGTTCTTGAAGCCGACGGTGGAGCCGTCCATCCGGGTCTCCTTGAACTTCTCGGAGATCACCATCTGACCGTTGTAGGTCGGGTTCTCCGGGGAGCCCGCCGAGATCGGGATGGTCTTGATGACCGCGCCGTCCCGGGTGACCGTCATCTTCTTGGTCTTGGTGTCGACCGTGGAGACCTGGCTGCGGCCGATCTTGAAGGTGACCGTCTTGTTCTGGACGCCCTGGACGCCGGGAGCGCCCTGGACGCCTTCGAGCGCCAGCTTCAGCGTGACGGTGGAGTTCGCCTGCCAGTACTGCTCGGGGCGGAAGTCCAGCCGCTGCGCGCCGAACCAGTGGCCGACGACTTCCTGGCCGCTGCTGGAGGTGACCGAGATCGCGGCCTGGACGGCCTTCTGGTCCTTGATCGGCTTGTTGAAGGTGATCGAGACCGGCATGCCGACGCCGACCGTCTGGCCCTCGTCCGGGATGAACGAGCCGACGAAGCTGTTCTCCGGGGAGACGGTGGTGAAGGAGGCGTTCTCGTGCGCCTCGCGGCCGTCGGCGTCCTTCGCCGTCGCCGCCAGGGCGTACTTCGTGGAGCGCTTCAGCGCGGCCTCGGGCTTCCAGCTCTTGCCGTCGGCGGCGATCTTGCCGGGTACGGCCGTGCCCTCGCTGGTCTTCAGTTCGACCTGGGTGAGCGTGCCGTCGCTGACGGAGACGTTGGCCGCGTCGTTGAGGCCGACGTTGGTCGAGCCGTCCTTGGGCGTGATCGTTATCTTGGCCTTCGAGGTGTCCTTGGCCGCTGCCGCGTCGGCCTCGGCCTGGGACGTGCCGGCCTCGCCCTTGCCCTTGGCATTGTCGCCGCCCCCGTCGTTGCATGCCGAGAGCATCAGTACACCGCCGAGAACAGCGGATATGGCCACAAGGGACCTTCTCCGCCGCTTGCTGTCCGTCCTCACACGCCACTCCATCGTTGCCGGAAACTCCGGGGCTGACGTCCCGGGGTTGGCCGGGCAGGGGGACGCGCCCCCTGCCTCGTCCTGACAACGCGTTAACGGCGGTGGCCGGTTCCACATTCCGTCGGGATGTGGGCAACCACACGGTCAGGCGTTGTCGGGTTCTTCGTCGAAGTCCCCATCTTCCTCGTCGATGTCCCACTCCATTGACTCGGGGTCGTATTCGACGGGCTCGCTGCTCCAGGAAGCCTGCGCGAGCTCGACTCCGGGGATGTCCGTGACCAGGTCAGTGGGGTCGACCAGGTAGGCGAGGGCCTCCGACTCGTCCTCCCGGACGGCGGCCTCGGCGTGGCCGCGCTCCTCGTCCGGCATGAACTCGTCGGCCTTGATGTGGGCGAGCGCGGCTCCGGTGAGTGCCTGGGAATCCGGCACCTCCAGCACCAAATCCACCCGAAGCCGTACGTATCGTGATGTCTCAGAAGAGTTCATACGACGGAGAGTAAGCCCGCGGAAGCCCCGACTTTCCCACGACCCGCCCCTTTCCGTAGCATCACCGCACACGGCCAATTCGCTGCTGCCACAAGGGGGATCGCACCGTGTCCGCACGACGACCGCTGCTCACCGCTCTCGGAGCGACCACCCTCCTCGCCGCCCTGTGGTTCGTGCCCTCGGCGGGCGCCACCGCACCGGAGGACGCGACGGACCGCGCCGGCGTGCCCGCAGGGGCGAACGCCGCAGGGACGGGCGCCCAGGCTGGCTCCGGTACCGGCGCGGCCACCGGCACGGTCTCGGGGGCGGCCCCGGACGCGGCCGACGCGCCGACCGTGCAGGGCAGGTCCCTCGTGCTCGCCGACACCGGCTCCGTGGACACCACCCCCTACCTGCTGGGCGGCACGCTCTGCCTGGGACTCGGGGCCGGGTTCGTGGCCTTCTCCGTACGGCGCTCCCACGCCCTGTGACCCCGTGACCCCGTGACCCCGTGACCCCGTGAACGACCGGGGGCCGCCCCGGGAAGAAGCTCCCGGGACGGCCCCCGTCCCAGCGGCGCGGGCCGCCCCGCACCGCCCGCGTCAGGCGAGCGGACCCGTCACCGGCTCCACCGCGGCGAGCAGGCCGCCGGTACGGATGAACGCGTCGGCGGCGGCCAGGTCGGGGGCGAGGAAACGGTCCGGCCCGGGGCCCTGCACACCCGCGGCGCGCGCGGCCTCGATCGCGGCCCGGCTGGCCGGGGCGGGGGTGAGCCCGTGGCGCAGCTCGATGGCCCGGGTGGCCGCGTACAGCTCGATCGCGATGATCCGCGTCAGGTTGTCGACGGCCGTACGGAGCTTGCGCGCCGCCGACCAGCCCATCGAGACGTGGTCCTCCTGCATGGCGGAGGAGGGGATCGAGTCGGCCGAAGCGGGCACCGCGAGCCGCTTCATCTCGCTGACGAGCGCTGCCTGCGTGTACTGGGCGATCATCAGACCGGAGTCCACGCCGGCGTCGTCCGCGAGGAACGGCGGCAGGCCGTGCGAGCGGTTCTTGTCGAGCAGCCGGTCGGTGCGCCGCTCGGCGATGGAGCCGAGGTCGGCGGCCGCGATGGCGAGGAAGTCCAGGACGTAGGCGACCGGCGCCCCGTGGAAGTTGCCGTTCGACTCCACGCGCCCGTCGGGCAGCACCACCGGGTTGTCGACGGCGGCGGCCAGCTCGCGCGAGGCCACCAGGGCGGCGTGCGCCATGGTGTCGCGGCCCGCGCCGGCGACCTGCGGGGCGCAGCGCACCGAGTAGGCGTCCTGCACGCGCGGGGCGGTCTCCTCCTGGTAGTGCCGCACGAGCCCGGAGCCCTTCAGCACGGCGGCCATGTTCGCGGCGGAGGCGGCCTGACCGGGGTGCGGGCGGATCGCGTGCAGCTCGGGCTGCAGGACCTTCTCCGTGCCGAGCAGCGCCTCCAGGGTGAGGGCGGCGGTGATGTCGGCCGAGGTGTAGAGCTTGGCGAGGTCGGCGAGGGCCATGACCAGCATGCCGAGCATGCCGTCGGTGCCGTTGAGGAGGGCCAGGCCCTCCTTCTCGCGGAGCTCGACGGGCTCGATCCCGGCCTCGGCCAGCAGCTCGCCGGCGGGGCGGACGGTGCCGTCGGGGCCCTCGGCGTCGCCCTCGCCCATGAGCGCGAGCGCGCAGTGGGACAGCGGCGCGAGGTCGCCGGAGCAGCCCAGGGAGCCGTACTCGTGGACGACGGGGGTGATCCCGGCGTTGAGGACGTCGGCCATGGTCTGGGCGACCGAGGGCCGTACGCCGGTGTGCCCGGAGGCCACGGTCTTGAGCCTCAGGAACATCAGCGCGCGCACCACCTCGCGCTCGACGCGCGGGCCCATGCCGGCGGCGTGCGAGCGGACGATGTTGCGCTGGAGCTGGGCGCGCAGCTCGGGGCTGATGTGCCGGGAGGCCAGAGCGCCGAAGCCGGTGGAGACCCCGTAGACGGGCTCGGGCTTGGCGGCGAGGGCGTCGACGATCTCACGTGCGCGGGCGAGCGCGTCGAGCGCCTCCGCGGACAGCTCGACCCGCGCGTTGCCGCGGGCGACGGCGATGACGTCTTCGGCGGTGGTCCCGGACGTCCCCACTACGACAGTCTGCATATCCATATTCAGCACCCTACGGACTGAATCCCTTCATGTCACTAGCGACTTCGCTCAGGGCCCCTTACGGTCCGCGACGCAGGGCCGCGAGGACGCAGGGGCCACGGCCGGGCATGGGCTCAGGGCCGGGCCCGGGCTCACGGCCGGGCGGGCTCACGGCCGCCCCCGGAAGCGGCGGCGTTCGCCCGAGGCCGCTTCGGCGGCGGCATCGGCCATCCGGACGACGGCGGTGTCGCGCCCCGCGACGACCGGCTTGGGCGAGCGCGCCGCCTTCGCCTTGTACTGGGCGGCGTCCGCCAGCCGGAACAGCCGCCGGGAGGACTTCACCAGCCCGATCGGGTCCCCGGTGGAGGCCACCCCGCAGGCCACGCCCTCGCCCAGCTCCAGCTCGGCGGCCCGCGTGCACAGCTCCTCGGTGACCCGGACCACCTCGTCCGCCGTCGGGCCCAGCCCGACCAGGCAGAACTCGTCGCCGCCGAGGCGGGCCACCAGCGCGCCGGGCAGCATGGCCCCGCACAGGCTCAGCACCGACCCGAACCGCTCCAGCAGCCGGTCGCCCATCGCGTGGCCGAGGGTGTCGTTGACCTTCTTCAGCCCGTTCAGGTCGCAGACGACGAGGCTGACCACCGCCCCGGTGCGCCGGTGCTCCTCCAGGGCCTCGTCGAGGCGCATGTCGACGGCGCGGCGGTTCGCCAGCCCGGTCAGCGGATCGGTGAAGGCGAGCCGCCGGGCCTCCTCCAGCCGTTCGTTCTGCGCCAGCCCGGCCGCGACCACGGCGGCGAGGACGGTGGCGAACTCGGCGTCGTCCTCGTCGAAGTCGGGCAGTCCCTCGTCCCGGGCGACGTACAGCTCGCCCCAGGCCCGCCCGCTGAGCACGATGGGCGCGACCACGCAGGTGCCCCGCCCCCGGCCGCGCAGGGCCTCGCCCCGGCGCCCGGGCCGGTCGCCCACGGCGCTCTCCACCCAGGCGTGCGGGCCGCCGCCGCCCACCCAGCGCTCGTGCAGGAACTCGGTGATCTCGGGGAAGTCGTGGACGGGATAGGACTCGTCCTCGGGGAACTCCTCCTCCCCCGCCCGCCGCTCGCCCTCGTTCACGAGCACCCGCAGGCGCCCCCGCTCCCGCTCCCACGCCGAGATCGCGGCGAACGAGCCGTCGAGCGCCATCCGCGCGCCCCGCGCGGCCGCGCGCACACTGTCCCGCGGCGCGCACGCCGCGGCCATCGCCTGCGCCAGGCCCACGACGGCTCGCAGCCGCCCGTCAACTCCCATCACCCCAGGTTAGGGACTTTTGTCCGATTCAGTATCGCGGGGCGCGGCGCCGCACGTCCCCGCGAGCCCGGCCTGATCCACGAGACACCACCCGAGACACCACCCAGCCGCTACTGCCCCGGCCAGTTCGGCTTGCGCTTCTCGTTGAACGCCGCCACGCCCTCGGCCCGGTCGCCGGAGAAGGCCACCGTCCGCCAGGCCGCGTCCTCGATCTCCAGCCCGGCCGCCAGGTCCATCCCGTGCCCCAGCCGCAGCGCCCGCTTGGCCGCCCGCAGCCCCACGGGCGAGTTCGCCGCCATCCGGCCCGCCAGGGCCAGGGCCTGCTCGGTGTCCTGCCCGGCGGGGACCACCGAGTCCACCAGCCCCAGGGACAGCGCCTCGGCGGCCTCCACCCGGCGCGCCGTGAAGATCAGCTCGGCGGCCCGCGCCGCGCCCACCCGGCGCGGCAGCAGCTGGGTGCCCCCGCCGCCGGGGATCACGCCCACCGACACCTCGGGCAGGCCGACCACCGCGGTCTCGTCGGCGACGATCACGTCGCAGGCCAGGGCGAGCTCGAAGCCGCCGCCCAGCGCGAAACCGTGCACGGCCGCGATCGTCGGCATCGGCAGCTCCAGCACGCCGCCGTACGCGCCCCGCGTGGTCGGCCGCTGCCGCACCAGCTCGGCGTCCGACAGCGCGTTGCGCTCCTTGAGGTCCGCCCCCACGCAGAAGGCCCGCTCCGCGGTCGAGGAGAGCACCACGACCCGTACGGACGCGTCCGCGGCCAGCGCGGCGCAGGCCGCCCCGATGGCGCGGGCCATCTCGGTCGACACGGCGTTCATCGCCTTGGGGCGGTCAAGGACCAGCTCCGCGACCCCGTCCGCGTGGCGGCGTACCGCCACGAACTCCGACTCGAACTCGGCCTCGGACGCCATAGGACCCTCCCGGTTAACGAACGTTACCGGGGGATCTTAGGCGGCCGCCGCGTCAGCGACCAGGGCTCCACGACCCCCAGCCCGCGCACGGGCCGCTGCCACATCGGCTGGAGCGCGAACCGGTAGGCCGCGCTCTCGTCGGCCGCCGCCTCGGCCTCCTTCTCCGACACCGGCGCCGCCCCGCTGCGGGCCAGCTCCTCGGCCATCGCGCCGTCCACCAGCACCGCGTCCTTCGGCGCTATCGACGTCAGCCGGCTCGCCAGGTTCACCGTGGTCCCGAAGACGTCGCCCATCCGGGTCGTCACGGTGCCGAAGGCGATCCCCACCCGCAGCTCGGGCATCTGCGGGTCGGCCTCCATCGTCTCGATGAGCCGCAGCGCGATCTCCGCCGCCGTCGCCGCGTCGTCGGCGCAGTACAGGACCTCGTCCCCGAGGGTCTTGATCAGCCGGCCGCCGTGCGCCGCCACGAGGTCCGCGGAGGTCGTCTCGAAGGACTCGACGAGCTCGCCGAGCTCCTCCTCCTCCAGGCGCCGCGTCAGGCGGGTGAAGCCCACCAGGTCCGCGAAGCCCACCGCGAGCCGCCGGTCGACCATCTCGTCGTCGTCGGCCACCTGCACCACGCGCCCGGTGGCGGCCGCCAGCTGGCGCCGCCACACGTAGACGAGGAACTCCTCCAGCTCCGGCAGCAGCAGCTCCACCAGGGGGTACGTGACCTCGGTACGGGTCATGCCCGGCTCCGGCGGCTCCGTCAGCCCCTCCAGGAAGGAGTCGATCTGCCATTCGGCCAGCCGCGCCGTGGTCTGCCCGGTGGACCGCGCCACCTGCACGGCCATCGGCTCGGACAACAGCCCGGCCTCCACCAGACCGGCGAGCCGGCGCAGGGCCAGTACGTCCGCCTCCGTGAGCGCCTTGGCCTGGCCGATGTCGGCGAAGCCCATGGCCCGCCAGAAGCGCGAGGCGAGCTCCATCGACACGCCGGCGCTGCGGGCCGCCTGGAAGGGGGTGTACCGGCGCTCGGCACCGAGGATCAGCTGCTCCAGTCGGATGGCGAGCGGATCCGCCGTCGGCTGGGCCGTGTGGTCGACCTCGTGGTGCGGGTGGTGCTGGTCGCGGCCGATCGGGGTGCCCGGGCCGCCGGGCCCGGGGGCGGACGCGCTGGACGTAGGGTCGTCGACGGTCAAGGGCCGCCTCCTGTCCATTTCCGTGCGCACTGCCCTGCGAACCGGTTGATCACCACGAGCACCGGGATCGCCTAAACCATACGGCAGGTGTGCCGTAGCTCACTCCCCCTCCCCGGCGGAACGGGGCCGTCAGTGGACGGAGCGCAGGTGGACCACGTCGCCCGCGCCGACCGCCTCGTGGACGCCTTCGGCCGTACGGATCACCAGGCGGCCGTCGGTGTCCACCGCTTCGGCCGTTCCGGTGAGGGTGCGGCCGCCCGGGAGCTCCGCGCGGACGTGCTTGCCGAGGGTGGCGCAGCCCGCCGCGTAGGTCTCCTGCAGGCCGCTGGCCGCCGGGTCGCCGCCCGCCGCGCGCCAGTTCCCGTACCACTGCTCCAGGGAGCGCAGTACGGCCCTCAGCAGCGGGTCCCGGTCGGTCACGGAGGCCTTGGCCAGCGCGAGGGAGCCGGCGCCCGGCACGGGCAGCTCGTCCTCGGTCAGGGACACGTTGAGCCCGATCCCGATGACGATGCCGTCGGCCACCCGCTCGGCGAGGATCCCGCCGGCCTTGCGCTCCTCGCGGTCCACGGTGACCAGCAGGTCGTTGGGCCACTTGAGGGAGGTGTCCACGCCCGCGGCCCGGGACAGCCCCGTCGCGGTGGCCACACCGGCGAGCAGGGTCAGCCACCCCCAGCGCTCCTGCGGCACCGCGGCGCCCGGCTTGAGCAGCACGGAGAAGAACAGCCCGGACCGGGCGGGCGCGACCCAGCTGCGGTCGAGCCGCCCGCGTCCGGCGGTCTGCTCCTCGGCGACGAGCACGGCTCCCTCGGGCAGCTGGGGGGCCCTGGCGGCGAGGTCGGTGTTGGTGGACCCGGTGGTGTCCACCACCTCCAGGGAGGTCCACAGCCCGCCCTCGGTGACGAGGGCACGCCGCAGCCCCTCGGCGTTCAGGGGCGGCCGCTCCAGGCTGGACCAGCGACCGGTGGAGGCACCGTTCGAGCGCTCTGCTGGCATGATCGGATTCCTTTGTCGCCGTAGGTGATCCTTCGACCCGGGATCGTGTGCGGATCTTGACTGACCCTAGCGTCCCGGCTGTGGGGAATTCTGCGGTAAAGCGGGCATTCACGTTCCGTTTCCACCCCGACGACGCGCGGCCGGACGAACCGGTCAGGACGCCGGGACGTGTCCGGCCCGGCCGGCCGCCGGTTGTCTCCTAGGGAAGGCGGCGAGGCCAGGCAACCCAATGCGGGTGTGTCAAACGCCGCACTGCCGAGCGCCATGCCCGCCGATACGCTACGCACCAGTAGCCAGCAGTAGTCAATCAATTGACCAGGCAGTTGACACCACGCAGGGAGCCGCGACCCCGATGTCACATCCGTCAGAGCCGATCGACATGCACACCACCGCGGGCAAGATCGCGGATCTGCAGCGCCGCATCGACGAAGCCACCCACGCAGGATCCGCGCGTGCTGTCGAGAAGCAGCACGCCAAGGGCAAGCTGACGGCGCGTGAGCGGGTGGCCCTGCTGCTGGACGAGGGTTCCTTCGTCGAGCTGGACGAGTTCGCCCGGCACCGCTCCACCAACTTCGGGCTGGAGAAGACCCGCCCCTACGGCGACGGCGTCGTCACCGGCTACGGCACGGTGGACGGCCGGCCGGTGGCCGTGTTCTCGCAGGACTTCACCGTCTTCGGCGGCGCCCTCGGCGAGGTCTACGGCCAGAAGATCATGAAGGTCATGGACTTCGCCCTGAAGACGGGCTGCCCGCTCGTCGGCATCAACGACTCCGGCGGCGCCCGCATCCAGGAGGGCGTCAGCGCGCTGGGCATGTACGGGGAGATCTTCCGCCGCAACGTCCACGCGTCCGGCGTGATCCCGCAGATCAGCCTGATCGTCGGGCCCTGCGCGGGCGGCGCCGTGTACTCGCCCGCCATCACCGACTTCACGGTCATGGTGGACCAGACCTCGCACATGTTCATCACCGGCCCGGACGTCATCAAGACGGTCACCGGCGAGGACGTCGGCTTCGAGGAGCTGGGCGGGGCGCGCACGCACAACAGCACGTCCGGCGTCGCGCACCACATGGCGGGCGACGAGAAGGACGCGATCGAGTACGTCAAGTCGCTCCTCGCGTACCTGCCGTCGAACAACCTCTCCGAGCCGCCGGCCTTCCCGGAGGAGGCGGACACCGAGGTCTCCGACCTCGACCGCGAGCTCGACGTGCTGATCCCGGACAGCGCGAACCAGCCGTACGACATGCACACCGTGATCGAGCACGTGCTGGACGACGGGGAGTTCCTGGAGACGCAGGCGCTGTTCGCGCCGAACATCCTGACCGGCTTCGGCCGGGTCGAGGGCCACCCGGTGGGCATCGTCGCCAACCAGCCGATGCAGTTCGCCGGCTGCCTGGACATCAACGCCTCCGAGAAGGCGGCGCGCTTCGTCCGTACGTGCGACGCGTTCAACATCCCGGTCCTGACGTTCGTGGACGTACCGGGCTTCCTGCCCGGCACGGACCAGGAGTACAACGGGATCATCCGGCGCGGCGCGAAGCTGATCTACGCGTACGCCGAGGCCACCGTTCCGCTGATCACCGTCATCACGCGCAAGGCCTTCGGCGGCGCGTACGACGTCATGGGCTCCAAGCACCTGGGCGCCGACCTGAACCTGGCCTGGCCGACGGCGCAGATCGCCGTCATGGGTGCGCAGGGCGCGGTGAACATCCTGCACCGCAGGACCATCGCGGAGGCGGACAATGTGGAGGAGACCCGGGCACGGCTGATCGCCGAGTACGAGGACGCGCTGCTCAACCCGTACACGGCCGCCGAGCGCGGTTACATCGATGCGGTGACCATGCCGTCCGAGACGCGGGCGCACGTGGTGAAGGGGCTGCGGCAGCTGCGCACCAAGCGGGAGTCCCTGCCGCCGAAGAAGCACGGCAACATCCCCCTCTAGCCCCTCCAGGAGGTCTCTGTGGTGATCAAGGTCGTCAAGGGCAACCCGACCCCCGAGGAGCTGGCCGCCGCACTGGCGGTGGTCCAGGCGCGGGCGGCGGCGCTGGCCTCGGCACCGTCGCTCGCCCCGGTGGTCGCGGACGAGTGGTCGGCGCCCGCCCGGGTGGCGCGGCGCCGCGGGCTGCAGCCGGGGCCGCGCGCGTGGGGCCGTACGTACTGGCCCGGCTAGCCGGGCCGGCGAAGATGATGTGAACGGATGGTGGCGCCTGAGTACGGGTACTCAGGCGCCACACCTGTCTGCGGGCCAGTATCGGAACATGCTCTGGTCCGACCCGAAAGACGAGCCGCCCAAGGACATGCGCGACGCGCAGGCGATGATCCGGCGGCTGACCGTGGTGCTCGCCCTCGCCATG
Source organism: Streptomyces sp. NPDC045695 (assembly GCF_056432025.1). Taxonomy (NCBI): domain Bacteria; kingdom Bacillati; phylum Actinomycetota; class Actinomycetes; order Kitasatosporales; family Streptomycetaceae; genus Streptomyces; species Streptomyces sp. NPDC045695. Next base: position 296,847 of record NZ_JBWKJU010000002.1, read on the forward strand.
ATCGTGGTGGTGTACGTCCTGGGCGTGGGCATGGGCCGGTTCTAGAGGCCTAGGGGGGCGTGGGCCGGTTCCAGGGGGTCGCGCCGCGCGCCTACGATGGCCGGCATGACTGCCACGCCCGCGCGCCCGCTCGTCCTCGCCTCCGCCTCGCCCGCCCGGCTGAACCTGCTGCGGCAGGCCGGGCTCGCCCCGCACGTGATCGTCAGCGGCTTCGACGAGGACACCCTGAACCACGACGAGCCGGCCGCTCTGGCGCTGGCGCTCGCCGAGGCGAAGGCGGCCGTCGTGGCGGCCCTGGAGGAGGCCGCGGGCGCCCTGGTGATCGGCTGTGACTCGGTGCTGGAGCTGGACGGCGAGGCGCTCGGCAAGCCCGCGGACGCCGAGGAGGCCACGGCGCGCTGGAAGGCGATGCGCGGCCGGGCGGGCGTCCTGCGCACCGGGCACTGCGTCATCGACACGGTGGACGGGCGGCAGGTCTCTGCGACGGCGTCCACGACGGTCCGGTTCGGGGAGCCGACGGACGCGGAGGTCGCGGCGTACGTGGCGAGCGGCGAGCCGCTGCACGTGGCCGGGGCGTTCACCCTGGACGGGCTGTCGGCGCCGTTCATCGACGGCATCGACGGGGATCACGGCAACGTGATCGGGCTGTCGATGCCGCTGCTGCGCTCCCTGCTGGGCGAACTGGGCGTGTCGATCACGGACCTGTGGGCTTGAGCTCTCCGAACGGCGGCAGCGGCGGCCCGGTCGGGTCCTCGCGGCGGGCGGGGTAGAGCATCAGGATCAGGACGAGCAGGCACAGGATCAGCGTGGTCGCCGCGAAGGCCGCCCACCCGACCACGACGACGGCGAGGGTGCCGAGCAGTCCGTGGGTGACCGCGGCGGTGACGAGCACGACGCGGGCGAAGCGGCCCGGGGCCCGGTCGCGCAGTGCGGCGGCGGCGCAGAGCACGGCGCACAGCAGGAGGAAGGCGCCCATGCCCGCGCCCAGGGCGTAGGTGGCCGCGGACATGACGTCAGGGTCGCTGCCCGCTATGGACATCGACTGGCTCGCCGTGGTCTTGCCCAGTACGACGTGGACGAGCACGAGCACGGCCGCTTCCGCGACGAGCACGATCGCGGCCAGTCCGGCCACGAGTCTTCGCAGCACGATGGTCCCCACCCCTCACGTGTCCGTCCCGAGCGTGTTCGACGCCTGGAGGCTACTAACGGGTAGCCCCGTGGGCAAGGCATCGGACCCAACTGTGCCGGGGCCGGACGCGGGCAGGCCGGGACACGCCGGGCGCCGCTGCCCGTCTGGGCCGCGGCGGGCCGCGCCGCTGTGGGTACGGTGTTGTCCCGGTTCGCCCGGCGGACGGCGAAGCTACTCGGCAGTAAACGGGGGGCAACTCCGATCAGGCCCGCAAAGAAATCGTGGGCGGTTCGTAGGGACTCGACAAAGAATCACCCGGGGCCGCTGACCGGGGGGACAGAGACCTTGGCTACATCGCGGGGTTACTGTGCAGTCGGGGATCCCCCTGACCTGGGGCGCCACAAGGGTTCCCCGGCGGAGCGGGCCTCGCATCACACTCTGTGTGGGCAAGCTCACCACCGGGGAAGGGTCGTAAGGCCGTGTGGGCTGTCCCTAAACTCAGCTTGTTTTCAAGGAGGGAGCCATCGTGCGCAAGGTGCTCATCGCCAACCGTGGCGAAATCGCTGTCCGCGTTGCTCGGGCCTGCCGGGACGCCGGGATCGCGAGCGTAGCCGTCTACGCCGATCCGGACCGGGACGCTCTGCACGTCCGCGCGGCCGACGAAGCTTTCGCGTTGGGCGGTGACACCCCGGCCGCGAGCTACCTGGACATCTCGAAGGTCCTCCAGGCCGCAGCCGACTCCGGAGCCGACGCCATCCACCCCGGATACGGCTTCCTCTCCGAGAACGCCGAATTCGCCCAGGCCGTGATCGACGCCGGCCTGACCTGGATCGGCCCGCCGCCGCAGGCGATCCGCGACCTCGGCGACAAGGTGGCCGCCCGCCACATCGCCCAGCGCGCCGGCGCCCCGCTGGTCGCCGGTACGCCGGACCCGGTCTCCGGGGCCGAGGAGGTCGTCGCCTTCGCCAAGGAGCACGGCCTGCCGATCGCGATCAAGGCCGCCTTCGGCGGTGGCGGCCGCGGCCTGAAGGTCGCCCGCACCCTCGAAGAGGTGCCCGAGCTCTACGACTCCGCCGTCCGCGAGGCCGTCGCCGCCTTCGGCCGCGGCGAGTGCTTCGTCGAGCGCTACCTCGACAAGCCGCGCCACGTCGAGACCCAGTGCCTGGCGGACTCGCACGGCAACGTGGTCGTCGTCTCCACCCGCGACTGCTCCCTCCAGCGCCGCCACCAGAAGCTGGTGGAGGAGGCCCCCGCGCCGTTCCTGAGCGAGGCCCAGAACGCGGAGCTGTACGCGGCCTCCAAGGCCATCCTGAAGGAAGCCGGCTACGTCGGCGCCGGCACCGTCGAGTTCCTCGTCGCCGCCGACGGCCTGATCTCCTTCCTGGAGGTCAACACCCGCCTCCAGGTGGAGCACCCGGTCACCGAAGAGGTCTCCGGCATCGACCTGGTCCGCGAGATGTTCCGCATCGCCGACGGCGAGGAACTCGGCTACGGCGACCCGGTCCTGCGCGGTCACTCCATCGAGTTCCGCATCAACGGCGAGGACCCGGGCCGCGGCTTCCTGCCCGCCCCCGGCACCGTGACGAAGTTCGCCGCGCCGACGGGACCGGGCGTCCGCCTCGACGCGGGCGTCGAGTCCGGCTCGGTGATCGGCCCGGCCTGGGACTCCCTGCTGGCCAAGCTCATCGTCACCGGCGCCACCCGCGAGCAGGCGCTGCAGCGCGCCGCCCGCGCCCTCGCCGAGTTCGAGATCGAGGGCATGGCCACCGCCATCCCCTTCCACCGTGCCGTCGTCGCCGACCCGGCCTTCGCCCCCGCGGAGGGACCCTTCACGGTCCACACCCGCTGGATCGAGACCGAGTTCGTCAACGAGATCCCCGCGTTCACGGCCCCGGCCGCGGACGACACCGAGGACGAGCCGGGCCGTGAGACCGTGGTCGTCGAGGTCGGCGGCAAGCGTCTTGAGGTCTCCCTGCCGTCCTCCCTGGGCATGACCCTGGCCCGCACGGCCGCCGCGGGTGGCGCGAAGCCGAAGCGCCGCGCGGCCAAGAAGTCCGGCCCCGCGGCCTCCGGCGACACCCTCGCCTCCCCGATGCAGGGCACGATCGTCAAGGTCGCGGTCGAGGAGGGCCAGCGCGTCGAGGAGGGCGAACTGATCGTCGTGCTCGAAGCGATGAAGATGGAGCAGCCGCTCAACGCGCACCGCTCCGGCACCGTCGTCGGCCTCACCGCCGAGATCGGCGGCTCGGTGACCTCCGGCGCCACCATCTGCGAGATCAAGGACTGATCTCCCGGCAGGTCCGCTCACCGCAGCCGGCCCGCAGAACGCAATCGGCCCCCAGGACCCGAACGGGTCCTGGGGGCCGATGTCATGTCATGTCATGCGCGGCGCCGGTGTTACCAGATGCCGGGCGCCACCTCCCAGCTCTTCAGCGGGGGTTCGAAGCCACCGTCAGTACGGTCGGTGCGCCCCTTGAAGGTGAAGAGCGCGGTGCCTCCGGCGTAGTAGTTGTACATGATCGCGACGTCGTCGCGACCGTCCTTGTTGATGTCGCCGGACACCGGGTTCCCGGTGTTCTCCAGGTACCAGGACTGCTCCGGGCTGCTCCAGCTCTGGAAGTCGTCGTTCACCCCGCCGTCAGGCCTGCCGGTGAAGGTGAACAGGGCCGAGCGGCCGTTGTCGTACCGGTACATGATGGCGGCGTCGGCCCGGCCGTCGCCGTTGTAGTCGCCCGAGGTGAGCTTGCTGCGGCTGTAGTCCCACAGGCCCGCGGCGCGGTTCCAGGAACGCAGGGGCGCCGCGAAGCCGCCGTCGGCCTTGCCGAGCAGGGTGTACATCTCGACGGACCCGTTGCCGTGGCCGTACAGGGCGAGCATGTCGTCGCGGCCGTCCCCGTTGAAGTCACCGGTGACGTGCTTGGACTCGTTCCAGCACCAGTTGCCGTTGCCGGAGTACCAGCTGCCCATGGAGGCGTTGAACGTACCGTCCGCCTTCGCGACGAAGGTGTGGACGCCCGTGTTGCAGCTGCCGTGGTCGTACATCATGCCCACGTCGTCGCGGCCGTCGCCGTTGAAGTCACCGGCGAAGATCTTGCCTGACGAGGCGACCCAGTTTCCGGGGGTCACATACGCGCTGCGCCCGAGGGAGGTGAAGGTTCCGTCGGCGTTGCCGAGGAAGGTGAACAGACCGTTGGCGCCGTCGCTGTACCCGTACAGCGCGGCCAGGTCGTCGCGGCCGTCACCGTTGAAGTCACCGGTGGTCCACTGCGCGTGCGAGTTGTTCCAGTTGCCCTTGTTGGTGTTGTAGCCGAGGACCGGGGCGCCGAAGCCGCCGTCGGCCTTGCCCTGCGCGGTGTAGAGCGCGACGGCGTCGCTGCCGTAGTCGTAGACGGTGGCCGTGTCGGACAGGCCGTCGCCGTTGAAGTCGCCCGACAGGTCGGTGCGCTTGTCGGCGGTGCGGTCGTTGGCCTTGTGCTCGACGCTGACGCCGGTGGTGTGGTTGTGCCGGATGTAGGTGCCGTCCTTGAAGTCCTCGCGGGGGCCGCCGTAGACGTCGTACTCGTCCGACTGCGGGTAGCCCAGGAAGCTCTTCTCGGCGCCGAGCGAGACCCACTTGGCGCGGATGGAGCCGCGCACGGACCAAGCCTTGCCGGTGGTGGTCGTCCAGTAGATGGACGCGGTGTCGGAGGTCTGGTCGCGGTGGCGGAAGTGGTTGAAGCGGCCGATGCCGTCGGCGTTGTTGGTCTCGTCGGTGGTCGGGTAGCCGAGCCAGCCGCCGGGACCGCCGGTCGCCAGGTACTTGCGGTAGACGGTGCCGTGGATGGACCAGGAGCCGAACTCGGGCGCCCAGTAGATGGCGCCGGCGCCGCCCGATCCGGTGAAGGTGGTGAAGGCGCCGCCCTGGTCGAAGGTGACGTTCTCGTCGGAGGTCGGGTAGCCCAGGAAGCCCTTCTCGGCACCGAGGCTCATCCACTTGTCGCGGATGCCGTTGACGACGAGCCAGGCACCGGTGGTCGGGTGCCAGTAGATGGAGGCCCTGTCGCCGCTCGCCCCGTCCTTGCGGAAGTGCGCGAACTTGCCGCCGTCGGCCGTCGTGGTGACGGCGCCGGACGGCTTGCCGACGCCGGTGATCCCGCCCTTGGCGCGGAACTTGGCCAGCATCGGACCGCACAGCTCGTGGGTGGTGGTGGTGGAGACGGCCGAGGCGACCTTCTCGCACGTGCTCCAGGGCGTGCCGCTGACGGCGATCTGCTTGGCGGGCCCGAAGGCCGAGCCGTTGACCGGCTGACGGCCGGGGAACTCGCTGATCACGCCGTTGTTGTCACGCGACCACAGGTCGGGGAAGCCGTCCTTCTCGAAGTCGCCGAGGCTGGCCAGGTGCGGCCAGGCGGTGCCGGTGAAACCGGTGCCGATGGACGCGGTGCGTGCGGCCGGGTCGCTGTACACGGTCAGGTCGATGGCCGCCTTCGCCGTGGCGTCGGTGGTCTTGCGGCTCGTGTACTGGTGGATCAGGCCGGTGGTCTTGGAACGGGCCCAGATCTCCGGCAGTGCGTCGCCGTTGAGGTCACCGGGCGCGCTCAGGGTCATGTCCTGCCAGTCGGCGTTGCCGAGCGGGATGGGGTCGAGGCCCCGCGGGGTGAGGCTGCCGGTGGCCGTGCCGAAGTACAGCCAGAGGTTGGCGCCCTCCTTGACCAGCAGGTCGGGCTGGTCGTCCTCGCCGATCCTGCCGTCCAGGTTGTCGTCGTTCACGCTGCCGATGGCCACGGCCTGCTGGGCCTGGGCCCAGTGGTTGTCCTCGGCGTACCGGGTCTTGAGCTCCACCCGGGCGGCGTCGCCGGCCTGGAGCTCTCCGTCGCCGGCGCCCAGGTAGGCGTACAGCATGTTCGTGTTGGGGTCGGCGTCCGAGGGCTTCAGGACGACCAGGTCCTCGTAGAAGTCACCGCCGTTCCAGCTGCCCCACTGGGTCAGCGACACGGCGTTGCCGAAGCTGCTCTCCTTGACCTGGCGGGGCTCGCCGAACGTGCCGGCGCCCTTGCCGGGCACCATCCACAGCCGGCCGGCGCCCTGGTCCATGCTCCAGATGTCGGTCGCGCCGTCACCGTTGACGTCGCCGTGCTTGTCGCGTTCGAGCGGGCGCTTGGCGTAGAAGAGGTAGGCCGTGGCGTCGGAGCGGTTGCCCGCCGCGTCGAGGCTCCACACGAAGAGGGACTGGGGACCGGCGGCGGTCGGGGTGTACTTGATCACCGCGGAACCGCCCGGGGTGGCCGTGTTGACCGTACGGGGGGTGGGGTCGCCGATCGTGGTCCACTGGTACCGGGTGACGTCGGTGACGCCGTTGGCACTCAGGGTGAAGGTGCCCTCGGTACGCGCGAACGTGGGGTTGTCCGGATTGTCCCTGGGATACTGCACCGAGGTGACGCCCGGGGCCTTGCTGGGACGGGTGTGGTCGATGCTGAACGCGCACTGACCCGCCCAGGGGCCGGCGCCCGACGCGTCGAGACCCCGCACGTCCCACCGGTAGTTGGTGCCGGTGAGCTGGGAGGCGGGGATCCGCAGGAGGGCGACGTTGCCGTTGGCGACGTCGACCTTGGCGGTCTTGAGGGTGCCGCCGTAGTTGTCCGGGTTCCAGTAGTGGAACTCGGCCTTCAGGGCGTTGTCCTCGGCGTCGCTGATGCGGGCGCTCAGCACGACCTCGTCCGACGTGCCCATCTGGCCGCCGGTGCAGGCCACGTACGGGTTGATCGAGCGCTCGGCCGGAGGGTACGGCAGGGTGTTGAACTGGGTGGAGATGCGGGCGCTGTCCGGGTTCATCTTGCGCCAGGAGACGTCGACCGTGTCCGTGGCGGACTTGAGGCCCATGGTCCAGGCGGGCCAGTTCCAGCGGGCCGCGTCCGCGACCGCGGAGGTCACGTTCAGCTCGATGGTGTCGCTGTCGCCGGGGCAGTTGCGGCCGCCGTAGGACTGGCCGGAGGAGTCCACCAGACGTGACCAGTTGGGCTGGTTGTTCCAGGTGGTGGACCGGGTGATGGTGCCGGTGTCCCAGATTTGGATGTCACCGGAGTTGCAGCTCCAGGAGCCGGCCGACTTCTGCTGGATGCGGAAGGTGGCGTCGAGGATCTGCTTGCCGTGGAGCTCGCCCATCCCGATCTGGAAGAAGGTCTTGGCGCAGACCACCGCGTAGCCCTTGGCGGCGTCCTTGGCGCAGCCGACGCGGGCGTCGTTGTTGAGGGTGCCGCCGTTCCAGTAGTTCGTGTCGGCGGAACCGGAGATCGCGTTGTGCTTGTAGGCGACCGCCCAGGCCGACTTCCAGTCGTCGCGCCACACCGGGTCGATGACGACGGGGAAGGCGGTGTCGGGGGCCGTCAGGAGCTTGCGGTCCGTGGTGAGGGTGAGCTTGTCGCCCTTCAGCTCGACGCCGAGGTCGGCCTGCCTGCTGCCGAGGTCGATGCCGTCGACGGCGCGCGCCCCGCCGGCGGCCGCAGGTGCGGGCGCGGGCGCGGGGGCGTCCGCCGCCGGGGCCTGGGCACCCGCGGTGGTCTTCGCGGTGGACTCGGCGAGCGACTTGGCGGTGGGGGCCGTGGCAGTGGCCGCGGACCGGTCGGCGCCCGAGTCCCACATCTGGGGCTTGGCGGAGCTGAACAGTGTCTTGCCCGCCGGGTCGACGGCCTGGAGCTCGCCGTTCGCGTCCTTGCGGACGGTGACGCCGTTGCCCTTGAGCCCGAAGTTGAGGGAGGCGAGGGCCGGGTTGGCCGCGGCCTCACGGGTCTTGACGACCAGCTGGTGCGAGAAGCCGGTGGCGTCCGCGGCGACCCGCAGGTCCACGCCCTTGATGACTTCGGCGTAGGTGGCGCTGTTCCCGTCCAGCGTCGGCGCCGGGAGCGGCGCCGGCCAGGTCAGGGTGACGTCGCGGCCGTCCTTGCGCATGGTGACCAGCGGGGCGCTGCCGCCGCCGGAGAACGTGAGCTCGCTGCGGGTCGCCTTGGGCGCGATCCGGCCGTCCTTCAGCTTCTGCAGGCCGGTGTCCACCGGTACCAGCTTGCCGTCGCGGTAGACCCGCGTCGGCACCAGCGAGCGCTCGGAGTTGAAGGTCCCGTCCGGGTTGGCCCAGATCTCCTCGTTCTCGGAGCGCTGCGAGGTGATCTCGACGGGCTTGCCGGTGCGCTTGGCCTCGGCGGTCGCCTTGGCCGTGAGTTCCGCCTCGGTGGGCGATGCCGCCTTGGACTTCTCGGTCTTGGGGGCGGTGGGCGCTCCGGCTGCGACGGCGGGCACCGCGCTGCCGATCAGGGTGGCGACCAGGGCGGTCGCCAGGGTGAGTGCCGGCGCCCTGCGGGACGGCGGTCCGGCGACGCGCGGGCGCGTCGGGAAGGGTCTCACTGACTGAGTCCTCGGGGGTCGGTTTCGGCGGATCCCGCGGGAATGGCCGAAAGCAATCGGTCGAGCCTTGCGCCAATGGCCGATTTTCGGCGCTTCTTTTGGCGAGAGGTCGTCTGCGTTCGATTGATTTGTAGCAGCCGACCGAGGCTACACGCGAAGGTAACCCCCTCCCAAGCCCTTTCGGCGGCCCCTTTATCAGACGAGACTGCGGAACCAGAAATTCCGAATACCGTGGTCCGCTTAGGGCCGTGACCAGGACAGATGTCGCCCCCGGCAACCATCGAAAAACCGCCCCATTTTTCAGGCGGGGATGGCCCACTGTTAGGTTCAGCGCGATTACCCCATAGCGCGGAAACCTGTGAGCCGCGCCGTCAGATCCGGAGTGTTCGAATTTTGAAAAGTTCCCAGGCGCACTTCATGCGTGCGCCTTTGAGACGTGTCTGGCGGTGGCCGATACCCCTGCTGGCCGTCGCCATGATGACGACGGGGCTCACCGTCCTGGACGCGGCAGCCGCCACCGGGCCCTCGCTGCCCGGCAAGCAGAAGCTGACGAAGGTCAGCGGCGAGCCGGTCAAGGGCAAGCCCGCGGCCGGGCCCGCCGAGTCGCAGACCAAGGCCTGGAAGGGCGCCCCGAAGGTCGCCTGGCCCGCCGCGGGCTCGGCCGAGGTCACGCTGCCGGCCGCGGCGGCCGCACCGGTCACCCCGCTGAAGTCCTCCTCCAGCTCGGCCTTCGGGGTCTTCGCCCCGGGGATCGCGGTGCCCGGCCGCGGGGTCAAGGCGGGCACGCTCCCCGTCTCGGTCTCCGCCGCGGGTCCCGCGAAGGCGCCCGCCGGCCTCCAGCGCTCGGCGGGCGCGGCGGCGGCTCCGGCCGCCGGCGCCCCGGCCGCGGGCTCCCCCACCGACGTCAAGCTGAAGGTCGACCTGCTCGACCAGGCCGCCGCCAAGCGGGCCGGCCTGGCGAACAGCGTGCTCCTCTCGGTCGACCGCACCGACGCGGGCGCTTCGGCCGCACCGGTCTCGGTGGAGCTCGACTACGCCGCGTTCAAGAACGCGTACGGCGGCAGCTGGGGCTCCCGCCTGCGCTTCACGGCGATCCCGACCTGTGCGCTGACCACCCCGCAGCTGGCGCAGTGCCAGGGCAGTCGTCCGGTCACCACGCACAACGACCCGGAGACCGGCAGGCTCGTCGCCACCTTCGACGCCCCGGCCAAGACCGCCCCGGCCGCGGCCACGGGCAAGTCCTTCCTGTCGGCGCCCGCCGCGGGCCCGGCCGCCGCCACCGCGTCCAGCGCGATGACGCTGGCCGCCTCCCCGGGCGCCGACGGCGCCAACGGCACGTACAAGGCCACCTCCCTGAGCCCGTCGGGTTCCTGGCAGGCCGGCGGCTCCGCGGGTGACTTCTCCTGGTCCTACCCGCTGGACATCCCCGCCTCCCTGGGCGGTCCGAGCCCGTCGCTGTCGCTGGGCTACTCCAGCTCCAACATCGACGGCCGCACCAACGCCTCGGCCCAGCAGACCTCCTGGGTCGGCGACGGCTGGGACCTGGCCTCGAACTACATCGAGCGGGGCTACGTCCCGTGCAGCCAGGACAAGCGCAAGGACTCCGGGTACAACAACCCGAAGGACGACACCGGCGACCTGTGCCACGGCGCGCCGATGGTCACGATGTCCCTGAACGGCGGCTCCACGCAGCTGGTCCTGGACGACACGACCAAGAAGTGGCGCCCGGCCAAGGACGACGGCTCGCGCATCGAGCTCCTCCAGGGCGCGCAGAACGGTGACAAGGAGGGTGACCACTGGCGGTTCACCAACCCCCAGGGCATCCAGTTCTACTTCGGTCTGAACAAGCTCGCGGGCTGGGCGACGGGCAAGCCCGTCACCAACTCCACCTGGAACGTCCCGGTCTACGGCAACCACCCCGGTGAGCCCTGCTACACCGCGACGTTCGCCGACGCCGTCTGCGACCAGGCGTACCGCTGGAACCTCGACTACGTCGTGGACCCGCGCGGCAACGCGATGACGTACTGGTACCAGAAGGAGGTCAACCACTACGGCTCGAACTACAAGATCGCGGGCGGTTCGACCGCCCGCGCGTACGACCGGTCCGGCTGGCTCGACCACATCTCGTACGGTCTGCGCAGCGACAACCTGTTCGCCAGCGCCCCGGCCCAGGTGAACTTCAAGGTCGCCGAACGCTGCCTCACCACGGCGACGTTCGACTGTGACCCGGCCAAGCTCAAGCCGGAGGTCGACTGGACCATCGCCAAGGAGTGGCCCGACACCCCCGGCGACCAGCTGTGCGCCGCGGGCGAGGAGTGCAAGGGCCGGTTCACCCCGACCTTCTTCACCCGCAAGCGGCTGACCGAGGTCAGCACCTTCGTGTGGAACGGCACCGCGCACAAGCCGGTCGACACCTGGGCACTGACCCAGACCTTCCCGATGACCGGTGACGGTACGGACTACCCGCTGTGGCTCGCCGAGATCAAGCACTCCGGCAAGAACGGCGCCCAGATCGACCTGCCGCCGGTGAAGTTCCGCGGCAAGCAGCTCGACAACCGTGTGGACGGCTTGGGCGACGGCAAGCCCGCGTACCGCCGCTACCGCATCGAGGCGATCGACACCGAGACCGGCTCGACGATCCTGGCGCACTACAAGGACACCCAGTGCCGGGCCGCCGACCCGCGCGTGATGCCGGCCTCGCCGGAGACCAACACGCTGCGCTGCTTCCCGGTGGTCTCGGAGCTGCCGGATCCCACCGATCCGGCGCACGAGAGGAAGATCTACTCCACCGACTGGTTCCACAAGCACGTCGTGGACTGGGTCCAGGAGGACGACCGCAACGGCAACTCGCCGTCGCGGCGCACCGAGTACGAGTTCCTCGGAAACCCGGCGTGGGCGTTCGACGACGAGACCGAGATGATGCGTCCGAAGACGCGCACGTGGTCCCAGTGGCGCGGCTACGAGCGGGTCCGTACGTACATCGGCGCGGCTCCGGACAAGCGCTCGATGACCGAGACCCTCTTCTTCCGCGGCCTCGACGGTGACCGCCTCGCCCCCGCGGGCGGTACCCGGTCGGTCAAGGTCAAGGACTCCGAGGGCGTGGAGATGGCGGACCACCGCCTCTTCGCCGGCCAGACCCGCGAGGTCCTGGCGTACAACGGCGAGGGCGGCGCCCTGGAGGCGGCCACCACCTACACCCCGTGGCTCCACGGCCCCACGGCGACCCGCCTGCGCAAGGGCGAGACGGCCGAGGAGGACATCGAGCCCCAGCAGGCGTTCGTCCAGCAGACCACGGGGGTCAACTCCCGCATCCTGCTGTCGGACGGGCGCGGCTGGCGCCGTACGGCGATGAAGACGGAGTACGACACCCGCGGCTTCGCGCAGTCGGTGTCGAACCTCGGCGACGTCGCCGACCCGTCCGACGACAGCTGCTCCCGCTACTGGTACGACGCGGACGAGACCCGCTGGATCATCGCCCGCCAGAAGCGGGTGGAGACGGTCGCCAAGGCCTGTGACGCCATCGGCGTGCAGCGCCCGGCGGACGTCACCTCGGACGTCCGGATGAACTACGACGCGGCCGGCAACGTGCAGTCGACCGAGTCGCTGACCGGATACTCCGGCACGACCCCGCTCTACCAGGTGGACGGCAGCGCGACCTTCGACGCGTACGGCCGCCCGAAGACCAGCACGGACGTCTTCGGCAAGACCACGAAGCTGGACTACACCCCGGCCTCGGGCCAGATCGTCACGAAGGTCGTCACCACCAACTCCGCCGGTCACACCCAGACCACGGAGACCGACCAGGGCCGCGGCTCGATCCTGGCCAAGCAGGACACCAACGGCCGCCGCCAGGTCATGCAGTACGACTCCCTCGGCCGCCTGACGAAGGTGTGGTCGCCGTCCCGCAGCCCGGCGACCAAGTCGCCGAACGGCATGTTCTCGTACGACGTCCGCACCGACGGTCCGGTCGTCATCACCAACAAGGCGTTGCTGGACGACGGCACCTACCGCACCAGCTACGACATCTACGACAGCAGCCTGCGGATCCGCCAGACCCAGATGGAGGCCCTGGGCGGTGGCCGGGTCATCTCGGACACCTTCTACAACAGCCTCGGCCAGGTCTGGAAGTCCAACGGCGCCTACTACACCGCCGGTACGGCCTCGGCCGTGCAGTTCGCCCCGAACGACAACGAGGTCCCGTCCTCGACGGTGACCGAGTACGACGGCTCGGGCCGCTCGACCGCCCAGATCTCGCGCAAGCTCGGTGTGGAGACCTCCCGTACGACCACCTCGTACGGCGGCGACAACATCACCGTCGACCCCCCGAAGGGCGAGACCCCGACCCGGGCCTTCCTGGACGGCGCGGGCCGCAAGACGGAGCTGCGCTTCTTCCGCTCGGACTCGCCGACGGGGACGTACGACAAGACGCTGTACACCTACAACCAGCGCGGCATGCTGGAGTCGGTCGTCAACCAGGCGGGCGACAAGTGGGGCTTCGAGTACGACCTCCGCGGTCGCAAGACCAAGCAGACGGACCCGGACAAGGGCACGTCGACGATGACATACGGCAAGGGTGACCGTGTCGAAACGGTCACTGATGCCCGCGGCAAGGTCGTCGCCCCCGAGTACGACGCGCTCGGCCGGGTCATCGCGACCCACGAGACCTCGGTGACGGGTCCGAAGCTGACCTCGACCACGTTCGACACCCTGCCAGGCGCCATCGGCCTGCCGGTGGCCTCGACGCGGTACGTGGACGGCAAGGCGTACACCCAGGAAGTGACGGGGTACGACACCGAGTACCACCCGACGGGAACAAAGATCACTATCCCGTCTGCGGAGGGTGCCCTCGGCGGTACGTACGAGTTCACCAGCGGGTACCGCGAGAACACCGGTTTGCTCGCGTGGACGGAGCAGCCGGCCGTGGCCGGCCTGCCCATCGAACTCACCGAAATGCAGTACAACCACTTCGAACTACCCACCATGATGGGCATCGAAGGCAAGACGTTCGTCGACAAGGTCGACTACTCGCCCATGGGCGACGTGCTCCGCACCTACGCGGGTCCTGCCGGATCGCAGGTCTACACGACGAACTTCTATGACGAGCAGACGCGCCGCCTCACGCGAACCGTCAACGACCGGGAGCTGTCACCCGGCCGAATCAACGACACGTCGTTCAATTACGACGCCGTCGGCAACATTCTCAAGATCACCGACAAGGAAGGTCCGACCGCCACTGCCGACGTGCAGTGCTTCGCGTACGACTACCTGCGCCGCATGAACGAGGCCTGGACGGCCACGGACGACTGCGCGGCCCAGCCGAACGCGTCAGGCCCCGGCTCCAAGCCCCAGGTCGGCGGCCCCAACCCGTACTGGAGCTCCTATAGCTTCGACGCGGCAGGTAACCGCACCAAGGACGTCCAGCACTCCCCGACCGGTGATCTCACCAAGGACGTCACCCGCGCCTACACGTACGGCACGCCCGGACAGGCCGCCGCCAACAGGCTGCAGAAGGTCGATACGACAGGCCCGGGTGGCTCGCGCACGGAGTCGTACACCTACGACGCGTCGGGCAACACCAAGACCCGCACCATCCAGGGCAACACGCAGACCCTGGACTGGAACAACGCGGGTCAGCTGGCAAGCGTCACGACGGGCACGGACTCCACCGGCTTCGTCTACGACGCCGGTGGCAACCGCCTGATCAAGCGTGACAAGACCGGCACCACGCTCTACCTGCCGGGCACCGAGGTCAAGCTGACAGCAGCGGGCAAGCTGGAGGGCACGCGCTACTACGCCCACCCGGCCGGCCCGACCATGGTCAAGACCGCCAAGGACGGCGTGATCTCCACGGCGTACCTGATGGGCGACCAGAACGGCACGTCGACCACCGCGGTCGATACCAAGACCTCGGCGATCACCCGCCGGAAGTTCACCCCGTACGGTGAGGTCCGCGGCGCGGTCCCGTCCGTGTGGCCCGGCAAGGCGAACTTCGTCGGTGGTGAACTCGACGAGACAACTGGCCTGGTGCACCTGGGCGCGCGTGAGTACGACCCGGCTACGGGGCGGTTCCTGTCGGTCGACCCCGTCGTCGACTTCAACGAGCCCAAGCAGCAGAACCCGTACGTCTACGCGAACAACTCGCCGGTGACGTTCAGCGACCCCAGCGGCCTGTCGATCGGGCCTCCCACGATGCCGATCAAGGACTTCTCGGACGCGGAGGCCGCCTGGGCCAACATGATCCAGGGCAAGAGTGCCCTGGACATCGCGCTCGAAGTCGCCATGGGCATCCTGAAGGACGTCTCGGGCTACAACGACATCCGCGACTGCCTCGGCGGTGACTGGGGCGCCTGTGCGGGCCTCGCCCTCGACGCGGCACTTCCCTTCGCAGGCCGTGCCAAGCGCATCATCAAGGCACTGGACCGGGCCTGGGAGGCCTTCAACAGCTGGGCGCAGAAACTCTCGCTGGCACGCGACATCCTCAGGCGGGTCGAGCGCTACCAGCAGGCCATGGCCAAGTACGCCGAGGACCTGGCCGAGTGGAAACGCCAGATAGAAGAAGCCGCCGAACGAGCGAGAAAGCTGGAGGAAGAAGCGGCGGCGGCCCGAAGAGCCGCACAAGAGGCCGCAGCTGCGGCAGCCAAGAAGGCCGACGAAGTCAAGGCCGCGGCGGCCAAGCAGGGCAAGTCCTCGGCCACGAAGGCGAAGAAGGCGGACGGCGACGGCAAGGCATCAAAGTCCTCCGAGACGAAGAAGGCCGACGCCCCGAAGAAGTCGGCGAGCAAGGACACCGACAGCGGCGGGACCGAGACAGCTCCTGCCTGCAACAGCTTTGTCCCCAGCACCAAGGTCCTGATGGCCGACGGCTCCTCCAAGCCCATTGAGGACGTCGCCATAGGCGATGAGGTTGTGGCCACCAACCCGGAGTCCGGCACCACTGCTGCTCAGCCGGTCGTCGCGCAGATCATCGGTGAGGGCCAGAAGAACCTCGTCGAGATCACGATCGACACCGACGGCGCAAAGGGCGAGGCGTCCGAGACGCTGACCGCGACCGACGGCCATCCGTTCTGGGCGCCCAGCCTGGACCAATGGCTGAAGGCGACCGACCTCACGGCCGGCCAGTGGCTCCAGACCTCGTCCGGTACCTGGGTCCAGGTGACCGAGGTCAAGCGCTGGACCCAGCACAAGAAGGTCCGCAACCTCACGGTCGCCAGCGAGCACACGTACTACGTGTTGGCGGGGGCCACACCGGTCCTGGTTCACAACTGTGATCACGTGGCACTTGGTCGTGACTCGGGTGACCACAACGTCAAGGACTTCGCAGAGCAGATCGGAGCCAGGCACCTTATGGCCGCCCTCTCCACGGAGTGGAGGGACGAGGTCCACAAGGCCATCGCCAATGTCGCAAGCGGCGAGGGGAAGATCTCCTTCTTGCTCGACGGGCTGGACGGCGGTAAGCAGGGTCCGGCCGCTGCTCTCAAGAAGGCACTTGAAGCGGCAGGCTCAAAGGGTGGAGCGATGCATACCCAATGGGAGTTGATCCAAATCCATGAGGCCGGCCTCATGGACAAGGTTGACTTCTATCGTTGGAATCGCCGACATGAGTCGTATATGAAGGTGAAATGAACCTGCTTCGCACCGAGCCCGACATCACCGACCATCGGAAGTTCAGCCTGATCGACTACCGCCACGGTCACACGTATGTGGTACTCCGGGGCTTCCCTGAGACCGACGAAGACGCCCCAGGGGGTTCCCCCGTGAGGGTCCTCGACATGTTCTTCGCGGGCGTTGCGCGGATCGCATGCAACAAGGACGTCGGGCACGTACAGGTTCGCCGAGGCGACGAATCCGAACGCCGGGCGCTCGCAGCCAGGATCGGAAGGATCCGAGCGGGCGATGCCGTGTTCTTCCTAAAGGCCGACTCGACAGAGGACTACATCATCGCATCGCGACTGTACTGGGCAGAATTCAATCTTCCCTATGGGGCCACAAGCCCGCTGGCCTCAGACGATGCGGAATATCGCAGCGCTAATCCCGCCGTGAATAACGTGGTCAGATTCTCTGACTGACCTTCGTAGCTGACTCAAGCGCTCGGCTGGGGTTTCCCCAGCCGAGCGTTTTGCGTGTGCGGCCATTGCATGGGTCGGGACCGCCCATGGTGTGGCCTTCCACGGACATCCGTCACCGCCGCCGCATGTCCGCCACCCGGGCCCGCTCCCGTTCCCGCTCCCCCGGCTCCGACAGTGGCGAGGTGCTGCGCAGCTGGGCCGTCGGGCCGCCGCGGCGCTGGACCGGGAGGGGGGTGTCGCGGCGGGGCCTGCGGCCCGGCGGGATTCCGTCCCCGGACGCCGCGCCCGGCATGCCTGAGCCCGCCACCGTGATCTGGACGCCCTGGTCCGCCAGGGCCTGGAGCTCCGTGGCCGCGCGGTCGTCGTGCGGCGGCGGTTCGTCCGTGACCAAGCGGGTCATGACGTCCGTCGGCACCGTCTGGAACATCGTGTCGGTGCCCAGCTTCGTGTGGTCGGCCAGGACCACCACCTCCGCTGCCGCCTGGACCAGGGCCCGGTCCACGCTCGCCGACAGCATGTTGGACGTCGACAGCCCGCGCTCGGCGGTCAGACCGCTGCCCGACAGGAAGGCGCGGGAGACCCGCAGCCCCTGGAGGGACTGCTCGGCCCCGCTGCCCACGAGGGCGTAGTTGGACCCGCGCAGGGTGCCGCCGGTCATCACCACCTCCACCCGGTTGGCATGGGCCAGCGCCTGGGCGACGAGCAGCGAGTTGGTGACGACGGTCAGTCCGGGCACCCGGGCGAGCCGGCGGGCCAGCTCCTGGGTCGTGGTGCCCGCGCCGACGACGACGGCCTCGCCCTCTTCGACGAGGGAGGCCGCGACATCGGCGATGGCGGTCTTCTCCGCCGTCGCGAGATGGGACTTTTGCGGAAAGCCGGACTCCCGCGTGAAACCGCCCGGCAAGACCGCACCGCCGTGCCGGCGGTCGAGGAGTCCTTCGGCCTCCAGTGCCCGCACGTCACGCCGTACGGTCACTTCGGAGGTCTGGACGACGCGGGCGAGCTCCCGGAGCGATACCGCTCCGTTGGCCCGCACCATTTCGAGGATCAATTGGCGACGTTCTGCAGCGAACACGAAACTGACAGTAACCCCAACGACCGTCTACTTTCAGCTCCTTGCGCCGATACACCGAAGTTGTCCGTACGGCGGGACGACTAGTGGTATACGCGGCAGGACGGTTGCGCGAACGACCGGCCACGAGGCGACGCCCCGCCCCAAACCCCGTACGGCACGCGGCGGTTACGCCTCCCCGGCGGCCTTGCGCGTGTGCAGCTGGCGGGCCACCTCGGCGATCGAGCCCGACAGCGAGGGGTACACGGTGAACGCGTTTGCGATCTGCTCGACGGTCAGATTGTTGTCGACCGCGATCGAGATGGGGTGGATGAGCTCGCTCGCGCGCGGGGAGACGACCACACCGCCCACCACGATCCCGGTGCCCGGACGGCAGAACATCTTCACGAAGCCGTCCCGGATGCCCTGCATCTTGGCCCGCGGGTTGCGCAGCAGCGGCAGCTTCACCACCCGTGCGTCGATCTTGCCGGCGTCCACATCGGCCTGGGTGTAGCCGACGGTGGCGATCTCCGGGTCGGTGAAGACGTTGGAGGAGACCGTCTTCAGGTTCAGCGGGGCCACCGCGTCGCCGAGGAAGTGGTACATCGCGATGCGGCCCTGCATCGCCGCGACCGACGCGAGCGCGAAGACGCCCGTGACGTCACCGGCGGCGTACACGCCCGGTGCGGAGGTGCGCGACACCTTGTCCGTCCAGATGTGGCCGGAGTCCTTGAGCCGGACCCCGGACTCCTCCAGGTTCATGTTCTTGGTGTTGGGGATCGCGCCGACCGCCATCAGGCAGTGCGTGCCGGTCAGCACGCGGCCGTCGGAGAGGGTGACCTCCACCCGGTCGCCCACCCGCTTGGCGGACTCGGCGCGGGAACGGCCCACGACGTTCATGCCGCGGCGCCGGAACACGTCCTCCAGGACGGCGGCCGCGTCGGGGTCCTCGCCCGGCAGCACGCGGTCTCGGGAGGAGACCAGGGTCACCCGGGAGCCGAGGGCCTGGTACGCGCCGGCGAACTCGGCGCCGGTCACACCGGAGCCGACCACGATGAGCTCCTCCGGGAGCTCGTCGAGGTCGTAGACCTGGGTCCAGTTCAGGATCCGCTCGCCGTCGGGCATCGCGTCGGGGATCTCGCGCGGGGTGCCGCCGGTCGCGATCAGTACGGCGTCAGCGGTCAGGATCGTCTCGGACCCGTCGGCGGCGGTGACGATGACGTCTCGCGTGCCGTCGATGCCCTGCGGCCCGCCGAGCTTGCCGCGGCCGCGCACCACGCGGGCGCCGGCCCGGGTGACGGAGGCGGTGATGTCGTGCGACTGGGCGAGCGCGAGGCGCTTGACGCGCCGGTTCACCTTGCCGAGGTCCACGCCGACGACGCGCGCGGCCTGCTCCAGGGGCGGGGTGTCGTCCGCCACGACGATGCCGAGCTCCTCGTACGACGAGTCGAAGGTCGTCATGACCTCGGCGGTCGCGATGAGCGTCTTGGACGGTACGCAGTCGGTCAGGACCGAGGCCCCGCCCAGACCGTCGCAGTCGACGACGGTCACCTCCGCGCCGAGCTGGGCCCCTACCAGGGCCGCCTCGTACCCGCCGGGTCCGCCGCCGATGATCACGATCCGGGTCACGAAAACTCCGCCTCACGTCTACCCGGCCGGCTGCCGCCCCGGCCGGTGTTCCGGGGGGTCTCCCCGGGGGATGCATTCCGTGCTCCATTCTCCCGCACGCTCCGAGGTGCTTCGCGCCCGGTCCCGCCATCCGTGCGCCACGCGGTCCCGCCATCCGTGCACCACCCGCTTCGTGCCATCCGTGCGCCACGCGGTCCCGCCGTCCGGGCACCACCCGCTCCGCGCCATCCGGGCACCATCCGGGCACGCCGCATCGGCCACCCCTCCCGTACTCTCGACCTCATGTCGCTCTACGCCGCGTACGCCGGCAACCTCGACCCGCGGCTGATGACGCGCCGCGCCCCCCATTCGCCGCTGCGCGGCACGGGCTGGATCAACGACTGGCGGCTGACCTTCGGCGGCGAGCAGATGGGCTGGGAGGGCGCGCTCGCCACGATCGTCGAAGCCCCGCGCCACCAGGTCTTCGTCGCCCTGTACGACATCGCGCCGCTGGACGAGGACTCGATGGACCGCTGGGAGGGCGTCGGGCTCGACATCTACCGGCGCATGCGGGTGCGCGTGCACACGCTGGACGGCGAGGAAGCCGCCTGGTGCTACGTACTCAACGGTTACGAGGGCGGCCTGCCCTCGGCGCGCTACCTGGGCGAGATCGCCGACGCCGCCGAATCCGCCGGCGCCCCGCACGATTACGTGATGGAGCTGCGCAAGCGCCCCTGCTGAGCGCTCCGGCCCCGCCCCACGGGTCCCGTACGCCCCTTCGCACCCGCCGGGACGATTCGGCGGAAACGACAAGGCAACGATCCGAACACCGTGAGCTGCGCCATCTACGCGCGTAGGCCGAGAGCGGCTACGCTCTTCCGCGTGAACGCATCTGTTACCGACCCCTTCGCCGACGCCGCAGCCGCAGCGGCCCGACTGCGCGAGCTGACCGGCGCGGAAACCCACGACGTCGCCCTCGTCATGGGCTCCGGCTGGGCTCCCGCCGCAGAGGCGCTCGGCGCGCCCGAGGCCGAGTTCCCGGTCACCGAGCTGCCCGGCTTCCCGCCCCCCGCCGTCGAGGGCCACGGCGGCAAGATCCGCTCGTACAAGATCGGCGACAAGCGTGCGCTGCTCTTCCTCGGCCGGACCCACTACTACGAGGGCCGCGGCGTCGCCGCCGTCGCCCACGGCGTGCGCACCGCCGTCGCCGCCGGCTGCAAGACCGTCGTCCTGACCAACGGCTGCGGCGGTCTGCGCGAGGGCATGAAGCCCGGCCAGCCGGTGCTGATCAGCGACCACCTCAACCTCACGGCCACCTCGCCGATCGTCGGCGCTAACTTCGTGGACCTCACCGACCTCTACTCGCCGCGCCTGCGCGCGATGTGCAAGGAGATCGACGAGACCCTCGAAGAGGGCGTCTACGTGCAGTTCCCCGGCCCGCACTACGAGACCCCGGCCGAGATCAACATGATCCGCGTCATGGGCGCCGACCTGGTCGGCATGTCCACCGTGCTGGAGGCCATCGCCGCCCGCGAGGCCGGCGCCGAGGTGCTCGGCATCTCCCTGGTCACCAACCTGGCGGCGGGCATCTCCGGCGAGCCCCTGAACCACGAAGAGGTGCTCCAGGCCGGCCGTGACTCGGCCGCGCGCATGGGCACGCTGCTGACCCAGGTCCTCGCCCGCATCTGAGGCATCGGCACCGTACGAGAGACAAGGCGGAAGTAGTGCAGGAACAGGACGACCTGATCACCCGGGCCCAGGCCTGGCTGGCGGAGGACCCGGACCCGCAGACCGCGGCCGAGCTCGCCGCGCTCATCGAGGCGGGCGACACGGCGGAACTCGCGGACCGTTTCTCCGGCACCCTGCAGTTCGGCACCGCCGGCCTGCGCGGCGAGATCGGCGCGGGCCCGATGCGGATGAACCGCAGCGTGGTCATCCGGGCCGCGGCGGGCCTCGCGGCCTACCTCAAGGCCCAGGGCCACGACGGCGGCCTGGTCGTCGTCGGCTACGACGCGCGCTACAAGTCGCTGGACTTCGCCCGCGACACCGCGGCCGTCATGACGGGCGCCGGGCTGCGCGCGGCCGTCCTGCCCCGCCCGCTGCCGACGCCCGTCCTCGCGTACGCCATAAGGCACCTGGGCGCCGTCGCCGGCGTCGAGGTGACCGCGAGCCACAACCCGCCCCGGGACAACGGCTACAAGGTCTACCTCGGCGACGGCTCGCAGATCGTCTCCCCGGCGGACGCCGAGATCGCCGGGCACATCGCCCGCGTCGGCACGCTCGCGTCCGTCCCCCGTCCGGCGGACGGCTGGCTGCAGCTCGACGAAGAGGTCCTGGAGGCCTACCTGGCCCGTACGGACGCCGTCCTGACCCCCGGGTCCCCCCGGGGTGTGCGGACCGTCTACACGGCCATGCACGGCGTCGGCAAGGAGGTCGTCATGGCGGCCTTCGCCCGGGCCGGCTTCCCGGCCCCGGTCCTGGTGGCCGAGCAGGCGGAGCCGGACCCGGCCTTCCCGACGGTGGCCTTCCCCAACCCGGAGGAGCCGGGCGCGATGGACCTGGCCTTCGCGAAGGCCGCCGAGGTCCAGCCGGACATCGTGATCGCGAACGACCCGGACGCGGACCGCTGCGCGGTGGCGGTTCCCGACGACGGCGGCTGGCGGATGCTGCGCGGCGACGAGGTCGGCGCGCTGCTGGCGGCGCACCTGGTCCGCAAGGGCGCGCGGGGCACCTTCGCGGAGTCCATCGTCTCCTCCAGCCTCCTGGGCCGGATCGCGGAGGCCGCGGGCCTGCCGTACGAGGAGACCCTCACGGGCTTCAAGTGGATCTCCCGCGTACAGGGCCTGCGCTACGGCTACGAGGAGGCGCTCGGCTACTGCGTGGACCCCGAGGGCGTCCGCGACAAGGACGGGGTCACCGCCGCCCTGCTGGTGGCAGAACTGGCCTCGGAGCTCAAGGAGCAGGGCCGCGCGCTGACCGACCTGCTGGACGACCTGGCGATGGCCCACGGCCTGCACGCCACCGACCAGCTGTCGGTCCGCGTCTCGGACCTGTCGGTCATCGCCTCGGCGATGGCCGCGCTGCGCGCGCAGCCCCCGACCTCCCTGGCGGGCCTGCGCGTCACTTCCGCGGAGGACCTGTCGGTCGGCTCGGCCGCCCTGCCCCCGACGGACGGCCTGCGCTACTACCTGGACGGCGACTACAAGGCCCGGGTGATCGTCCGCCCGTCGGGCACGGAGCCGAAGCTGAAGTGCTACCTGGAGGTGGTGGTCCCGGTCCCCGAGGCCTCCGAGCTCACCTCCTGCCGCGCCCGCGGCCAGGAGATCCTGGACGCGATCAAAAAGGACCTCGCAGCAGCCGCCGGCATCTGATCCCCCGGCGCCCCCGGACGGCCCGGCCCTGGCGGCCTCCCGCCTCGGCCGGCCGCGCCGGACTCGGTCCGTCGGCCCCCCGAGCCCCGTCCGGCCCGGGGGGCCGTCGCCGCTGCGCAGCCGCTGCGCACGGATGCCCCGCCCGATGAACCCGGGCGGGGCATCTCTCGTCATGTCGACGCTCCCCGAACCGCGGAAGCGGCGTCGAGGGGGTACCGCCCGTCAGGAGCTGCCCCGCGGGCGGACGATCTCGCCGAGGGTCGCCACCGACTCCGGGCGTGAGCGCACCGCCTCCGTGCACTCCCACGCCCGCGGCGGGTCCTCGTCCGGGCCGCCCAGGACCACCGGGCCGCGTCCCTTCGCCACCGCCTCGTTGCCCGCCAGCGTGCACACCAGCTGCGACAGCGCCACCGGCGGCAGGTCCTCCGGCTTGCGGCTGAGCCGCACCGTGCCCGCCGGGTCGCCGGACCGGGGCGCGACCGCCGCCAGTCCGTCCGGAACCCCGGTCGTGAAGCCCGCGTCCCGTTCCTCCGCGCTCGTCGGCCGCTCCAGCGCCTCCAGCAGCGCCTGCGCGACCAGCGCCACGGGGTCGCGCAGAGCCTTCTTCTCGGGCAGCGGAATCACTCGCTCCACACCCACCAGCTGCGAGCCGCAGACCAGTTCCACCGTGGCCCGCAGGCCCTGCGCCCCGCCCTGCCCGCCGGGCTGGGCCGGGGTGTCGCAGGACACCCGGGACGGCGCCGGGCCCACGTCCACCGGCACGGTCGTCGCCCGGATCCCGCACCCCGACGTCGCGCACAGCGCGACCGAGACGAGCGCGACCAGGACGGCCGGCCGAGCCCTACGCATCGCCGTCACCCGCGATCACCTTCCCCACGTCCACCGGCAGCCGCAGCGTGAACAGCGCACCGCCGCCCGCCACGTTCGCCGCGGTGATGTCGCCGCCGTGGATGTGCGCGTTCTCCATGGCGATCGACAGGCCCAGCCCGCTCCCGTCCGACTTCGGCCGTGACGCGCTCGCCTTGTAGAAGCGGTCGAAGACGTGGGGGAGCACCTCCTCGGGAATGCCCGGACCGTTGTCCTGGACCGCGATCACCAGCCACTCCCCCTCCACGGCCACCGACACCCGCACGGGCGAGCCGCCGTGCTTGAGCGCGTTGCCGATCAGGTTCGCGAGGATGACGTCGAGACGGCGCGGGTCGAGCCGGGCCACGATGCCCCGCTCGGCGTCGAGTTCGACCGCGTCGAGCCAGGCGCGCGCGTCGATGCAGGCCGTGACCTGGTCGGCGACGTTCACGTCGTCCAGCACCAGCCGGGCCGTTCCCGCGTCGAAGCGGGTGACCTCCATCAGGTTCTCCACCAGGTCGTTGAGGCGCCGGGTCTCGCTGACGACCAGCGCCACCGCTGGTGCGATCATCGGATCGAGGTCGTCGACCTCCTCCTCCAGCACCTCGGACACCGCCGTCAGAGCGGTCAGCGGCGTGCGCAGTTCGTGCGACATGTCCGCGACGAAGCGCCGGCTCGCCTCCTCCCGCGCGCTCATGTCGGCGACCTTCTTCTCCAGCGCTTCCGCCGTTTTGTTGAAGGTGTGCGACAGATCGGCGAGTTCGTCGGTCCCCGAGACGTCCAGCCGGTGGTCCAGTTCGCCCTCGCCGAGGCGCCGCGCCGCGTCACCGAGCCGCTGCACGGGCTTGAGCACGGTCCTGGCCGCCGCCTGCGCGAGCAGCGCGGAGCCGAGCAGCGCGAGGCCGGTCGCGATCGTCAGCGACCAGGCGAGCGCGTTGAGGTCGTCCCGCTCCTGGGCGAGCGACTTGTACATGTAGCCGGTCGGCCCGCCGCCCACGATCCGCGTCCCGCCGACCAGGTACGGGTTGCCGCGCGGCTTCGTCCGCTGCCAGTACACGTGGTACTCGGAGTCGTTGGCCGAGGTCGTCTTCTGCCGGTCGTTCACCGCGTCCTGCAGGGACTTCGGTACGTCGGCCAGCCCGAAGGAGTCGGGTCCGGCCGCGCCGAACAGCGGGCGCTTGTCCTTGCCCTCGTGGACCAGCAGCACGCTGTAGCCGGGGCTGCTGCCCGCCATCAGCTCGGCGGTGCGCTGCAGTTCCTCCGGCGTGGGGTCGCCGGGCAGCGCGGCGGCCCGGTTCTGCATCTCCTGCCGGAAGTCGCCGAGCGCGGCGTCCTGGGTACGGGTGAGGACCGCCTCGCGGTTGAGCCAGTACGCGATCCCGGACGCGGACACCGCCGCCGTCAGGGCCACCAGCGCGAAGACGAAGAGGAGCCGCAGCCGCAGGCTGGTCCAGCGCCGGCCCGCGAGCAACGCGCGGATCACTGCGGGGAGTCCAGGCGGTAGCCGACGCCCCGGACGGTACGGATCAGGGTGGGCGAGGACGGCACGTCCTCGACCTTGGCCCGCAGCCGCTGCACGCAGGCGTCGACGAGCCGCGAGTCACCGAGGTAGTCGTGCTCCCACACCAGGCGCAGCAACTGCTGGCGCGACAGCGCCTGCCCGGGCCGGCGGCTCAGTTCGAGCAGCAGCCGCAGCTCGGTCGGGGTGAGCTGGAGGTCCTCGCCGTTCTTGGTCACCGTCATGGCGGCCCGGTCGATGACGAGGGAGCCGAAGCTGGCGGAGTCGCTCGACTCGCGCTCGCCGCGGCGCAGCACGGCCCGGATGCGGGCGTCGAGGACCCGGCCCTGGACGGGCTTGACCACGTAGTCGTCGGCCCCGGACTCCAGGCCCACGACAACATCGATGTCGTCGCTGCGCGCGGTGAGCAGGATGATCGGCAGCTGGTCGGTGCGGCGGATCCTCCGGCACACCTCGAAGCCGTCGATCCCGGGCAGCATCACGTCCAGCACGATCAGATCCGGCCGCTGCTCGCGGAGCAGTTTCAGGCCGTCCTCGCCCGTCGCCGCAGTGGCCACACGGTGACCCTGGCGGGACAGGGAGAGTTCGAGGGCCGTGCGGATGGCGTCGTCGTCCTCGATCAGCAACAGGAAGGGCACGGGCTCATTCTGTCCCATCGGCCGTCCGGAGTTCGACCGTCAGAAGGACGCGATCTTTACGGAGATCTCACACGGGTCGCTGTGACAGGCCTGTGACAGTCGACGGACACCCCGGTTAAGTCCGCCGGGCAGGCTTCTGTCAACGCACAACGGACCGAAGCAGACACACTCCACGACGGGGGGCGCGAGATGAACACGCTGCACAGCACCACCACCAGCGCGATTGTCACGCGGCTGCACGATGTGAACCGCCGGGCGGGTGTCCGTACGGTGGCGGTCGCCCGTCCCCGGCCGGCCCACGTCGTAGCCATTGACGCAAACCAGTACCAGGCGGTTCCCGCACAGTCCGCGCAGTCCGGACAGTCCGCGCCGTCCACCACCCCGTCGGCCACGTCCGAGGCGGAGTTCACGGCGTACGTCCAGGAGCGCCGGGCCGCCCTGTACGCCACGGCCTTCCACCTCACCGGCGACCGTTACGAAGCCGAGGACCTGCTGCAGAGCGCGCTGTTCTCCACGTACCGCGCCTGGGACAGGATCAGCGACAAGGCGGCCGTCGGCGGCTACCTGCGTCGCACCATGACCAACCTGCACATCAGCGCGTGGCGGCGGCGCAAGCTGAACGAGTACCCGACGGAGGAGCTGCCGGAGACGGTCTCCGACACGGACGCGATGCGCGGTACGGAACTGCGCGCGGTGCTGTGGCAGGCGCTGGCCCGCATCCCGGAGCCGCAGCGCACGATGCTGGTGTTGCGTTACTACGAGGGCCGCACCGACCCGGAGATCGCGGAGATCCTCGGGATCAGCGTCGGCACGGTGAAGTCGAGCATCTGGCGCTCGCTGCGGCGCCTGCGGGACGACGAGGCGCTGAGCTTCGGCGCCGACGAGGCGGAGTCCTTCGAGGAGCTCGTCGCCTGACGGACCAATGGCCGGGGGGCCGTCCCGCGGGGGTGGGACGGTGGCCATGGGGGGAGAAGCGCGGGATCGGTCGGCCGGGGGTCCGACTGGTCCCGCGCTTCGGCGTGTACGGGTGCCGCGCTTTCGGGTGCGCGGGTCCGGCGCGCCGCCGCCGGACCCCCTAAGCCGCCGCGGCCGTGCGGTGGCGGCCCGCCGCAGCGGCGGCCAGGCGGCCCAGCGCCTCGTCGCGGCCGCAGGCGTGCGCGCCGAGCGCGACGTGGCGGGCCACGATGCCCCGTTCGGCGCGCATCAGCCGCCAGCCCCTGCGCAGCAGGAACGGCACCGACTTGCGGCCCTCGCGCAGATCACGGGCCAGGCGCCGCCGGAAGGTGGTCGACGGCCGCCCGCGCAGGCAGATGGCGTCGGCGAGCAGCCCCAGCTCCCGGCACCGGGCCACGATGTCCGCGGCGAAGATCCCCTCCGCGATGAACAGCGGCGTGCGGGGGGTGCGGGCGATGTCCAGCGCCTCCGTGCCCGTGCGGGAGCTGGTCGCGATGTCGTAGACCGGGACCTCGGTGCGGCCCGTGCGGCACAGCTCGGCGATGGCCGCGACGGCGACGTCCGCGTCCCACGACCCCGGCGAGTCCCAGTCGATGTCGGAACTGCCCGCGACCGTCGGGAGGGTGGGGTCGTCGCCTTCCTTGTAGAAGTCGTCGAGGCGCAGCACGGGCAGCCCGGAACGGGCGGCCAGCGAGGATTTTCCGGATCCCGACGGACCGGTCAGCAGGACGACGCGGGTCGGCGAAGGAGAAGAACAGCTCACGGGACACCAGTCTGAACCATTCCCCCGGGTAGGGGATCCTCCCGGTGACCGGTTGGTATCCAGGATCACACCTCCACTACGCTGCGTGCGCACGCGACTACGACCTCAGGCGGGAACCCCATGGCACGTCACGCAGCCCCTTCCGTACCGAACCGGCTCCGCAGCGCGGGCCTGACGGTCTCGATGGCCGGCGCGGCCCTGGCGCTCGCCGCCGGCGGTGCGCAGGCCGCTGAACTCGATGTCCCGGCGGCCCTCGCGGGCGTCACGGACCCGATCGCGAACCTGAAGGTGAATCCGCTGGCCCACACCGGCGTGGACCCGCTCGACAACGGCGTGGCCACCAAGGTCGCGGACTTCCCCGCGGTCGGTACCGGCATGGTCACGGGCGTCCTGACCCAGGGGCCGTCGGTCGGCGAGCTGCCCACCGCCGCGGTCACCTCACTGCTCGGGCCGGTGCTCCCCCAGTAGCAGCGGACACGAGAAGGCCCCGACAGCGCGGGGGGACGGCTGTCGGGGCCGGTCTCTGGAGGGCGCTCCGCGCCCCCTCGGCGGGTCCTAGTAGGAGGACCCGCCCGCGCCCAGCGAACCCGTGGGGTGCCAGACGGTCTTCGTCTCCAGGAACGCCGTCATCCGGGACGTGCCCGGGTCGGCGGTCCAGTCGTCCACAGGCTGTGGACGCAGGACGCGCTTGAGGTTGTCCGCCGCGGCGATCTCCAGCTCCTTGGCCAGCGCGGTGTCCGCGCCCGCCAGGTCGATCGCGTTGACGTCCTGGTGGGACGCGAGGTGCGGGCCCATCTCGGAGGCCTTGCCGGACAGGATGTTGACCACGCCGCCGGGCAGGTCGGAGGTGGCCAGCACCTCGCCCAGGGAGAGGGCGGGGAGCGGGGACTTCTCGCTCGCGACGACCACGGCCGTGTTGCCGGTCGCGATCACCGGGGCGATCACCGAGATCAGGCCCAGGAAGGACGAGCCCTGCGGGGCGACGACCGTGACGACACCGGTCGGCTCGGGGGTGGAGAGGTTGAAGAACGGCCCCGCGACCGGGTTGGCCCCGCCCACGATCTGGCCGATCTTGTCGGTCCAGCCCGCGTACCAGACCCAGCGGTCGATGGCCGCGTCGACGACGGCGCCGGCCTTGGACTTGGACAGGCCCTCGGCCTCGCCGACCTCGCGGACGAACTGCTCGCGGCGGCCCTCCAGCATCTCGGCGATGCGGTAGAGGATCTGCCCGCGGTTGTACGCGGTCGCGCCCGACCAGCCGCCGAAGGCCTTGCGGGCCGCGACGACCGCGTCCCGCGCGTCCTTGCGCGACGACAGCGGGGCGTTGGCCAGCCAGTTGCCCTTTGAGTCCGTCACCTCGTACACCCGGCCGCTCTCGGAGCGGGGGAACTTGCCCCCGACGTACAGCTTGTAGGTCTTGAAGACGTTCAGACGCGTGGTCGTCTCAGACATCGAGGTAGCCCTCCAGGCCGTGGCGACCGCCCTCGCGGCCGAAGCCCGACTCCTTGTATCCGCCGAAGGGCGAGGTCGGGTCGAACTTGTTGAACGTGTTGGCCCACACCACACCCGCGCGGAGCTGGTTCGCGACCGCGAGGATGCGCGAGCCCTTCTCCGTCCAGATGCCGGCGGACAGGCCGTACTGGCTGTTGTTGGCCTTGGCCACGGCCTCGTCGGGCGTGCGGAAGGTCAGTACGGACAGCACCGGGCCGAAGATCTCGTCGCGGGCGACGGTGTGCGCCTGGGTGACGTTCGTGAAGAGCGTCGGGGCGAACCAGTAGCCGGCGGACGGCAGCTCGCACGCCGGGGACCAGCGCTCGGCGCCCTCCGCCTCGCCGGTCTCGGCGAGCGCGGTGATCCGGGCGAGCTGCTCGGCGGAGTTGATCGCGCCGATGTCGGTGTTCTTGTCGAGCGGGTCGCCCAGGCGCAGCGTGGAGAGGCGGCGCTTGAGCGAGTCCAGCAGCTCGTCGTGGATCGACTCCTGGACCAGCAGGCGCGAGCCCGCGCAGCAGACCTGGCCCTGGTTGAAGAAGATGCCCGTGACGATGCCCTCGACGGCCTGGTCGATGGGCGCGTCGTCGAAGACGATGTTGGCGCCCTTGCCGCCCAGCTCCAGCGTGACCTTCTTGTCGGTGCCGGCGACCTGGCGGGCGATGGCCTTGCCGACCGCCGTCGAGCCGGTGAAGGCGACCTTGTTGACGTCCGGGTGCTCGACGAGGGCCGCGCCCGCGTCGCCGTAGCCGGTGAGGATGTTGACGACACCCTTGGGCAGGCCCGCCTGGCGGCAGATGTCCGCGAAGAACAGGGCGGAGAGCGGGGTCGTCTCGGCGGGCTTGAGCACGACCGTGTTGCCGGTGGCGAGCGCCGGGGCGATCTTCCACGCGAGCATCAGGAGCGGGAAGTTCCAGGGGATGACCTGGCCGGCCACGCCGAGCGGGCGCGGGTTCGGGCCGTAGCCCGCGTGGTCGAGCTTGTCGGCCCAGCCCGCGTAGTAGAAGAAGTGCGCGGCGACCAGCGGGAGGTCCGCGTCGCGGGTCTCCTTGATCGGCTTGCCGTTGTCCAGGGTCTCCAGGACGGCCAGCTCGCGGCTGCGCTCCTGGATGATCCGGGCGATGCGGAAGAGGTACTTGGCGCGCTCGGAGCCCGGCAGCGCGGACCACTTCTCGAAGGCCTTGCGGGCGGCCCTGACGGCCCGGTCCACGTCGGCGGCGCCCGCCTGGGCGACCTCGGCCAGGACTTCCTCGGACGACGGGGAGACGGTCTTGAAGACCTTGCCGTCGGCGGCGTCGGTGAACTCGCCGTCGATGAAGAGCCCGTAGGAGGGGGCGATGTCGACGACCGAGCGGGACTCGGGAGCCGGTGCGTACTCGAAGAGGGATGCCATGGTGATCAGTCCACCGTCACGTAGTCGGGACCGGAGTAACGGCCGGTGCTCAGCTTCTGGCGCTGCATCAACAGGTCGTTGAGCAGGCTGGAGGCTCCGAAGCGGAACCAGTGGTTGCTCAGCCAGTCCTCGCCCACGGTCTCGTTGACCACGACCAGGAACTTGATCGCGTCCTTGGTGGTGCGGATGCCGCCGGCCGGCTTCACGCCGATCTGGATTCCAGTCTGCGCCTTGAAGTCGCGGACGGCTTCGAGCATGAGCAGCGTGTTCGCCGGGGTGGCGTTGACGCCCACCTTGCCGGTCGACGTCTTGATGAAGTCGGCGCCCGCGAGCATGCCGATCCAGGAGGCGCGGCGGATGTTGTCGTAGGTCGACAGCTCGCCGGTCTCGAAGATGACCTTCAGGCGGGCGGCGCTGCCGTCCTCGCGGACGCAGGCCTCCTTGATCGCCTTGATCAGCTCGTAGGTCTCCAGGTAGCGGCCGGCGAGGAAGGCTCCACGGTCGATGACCATGTCGATCTCGTCGGCTCCGGCGGCGACGGCGTCACGGGTGTCCGCGAGCTTCACGGGCAGGGCGGCGCGGCCGGCCGGGAAGGCGGTGGCGACGGAGGCGACCTTGACGTCGGCGCCGTTCAGCGCGGCCTTCGCGGTGGCCACCATGTCGGGATAGACACAGACGGCGGCCGTCATCGGGGTCGTGCGGTCGGTCGGATCGGGGTGGACGGCCTTGGCGGACAGCGCCCGGACCTTGCCCGGGGTGTCCGCGCCTTCCAGCGTCGTCAGGTCGATCATCGAGATGGCCAGGTCGATGGCGTACGCCTTGGCCGTCGTCTTGATCGAACGGGTGCCGAGGGAGGCCGCGCGGGCCTCCAGGCCGACTGCGTCTACGCCGGGCAGCCCGTGCAGGAAGCGGCGCAGCGCACTGTCGGACGTCGTCACGTCAGCGAATGCGGTGAGGGTGGTGGGCATGGTCACCAGATGAGCATATCTACGCGCGTAGCGACCTGTCACCCCCCTCGTTCGTTCCGGTGCGGAATCGACACCTCCGATGGCCGTTACACGTCCATGACAGGAGGGCGATCATCCACAGGTACAAGATCAATAGATTTCTTCCCAGCAGCCCGCCGGAAGCTCATCCGGACGAAATCCCGACAGAGAAAAACGCGGCATGCGGCTCTCCTCCCCTTCCGAGACCTGCTGTCCAGGAGTCGTTATGCGTACCGCCCTCCGTGCATCCCTCGCCGCCGCCGTCCTCGCCGGTGCGCTCCTCGCCCCCGCCGCGGGCGCCGCGTACGCCGCCACAGCCACCACCTCAGCCACCTCAGCCACTGCCGCCACCGCCGGCCCGCAGTCCGTGCCGGTCGCCCCGGAGACCGACCCCGACCGCTTCACCGGGACGCCGGTCTACATCGGTGAGGGCCTGGTCGCGGTGCTGCGCAACAAGGCGGAGGGTCCGGAGGCCTGGATCCGCGCCGTCGGGCCGGACTGGAAGCCGGGCGACCACTACATGTTCCGCGTGCTGGCCACGCTGAGCCGCATGAACCTCACGCAGACGGTGAACGGCCTGGAGCTGGAGCTCACCAAGGGGAACACCACCGCCCCGGTCCTCACGGTCACCCAGGACGGCGCCACCAGGTCCTTCCCGCTGCCGGTGGCCGGCGGGGGCGGCGACCAGGGAGCCGCGTGCGTCTCCGGCACCGTCCGGCTCGCCCTCGGCGGCGGCCTGCTCGGCGACCTGCGCACCACCCCCGACGGGCCGGAGGTGCAGCTGGTCGACGGCGCGACCGGGAACGCGTACAAGAAGCTGACCCGCACCAGCCCCGCGCTGGAGAAGGGCGACCGCACCGGGGCCCGCATCGTGAACCCCGGCTCGGCCGAGCCGCAGCTGCGCTACGACACCCCCGGCGGGCAGTCCCCCGTGGAGACCGCGCGCTTCCCGGAGCTGCCCGAGGGCTGCAGGTTCACCTACGCCTTCAAGGACGAGGCCCCGGTCGCGCAGCCGACCGCCGGGCCGACCGCCGAGCCCTCCGCCTCCACCGTCCCCAGCGCCCCGAAGGCGCAGACGGCCGGTCAGACCACCGTCGTCCCCCGGGGCGGGGTCGCCGCGGGCGCCGAGCTCCCCGCCGAGGACCGCGACGACACCATGACGGCCCTCGCCGGCACCGGCCTCGTCGCGATCTTCGCGGGCCTCGGAGCGGCCCTGCTGCTGCGCCGCCGCCCCGGCGCCCAGCGCTGAGTCGGCCCCGGCGCCGGCGCCGACGCCGAGCCGAAGCCGCCCGCGCCTTCCCGTCCCACCCCCGGCGGGCCACCTTCGCGGTGGCCCGCCGGGGCCCGTTCCCGGAGCATCCCATGGCCCCCCGCGTACGCCCCCTGCTCGCCGCCGCCCTGCTCTCGGCCGCCCTGACCGGCTGCGGCGGGGCCGCGGCCCCCGTCCCGCCCGCGGACCCGGCCACCGCCACGGCCCCCACCCCGCCCGCGGCCCCGCCCGCCGTCACGCCCACGACCGCGCCGGCCCCCGTACCGGCCGCGCCGCTGCCCGCCTCCGCGCCCGTGCGCGTACGGATCCCGGCGGCCGGGGTGGACACCTCCCCGGTGCTGCGGCTGGGGCTGACCGGCGACGGCGCCGTCGAGGTGCCCTCCGTGGCCGACGGGGACAAGATCGGCTGGTACACCAAGGGCGTGACGCCCGGTGAGACCGGTCCCGCCGTGCTGATCGGCCACTTCGACACCGCCCGCGGCCCGGCCGTGCTCAAGGACGTGTCGCGCGTGCGCACCGGCGCGGAGATCTCGGTCTCCCGGGCGGACGGCACCACGGCCGTCTTCCGCGTCCGCGAGCTGGAGCAGGTGGCGAAGAAGGACTTCCCCACCGCCAAGGTGTACGGGGACACCGCCCGCCCCGAGCTGCGCGTCATCACCTGCGGCGGCGAGATCAGGGACGGCCACCGGCCGGACAACATCATCTTGTACGCCGATCTCGTGGGCTGAGACGGCGTGGGGCAGAATCGACCCCATGAGCAGCCAGCAGCAGCCGACCGATGAGCCGGTCTACGACGACCGCGTCTACCGCTCCTCCATGGGCGTCGTCTCGGGGGTACTGCTGCTCGCGCTGACCGCCTGGCTCTGCGGTGACGCCGTGCTGCGGGGCTCCGGTGGCACACCGTGGATCGCGCTGTCGACGGCGCTGCTCGCCGTACCGCTGATCGTGGCCTTCACCATCCGGCCCGCCGTGTTCGCCAATGACGACCGCATGCGCGTGCGCAACCCCTTCCGGATCATCGAGCTGCCCTGGGCGGCCGTGGACGCGGTCCGCGCCGGGTACTCGGCGGAGGTGCTGGCCGAGGGCTCGAAGTACCAGCTGTGGTCGGTGCCCGTCTCACTGCGGGAGCGCAAGAAGGCGAACCGGCAGCGGCTGAAGGCCAACCGGAGCCAGAGCGTCCCGGGCGAGAGGCGGGTCGCCCCGCCGGAGCCGCAGCGGGCCAGCGCGGACCGGATCGTGGACCAGCTCCAGGAACTGGCCGAGCGCGGCGCCTCGCGGGCCGGCGCCCAGGGCAGCGTCCGCGTGAGCTGGTCGTACGAGATCATCGCGCCCGCCCTGATCGGCGCGCTGCTCCTGATCGTGCTGCTCTCCACCCGCTGACCTGGGCCGTCTTCGCGTCGAGTGCGCCCCGCCACACCGCCCGCGAGGGCGGAACCAGCGCTACCGGGTGGTGCGTCCTCGCAGGTGTGCAGCGCAATGAGGCCGGCGGAAGCGCCGCCACCGCCACCGCCGTCCACCTTCGTCTGCGACTCATGGCCGGGGCCGTGCTGGTCGCCCATCTCCTGGTCGTCGGGTGGCTGACTCTGCGGCCGCTCGACGTGCCCTGGGCCGCGGCGGCCAATCTGACTCCCCTGGAGGGGATCCGGACCGACCTGGCCCAGGGGCCGCTGGAGGCCGTCCGGCGCATCAGCGAGGGTCTGGCGCTGCTGGCCCCGCTCGGGGTGCTGCTGCCGATGGTCAGCGGGCGGCTCGCCCTGTCGACGCTGTCCGCGTGGGCCTCGCTGGCCCGGACCGCCGCCGCGGGCGCGCTGGTCTCGCTGAGCATCGCGATGCTCCAGACCGGCGTCCCCGGCCAGGTCGTGGACGTGGACTCGGTGCTGCTGAACACGCTCGGCGTGCTCCTCGCGCACGCGGCCGTCGTCCCCGCCCTGCGGGCCCGGCTGCGGCGTTCACGTGCGGCTTATCAGGGGAGCACCCCGAGGATTTCCAGGGTCGGGCTCGGCCCGTGGACCGACGTCCTCTCAGCGGTCCAGCGGGAGTATTGAGATATCGCGAGGCCGTGCAGGTCTTACCGGCGATTCCCGATTCCCGATGAAGGAGAACCTCATGAGCGCCATTGTCCGCCCCCGTGACGGCCGCTGGATCGGTGGAGTCTGCGCCGCACTGGCCAAGCGGTTCGGTATCTCCGCGAACACGATGCGCGCCATTTTCGTCGTCTCGTGCCTGCTGCCCGGCCCGCAGTTCCTGATCTACATAGCCCTGTGGGTGCTGCTGCCGAACGAGAAGCCCGTCTCCACGGCCTGGTGAGCGGCGGCCGCCCCGTGGAGGGCGGCGGGACCGGTCAGCCACCCGTCGGACCCGGTCAGCCGGCCTTGCGGACCTTGTCCAGCTGCTTGTCGGTGACCTCCTGCGGCACCCGGGTCTTCTGCTCGGCCGCCGCCACATTGAGGGCCATCAGCCGCACGACGGTGTCGCCCTCGCGCACGACGACCAGGTGGACGTGGGCCGAGACGCCCTCGGCGACCGCCGTCGTGGTCCAGCTGACGCTCTCGTCGCCGGCCGTGCGGTAGTCGGTGGCCCGCACCTCGCGGTAGCTGCCGGTCTGCTTCTCGACGGTGGCCGAGAAGCCCGAACCGCAGGCGGCGACGGCCTTCTTGAGCCGGGACATCAGCGCCTTGGCGTCACTTTCGGCGTAGGAGCTGACGGAGGCGGAGACGGCGAGTCCCACCTGCTTCTGGGAGCCGACGCCCCGGTTGACGGTCTCGCGCGCGGCCGGGTCCGGCTTGTCGCCCATGATGTCGGCCAGGGGCTGGCAGGCCTTCTTGTCCGCCTGCGGCTGGCCGTCGGGGGCGTTGGGGTTCTTGCCCTGGGCGGAGATCTGGTAGCCGGGCAGGTCGCCCTGTTCCAGCGCGGACCGCTCCAGCTTGCTACCGCCGGTCTTCGGCGCGGCCGGTCCGGGTGATCCGGATGCCGCCGGGGCGCCGGGCACGCCGGAGGCCCGGTCCGCGGAGCCCTGGGGGTCCGGGTCCTTGCCGCTGGCGGGGGTGTCCGCACCGCCGCATCCCACGGCCGCGCACAGCAGGGCGGGGACCAGTGCGACCATCGTCGCTCGTACCTTCATGCGCATGACCGAGAACCTCATACCCAGTGCTGTAGCGGCAGTTGGTCGTGATCGTGGCACACGGCACGACGTGGCGCCCACCCGTTCGAAGGGGTGTGCGCCACGTGTGCACGCGTACGTTTTCCCGTACGAGGTCGCGTACGGATCAGCCGCCGAGGTTGCTCAGCGGCAGACCGCCGACCAGGCTGGTCACCGGGGCGAGGGCGGCGGCCGGGTCGCTCGACTCCTGGCCGTCCTGGCTCACCTGCTGCTGGCTGGTGACACCCTGGAGGGCGCCCGTGGCCTGGCCCAGCACGTCGGTGACTCCGATGGCGGGGACGGCGGCCGAAGCGGTACCGGCGGCAACGGCGGCGAAGGCGGCGCCGAGAACGGCGACACCGAGGGTCTTGGCAGCTGACTGCTTCATGAAAACGTGTCCTTGCGACGGGGAATTGAGCGGCTCCGCAAACTAGTCACTTCAAACCCCCGCCCGCAAACATCATTAAATACGAGAAAGCGCCCGGGAATTGCCTCTCCCGGACGCTTTCAGTACGCGATGCTTTGGCCTACGCCGAAACAGAACCGCTGGTGGAAGCGGTCTGCTGGAACAGCCACTCCGACTTCAGCTCCGCATAACCGGGCTTGATGACCTCGTTGATCATGGCCAGTCGTTCATCGAAAGGAATGAACGCGGACTTCATCGCATTGACGGTGAACCACTGCATGTCGTCCAGCGTGTAGCCGAAGGTGTCCACCAGGTGCTCGAACTCGCGGCTCATGCTGGTGCCGCTCATCAGGCGGTTGTCGGTGTTGACCGTGAGCCTGAAGTGCAGCTTGCGCAGCAGACCGATCGGATGCTCGGCGTACGAGGCGGCAGCGGCGGTCTGCAGGTTCGAGGTCGGGCACATCTCCAGGGGGATGCGCTTGTCCCGGACGTACGAGGCCAGGCGGCCCAGCTTCACCGAACCGTCGGCCGCGACCTCGATGTCGTCAATGATCTTCACACCGTGGCCGAGGCGGTCGGCGCCGCACCACTGCAGGGCCTGCCAGATCGACGGCAGGCCGAAGGCCTCGCCCGCGTGGATGGTGAAGTGGTTGTTCTCCCGCTTGAGGTACTCGAAGGCGTCGAGGTGGCGGGTGGGAGGGAAACCGGCCTCGGCGCCGGCGATGTCGAAGCCGACCACGCCGTTGTCGCGGTAGCGGTTGGCCAGCTCCGCGATCTCCAGGGCGCGGGCGGCGTGGCGCATCGCGGTCAGCAGGGCGCCGACGCGGATGCGGTTGCCGTTGGTCCGCGCGCGGCGCTCGCCCTCGCGGAAGCCCTCGTTGACCGCCTCGACGACCTCTTCGAGGCTCAGGCCGCCTTCGAGGTGCTGCTCGGGCGCGTAGCGGATCTCGGCGTACACCACGCCGTCCTCGGCCAGGTCCTGGGCGCACTCGGAGGCCACGCGGAAGAGGGCCTCCTTGCTCTGCATGACGGCGCAGGTGTGCGCGAACGTCTCCAGGTAGCGCGGGAGGGAACCGGAGTCGGCGGCTTCGCGGAACCAGATGCCGAGCTTGTCGGCCTCGGTCTCGGGAAGGTTCTCGTAGCCGGCCTTGTGCGCCAGCTCGATGATGGTCCCGGGGCGCAGTCCACCGTCGAGGTGGTCGTGCAGGAGCACCTTCGGGGAGCGGCGGATCTGATCCGGGGTGGGCAGGTTGGGGGTCTCGCTCGTCATCTGCGCACTCTAACTCCTACGCGCGTAGAGCGGGCACCGGCCGCGAGCGCCGATATGTAACAGAGACCGCACGGACCCATGGCGTACACCTCCGGGTCTGAGACTGTTCCGCCATGGCACAGCATGCGCCGCCGGCGCGCGGGACCCGCCTGGGGCGGGCGGCCGGCGCGAACGGCTCGGTATCGACGGTCAGTGGTGTGGTGCTCCTGCTCCCCGGGGCGTCCCGATGGTCCCCCGGTCCGGTGCGCCCGCTCGCGCGGGCGCTGGTCCGGGCCGGCGGGACGGACGGACTGGTCACGCACCACGTCATCCACGGCGGGGGTTCTTCCCGCGAGGAGGAGGCGGGGTGGGCGGCGGACGAGGCGGTGCGACGGTACGGCGACGTGCCGGTGTGCCTGGCCGGCTTCGGCGCGGGGGGCCTGGCCGCACTGCGGGCGGCGGGCCATACCGCCGTCACCTCGGTCCTGGCGCTGGCACCTTGCCTGGAGGAGCGGGGCACGGCGGACTCCCCTGAACCGGTGAAACAGCTGTCGGGACGGCAGGTGCTGATCGTGCACGGCACCAACGACGCGCGCAGCGACCCGGAGTCCTCCTTCCGGCTGGCGGCGCGGGCGAAGAAGGCGAATCGTTCGACCTGCCGGTTCGAGGTGCATTCGGACGGGCACGGGCTGCGCGAGCACCAGGCGGAAGTGGTGGCGCTGTCCGTCGACTTCGTCATGGGGGCGGTGTTCTCGGGCCGGTACTCGCGGCCGGTGACGGACGCCCTGGCCGCGCCGCCTCCGCTCGGCCTGCGGATGCCCCTGGCCTCGGGGTTCGGCAGGTCGCTGCGCGGGTGAGTCCCGGGCCCCGCGCGTACAGTGAGAACGAGGACTCGGGGCCCTTCACTCCCGGAGGCGATGCATCATGTCCGGACTGGTGTCCAGGAGCTTCGACCAGGCCGACGAGACGCGGCCGTTCGCGGACGGCAAGGGCAGGCTGGACCTGCTGGGGACGAGCGGCGGCGCGGGCGTGGGGCGTTCCGTATTCGAGCCCGGCTGGAAGTGGTCGGAGCACGTCAAGCCGCTGGCCGGTACGGACAGCTGCCGGGCGAACCACACGGGGTACGTGGTGAGCGGCCGCATGAAGGTCGTCATGGACGACGGGGAGAGCACCGAACTGGAGCCCGGCGACTTCATGCGGGTGCCGCCCGGGCACGACGCCTGGGTGCTGGGCGACGAGCCCTGCGTGATCGTGGACTGGACCGGATTCGCCGACTACGCGAAGCCGGCGGGCTGACGCGGGCCACCGGGCCGGGGCGGGTCGCAGAGCGCGGGTAGCGGGTCGCGGGTCCATCCTGGGTCTCGGTGGTCGCGCCGGATCCGTCCGCGCCCACCGCTCCGCCCCCGCTCGGTCGGAGGGCATCGGTGGATCGGGCGCGACCACCAGGTCCGCCCCGTGCAGCCACTGTGCCGGTTCGGTGGCGGCCCACAGCGCCATCTGAGGCGTCGTCTTGCCGCCTTGCGGGAACACGAGGGGTTTACGAACAGCCACAGATTGGGACGAATGGGCACATGCCAGCCGAGGGAGTCGATCACGCGGGGGCGGCGGGGGCAGTCGGGACGGCCGGGGCAGCCGGGAAGGCCGCGGCAGCCGGGAAGGCCGCGGCGGCCGGGGAGCTGAGCGCCGCGGCCCGGCGCCTCTACGCGTACGCCGTCGAGCGGCACGCCTTCGACACGGCCGAGGCGACCTGCGCCCTGGGGGCGTGCGCGGCCGCCGCGATCGCGGAGCTGACCGCGGCGCACTTGCTCCAGCGGGCGCCCGACGGCTGCCCGGACCGGTGGAGCGCCGTCGCGCCCCGGGCCGCGGCGGCCCGGGCCCTGGCCCCGCTGGCCCTGCTCGTACGGGAGACCCATGACGAGATGGACCGCCTGCGCGGGCGGCTGGAGGCGCTGGTGCCCGCGTACGAGGCGGGGAGCGCGCACCGGGACCTGAGGGGCTCGGGGCGGCTGGAGCTGGTTACGGAACTGGGCGTCGTACGGGGACTGATCGCGGAGTTGGTCGCCTCGTGCGAGAAGGAGATGCTGACCTCGCAGCCCGGCGGCGGCCGGCCGCTGGAGACGCTGGAGGAGTCGATCGGGCGCGACGAGTCGCTGCTGGCGCGCGGGGTCCGGATGCGGACGATCTACCAGCACACGGCGCGCTACTCGCGGCCCACGGCGGCGTACGTCGAGCGGGTGACGGCCTTGGGCGCCCAGGTACGGACGCTGGGCGACGGGCTGATGCGCATGCTGGTCTTCGACGGCCACACGGGGGTCATGGCGGCGGCGGACCACAGCGGGGCGGCGCTGGTGGTGCGGGAGCCCAACGTCGTGCACTTCATGACGGAGGCCTTCGAGCGTTCCTGGCTGGGGGCCGAGCCCTTCCCGACCTCGGTGAGCCCGGAGGCGGCGCGGTCGCTCTCGGACGAGC
Source organism: Streptomyces sp. NPDC045695 (assembly GCF_056432025.1). NCBI lineage: Bacteria > Bacillati > Actinomycetota > Actinomycetes > Kitasatosporales > Streptomycetaceae > Streptomyces > Streptomyces sp. NPDC045695. Next base: position 336,566 of record NZ_JBWKJU010000002.1, read on the forward strand.
TGCGGCAGACGATCGTCCGGCTGCTGTCGGAGGGGCTGGAGGACCGGGTCATCGCGCGGCGCCTGGGCATGTCGGAGCGGACCTGTCAGCGGCACATCGCCGAGATCATGCGCGCGGTCGGCGCCAAGTCCCGTTTCCAGGCGGGCTACTTGCTGGCGCCGCCGCCGGCCACACCGGACGCGCCGGCCACACCGGACGCCCCGGACGCCCTGCCGGACGTCTAGAGCTCCGGAATCAGGGAGCCTCTGCGGGACAGCAGGAAGCGTTTGAACGCCGCCACCGGTGGAGTGTCGGGATGGCCGTCGAGCCAGGCGACGCCGATCTCGCGGGCGGCGCGCGGAGCCGTGACCGTCAGCTCGACCACCCCGGGGCGGGCCACGGCCGGGGGCGGCAGGAGCGCCACCCCGAGGCCGGCGGCGACCAGGCCGCGCAGGGTTTCGGCCTCCTCGCCCTCGAAGGCGACGCGGGGGGTGAACCCGGCCTCCGCGCACAGGTCGTCGGTGATGCGGCGCAGGCCGTAGCCGGCCTCCAGGGTGACGAAGGCCTCCTCCGCGGCCTCCGCGAGGCGGATGCGCTTGCGCCCCGCGAGGCGGTGGTCCTCGGGGACGACCAGGCGCAGGCGCTGTTCGTCGAGGCGGCGGGCGACGAGGTCGGGGGCGTCGGGGAGCGGTGAGGTGAGGCAGAGGTCGAGCTCGCCCGCCCGGAGCTTCTCGAGCATGGCCTCGCCGTAGTTCTGGACCAGGGAGAAGCGCACGCGCGGGTGGTCGGCCCGGAAGGCGCGGATGAGGCCGGGCACGGTCTCGGATCCGAGGGTGTGCAGGAAGCCGAAGGCGACCTTCCCCAAGGCGGGATCGGCGTCCATCTGGACGGATTCGGCGGCGCGGGCGATCTGGTCGAGGGCCTGTTCCGTGGAGGCCAGGAAGGTGCGGCCCGCCGTGGTGAGGGCGACGGTGCGGCCCTTGCGGGCGAACAGCGTGACGCCCAGGTCCTCTTCGAGGCGGACCATGGCCCGCGACAGGGTGGACTGGGGGACGCCCAGTTCGTGCGCGGCGCGGGTGACGTGCTCGTGCCGGGCGACGGCCGCGAAGTACGCGAGGCGCGGGGCCAGCACACGTGTCACGGACAAGTCTTCTTCGTAACGGTTCATCGACATGCGCCGCCCTGAGCTGTGCTGATGCGTGAGTGGATCGATTATCGCGAATCCGTGCATTGGACGCATCAAAAAGGCGCACCTAGGGTTTCACCCATGCCTCCCGCTCATACCGGGGCACCCGTCACCACGGGTGCCTCCCCCTTGTCGTCCCTGGACTCCTCCCCCGAGGGCCGGGAGCCCGGCCGTCCCGGCTACCGCCGGATGAGCCTCGCGCTCTTCGCCGCCGGACTCGCGACCTTCGCGCTCCTCTACTCCACCCAGGCGCTGCTGCCCGCGATCTCCGACGGCTTCGGGGTGACGGCGGGTCAGGCCAGCTGGACGGTGTCCGCGGCCACCGGCGCGCTCGCCCTGTTCGTCCTGCCGCTCAGCGCCCTGTCCGAGCGGTTCGGACGTACCCGGATGATGACCTGGTCGATCGTGGTGGCCGTGGGCGTCGCGCTGGTGATCCCCCTCGCGCCGAACCTGGAGTGGCTCATCGCGCTGCGCGCCGTCCAGGGCGCGGCGATCGCCGGTATCCCGGCCTCCGCGATGGCGTACCTGGCGGAGGAGGTCAAGCCGAAGGCCCTGGTGGGTGCGATCGGCCTGTTCGTGGCGGGGAACTCCATCGGCGGCATGAGCGGCCGCATCGTCACCGGCTGGGCTGCGCAGCTCGGGGGCTGGCGGGCCGGTCTGGGCGCCGTCGCGCTGATGTCGCTGGCCTGCGCGGCGGCCTTCCTCGTGCTGCTGCCCCGGGCGCGGTTCTTCCGGCCCGCGTCGCTGAACCCGCGCGCGGTGGGACGTACCGTCCGCGGTCACCTGCGCGATCCGCTGCTGCTGCGGCTGTACGGGATCGGCGCCCTGTTCATGACCGTCTTCGGGGCGGTGTACACCGTCATCGGCTACCGCCTCGTGGACGAGCCGTTCTCGCTCGGGCAGGGCGTGGTCGGGTCGATCTTCCTGATCTACCTGGTCGGTACGGTCTCCTCCGCGGCCGCCGGCCGGCTGGTGGCCCGCACGGGGCGGCGCGGCGCGCTGTACCTGGCCGTCACCACCACGGCGCTGGGGCTGCTGCTGTCACTGGCCGAGTCCCTGGCGGCGGTCCTGGCCGGGCTCGTCCTGATCACGGCGGGCTTCTTCGCCGGGCACGCGGTGGCCTCCGCCGCGGTGAGCCGGACGGCGAAGACGGGCCGGGCGCAGGCCTCGGCGCTCTACCAGTCGGCGTACTACCTCGGCTCCAGCGCCGGCGGCACCCTGGGCGCCCTGGCGTACCACGGGGCGGGTTGGGCGGCCACGGTCGCCATCGCGCTGCTGGCGGTGCTCGGGGTCGTGGCGATCACCCTGTACGGGTCTCATGCGGCGCGGGCGGAGCGGGCACCGGAGGCGCGGCGGCGGATGCCGTCGCGGGCGATGGTCGCGCGCTGACGAAATCTACGCTCGCCGTCCACGCGGACCCCGCTCGCTTTCCGGGCATGCAACACCGGGAAGACGCCGTGCGCACAGGGGAGGACCGGATGGGGACACCGATGAGGACGCGGATGAGGACGCGGGCGCGGACGACGCGCGGGCGAAGTAAGCGGCCGACGGTGGTGTGGAGCGGGGTGGCGGCGCTGGCGCTGGCCCTGCCGATGGTGGTCGTGGCGGGCGAGCCGGCGCGGGCCGCCTCCTGCAACCTGACCACGGGCCCCTACCAGCGGCAGGTGGAGCAGTTCCTGGGGCGGCCCGCGGACGGCAGGCAGTCGGCGGCCGACTGCGCGGCCGTCAGGGCGTTCCAGTCGAGCCACGGGATCGCCCCGGCCCAGGGGTACGCCGGGCCGCTGACCTGGCAGACGATGAGCACGATCCTGGCCCAGCGGGCGGCGGGCACCACCCCGAACAAGGGGGGCGACTGCCCCACGAACCGCGGGCGGATCGCCTGCGTCGACCTGACGCGGCAGCTCAGCTGGATCCAGGACGGCGCCGCGCTGGCGTACGGCCCGGTCCCGGTCCGCACCGGCAAGCAGGGCACGCCGACCCGGACCGGCCTGAAGAAGATCTACTACCGCAGCATCGACCACTGGTCGACGATCTACGACGTCCCGATGCCCTACGCGCAGTTCTTCGACGGCGGCATCGCCTTCCACTCGACCGCCAAGAGCATGTGGAACCCGCCCGGTTCGGGCGGCTGCGTCAACATGCGGCCCGCCGACGCCAAGGCCTACTGGAGCATGCTGGGCAAGGGCGAGGACGTCTACGTCTACGGGCGCAAGCCCGGGACCTGAGGGCCGGCGGGTTCAGAGGGGCGAGCCGGCGGGAGCCCGCTCGGGCTCCGCGTGCAGGCGGTCCAACCTCCGCAGGCTGGCCCGGCGTTGTACGAGGGACAGCCCGGCCACCGCCGCTCCGAGGACCAGCCAGCCCGCCGGGCCGGCGGTCATCACGGCGCCGGTGAGCAGCAGCGGGCCCGCGGACTTCTGGACCGACTGGGCCATGCCGGCCACGCCGAGGTACGAGGCGCGCGCCTCGCGGGGTGCGAGGCGGACCGCCAGTTCCCAGGAGCTCACCGACCGCATCAGCTCCGCGGCGGTGCCCAGCACCGCTGCGGCGAGCAGGGCCGCCGAGGCGGCCCAGACCCCTCCCCCGGCGGCCGCGGCCAGCAGGACGCAGCAGGCGAGGGTCGTCAGCCCGTACCAGGCGACGGCTCCCGTCGCCCGGCGGGCGCCCTGGACCCTGGCCGACACGCGCAGTTGGAGGGCGACGACGAGCACGGTGTTGATGACCAGGAAGGCGGGGATGAGGGCGTGGGGCGCGGTGGTGTGGCTCACCAGCCACAGCGGCAGGCCGACGCTGAGGATCGAGTCGTCCAGGTTCATCGGGACGTCCAGCAGGACGAACCGGAGGTAGCCGCGGTCGCGCCAGGGGCTCGGCCCGTCCGGGACGGCCGGCGCCGCCCCGGACGTCGGGTCGCCCGGGGCCGTGGGGTCCTGTTCCTCGTCGGTGGGCGGCGCGACCACGAGCCCGCGGCCGCGCGGCTCGCGGGTGCGCCACACCAGGGCCGCGGCCGCCAGGAAGGACAGCGCGTTGGCCAGGATCAGGACGTGGTAGGCGCCCCGGGTCCCGACGGCGAGGCCGATCGCGGCGAGGCCCGCGCCGAGGGCGTAGCCGGCGTTCGCCGAACTGCGCGACAACGCCTGGTAGGTGGCGCGCCGCTCGCCCGCGACCCTCGTGGCGAAGAGCATCTCCAGGGTCTTGGCCGCCCGGTCTCCCAGGTGGGTGAGGGCGAACACGGGCAGCAGCAGGTGGAATTCGGTGACCACCAGCAGGGCGCAGAGGGTGCCCAGGCGGAGCAGGTGGCAGCCGATCAGCAGGGCGCGCACGGGGAACCGGTCGGCGAGGTGACCCGCGAGAGGTGATCCGGCGATGCCCGCCACGCCGGCCGCGCCCAGCAGCAGGCCGAGCCGGCCGGCGTCGAGTCCGACGATGAAGGTGAAGTAGAGGACGCTGGACGCGGCCCATACGCCCGTACCCGCGCGGTCCAGGGCCTGCGCGAGCAGCATGATCCGCGCGTCGCGGCCCCCCGGTGGCCGGCGCAGCTGTGCGATCAGGCCGGGCTCCCCCCGCCGTGCTTTCCGGATCTCCCCGCCGCGCCGCATTCCAGGCCTCCCCATCGCCGCCATGTATCTCGATGTCGAGATACATGGCGGAAGCCTGCCCCAGATCAATCTTGACGTCAAGATACTCGATGTCGACATATCAGCGGCGGCCGGTGCGGCCCGGCGCTTCCGGCTGCCGTTGTCGGACCCCTCCGGTAGTTTCCGGGGTATCGGGAACTACCAGGGGGATCAACGGACATGAGCGACCTCGCCACCACCACGGACCTCGATGCGGCGATGGACCGGTACCGGGTCGAGCTCACCGGCTACTGCTACCGGATGCTCGGCTCGTCCTTCGACGCCGAGGACGCGGTGCAGGACACGTACATCCGCGCCTGGCGCAGCCACGAGAAGTTCGAGGGCCGCTCCTCGCTGCGGTCCTGGCTGTACCGGATCGCCACCAACGTCTGCCTGGACCTGCTGAAGGCCGGCACCAAGCGGGCCCGCCCGATGGACCTGACCGCCCCGCAGCACCAGGCCTCCGCCGTGCTGAGCGAGCGGCCCGAGGTGACCTGGCTGGAGCCGGTCCCGGACGGCCGCGTGCTGCCGCAGACCGCCGACCCGGCGGAGATGGCCCTCGCCAAGGAGTCCGTCCGGCTGGCCTTCGTCGCGGCGCTCCAGCACCTGCCGGCGAAGCAGCGGGCGGTGCTGATCCTGCGCGAGGTGCTGGCCTGGAAGGCGGACGAGGTCGCCCAGCTGCTGGACACCACCGTGGCCTCGGTGAACAGCGCCCTCCAGCGGGCGCGGGCCACCCTCGCCGGCAGCCGGATCCGCGAGAGCGAGGCCGCCGATCCGCTGGACGAAGGGCAGGCGAAGCTGCTGGAGCAGTACCTGTCCGCCTTCGAGGCGTACGACATCACCCGGCTCACCACGCTCCTCCACGAGGACGCGGTGCTGTCCATGCCGCCGTTCGACCTGTGGCTCCAGGGCCACGAGGACATCGCGGCCTGGCACCTGAACCAGGGCATCGGGTGCAAGGGCTCGCGCCTGATCCCGACCACCGCGAACGGCATGCCGGCCTTCGGGCAGTACCGGCCGCGCGAGGACGGGCGGCCGGGTCACACTCCGTGGGCGCTCCAGGTCCTGGAGATCTCAGACGGCAGGATCACCGGGCTCAACGCCTTCCTGGACACCGCCCGGTGGTTCCCGCTGTTCGGCCTCCCCGAGGAGCTCGACGAGTCCTACGAGGTGCAGTAGCACGCGCAGGTCAGGCGTGGCCCCGGTGACGGCGAAGCCCCCGCGCCCGCGGGCGGTCACCCGTAGCCGGGCGAGGACCTCGACGGCGGCGAGGCCGGGCACGGTGACGGCGGCCGCGTCGCAGACCACCGCCCGCGCCCCCGCCTCGTAGAGCCCCGTCAGTCGCGAGCACAGGAGGGCCGCGTCCTGGGCCGTCAGGGCAGGTCCGGGCAGCACGAATCGTTCGATCTCCACGAGGGGGTGACTCCCCCGGCGCCCGGAACTCACCGGTGGGGCGACCTTCGTTTACGGGCGGGGATAGCCGAAGGTGTCGAGGGCGAGGTCGAACGGCTCGGGGAGATGGACGGTCTCGCCGAACTTGCCCGCGTGCAGGAGGCGGTACTTGCCGTCGCTGGGCTCGCCGTAAAGGTGGATGGTGGGACTGCCCGTCGCATGCGGGTCGATGAGCAGGTACAGCGGTACGCCCGCCGCAGCGTAGCCGTTCAGCTTGGAGACGCGGTCGTTAACAGCGTTCGACTTGGACGTGATCTCGACGACGAGCTCGGCGGCGGCCGCGGGAACGAAGTTCTCCCCTTCCGGGACCGTCTCCCTCGGCACGACCGCGAGGTCCGGGATGTAGAGACCGCTGCGGCTCGGGACAACTACGTTGAGGGTCTGGTGGACGCCCCAGTCTTCGGGGATGACCGTGTACAGGCGGCGTTGCACCGATTCCGCGATCAAGTTGTGGTTGTTGACGGGTGGTGGTGCCACGGTGACGATCCCCTCGATGATCTCCACCTTGCAGCCCTTCGGCACGTCCATCTCCTCCCAGAGGCGGACGACCGAGTCCCAGTCGTCACCGCGCGGTGGCTGGTGCTCGACTGCGAGTGCGCTCATGGTGTGCTCCTATCGCTTCGTCACCGATCCCAGCATGCCGAACGGGACCGGCAAGGGTCTACCGGTCCCGTTCACCCGAAGGAGAAGCCGCAGGTCAGGCGATGCGGTCCAGCACGATCGGCGTGGCGGAGAAGGCCGTGCCCGCCGGAGCGATGTCGTAACCGCCCTCCAGGGCGGCCAGCGCGTACTCGAACTTCTCCGGGGTGTCCGTGTGCAGGGTCATCAGCGGCTGGCCCGCCGTGACGGTGTCGCCCGGCTTCGCGTGCAGCTCGATGCCCGCGCCCGCCTGCACCGGGTCCTCCTTGCGGGCGCGGCCGGCGCCCAGGCGCCATGCGCCGACGCCGACGCCGTACGCGTCCAGGCGCGTCAGGACGCCCGACGCCGGGGCCGTGACGACGTGCTGCTCGCGGGCCACCGGCAGGGCCGCGTCCGGGTCGCCGCCCTGGGCCGCGATCATCCGGCGCCAGTGGTCCATCGCGGAGCCGTCGGCCAGGGCCTTCGCCGGGTCGGCGTCCTTGATGCCCGCCGCCTCCAGCATCTCCTGGGCCAGCGCGAGGGTCAGCTCGACGACGTCCGCCGGACCGCCGCCCGCCAGGACCTCCACCGACTCGCGGACCTCCAGCGCGTTTCCGGCGGTCAGGCCCAGCGGCGTGGACATGTCCGTCAGGAGCGCGACGGTCTTGACGCCCGAGTCGGTGCCGAGGCCCACCATGGTCCGCGCCAGTTCCCGCGCGTCCTCGATGTTCTTCATGAAGGCGCCGGTGCCGACCTTCACGTCCAGGACGAGCGAACCCGTACCCTCGGCGATCTTCTTGGACATGATCGAGGAGGCGATGAGCGGGATGGCCTCGACCGTGCCGGTGACGTCGCGCAGGGCGTAGAGCTTCTTGTCCGCCGGGGCCAGACCGTCGCCCGCCGCGCAGATGACCGCGCCGGTGGTGTCCAGGACGTGCATCATCTCCTCGTTCGAGAGCAGCGCGCGCCAGCCGGGGATGGACTCCAGCTTGTCGAGGGTGCCGCCCGTGTGGCCGAGCCCGCGGCCCGACAGCTGCGGGACGGCCGCGCCGCACGCGGCGACGAGGGGGGCCAGCGGCAGGGTGATCTTGTCGCCGACGCCGCCCGTGGAGTGCTTGTCGGCGGTCGGCCGGGAGAGCGAGTCGAAGTTCATGCGCTCACCGGAGGCGATCATCGCCGCGGTCCAGCGGGCGATCTCGGTGCGGTTCATGCCGTTCAGCAGGATGGCCATCGCCAGCGCGGACATCTGCTCGTCGGCCACGACACCGCGGGTGTACGCGTCGATGACCCAGTCGATCTGCTCGGGGCTCAGCTCACCGCGGTCCCGCTTGGTCCGGATGACGGAGATGACGTCCATGTGGTGCTTCCTTCTACGCGCATAGAGAGAGGGGTTTGCGGAAGTACGACGGCCCCCCGCCCGGGGGCGGAGGGCCGTCGGCACGGCTATCTCAAGTGGTCGGGCCCGAAGGCCTGGGGCAGCATCTCCGCCAGCGGAAGGATCCCCTTCGGGGTCTCCACCAGCAGTTCCGCTCCGCCGAATTCGAAGAGCAGCTGTCGGCAGCGGCCGCACGGGACGAGGATCTCACCCCGGCCGTCGACGCAGGTGAAGTGCGTCAGCCGGCCCCCGCCCGTCGCCTGGAGGGAGGAGACCAGGCCGCACTCGGCGCACAGCCCGAGCCCGTAGCTCGCGTTCTCCACGTTGCAGCCGACGACCGTCCTGCCGTCGTCGACGAGCGCGGCGACCCCGACGGGGAAGCCCGAGTACGGGGCGTAGGCCCGGGACATGGCGTCCCGGGCGGCCTCGCGCAGGGCCTCCCAGTCGACGGTGGGCGCCGGCGTCACTTGCCCTGGCCCTTGCGGTACGGCAGGCCGTCCGCCTTCGGCATCCGCAGGCGCTGCGCCGACAGGGCGAGCACCAGCAGCGTCGTCAGGTACGGGGCCGCGTCGACGAACTGGCTCGGCACCGAGTCCGTCGCCGCGTACCAGACGAACAGCAGCGCGGCGAAGACCGCCGAGACGCCGGCCTGGACGTACTTCTTCTTGTAGAGCTGCCAGGCGCAGACCAGCACCAGCAGGATCGCGATCAGCAGCAGCATCGCGTGGACGTTCTCGGCGCCACCGCGCAGCTTGAGGCTGTCGATGAAGCCGAACAGGCCCGCGCCCATGGCCATGCCGCCCGGCATCCAGTTACCGAAGATCATCGCGGCGAGACCGATGTAGCCGCGGCCGCCGGTCTGCCCCTCCTGGTAGATGGGGCTGGCGACGATGGACAGGAACACGCCGCCCAGGCCGGCCAGGCCGCCCGAGACGATCACGGCGATGTACTTGTACTTGTAGACGTTGACGCCCAGCGACTCCGCGGCGACCGGGTTCTCACCGCAGGAGCGCAGCCGCAGGCCGAAGGTGGTGCGCCACAGCACCCACCAGGTGGCCGGGATCAGCAGCAGGGCGAGGACCGTCAGCAGCGAGATGTCGGTGACCAGGCCGCCGATGACGCCGGCGAGGTCCGAGACGAAGAACCAGTGCTTGCCCTGGAGGTCGGACATCCAGTCCGACAGCCCCGGCACGGTGATCTTGGTGATCGGCTCGACCTGCGGGGACTGCTTGGAGGAGCCGCCCGGCGCGTCGGCGAACGTGAAGTTCGACAGGTACTGGGTGAAGCCCAGCGCCAGGATGTTGATGGCGACACCGGAGACGATGTGGTTCACGTTGAAGGTGACCGTGATGATCGCGTGCAGCAGGCCGCCGACGGCGCCGCCGAGGATGCCGAGCGCGACACCCGTCCACGGGCCCCACTGGTAGCCGGCCCAGGCACCGAACCAGGTGCCGAGGATCATCATGCCTTCGAGACCGATGTTGACGACACCGGCGCGCTCGGCCCACAGACCGCCGAGGCCGGCGAGGCCGATCGGCACGGCCAGCGAGAGGGCGCCCGAGACCTGGCCGACCGAGGTCAGGTCGTTGGCCCCGCTGATCAGGCGGACCAGGGAGACCAGCGCGAGGCCACCCGCGACGATCAGCATGATCCAGGGCAGGGTGAGCTTCTTGCGGCCGCCGGACTTCTTCGGGGCGGCGGCCGTCGCGGAAACGGTGCTGGTGCTCACGCCGCGACCTCCTTCTCGGTCTTGATGGCGTGGCCTGCGGCCAGTTCCTCGCCGACCTTCTGCTGCTGGCGGCGGATGCCGTAACGGCGGACGAGCTCGTACGAGACGACGACCGCGATCACGATCAGGCCCTTCATGATCGTGCCGATCTCCTTCGCGTACCCCTCCGTGTCGAGCGAGGCCGAGGCCTTGTCGATGAAGGACATCAGGAACGCGGCGAAGAGGATGCCGACCGGGCTGTTGCGGCCGAGCAGCGCGATGGTGATGCCGGTGAAGCCGACACCCACGGGGAAGGACAGGTTGTACGTGTGGGTCTCGCCCAGCAGCTGCGGCATGCCGGACAGGCCGGCGACCGCGCCCGAGATCAGCATCGAGGTGATGATCATCTTCTTGGCGTCCACACCGGAGGCCTGGGCGGCGGACTCGCTGGCGCCGGTGGCGCGCAGGTCGAAGCCGAAGCGGGTGCGGTTGAGCGTGAACCAGTAGACGACGCCGAGGGCGAACGCCACGAAGGTGAAGCCGTAGATCTCCAGGCCGTCACCGATCGACAGGGCCGGGAACCAGCCGGACTCGGCGATCTCGCCGGTGGTCAGGTCGTTGGAGCCCGCCGGCTGGACACCGAGGTTCTTCGGCAGGATCAGCCACGCGATGAGGCTGGTCGCGATGGCGTTGAGCATGATCGTCGAAACGACCTCGCTCACCCCGCGCTTGGCCTTGAGGACACCCGCGATGCCGGACCAGAAGGCACCGGTCAGCATGGCGACGAGCACGATCACGAGCAGGTGCAGCGGGCCGGGCAGCGTGACGGCGGTGCCGACCAGCGCGGAGATCATCGCGGCGAGGCGGTACTGGCCGTCGACACCGATGTTGAAGAGGTTCATCCGGAAGCCGATGGCCACGGCCAGGGCTGCCAGGTAGTAGGTGCCCGCCTGGTTCACGATGAGGACCTGGACGTCCTCGTAACCGGCGTTCTCCACCATGAGGCGCAGCGGCTCGATCGGGTCGATGCCCGTCGCCCCCAGCACGATCATGGTCAGCACGAAGGCGCTGACGAGCGCGAGTACGGGCCCGGCGAAAGCGAGGATCAGCCGGTCCTTGTCGAATTTCTTCATCGGGCCTCGTCCTCCGGCGTTGCGGCACCCGCGTCGGGGCCGGTGGCGGAGTGGTTGTCGGTTGCTTCCAGGTGCCCGGAGGCGGCGCCCGTCATGGCGGTGCCGAGTTCCTCGGGGGTGACGGTCGCCGGGTCGGCGTCCGCGACCAGCCGGCCGCGGTAGATCACGCGCAGCGTGTCGGACAGACCGATCAGCTCGTCCAGGTCCGCGGAGATCAGCAGGACCGCCAGTCCCTCGCGGCGGGCCTCGCGGATCGCGTCCCAGATCTGCGCCTGCGCGCCGACGTCCACACCGCGGGTGGGGTGGGCGGCGATCAGGAACTTCGGGTTGTGGCTCATCTCGCGGCCGACGATCAGCTTCTGCTGGTTGCCGCCGGAGAGCGAGGCCGCGGTGACCTCGATGCCGGGCGTGCGGACGTCGTACTCGCGCACGATCCGCTCGGTGTCCTTGCGGGCCGCCTTCGGGTCGAGGATGCCGCGCTTGGAGTTGGGCGCCTCGGTGACGTGGCCGAGGATGCGGTTCTCCCAGAGGGAGGACTCCAGCAGCAGGCCGTGGCGGTGGCGGTCCTCGGGGATGTAGCCGATCCCGGCCACGCGGCGCGTGCGCGTCGGGGCGGTGGAGATGTCGGCGCCGTCCAGCGTGATCGTTCCGCCGTCGGGGATGCTCATGCCCATCAGGGCCTCGATGAGCTCCGTCTGGCCGTTGCCCTCGACGCCGGCGATGCCGAGGACCTCACCCTTGTGGATGGTGAAGTCGATGCCGGCCAGCACCTCGCGGACGACGCCGTCCGGGTCGGTCGCGGCCAGCCGCAGGCCGTCGACCCGCAGCATCGGGGTGGTGGTCACCGTGGACTCGCGGGTCTCCGGCGACGGCAGCTCGGAACCGACCATCAGCTCGGCCAGCTGCTTGGTGGTGGCGGTCTTCGGGTCCGCGGTGCCGACCGTGGTGCCGCGCCGGATGACGGTGATGTCGTCGGCGACCTTCAGGACCTCGCCCAGCTTGTGCGAGATGAAGATGACGGTCAGGCCCTCGGCCTTGAGCTCGCGCAGGTTGTCGAAGAGCGCGTCCACCTCCTGCGGCACGAGCACGGCGGTCGGCTCGTCGAGGATGAGGATCTTGGCCCCGCGGTAGAGGACCTTGAGGATCTCCACGCGCTGGCGGTCGGCGACACCGAGGTCCTCGACCAGGGCGTCGGGACGCACGCCGAGGCCGTACGAGTCCGAGATCTCCTTGATCTTCTTACGGGCCTTGGCACCGATGCCGTACAGCTTCTCGCCGCCGAGGACCACGTTCTCCAGGACGGTGAGGTTGTCGGCGAGCATGAAGTGCTGGTGCACCATGCCGATGCCGCGGGCGATGGCGTCGCCGGGGCTGCTGAAGGAGACCTGCTCCCCGTCGATGGCGATGGTGCCCTCGTCCGGCTTCTGCATGCCGTAGAGGATCTTCATCAGGGTCGACTTGCCGGCGCCGTTCTCGCCGATCAAGGCATGGACCGTGCCCTTGCGGACGGTGATCGCGATGTCCTTGTTGGCGACGACGCCGGGGAAGCGCTTGGTGATGCCGTGCAGTTCTACGGCGGGGGGCGGGCTGGACGCGTTGATGACGCACTCTCCTTGGCGCGGAAGGAGCGGAGGCAGGGGGGACAGGGCGGGGAGTGAAAGTATCGCGTCCACGATGCTTCTACGCGCGTAGCACTGTCGGAAGTGAAATCTTGAGGCCAACAGACCTCAAGGTCACTCATACACGGCTCGGGGCCCGGGAGCGAATGAGACCGCTGCCCGGACCCCGGAGACCACGACTACATGTCAGGAACGGCCTTACGGGGCGGTCTTGACGGTGATCTTCTTGGCGATGATGTCGGCCTTGGCCTTCTCCACCGCGGCGACGACGTCGGTCATCTCCTTGTACTTCGGGTTGGAGTCGGCCAGGCCGACGCCGTCCTTGTCCAGGCCGTAGCGGATCTCACCGGTGGCCGGCTTGCCGTCCTGAACCGACTTGATCAGGTCGAAGACGGAGTCCGAGACGTCCTTGGTGACCGAGGTCAGGATGGCGTCCTTGTACTTCGCCAGGCCGGCCTGGTTGTACTGGTCGGAGTCGACACCGATGGCCCACTTGCCCTTGGCGGCGGCGGCCTCGATGGCACCCGAGCCGGCGAGACCGGCGGCGGCGTAGACCACGTCGGCGCCACCCGCGTCGAGCTGGCCCTGCGCGGCGGCCTTGCCGAGGTCGGGCTTGGAGAAACCGTCGAAGTTCGGCGGCTGCGTCAGGTAGGCGGACAGCACCTTGGCGTTCGGGTTGGTGTCCTTGACGCCCTGGGTGAAGCCGGCCTCGAACTTCTTGATCAGCGGAACCTCGACACCGCCGATGAAGCCGACCGTGCCGGTCTTGGACACCTTGGCGGCGGCGACGCCGGCCAGGTAGGAGCCCTGCTCCTCGTTGAAGACGAGGTTGGCGATGTTCGCGCCGGTCACCGAGGTGTCGTCGATGATGCCGAACGTGGTGTTCGGGAACTTCGGCGCGACCTTCTTGATGGCCGGGGCGTAGGAGAAGCCGACGCCGATGACCGGGTTGTTGCCCTTGCGGGCAAGCTCCGTGAGGCGCTGGACCTTGTCGGCCTCGCCCTCACCGTCGGTGGGCTCCGCCTCGGCGCCCTTGATCTTCAGATCGGTTTCGGCCTTCTTCAGGCCCGCGTAGGCGGCGTCGTTGAACGACTGGTCGCCGCGGCCACCGATGTCGTACGCGATGGCGGCGCTGGCAGCGGCCTTGGTGCCGTCGGTGGACGGGGTGTCCGAGGACTTCTTACCGCCACAGGCGGTGGCCGAGAGGGCCAGCGCCGCGGACGCGATGCCCACGGTGGCGATCCTGGTGATCCGGCGCAAGGGGAGGCTCCTTCAAAACCTGACCGAAGCGCCACGACCGGCGCTGGTTTCGCCGCGATCGTAACGCGCGTAGATGTCAGTTAAAGGCCCGTTCATGAGTCGTTATCGGATCGTCGTGAACCAGACAGTGACCGATTGGTAACTCCTCACGCGCCCAGCCCTTGTGTACCAAGGGCTGGACACGTTTGCCAGGAGACCCGCACGTGTTGTAAGGAGTTTGCCCCGGCCTTTACCCGGCGGGCCCGGCGTGCCGCCCGTCGAGCAGCGCGGCGGCCGTGAAGAACTCCACGCCGACGCCGATCGCGGACTCGTCCACGTCGAAGTCGCCGCGGTGCAGGTCGTGCTTGGCGGTGTCGCCGGGCGCGCGGACGCCCAGGCGGGCCATGGCGCCCGGGACGTGCTCCAGGTACCAGGAGAAGTCCTCCCCGCCCAGGCTCTGCTCGGTGTCCTCGACCGAGCCGGCGCCGCAGCGGGCCGTCATCGCCTCGCGCAGCAGCTCGGTGCTCACCGGGTCGTTGACCACCGGCGGCACCCCCCGCACGTGGTTGATCTCGAACTTGGCCCCGTGCATGGTCGCGATCTCGTCGATCGCCGCGTGGATCATGTCGGGTGCCTCGTGCCAGGCGGCGAGGTCCAGGCACCGTACGGTTCCGGACAGCTCGGCGTGCATCGGGATGACGTTGCAGGCGTGCCCGGCCTCGATCCGGCCCCAGGTGACGGACATGCCCGAGCGGGCGTCCATCCGGCGGGCCAGCAGGGCCGGGGCGTCGATGGCCACCCGGGCGGCGGCCGTCACCAGGTCGGTGGTCAGGTGCGGCCGGGCGGTGTGCCCTCCGGAGCCGGAGAGGGTGACCTCCAGCCGGTCGCAGGCCGAGGTGATGGGACCGGGCCGCAGCCCGATCCGGCCGGCGTCGACCCGGGGGTCGCAGTGCACGGCGAGGATCCTGCCCACGCCGTCCAGGACCCCGGACTCGATGGCGTCGGTGGCCCCGCCGGGGAGGACCTCCTCGGCGGGCTGGAACAGCAGCCGTACGGGGCGGGGCAGCAGCCCCTGGCGGTCGAGTTCGGCGAGCACGAGGCCCGCGCCGAGGACGACGGTGGTGTGCACGTCGTGGCCGCAGGCGTGGGCGCGGTCCGGGAAGGTCGAGCGGTACGAGACGTGCGTCTTGGTGTCCGGGATGGGCAGGGCGTCGATGTCCGCGCGCAGAGCCAGCATGGGGCGCAGCCCATCCCAGGTCCCGACGTCACAGATCAGGCCCGTGCCGGACTTCAGCACCCGTGGTCGCAGGCCGGCTTTCTCCAGCCGGGCTTTGATCGCCGCCGTGGTGCGGAATTCCTGGTGTCCGAGCTCCGGGTGCATGTGCAAGTCCCGGCGGAAGGCGATCAGTTCGGTACGCAGGTGGTCCGGAAGTGTGCCGGGCAGCTCGGGCCGCTCGGACGCGGCGGGCTGGGCGGTCTGGGACTCGCGGGACATCAACTGGTTCACCCGTTTAAGGGTAGGCGTACGAATGGGTCAACTGGCCAGGGATCACGAAAAGTTCATGCCGTTAGGGGAAAGAAACCCGGCCTCTGGAGGCATGACCGGAAGCGCGCGGGGGTAAACTCGCGCGCTCATCCGGCCGTGGCAGCCGCCTGGCCAGGGAGTCTGCGCACCTCACGGGCGGTGTCGCCGCCCGGCGAAGGGATCAGCCGGCCGCGAGCTTGGCCGCGAAGCCGAGGAACAGCACGCCCGCCGCCGACGTCGCACCGGCCGACAGCCGCTTGCGGCGGCGGAACGCGGCGGAGAGGCGGGTGCCGCCGAATATCAGCAGCGTCAGGTACAGGAAGCTGCCGGTCTGCAGCAGGCCGCCCAGGACCAGGAACGACAGCGCGGGGTAGGCGTAGGACGGATCCACGAACTGCACGAAGAAGGACATCAGGAAGAGGATGGCCTTCGGGTTGAGGAGGCTGATCAGCAGCGCGCGCCGGTAGGGCCGCTCGCCCTCGCCGTCGCCCTCGCCCGGACCGGCGGGCACGACGGCCGGCTCCTCCTCGCGCTCCCGGCGGGTGCGCCACAGCGCCCGGGCGCCCCGCATCATGCCCACCGCCAGCCACGCCAGGTACCCGGCGCCGAGCACCTTCACCACGGTGAACACCAGGGGGCTCGCCTGGAGCAGCGCCCCGGCGCCCACGGCGGTCAGCAGCATCAGGACGGCGTCGCCGGTGAACACCCCGGCGGCGGCCTTGTACCCGGTGCGGACCCCGCGGCGGGCCGCGACGGACAGCACGTAGAGCGAGTTCGGCCCCGGAAGCAGAATGATCAGTACCAGGCCGGCGAGATAAGTCGGAAGATCTGTCACACCCAGCATGCGCAGGAGTGTCCCATAAGGACGCACCTGTCGCGCCAGTCCTTTCCCCCGTGCGGATTCCCTCTGCCGATGAGCGGGGTCACCAGGCGGATTCAACCGGTTCGTACGCCCCCCAGACCTCCCGCAGCGCCCCGCACACCTCCCCCACCGTCGCCCGCGCCCGCAGCGCGTCCTTCATCGGGTAGAGCACGTTCCCGGTCCCCGCCGCCGCGTCCCGCAGGGCCGCGAGGGCCGCCGCCACCGCCGCCCCGTCCCGCTCTGCCCGCAGCCGCGCCAGCCCCGCGCGCTGCCGCGCCTCGATCTCCGGGTCCACGCGCAGCGGCTCGTACGGTTCCTCCCGCTCCAGCGCGAAGCGGTTGACCCCGACCACCACGCGCTCGCCGCTCTCGGTCTCCTGCGCGATGCGGTAGGCGTTCCGCTCGATCTCGCCCTTCTGGAAACCGTTCTCGATCGCGGCCACCGCCCCGCCCTGGTCCTCGACCCGCCGCATCAGCCCGAGGACGGCCTCCTCCATCTCGTCCGTCATCCGCTCCACCGCGTACGACCCGGCGAAGGGGTCCACGGTGTGCGGCACGTCCGTCTCGTACGCGAGGACCTGCTGGGTGCGCAGCGCGAGCCGGGCGGACTTCTCCGTGGGCAGCGCGATCGCCTCGTCGAAGGAGTTGGTGTGCAGCGACTGGGTGCCGCCCAGCACGGCGGCCAGTGCCTGCACGCCCACCCGTACGAGATTGAGCTCGGGCTGCTGCGCGGTCAGCTGGACCCCGGCCGTCTGGGTGTGGAAGCGCAGCATCAGCGATTTCGGATCGCGCGCCCCGAACTCCTCCCGCATGACGCGGGCCCAGATCCGCCGGGCCGCACGGAACTTCGCGACCTCCTCCAGCAAGGTGGTGCGGGCGACGAAGAAGAAGGAGAGCCGGGGCGCGAACTCGTCGACGGCCATCCCGGCCGCCAGCGCCGTACGGACGTAGGCGATCCCGTCGGCGAGGGTGAAGGCCACCTCCTGCGCGGGCGAGGCCCCCGCTTCGGCCATGTGGTAGCCGGAGATGGAGATGGTGTTCCACTTGGGGATCTCGGTGCGGCAGTAGCGGAAGGTGTCGGCCGTCAGCCGGAGCGAGGGCCCGGGCGGGAAGATGTACGTCCCGCGCGCGATGTACTCCTTCAGCACGTCGTTCTGCACGGTCCCCGTCAGCTGCGCGCCCGAGATGCCCTGTTCCTCCGCGACGAGTTGGTAGAGCAGCAGGAGCAGCGCGGCGGGCGCGTTGATGGTCATGGAGGTGGAGACCCGGTCCAGGGGGATCCCGTCGAACAGCGTCCGCATGTCGTCGAGCGAGTCGACGGCGACACCGACCTTGCCGACCTCGCCGTGCGCGAGCGGGGCGTCGGAGTCGTGTCCCATCTGGGTGGGCAGGTCGAAGGCGACCGACAGCCCGGTGCCGCCGCCCGCGATGAGCTGGCGGTAGCGCGCGTTGGACTCGGCGGCCGTGCCGAACCCGGCGTACTGCCGCATCGTCCAGGGACGGCCGGTGTACATCGTGGGATAAATCCCCCGGGTGTAGGGGAAGTCGCCCGGTTCGCCCAGTTGGACGGCCGGGTCCCACCCCGTCAGGTCGCCCGACTCGTAGACGGGTTCGATCGGGATACCGCTCTCGGTACGTGCCATGTGACGAAACCCTCCGTAGAACGATCGGGCCCGGGACTGATACAACCGTCCCCGCACATCGCTTCGTAAGGCTGCGGACGGCTGCCGGTCACAATGGCGCAACATCCCGGGGCCCAGTGCAACTCTCCACGCGCGCGAGGCATCACCTAGATACACGACGTAGAAACCGGGGGACTGCAATGCAGCGCCAAAGAGTCATAATCCGCACGATCGGGGTGGCCACCGCCGTCGCGCTCGCCGCGACCGCCTGCGGGCCGCAGAAGGCTGAGTCCACGGGCTCCGCTTCCTCGGCTTCGTCATCGCCCGTGGCGGGTGCCTCCCCCGAAGCCTCCCCTTCCGACGACAAGCCCGGCGACGCCTCGCCGTCGGCGTCGCCCTCCGCTTCGGCCTCCCCGTCGGCCTCCCCTTCGCCCACGGTGAAGGCGATCATGGCCAACGGCGACGAGAGCGAGCAGGTGCGCGAGCTCCAGGCCCGGCTGAAGCAGCTCAAGCTGATGACGGTCGCGCCGACCGGCTTCTACGGCTCGAAGACGACGGCCGCGGTCAAGACCTTCCAGTCGAAGCACAGCCTGACCGCGAGCGGTGCGGTCGACGAGGCCAGCTGGAAGAAGATCCAGAGCCTTTCCAAGAAGCCCACCGCCGACGAGCTGCGCCCGCCGACCGTCAACGAGGTCGACGCTCCGGATCCGCGCTGCATGACGGGCCGGGTGATGTGCATCAGCAAGGAGAGCCGCACCCTCGCCTGGATGATCGACGGCAAGGTCGTCTCCACGATGGACGTCCGCTTCGGTTCGGAGAACACGCCGACCCGCGAGGGCGAGTTCAAGGTGGACCGCAAGGAGAAGGACTGGGTGTCGACGCTCTACCACACGCCGATGCCGTACGCGATGTTCTTCAGCGGGGGCCAGGCGGTGCACTACTCGGCCGACTTCGCGGCCCGTGGCTACGCCGGCGCCTCGCACGGCTGCGTGAACGTCCGGGACAAGGGCAAGCTCTCGACGCTCTTCGGCCAGGTACAGGTCGGCGACAAGGTCGTCGTCTACTGGTGAGGTGGCGGGCCGCGGACCGGGGGACCGCTCTGCGGTCCCCCCAGGTCGGTACCTGAGCGGTACCTGGGCTACGTGGTCGATAAGTAAAGGGCGCGGGCAGGGCCGGGGGAACGTGCCCCGCCCGCGCCGGTTGCGCAGAGCCCAGGGGTACGGGGGGAACCCCGGCTCATGCGCGGCCGATGACCAGTCGGCTCGATATGTACTGCGCCACCGCTTCGAAAAGTGTTACAGGCAGGTCATCGCATGTTCAGCGGCTGGTGAGCAGTCCCGTCGAACCCTGCGGAACGGCGGGCGTCAGGCGGCTCGGAGCCCTGAGCCTGCCGTCCTGCTGCGGGGCGTCGCCCCGCTTGGCGCCGGAGTCGCCGTCCAGCACCGTCTCGCAGTACTTCGGGATCCGCGCGATGCCGTCGGCCAGGCGCGAGAGCCGCTCACGGCGGTCGTCGTTGATGACGCCCGACCGGAAGTCCTTGCAGAGGTCCACCGTGAGGCGGTTCTGCGCCTCGCGGTCCTTGGCGAGGTCCCCGGTGAAGGTGTCCTGGGTCCCGCCTGCGCCGCCGGCGCCGCTCTGGCCGTCCCGGGCGTCCTTGCCCGAGCCGCCGCCGGTCGCCGCGGTGCCCGAGGAGGTCCCGGCGTTCCCGCTCCCCTGTGTCGTACGGCCGTCCGCGCCCGGCGGCTGCGTCGCGCCCGGCGTGGCCGTCGCGTGGGAGCCGTCCGGCAGCGGGGTGGACCGCAGCTTCGGTCCGGGGGTCGGGGCGCCGGTGCCGGTGCCCGGGGCCGGGTTCTCCTCGGCGCTGACGGACAGGGCCGGTCCGGGTCCCGCGCTGTCGTGCCGGGACCGTTCCAGCAGCCCGGCGCCCGCCGCGGCGGCCAGTCCGCCGACGGCGACGCTCGCCAGGGCCGCCGCCAGGCCGAAGCTGACGGTGCGGCGGCGCCGGTGCCCGAGTGCCCGGACGGATGCGGCTGCGGGGGCGTGCGCGTGCGCGTCCGCAGGAACGATGCGGCCGAGATCGATCAGGGGTTCCCCGGATACGGCCGCCGGGGTGCCCGCCGGGGTGCCCATCGTGGCGCGTGCCGCGCGGAAGGCGGCCAGCGCCGCGGCCTCGCCGGGCAGTTCCGCGCCGGCGGACGCCAGATCGGCCGAGGGGGCCAGGGCGTCGAGGGCGGCGCGCAGCCGTGCGGCCTCGATGCGGGCCCGCCGGTCGGCGGCCTGACCCACAGGTTCCACCGGCTCTCCGCGCAGCAGTCTGTCCGCCGCGGCTTCGTCCAGCCACCCGTTGAGCTCGTCGGCCATCACATGTCCTTCTGCGTCCGCCAACGTGAATGCGTCACACCGGTTTGTTCCACGAAGCCCCTGCCCCGGCCGCGCTGAGCGGGTACGGCGTCGAGATCCCTCCCGTCCCCGCCGTCCCACGGCTGGCCATCGGCATTATGACCGACCGGCGCGCCGGGATCCGCGCCGGTGTCCGAGGTCGGCTCGAACCCGCCCTCCAGACCCTGCGCGGCGAGCAGCTCGGCCAGCTTCTTCAGGCCACGGTGGGCGGCGGTCCGTACGGCGCCCGGCCGCTTCCCGAGGGTCTCCGCCGCGCTCTTGGCGTCCAGCCCGACCACGACCCGCAGGACGACGGCCTCGGCCTGGTCCTGCGGCAGCTTCGCGATGAGGGCCATGGTCCGTCCGGTGGAGAGGGCCTCCATGGCCGCGCCCGCGGTGTCGCAGTCGGCGGCCCAGGCGGTGAGCTCGGTGTCGTCGCCGCCGATGGCGGGGCGGCGGCCGCGCATGCGGATGTGGTCGAGGGCCCGGTTGCGGGCGATGCGGGCGGCCCAGCCGCGGAAGCGGTCGGCGTCGCCGGTGAAGGAGTCGAGGTCGCGGGCGATCTGCAGCCAGGCCTCGGAGGTCACGTCCTCCGCGTCGCCGTCTCCGACGAGCGTGCGTACGTAACCGAGCAGGCGTGGGTGCACGGCGCGGTACACGGCACGGAACCCGTTCTCGTCGCCGCCCTGCGCCGCGAGCACCGCGGCGGTCAGTTCCGCGTCGTCCCCCAGCAAAGTCCCCAACCCGTTCACTGTCCTGTACGTGTGGCGCAAATCAGCACGTTACGGCTTTCCGGCACCCCGCGTCCACGACTAGTACAACGAGCAACCATCCCTGTGCGGAGCGGGGTGTGACACAAAACGCACTCGGGGCGCTGAGAGGGATACGGGCTTGTCGCACGAGCCCGTGACGGACGGCGACCGGGGCCTCTCCTGTGGGGGGTGGCGGCCTCGGTCGCCCTCCCCTTCCCCGGGTCGCGCGGTCCGCGCCAGAGTACGTGTCCGTCCGTGGCGTTCAACATCATCCTTTCGGCCTCACTTCCGAGTGAATTCACCGCACGGATACGGCACAGCCCGCCCGGCGTCGATAGCGTGGCGGTACACCCGCGCCGCGCCCCGAGGAGCCCCCTGCTGTCCAGCCCCCTTCCGGCACAGGCCCGCGGCAGCTCCGACTGCTCCCCCGGCTCCGGACTGGCGCGGTTCAACGCCCTGTCCCCCGAAGTCGCCCAGGCCGTCCTGCTGCAGTGCTGCGGAAGCCGGCGCTGGGCGCACCGGCTGGCCACGCACCGCCCCTACCCCGATTGCGCCGCTCTGCTCGCCGCCGCGGACGAGGCCTCGTACGACCTCTCGCAGGCGGACCTGACGGAGGCGCTGGCCGCCGAGTCCTCGGCGGAACTGGGACACGGGGCCCCGTACGCGGCCCTGCTCGCGCTCGACGCGGCCCACGCGGAGTACGAGCGCAAGTTCGGCCACGCCTTCGTGATCAGCCTCGACGAGCACCCGCCGGAGGAGCAGGCGGACCAGCTGCTGGCGGCGATCCGCCGGCGGATGGGGCACGAGGTGGACGAGGAGCGCTCGATCTCCGCCGACGAGCTGCGCCGCGTCGCGCGGGCCCGGCTGGCCGACATGACACGCTGGCTGATCTCCGCGGAGGGGGCGTCCGCTTCCGAATTCAGGCTATTCGCCCCTGTGGGATAGTCCGTCCGTGGCTGTTTGATCACACCGATGACCCCCGGGCGAAGGAACCGACAAAGCGTCGCTACGATGTCCGGGGCCGGAGGACCGTACCCGGCCGGGCCCGACCGACAAAGAAGCCGGCTGGCCCCCGCCCCGCTTCCGGAGGGTTTTCCGTGCCGGCTGGAACGTTGTACCGCGGCCGGGAAGGAATGTGGTCCTGGGTGGCTCATCGAGTCACCGGCGTCCTCATCTTCTTCTTCCTGTTCGTACACGTCCTCGACACCGCTCTCGTTCGCGTCTCCCCCGAGGCGTACGACGATGTCGTGGCTACCTACAAGACTCCGATCGTCGCGCTGCTGGAGTACGGCCTCGTCGCCGCAATCCTGTTCCACGCGCTCAACGGTCTCCGTGTCATCGCCGTGGACTTCTGGTCCAAGGGCCCCCGCTACCAGAAGCAGATGCTCTGGAGCGTCGTGGGCGTCTGGATCGTGCTGATGGCCGGGGCCGTTTACCCCGTCCTGAACCACGCCTACCTTGAACTGTTCGGGAAGTGACACGCATGTCCTCTGACACTTCTTCCGTCGACATGACCAAGGCCGTCGGTGACGGCGGCTCCGTGACGGGCGTCTCCCTCTACGACGTCGACAACCCGGCGCCGTACATCGAGGCCCCGCGCAAGCGCACGGGCAAGACCCCGCGCTCGACCCGCGGCAACTTCGAGATGGTCGCGTGGCTCTTCATGCGCCTCTCGGGCATCGTGCTCGTCGTCCTGGTCATCGGCCACCTGCTGATCCAGCTGGTGCTCGACGGCGGCGTCTCCAAGATCGGCTTCGCCTTCGTGGCCGGCCGCTGGGCGTCCCCGTTCTGGCAGGTCTGGGACCTGCTGATGCTGTGGCTGGCCATGCTGCACGGGGCCAACGGTCTGCGTACCGTCATCAACGACTACGCGGAGCGCGCCAACACGCGGCTGTGGCTGAAGGGCCTGCTCTACACCGCCACGGTGTTCACCATCCTTCTGGGCACGCTGGTGATCTTCACCTTCGACCCGAACATCCGCTAGGCACGGGCTGAGGCGAATCGACTCATGAAGATCCACAAGTACGACACCGTCATCGTCGGCGCCGGTGGCGCGGGCATGCGCGCCGCCATCGAGGCGACGAAGCGCAGCCGCACCGCCGTGCTGACCAAGCTCTACCCCACCCGCTCCCACACGGGCGCCGCGCAGGGCGGCATGGCCGCCGCGCTGGCCAACGTGGAAGAGGACAACTGGGAGTGGCACACCTTCGACACGGTCAAGGGCGGTGACTACCTGGTCGACCAGGACGCCGCCGAGATCCTGGCGAAGGAGGCCATCGACGCGGTCCTCGACCTGGAGAAGATGGGCCTGCCGTTCAACCGCACCCCGGACGGCACCATCGACCAGCGCCGCTTCGGCGGCCACTCCCGCAACCACGGCGAGGCCCCGGTCCGCCGGTCCTGCTACGCCGCGGACCGCACCGGCCACATGATCCTCCAGACGCTGTACCAGAACTGCGTCAAGGAGGGCGTGGAGTTCTTCAACGAGTTCTACGTCCTGGACCAGCTCCTGGTCGAGGAGGACGGCGTCAAGAAGTCGGCCGGTGTGGTCGCGTACGAGCTCGCCACCGGCGAGATCCACGTGTTCCAGGCCAAGGCCGTCATCTACGCCTCCGGCGGCACCGGCAAGTTCTTCAAGGTGACCTCCAACGCGCACACCCTCACGGGCGACGGCCAGGCGGCCTGCTACCGCCGCGGCCTGCCGCTGGAGGACATGGAGTTCTTCCAGTTCCACCCGACGGGCATCTGGCGCATGGGCATCCTGCTGACGGAGGGCGCCCGCGGTGAGGGCGGCATCCTGCGCAACAAGGACGGCGAGCGCTTCATGGAGAAGTACGCGCCGGTCATGAAGGACCTCGCGTCCCGTGACGTCGTCTCGCGCTCCATCTACACCGAGATCCGTGAGGGCCGCGGCTGCGGTCCCGCCGGTGACCACGTGTACCTGGACCTCACGCACCTGCCGCCGGAGCAGCTCGACGCGAAGCTCCCGGACATCACCGAGTTCGCGCGCACCTACCTGGGCATCGAGCCGTACACGGACCCGATCCCGATCCAGCCCACCGCGCACTACGCCATGGGCGGCATCCCGACCAACGTCGAGGGTGAGGTCCTGGCGGACAACACCACCGTCGTCCCGGGCCTGTACGCGGCCGGCGAGGTCGCGTGCGTGTCGGTGCACGGCGCGAACCGCCTGGGCACCAACTCGCTGCTGGACATCAACGTCTTCGGCAAGCGCTCGGGCATCGCGGCGGCCGCGTACGCCCACGCCAACGACTACGTCCCGCTGCCGGAGAACCCGGCGCAGCAGGTCGTCGACCTCGTCGAGCAGCTGCGCAACTCCACGGGCAACGAGCGCGTCGCCGAGCTGCGTCTGGAGCTCCAGGAGACGATGGACGCGTGCGTGATGGTGTTCCGTACGGAGCAGACCATCAAGACCGCGGTCGAGAAGATCGCGGAGCTGCGCGAGCGCTACAAGAACGTGTCCGTCCAGGACAAGGGCAAGCGCTTCAACACGGACCTGCTGGAGGCCATCGAGCTGGGCAACCTGCTCGACCTGGCCGAGGTCATGGCCGTGTCCGCGCTGGCGCGCAAGGAGTCCCGCGGCGGTCACTACCGCGAGGACTACCCGAACCGCGACGACGTCAACTTCATGCGCCACACCATGGCGTACCGCGAGGTCGGCGACGACGGCAAGGACTCCGTCCGCCTGGACTACAAGCCCGTCGTCGTCACCCGCTACCAGCCGATGGAGCGTAAGTACTGATGGCCACCCCGACCCTGTCCAAGACGGACGAGATGGAGGCGGCGGCCGCCGCCTCGCCCTTCATCACGGTCACCTTCCGGATCCGCCGCTTCAACCCGGAGATCTCGGAGGAGTCGACCTGGCAGGACTTCCAGGTCGAGATCGACCCGAAGGAGCGCGTGCTCGACGGTCTGCACAAGATCAAGTGGGACCTGGACGGCACGCTGACCTTCCGCCGCTCGTGCGCGCACGGCATCTGCGGCTCCGACGCGATGCGGATCAACGGCAAGAACAGGCTCGCCTGCAAGACGCTGATCAAGGACATCAACCCGGAGAAGCCGATCACCGTCGAGGCCATCAAGGGCCTCACGGTGATGAAGGACCTCGTCGTCGACATGGAGCCCTTCTTCCAGGCGTACCGGGACGTCATGCCGTTCCTGGTCACCAAGGGCAACGAGCCGACGCGCGAGCGCCTGCAGTCCGCCGAGGACCGCGAGCGCTTCGACGACACCACCAAGTGCATCCTGTGCGCCGCGTGCACGTCCTCGTGCCCGGTGTTCTGGAACGACGGCCAGTACTTCGGCCCGGCGGCGATCGTCAACGCGCACCGCTTCATCTTCGACTCGCGTGACGAGGCCGGCGAGCAGCGGCTGGAGATCCTGAACGACAAGGACGGCGTGTGGCGCTGCCGCACGACCTTCAACTGCACCGACGCCTGCCCGCGCGGCATCGAGGTCACGAAGGCCATCCAGGAAGTCAAGCGCGCACTGATCACGCGCCGCTTCTGATTTCTTGACGCCTCGGCCGAGGCCCCACCCCGCTGGGGGTGGGGCCTTCGTCGTTCCTTCTGAGCCAGCCTGCGGCGGATTCGCGCATCGTTGGGCCAACTACTGGGCAGTTCAAGGGAGTTGCTCTACCGTGACGCCACGGCCGCCGGCTCGCGGCTGGCCGTTCACAACGGGGAGAGACAACGACCATGTCGCTCATACAGAAGGCCGCCGTGATGGGCGCCTGCGTGCTCGCCGCGTCCGCCGCCCTCGTGGTGCCCGCTCACGCGTCCTCGCCGGTGCGGGTGGCGGAGGTCATGCCGGCGTCGGCAGCGGCGGCGTACTGCCAGCAGGAGGTCTCCGGCGACCAGCACTTCGCCCAGGCCCGGTGCTACAACTACGCGTACAAGTACTACGCCGTGCAGGTCGAGACCTGCGACGGCCGGGCCTGCGCCATCCGCCGGGGCCCCTGGCGCGCGATGAACAGCGGGCAGTGGTCCGCCTACGCGGACGCCGGCACCTGGATCGTCCGGGGCGGCGTCGCGTTCGGCAACTGAGGCCGGTACGAAGGATTCCCGCCGGCGGAGCACCGGTCCCAAGGGCGGGGTGGCTGTGGAAGGATCGGCCGTATGAGTGAGCAGCAGCCGAATCCTTACGCGGGCGATCCCCACCAGGGCGCCCAGCCCGGTACACCCGGCCAGGACGACTACAAGTGGGGGCCTGGCGAGGCCAGTTACGGATACGCGCAGCCCTACCCGGCGGCCCCGGCCTACCAGCCGACCATCGGGGGCGCGGGCATCCCGGCCCCCTCGGGCTATCCCGCCGCCCCGGGCGGCGGCCACGGGCTGTCCCTCGGCGACATCACCATCGCCGGGGACCAGATCATCACCCCGTCGGGCACCATGCCGCTCAAGGGGGCGATGTGGAACGCGACCGACTTCTCGCGCACCGAGGAGAAGCTCCCGACGCACGCGATCGTGCTCGCGATCGTCTTCTTCCTGTTCTGCCTGCTCGGTCTGCTCTTCCTCCTGATGAAGGAGAAGACCACCACCGGCTACATCCAGATCACGGTGACCAGCGGCGGCCGTCACCACTCCACCATGATCCCGGCGGTGGACGCGAACACCTACGCGTGGGTGATGACGCAGGTCAACTACGCCAGGTCGCTGAGTTTCTGACCCCGAAACGCGGTAGCAGTCGGCGCGGCCTCGGGCGAAGATCACCTCATGACCGTTTCTCATGATGTGGACGGGCCGCACGACGGCCCCGCCGTTGTCCTGCTGCACTCCTCCGTATGCGACCGCCGGATGTGGGAGCCCCAGTGGCGGCCGCTGGCCGAGGCCGGCTACCGCGTGGTCCGGCTGGACTTCCGCACCTGCGGGCAGTCCCCCGCCGCCGAGGCCCCGTACAGCGACGGGGGTGACGTACGGGAGCTGCTGGACCACCTCGGGATCCGCCGGGCCGCCCTGGTCGGCAGCTCCTACGGCGGCCGGATAGCGCTCCAGTTCGCCGCGCTGCACCCCGAGCGGGCGGCCTCACTGCTGCTGCTCTGCCCGGGGATGGCGCCCGGCCGGGAACGGGGCCCGGAGCTGCGGAAGTTCGGAGCCGCCGAGGACGCCCTCGTCGAGGCGGGGGACCTGGACGCCGCCGCCGCGCTCAACGCCCGCACCTGGCTGGGCCCGGACGCGGACGCCGACGCGCACGCCCTCGTACGGGCCATGCAGCTCGGCAATTTGCGGGGCGCCCTGGCCGACACCGGGAGCCACGAGGTGGCCGACCCGCCGGCCGACCCGGCCGCGATCACCGCTCCCGTCCTGTCCGTCGGCGGCGCCCACGACCTGCCGGACTTCCGCGCCGCCGCCGCCGAGATCCCCGGCCTCGTCCCGGGCGCCGTCCACCGCGAACTGCCCTGGGCGGGCCACCTGCCCTCGCTGGAGCGCCCCGCTGAGATCACCGCTCTGATGCTGGAGTTCCTGAGCCGCTGATCCCCCGGCCCGACCTCCCGGCCCCTTCGCTTGAACTTGTTCAAAAAACGTCCTAGAGTCAAGGACGTCAGCAGTTGAACGCGTTCAAGGGGGCTGGGGCATGGACCTCACCGTGGTCACGTACGTCATATACCTGCTCATCAGCATCGGGCTCACCGTCTGGGTGGCCCGTACGCTCAGCCGCAACGGCCGGGTCTTCATCGGCGACGTCCTCCAGGGGAACGAGAAGCTGGCCGACGCCGTCAACCAGCTCCTCGTGGTCGGCTTCTACCTGGTGAACATCGGCTTCGTCACCCTCTACCTGCGGTCGAGCGAGGAAGTCGGCACCGCCCGCGAACTCTTCGAGGCCCTCTCGGTCAAGCTCGGCGTCGTCCTGCTGGTCCTCGGGGTCATGCACCTCGGCAACGTGTGGGTGCTGAACAAGATGCGCCGCCGGGGGATCATGGAGCGCCAGCAGACTCCGCCCGTCGCCCCCCAGGGGTGGACCGCGCCGGTCGGGGCCTGACCGATGGCACCCGCCCGGGCCGTGCGGAGTCTGACCGTCCTCTACGACGCCGGCTGTCCGCTCTGCGTACACATCCGCCACTGGCTGCTCGCGCAGCGCCAGCTGGTCCCGCTCGCACTGGTCCCCGCCGCGTCCTGGGAGGCGCGGCGGCGGTTCCCCCGGCTCGACCACGCGTCGACGCTCCGGGAGATCACCGTCATCGGGGACTCGGGACAGGTGTGGACCGGCACCGACGCCTTCATCGTGTGCCTGTGGGCGCTGGCCGAACACCGGCCGAAGGCCAACTGGCTGGCCACCCCGGCCGGACGGCCCTTCGCCCGGGCGGCCATGCACACGGCCTCCCGGTGGCGGGAGGCGGTACGGACCGAAGGGCAGCCCGAGGGCGCCGAAGGGAACCCCGAGGGCGTCGAAGGACCGACCTGTGACGACCAGTGCCCCGTCCCCCGATAGGCTCATCCACCGTGACTGATCAGAAGGCTCCCAAAAGCGAGCAGACCCGCACGCTCATCCTCGAAACCGCGCTCCGGCTCTTCCAGGAGCGCGGGTTCGACAAGACGACCATGCGGGGCATCGCCAAGGAGGCCGGTGTCTCGGTCGGCAACGCCTACTACTACTTCGAATCGAAGGAACACCTGGTCCAGGGGTTCTACGACCGGATCGGCGCCGCCCACCAGGCGGCGGTCCGGCCCATCCTGGACAGTGAGACCGATCTGCAGAAGCGGCTCGCGGGCGTGCTGACGAGCTGGATGGACATCGCGGCCCCCTACCACGAGTTCGCCTCCCAGTTCTTCAAGAACGCGGCGGACCCGGAAAGTCCGCTCAGCCCCTTCTCGCCGGAGTCGGAAACCGCCCGGAAGGCGGCCATCGACATCCACCGCGAGGTGCTGGCGGGGGCGAAGACCAAGGTGCCGGCCGAACTGGCCGACGTCCTGCCGGAGCTGATGTGGCTCTCGCAGATGGGTCTCGTCCTGTACTGGGTCTTCGACCGCTCACCGAACAGCGAGAAGACGCGGCGGCTCGCCGAGCGCGGCGCGCAGCTGACGACGCGGGGCATCGTGCTCGCCCGCTTCCGGGTGCTGCGGCCGCTGGTGCGCGAAGTGCACGAGCTGTTCGCCGACTTCCTGCCCGGCATGGCCCAGACGGCGACGGCGGGGGCCCGCCGCAGGGCCTCGGACCCGGACCCGCAGCCGGAGCCCGAGCCGGAACCGGGCACGGACCCGCAGCCGTAGCCGTAGCCGGGCCCGATCCCGCGTAGCCGTCGCGCCGAGCGCTACAGCCAGTTGAGTTCCGAGACGTTGCTGAAGAGGGCCCAGGAACCGGCGTCGTACGCCCCGGCGGGGTCGAGGGAGGAGACCACGTCGCTCGTCCCCACCCGGACGGCGCCGCGGCCGTTGCCGTCCGCGGGCAACAGCTGCCAGCCGCCGATGGCGGCGGTACCGAGGACCAGCCCGGCCGCAATGATCTTCGAGCGGCCAGACCGCGTTCCGTGAACCCCGCCTTTTGACCCGGTGACAGCGACAGGCTGTCCGATTAACGGTCATCGCATCACGGAATATCAGCCACCGGAAGGCCGGTTCTCGGCGGGCCGTCGGCGGTTGGGGCGGGTCAGGCCTGGTATGAGGCGAGTTCGACGACGGTGATGTCGGACGGCGCCCCCACCCGGACCGGAGGTCCCCAGGCACCGGCTCCGCGGGACACGTACAGCTGGGTGTCGCCGTAGCGCTCCAGCCCGGCGACCGTCGGGTTGGCGAGCTCGGCGAGGTAGTTGCCGGGCCAGAGCTGGCCGCCGTGGGTGTGGCCCGACAGCTGGAGGTCGACCCCGTACCGGACGGCGTCGTGGATGACGACGGGCTGGTGGGCGAGGAACACGGCGGCGCGGGCCCGGTCGCGGTCGCCGAGGGCCGCCCCGAAGTCGGGCCCGGACCCCTCCAGCTCCCCCTGGACGTCGTTGACTCCCGCGAGGTCGAAGTGCGGCAGCGCGCGGCGGGCGTTCTCCAGGGGCGTCAGCCCCAGTTCGCGGACGTGGTCGACCCACTGCTGGGCGCCGGAGAAGTACTCGTGGTTTCCGGTGACGAAGTACGAGCCGTGGCGGGCGGTGAGCCCGCGCAGCGGCTCCGCGGCCCGCCCGAGGTCCGGGACGCTGCCGTCGACGAGGTCACCGACGATGGCGATGAGGTCGGGCTGCGTGCGGTTGACGGTGTCGACGACGCGCTGGGCGTGGGCGCGGCCGAGCACCGGGCCGAGGTGGACGTCGCTGACGACGGCGATGCGGAACCCGTGCGCCGCGCGCGGCAGCTTGGCCAGGGGCACCCGCACCCGTCGGACGCTCGGCCCGCGCAGGACCCCGTACGTACCGGCGCCGACGGTCGCGACGGCCACGGCGGCCGCGGTCCCGCCGACCGCTCGGGCGACGAACCGGCGACGGCTCAGCTCCAGGCGGGCCGCGGTGGGGGCCGCCAGCGCCGGTGACGGTGCCGGCTCCGCTGCCCCTTCCGGCTCCGGCGCCGAGGCCGGCGGCGTCGAGGCCTGCGCAGGTGCCGGTATCGCCCCGCCGTGGCCCACCCGCCCCGCGGGCTGCATCAACCGGGAGGGCGACCCCTGGGCCAGACGGCGGAGCGACAGCGCGCGGATCGGCTCCGCGACCAGCATCGTCAGGGTGAGGTACAGGAGCACCGCGAGCCAGAGGAAGCCCGGCCAGGCCACCGTCTGCTGGAGCCGGAAGGGCGCCCCGGCGCGGCCTGTGGTCAGCGCGGCAGCGGAGAGGAGGGGCAGGGCGATGGTCAGGACCGTACCGATCCGGCGGGGCAGGCCACCGGGCGCGGTGGTGTCGCGCACCAGTCTGATCCAGAGCCAGCGGTGCACGAGCACCAGGAGGGCGCAGACCGCGAGCGCGACCAGCACGAAGATCGCGATCTTCATGCGGAGGTGTCCGCGCCCGTGCCGTCGGCCCCGCGTGACGCACGGCGCAGCGCCCGGAGTCCGCGCAACCCGATCACGCCGACGGCCGTCCCCAGGAGAAAGGACGTCACCGCGAGCGTCAGGTGCACCCAGAAGTAGGACGTGGGATCGCCTTCCGCGTCGAAGGCCAGCCCACTGCCGTCCTTCCACAGGTTCCGGACGAAAGACACCCAGATGAACCAGCTCCACACGCCGAAGGCGAGCAGGAACCAGGAGGCGGTACGGCTGAGTTTCATGAGGCCAGTATCGGATCGGTCCCCAGGACGGACGCGCCGGGGTGGGCTGTCCCGGGGGTGGTTGCGGCGAAAAGGCCGGTCAGTGACGCCGCCCAGCTCATCGGGATGTACTTTCACCTGCGTGTCTGCCAAGACGACCGCCCTGACGGTCCTTTCCGCCGCGCTGCTGGCCCCCGCCCTGCTGGTGGCCCCCGCACACGCCGCGCCGTCCCCGCCGGCCGACGGAAAGGGCCAGCCGCCCAAGGCCCCGGCGGCGCCCGCACCGCCCGCGTCGATGTCCACGGTCGGCGGAAGCCTGCTCGGCCAGCCGGGGACCCAGGTGAACCTGCTGCCGGGCGCACCCGCCCTGCCGGCGAACCTGTCCGGCCGGTCGTGGATCGTGGCGGACGCCGAGTCCGGCGAGGTCCTGGCGGCGAACAACGCGCACTGGCGGCTCCCTCCGGCCTCCACGCTGAAGATGCTCTTCGCGGACACCCTGCTGCCGGGCCTGCCCAAGGAGCAGGTCCGCAAGGTCACCGAGCAGGACCTGGACGGCGTGGGCCCGGGCAGCAGCCTGGTCGGGGTCAAGGAGGACCACGAGTACTCCGTCCACGATCTGTGGCTCGGGGTGTTCCTGCGGTCGGGGAACGACGCCGTGCACGTGCTCTCGGCCATGAACGGCGGCGTCGAGAAGACCGTCAAGGACATGCAGGCGCACGCCGAGGAGCTCCAGGCGCTGGACACCCACGTCGTGTCCCCCGACGGTTACGACGCCCCGGACCAGGTGTCGAGCGCGTACGACCTGACGCTCATCGCCCGCTCGGGCTTGCAGAAGCAGGACTTCCGCGAGTACTGCGGCACGGCGAGCGCGAAGTTCCCCGGCAGGCAGGAGGCCGGGAAGCCGCGGGACTTCTTCGAGATCCAGAACACCAACCGGCTGATGACGGGTGCGGGTGGCATCTCCCCGTACAAGGGCATCGCCGGCGTGAAGAACGGCAACACCACCATGGCCGGCGCCACCTTCACCGGGGCCGCCCAGCGGGGCTCCAGGAAACTGCTGGTCACGGTGATGAATCCGAGCACGGGCGGGGTGAACTCGGTCTACGAGGAGACCGCCGCGCTCTTCGACTGGGGGTTCGCGGCGGCCGGGAAGGTCAAGCCGGTGGGTGAGCTGGTGCCGCCCAAGAGCGCGGACACCTCCTCGGTCGGCTCCCCGGCCCAGGTGCACGAGAACAACCCGTCGGCGGCGGACGCGGGCTCGGGCGGCGCCGCGGGCACCGCGCTCGGCGTCGCGGGCGGCGTGCTGGCCCTCCTCGCGGGCGGGGCCTTCGCGGTCAACCGCCGCTGGCCCCGCGGCCGCCGCGACCGGGGCGAGGACCTGGTGTGAGCCGGGCGGCGCAAGACCCCTCCTGCGGGGTCCGCGCCGCCGGCCGGATTCACCCGAAGGAGTGCCGCTTAGGCGGTGCGGGGCGCCGGCTCTCCGCCGGTCTCGGCTCCGGCCTGGTCGCCGGTCGCCTCCTCGGCCCCGCCTTCGGCCTCGTCGTCGCGGGTCGCCGTCCAGGCCGCGACGAAGAGGAGCAGCTTCGCCGTGAAGTTGATCCAGAGCAGCAGGGCGATCGGCACGCCGAAGGCCCCGTACATGCTCTTCGCGGCGACCTCCCGCATATAGCCGCTGAGCAGCAGCTTCAACAGCTCGAAGCCCGCCGCGCCGATCAGGGCCGCCTCGATCAGGCGGCGGCGCGGCGGTTCGACGCCCGGCAGCAGCGTCAGGACGTACAGCAGGAGCAGGAAGGCGGCCAGTACGCCCACGAGGAAGGCGGCGGTGCGCAGCAGCCCGCCCCCGATGCCCTCGCGCGGGATGCCCAACAGTTCGCCGAACTTCCCGACCGCGCTGGAGCCGATGATCGAGGCGGCGGCCGAGGCCAGGGCCGCCCCGCCGAGGCCGAGGAGCACCAGCCCGTCCTTGCCCTTGCGGGCGAAGGGGTTGCCCTCGTCCTCGTCGTCCTTCTCCCAGACGGCGCGCAGGCAGTCCCGCATCGAGCCGACCCAGCCGATGCCGGTGAACAGCAGGAAGGCCCCCGCGACGAGCCCGACCGTGCCGGCGTTCGCGACGAGCCCGTCGATGTCGAGCTGGTCCGAGATCCCGGGGACCTGCTCGGAGAGGTTCTTCTGCAGCCGGTCCAGCTGCTCCTGGCTGAGCAGCGCCGCGCCCACCGCGGCGGCGACGGTGATCAGCGGAAACAGGGCGAGGAAGCTGATGAAGGTGATCGCGGCGGCGAGCCGGGTCCAGTGCACCCGGTCGAGCCGTTCGTACGAATGCCACGCGTGCGTACGCATCAGACGCGCGACCAGCGGCCCGATCACCGGAAGTTTCGTCAGCCAGTCCATGGGATCACCGTAAAGGAGCGGCCGGAAATGGCCGGGATTGTCGCTTTTGGGGACTACGGTCCTCGTTTGTGACTTTTCGCCCTATGCCCCCGACGGAGCACCCGTTCCACGCCCTGGTCCTGCGAAGGCTGAGGTTCCGCGCCCGGCGCACGGCCCGGCTGACCCTGCGGCCCCTGCGTCAGCAGGGTCGTCCGGCCGCACCGGCCGCTTCCGCCGCCTCGTCGGGGTGGCAGCCCGGCTGCGCCGGGACCCCGGCGGGCCCCGTCCCGAAGGGGTACTCGCGCAGCTTGCGCCAGACCCCGTCCGAGCCTTGCTCGTAGAGCGCGAAGCCCTCGCAGAGCCACTCGGCGGCGTAGTCGGCGAGGGTCGTGAACGCCACGTCCATCGCCTCCTCGCAGATCCCGTGGGCGACCGTGACGTGCGGGTGGTACGGGAAGGCCAGCTCGCGGCTGAGCGGCCCCTGCGGGTCGCGGACCTCGCCCTGGAGGCGGGTGCAGCCCGCGGCGCCCTCGACGACCTTGACGAAGACCACCGGCGAGACGGGACGGAAGGTTCCCGTGCCGCCCAGCCGCATCCGGAAGCCGCGGAAGCGGGCCGCGACCTCGGCCAGGTGGGCCCGGACGACCGGCAGCCGGTCCGCGTCCACCTCGGTCGGCGGCACGAGGGTGACATGCGTGGGGATGCCGTGCGCGGCGGCGTCCCCGAAGCCGGCGCGCAGCTGCTGGAGCTGGCTGCCGTACGGCTCCGGGACCGCGATCGAAACGCCGAGCGTTACGGTCCCCATGTCTCTCCTCCGCTTGTCTCCGTGGACTGCTGCCGCCCCAGTGTGGCGGCAGCACCCCCGTTCTTGCCAGGGCTCCCGGCCCGCAGGTGCGTTCGTCAGTGCTTGGCGGGCAGCAGACCGAGGCGGTCGTAGGCCTGCGCGAGGGTCTCGGCGGCGACCGCGCGGGCCTTCTCCGCGCCCTTGGCCAGGATCGAGTCCAGCGTCTCGGGGTCGTCCAGGTATTCCTGGGTGCGCTGCTTGAACGGTGTGACGAAATCGACCATCACGGCGGCCAGGTCGGTCTTCAGCGCGCCGTAGCCCTTGCCCTCGTACTTCGTCTCCAGCTCGGCGACCGTCTCGCCCGTGAGGGTGGAGTAGATCGTGAGCAGGTTGCTGACGCCGGGCTTCTTCTCGCTGTCGAAACGGACCTCGGCCTCGGTGTCGGTGACCGCGCTCTTGATCTTCTTCTCGGTGGCCTTGGCCTCGTCGAGGAGGTTGATCAGGCCCTTGGGCGAGGACGCGGACTTCGACATCTTGATCGCCGGGTCCTGGAGGTCGTAGATCTTCGCGACCTCCTTGACGATGTGCGCGGCGGGCAGGGTGAAGGTCTGGCCGTAGCGCTGGTTGAAGCGCTCGGCCAGGTCGCGGGTCAGCTCGATGTGCTGGCGCTGGTCCTCGCCGACCGGGACGGCGTTCGCCTGGTAGAGCAGGATGTCGGCGACCTGGAGGATCGGGTAGGTGAAGAGGCCGACGGTGGCGTTGTTGACCCCGCCCTTGGCGGACTTGTCCTTGAACTGCGTCATCCGGCTCGCCTCACCGAAACCGGTGAGGCAGTTCATGACCCAGCCGAGCTGCGCGTGCTCGGGCACGTGGCTCTGGACGAAGAGCGTGCAGCGCTCGGGGTCCAGGCCGGCGGCGAGCAGCTGCGCCGCGGAGAGGCGGGTGTTCGCGCGCAGTTCCTTCGGATCCTGCGGCACGGTGATCGCGTGCAGGTCGACGACCATGTAGAACGCGTCGTGCGTCTCCTGCAGGGCGACGTACTGGCGGATGGCTCCGAGGTAGTTCCCGAGGTGGAACGAACCGGAGGTGGGCTGGATGCCGGAGAGCGCGCGAGGACGATCAGAAGCCATGGCCCCATTCTCTCAGGTGCGGGGGCGGGCTCCGGCCCGCCGATGCCGCACCGGTGCCGGGGCTGCGCCCCGGACCCCGCGCTCCTCCAGCCTCGTCGGCGTTTGAGGCGCGGGGGTCCGGGGGCGGAGCCCCCGGCAGCCGGGCCGCAGGGTCAGGACAGCGGCAGACCCGGGGCGGGGAAGGCCGACATCAGGGACGTGACCTCCGCGCGGACCGCGGCGAGGGCCTGCT
Organism: Streptomyces sp. NPDC045695; assembly: GCF_056432025.1. Lineage (NCBI taxonomy): Bacteria > Bacillati > Actinomycetota > Actinomycetes > Kitasatosporales > Streptomycetaceae > Streptomyces > Streptomyces sp. NPDC045695. The sequence goes on from NZ_JBWKJU010000002.1 coordinate 372,310, forward strand.
CGTCCCCCTTGGCGGCGGCGTCCACCGCGCGCGAGATCCAGTCCGCCACCGTCGGCATGTGCGCGGCGGTCAGTCCCCGCGAGGTCAGCGACGGCGTCCCGATCCGGATCCCCGACGGGTCGAACGGCTTGCGCGGGTCGAAGGGGACCGTGTTGTAGTTCACGACGATCCCCGCCCGGTCCAGGGCCTTGGCCGCGACCTTGCCCGGCACCGCCTTCCCGGTCAGGTCGATCAGGATCAGGTGGTTGTCCGTACCGCCCGAGACCAGGTCGAAGCCCCGCTCCAGCAGCGCCGCGGCCAGCGCCTTGGCGTTGGCGACGACCGCGTGCGCGTACGACACGAACGACGGCTGCGCCGCCTCGTGCAGCGCCACCGCGATGCCGGCCGTGGTCTGGTTGTGCGGGCCGCCCTGGAGGCCCGGGAAGACCGCCTTGTCGATGGCCTTCGCGTGCTCCTCCCGGCACATCAGCATCGCGCCGCGCGGACCCCGCAGGGTCTTGTGCGTCGTGGTGGAGATGACGTCCACGTGCGCCGCCGGGGACGGGTGCGCGCCGCCCGCGATCAGGCCCGCGATGTGCGCCACGTCCGCGACCAGGATCGAGCCCGCCTCCTCGGCGATCGAGGCGAAGGCCGCGAAGTCGATCGTGCGCGGGAGCGCCGTACCGCCACAGAACATGATCTTCGGCCGCTCCGCCAGCGCCAGCTCGCGCACCGCGTCGTAGTCGATCAGCCCGGTGTCGGAGCGGACCCCGTACTGCACGCCCCGGAACCACGAGCCGGTCGCCGAGACGCCCCAGCCGTGCGTCAGGTGCCCGCCCATCGGCAGGGCCATGCCCATCACGGTGTCGCCCGGCTGGGCGAAGGCCAGGTACACGGCCAGGTTCGCCGGCGAGCCGGAGTACGGCTGCACGTTGGCGTGGTCCACGCCGAACAGGCCCTTGGCCCGCTCGACGGCCAGGGCCTCGACGCGGTCGATGTTCTGCTGGCCCTCGTAGTAGCGGCGGCCGGGGTAGCCCTCGCTGTACTTGTTCTGCAGCACGGTGCCGGAGGCTTCGAGGACGGCCGCGGACACGTAGTTCTCACTGGGGATCAGGCGCAGGGTCTCGGCCTGGAGCACTTCTTCGGCGGCGACGAACGACGCCAGCTCGGGGTCGGTCGCGAAGAGGGCGGGATGGCGGCTCGCGGACATGGCGGGCTCCTCCGGGGTCGATGTGATCGGTACCCCGCGAGGCCCAGGCGAGCGGCCCTGTGTGCGGTCGAGCGCGCACGGCTCCCCCGGAGTTCGTTCTCCGTGCGCCAGTCGCCGTGCGTACCGCCCACCTTAGCGGGCGTGGCGGCCGCGGCGGCCGCGCCGAAAGGAAGGTTTCCGCAACCGAGGTACGCGCGACGATGGGGAGGCGACGATAGGAAGGTGACGCCACCCTCGTCACCGGTTCACCCGGCGAGACCGACGATCGGAGACCCCGTGTCGACAACTGCTGATGCCATCCGCTCCGCCGAGGCGCACAGCGCGCACAACTACCATCCGCTCCCCGTGGTCGTCGCATCCGCGGACGGCGCGTGGATGACCGACGTGGAGGGCCGCAGATACCTCGACATGCTCGCCGGGTACTCGGCGCTCAATTTCGGCCACGGCAACCGCCGCCTGCTCGACGCCGCCCGGGCGCAGCTGGAGCGGGTCACCCTCACCTCGCGCGCTTTCCACCACGACCGCTTCGCCGACTTCTGCACCGAACTGGCCGCGCTGTGCGGCAAGGAGATGGTGCTGCCCATGAACACGGGTGCGGAGGCCGTGGAGACGGCGGTGAAGACCGCCCGCAAGTGGGGTTACGAGGTCAAGGGCGTCCCGGACGGCCAGGCCAAGATCGTGGTCGCGGCGAACAACTTCCACGGCCGCACGACGACCATCGTGTCCTTCTCGACCGACCACGAGGCCCGTGACCACTACGGCCCGTACACCCCCGGCTTCGAGATCGTCCCCTACGGCGACCTGACCGCGCTCGGCGCCGCCGTCACCGCCAACACCGTCGCCGTGCTGCTGGAGCCGATCCAGGGCGAGGCGGGGGTCCTGGTGCCGCCCGCCGGATACCTGGCCGGTGTACGGGAACTGACGCGCGAGCGGAACGTCCTCTTCATGGCGGACGAGATCCAGTCGGGGCTGGGGCGGACCGGCAGGACCTTCGCCTGCGAGCACGAAGGGGTCGTGCCGGACGTGTACGTCCTCGGCAAGGCGCTCGGCGGCGGGGTCGTGCCCGTCTCGGCCGTGGTCGCCGACCGGGACGTGCTCGGCGTGTTCAAGCCCGGCGAGCACGGCTCCACCTTCGGCGGCAACCCGCTGGCCTGCGCGGTCGCCCTGGAGGTGATCGCGATGCTGCGCTCCGGCGAGCACCAGCAGCACGCCGCCGAACTCGGCGACCACCTGCACCGGGAGCTGAACCTGCTGATCGGCGGCGGCGCGGTGACCGCCGTGCGCGGGCGCGGGCTCTGGGCGGGCGTGGACATCGACCCGGCGCGCGGCACGGGCCGGGAGATCTCCGAGAAGCTGATGGAGCGCGGGGTGCTGGTGAAGGACACCCACGGCTCCACGATCCGGATCGCCCCGCCGCTGGTGATCAGCAAGGAGGACCTGGACTGGGGCCTGGACCAGCTGCGGTCCGTGCTCGCGGCCTGACGGCCCCGGCCGGGGCTCCGGCCGGGGGCGGGCCTTCGGCTCAGAGGATGACGTGGGGCAGGAAGCGGGCGTACTCGTCCGTGACCGGCCCCGCCGATTCGCGGATGCCGAGCCCGGCCGCCTCGTCCTCGACGACCCACGCGCCGAGCACCACCCGGTTGCCGTCGAAGTCGGGCAGCGGGGCCAGGGCCTGGAAGACGTACGTCTCTCCCTCGGCCGGGACGAAGGGGTCGCCACCCCCGCCCGCCTCGTGCAGCGTGACCCCGGCACCCTCGCGTCCCAGCAGCGGCTTGGCCGCGTATCCGCAGGTCGCGGCCAGCTCGCGCGGGCCGTCGAGGTAGGCGGGCAGGAGGTTGGGGTGCTCCGGGAAGAGCTCCCACAGGATGGCGAGCAGAGCCTTGTTGGACAGGAGCATCTTCCACAGCGGCTCGATCCAGCAGGTGGTGCCGGAGCCGCCGCCGTGGTCGTACGTACCGAGGACCTGCGGGCCGAACGGGTCGGTGGCCAGCCACTCCCACGGGTACAGCTTGAAGCAGCTGCGGATGAAGCCGAGCTTCTCGTCCACGAACCGGCCGGAGAGGCTGTCCCAGCCGATCTGCTCGACGGACAGCGCCCGGGTGTCCAGGCCGGCCTGTTCGGCGGTCTCCTGGAGGTAGGCGACCGTCATCAGGTCCTCGCCGAGCTCGTCCGTCTCGGAGTGCGCGAAGTGCAGCGGGCCGGCGGGCAGCAGTTCGGCCTGTCGGCGCCAGGCGTCGACGAGGCGCTCGTGGAGGGAGTTCCACTGGTCGGCGCCGGGGAAGCGTTCCTCCATCCAGAACCACTGGGGGCTGGCCGCCTCCACCAGGGAGGTGGGCGTGTCGGCGTTGTACTCCAGCATCTTGGCCGGGCTGCCGGTGCCGTCGTAGCGCAGGTCGAAACGGCCGTAAAGGGAGGGCTGTTCGGCGCGGCGGCGCCAGGACTCGGCGATCCGCTCCGCGAGCCCGGCGTCGGTGATCCCGAGGTCGGCGAAGCGGTCGTGCTCGACGATGTGCGCGGCCGCGGCCAGGCACATCGCGTGCAGTTCCTCGACGACGTTCTCCAGCGCCTCGACCTCGGGCAGGGAGAAGGAGTAGTAGGCGCTCTCGTCCCAGTAGGGCCGCAGCGAGTCGTCCGGGTAGCGGGTGAGGGGGTAGATCAGGCCCTGCGCCTCGACGGTCTTCTGCCAGTCGGGGCGGGGCTCGATGGTGTGCCGCTGCATGGAGGGTCAGCCGCCGGAGGAGCCGGAGCTGCTGTGGCCGCCGATGCCGCCCCGGGTGACCGCGGCCTTGTCGAAGCTGCCGCCGGAGACCTTGCCGTTGGAGACGCTGCCGCCGTAGTAGTACGCGCCGCGCCCGCCGCTCTTGCACTCCTTGTCGTTCAGCTTCTCCAGCGTCGAGCGGGACGCGCAGCGCTTGTCCGGTTCGTCGCTGCTGCCGCAGGCCACGAGTGTGGCCGCGAGCAGGCCCATGCCGCCGAGTGCGACGGCTCCGGAGCGCATACGGCGCTGGTTGGTGCTGCTGCTGTCCATGTCTGCTGTTCCCCCTAGAGGCGTGCTGCCGACAGACTAGAGCGGGCCCCCCGGCCGATGGAATCCGGCCGCCGTGAGATCCGTGACCTAAAGTCAGTTCGTGCTCCTTGGGATGATTTGCGCGCTCGGTGCGGCGGTCTGCTTCGGCACGGCGTCGGTTCTGCAAGCGGTCGCGACGCGGGCGGCGGAGCCGGGCACGGGGTCCGGAGTGGACGCCGCCCTGTTCCTGCGGGCCGTGCGCCAGTGGCGCTACCTCGCGGGGCTCGGCCTGGACGCGGCCGGTTTCGTGCTCCAGATCGTCGCCCTGCGCCATGTCCCGATCTATGCGGTGGGAGCGGCGCTGGCCGCGAGCCTCGCCGTGACGGCGGTGGTGGCCGCGCGGCTGCTGCGGGTGCGGCTGTCCCGTACGGAGTGGGGCGCGGTGGGGGTGGTGTGCGCGGGGCTGCTGATGCCGGGGCTCGCCGCCGGGGAGGAGGGCGCGAAGACCGGGCCGCTCGCGCTGAAGCTGGGGCTGCTGGGGGTGGCGGGGCTGGTCCTGCTGGTCGGCGCGGTGGCGGGCCGCCTCCCGGACGGCTCGCGGGCGCTGGTCCTCGGTCTGGCCTCGGGCACGGGCTTCGGGGTGGTGGAGGTCGCGGTCCGGCTCCTCGACTCCGTCCTGGACCTGCGCAACCCCGCCCTGTACGCCCTCCTGCTGGGCGGCGGCGCCGCCTTCCTCCTGCTCACCTCGGCCCTGGCCCGCGGCTCGGTGACGGCGGCCACCGCGGGCATGGTCCTCGGCGAAACGATCGGCCCCGCGGTGGTGGGCGTCGCCTGGCTCGGCGACCGCACCCGCGAGGGCCTGACGTGGCTGGCGGTGACGGGCTTCGTGGTGGCGGTCGCGGGAGCCCTTGCGCTCGGCCGCTTCGGCGAACCCCCGGCCGCGGCGGGCGCGGCTCCCGCCAGGTGATTCGGCCCGGCCGCGGGTCCGCTGGGGGCTCCGCCCCAGACCCCGCGCCTCAAACGCCGGCGGGGCTACATTTCAGGCCCCGGCCCCGGCGGGAGCCTCACGGCAGGGCAGCGGCGAGGGCGGCCAGCGTCGGCGCCCACGCGCTGTCCGGCGGGGTCCCGTAGCCGACGACCAGTGCGTCCCGCGCGGCGAGTTCGGCCTGCGGGTGCCGGAACCGGGCCAGGCCGCACACGGCCAGGTCCTGCCAGGCCGCCGACTGCAGCACCGACCTCTCCGTCCCCGCGGGAAGGTCCAGCACCGCGTGCAGCCCCGCCGCGATCCCGGACACGGCCACCCGCCCGCCCACCGCCGCGACGAGTTCGTCGCGCCGCCGCCGGTAGCGCAGCCGCATGCCCCGCACGTGGCGGTCGTACGCCCCGGAGGTGATGAACTCCGCGAGCGTGAGCTGCTCCAGCGCGCTGGAGGTCCGGTCGCTCAGTCCCTTGACCGCCAGCACCTCGTCCAGCAGCCCCGGCGGGACCACCATCCAGCCCATCCGCAGCCCCGGCGCCAGCGACTTGCTGGCCGTGCCGAGGTACACCACCCGGTCCGGGTCCAGGCCCTGGAGCGCCCCCACCGGCTGGCGGTCGTAGCGGAACTCCCCGTCGTAGTCGTCCTCCAGGATCAGCCCGCCCGTGGTCCGGGCCCAGTCGACCGCGGCCGCCCGCCGGGCCGGGGTCAGCGCGGCGCCCGTCGGGAACTGGTGCGCCGGGGTCAGGAGCACCGCGCCGGGCGCGCCGGTCACACCGGCCGGACCGGTCAGCTCCCCCGTGCGGGCCCCGTCCCCGTCGACCCCCAGCGGCCGCGTCCGCAGCCCCGCCCGCACCAGCACGTCCCGGTGGTAGTCCAGGCCGTACCCCTCGACCGCCACCTCCCGCACGCGTCGCGCCCGCAGCACCCGCGCCAGCAGCTTCAGCCCGTGCACGAAGCCCGCGCAGAGCACTATCCGCTCCGGGTCCGCGTACACCCCGCGCGCCCGCGCCAGGTAGTCGGCGAGCGCGCGGCGCAGCTCCACGCGGCCGCGCGCGTCGCCCTCGTAGCCGAAGGCCTCGTTCGGCGCGCCGGTCAGGGCCCGCCGGGCCGCCGACAGCCAGGCCGCGCGCGGGAAACCGGCCAGGTCCGGGGAGCCGGGCATCAGGCTGTACGAGGGTCCCCCGCGCGCGGGGCGCCGTACGCGGGCGGGCGCGGCGGGCCGGCGGGGCCGCGCCCGTTCGGCGACGCGGGTACCGGATCCCTGGCGGGCCGTCAGCCAGCCCTCGGCCACGAGCTCGGCGTACGCCTCCGCGACCGTGTTCCGCGCGATCCCCAGGTCGGCGGCGAGGCTGCGCGAGGACGGCAGCCGGGTCCCGGCGGGCAGCCGCCCGCTGCGCGCGGCCTCCCGCAGCGCCTCGGTGAGCCCGGCCCGCAGGCCGCGTCCGGCGGACAGGTCCAGATGCAGGTCCGCCCCGAAAGTGGCCCAGGATTCCGTCATGGATATGGACCATATCGCTGGGCCGCCCGGCTCCTAGGGTGGATCACATGACGACGACCACCGCAGTGACCGAAACCGCCCACGAACACACCCCGCGCATGCAGATGGCGAAGCTCGCCCCCGAGGTCTACAAGGCCGTACTGGCCCTGGAGATGGCCTCCCGGAAGGGGCTGGACCCGGCCCTGGTCGAGCTCGTCAAGATCCGTGCCTCGCAGATCAACCACTGTGCCTTCTGCCTCGACATGCACACCAAGGACGCGATCGCGGCCGGGGAGAGCGTCGACCGGATCGTGCTGCTGGGGGCCTGGGAGGAGTCGCGGCACTTCTACACCGAGAAGGAGCTCGCGGCGATCGAGTTCACCGAGGCCGTCACGGTCCTGACGGACGGTTTCGTGCCGGACGAGGTGTACGCGAAGGCCGCGAAGCACTTCGAGGAGCGCGAGCTGGCCCAGCTGATCGCCGTCATCGCGACGATCAACGTCTGGAACCGGATCGGTGTCACCACCCGCCTGGTGCCGGGGCACTACACCCCGGGCATGTACAAGCAGGCTTGACCGGTCAGTCCGGTCAGTCCGGTCAGTCCGGTCAGTCCGGTCAGTCCGGACTGAAGGAGTCCAGGGCCGCCGTCAGGTGCGCGCGCAGCGTCGTCTCGTCGGCGGCGGGGCCCGCCGACAGCAGGGCCCACCGGCTGCCGTCCGCGGCGGCGGTGATCCGCTCGATCGCGCGGCGGCGGCCGTTCGACTCCGCGCTGTCGTACTCGTAGACCAGCTCGCAGGACGCACCGGCCGACGGGCCGAGGGAGACCTCCCGGTAGCCGTCCTTGGTGCTCAGGCTCGCGGAGGAGATGCGCAGCAGTGCGCACGCGCCGACGTCGGCGGGCTCGGTGACACGGAAGATCTGGAGCAGTGCGCTGCGGTCTCCGGGCCGGCGGTAGAAGGACCCGTTGCCGTTCTCCCTGCGGCTGCGCTCCCAGCCCGCCGGTACGGCGACCGAGAAGCCGTTGTCGTCGTGGACCACCGTATGGCCCTGAGGGGCCGAGGGGCTCTCGGACGTCCCGGGGCCGGGCGACACGTCGGGCGACGAGCCGTACGACGGACGCGTGGACGGGCTCGCGTACGCATCGGACGCCGGATCGCGGGTCCCCGAAGCTGACGGGGGTGCCTCGGGGGCCTTCGCGTCCGGCCCGGACAGGACGAACCACCCCGCCACGGCGGAGCCGCCCAGGACGGCGGCCCCGACGGCCACCAGGAGCGGAACCTTCCACTCCCGGCCGGCGCCCGCGGCCGGCGAGAGCCACCCGGGTCTGCCGAACCGCTGCTGCCGCGGGGGCGGCGGGGGTTCCTCGGCCCATTCCCAGCGCTGCGACTGCGGGTTCCACTGGGGGCCGCCGCCCGGGGACGCGGCCACCGGTCAGCCCCCCAGCGCGGTGAGCAGCCCGCCGAGGGCGGTGGCCGCGCTCACCGTCTCCACCAGGGGCGCCCACCGCTCCAGCGCCCCGCGCAACCGGGCGGGCAGCCCGGGCCGGATCCGCCCCGCCTCCTCCAGCTCGCCGGCGGCCTCGTCCAGTTCGGCGTCGAGCGCCGCACGGTCGGCGCTGCGCGGCAGGCGTACGAGGGCCGCGCGCAGTTCCCGTACGGCCTCCAGCAGTTCCGCGGCGCCCGGGGCGCCCGTCCCCGTACCGCCGTGGTGGACGGTGTTGGTGATGTGGGTGCCGCCGATGCTGACGCTGCTGCCGTCGATGCGGGTGATCCGCACCGCCCCGGTTCCGGCGCCCGCGCCCGCGCCGCCTTCGGCGCCCGCAGCCGCGCCCCTCGCGTCATCCGTCATCGCTGTTCCTTCCCCCGGTGTGGTGGCTCGCTTGGTTGCTGTGGCCGCTGCCGCCCACGCTGAACGCGCTGTGGTTCACCGACTGGATGAAGACCCCGCCGTCCGCCACCGTGACCGCGCGCTGGGCGAACTCCTCGGTGTGCCAGCCCGCTTCGTGCAGGGCCAGGGTCACCCCGGCGACGATCCGGTCCTGGATGGTCTTCAAGTACCGGTCCAGGTCCATCAGCTGGAACAGCGAGGCGTTCCCCTGCGCCGCGAGCTCGCGCACGGACACGGCCGGACCGGCCGGGAGCGCGCCCCCGTAGCCCGCCGTGGCGATCTGCCACGGGGCCCGGCTGCCGCCCGACAGGGTGGCGAGCGCAGCAGCGAGCGAGCGCGGGGCGTTCTTGAGCGCCCAGACCGCCTTGGCGAAGGCGCTGTTGCGCAGGTGCCGCCGGGCCACGTCGTCGGCTTCCTGGAACTCCGGCCGCACGGGCAGCAGTACGTGCGGCGCCACCTCCAGCATCAGCATCCCGCCCTGGGTGTGGACGCGCACGAAGACGGTGATGACGAGGTTCTCGTCCCAGCCGCCGACCCGGACCCGCAGGAAGTGGCGGCGCCGCTCCCCGCCCTCCTCGACGGCCGCGGCCCGGTGCGCCGCGAAAGCCTGCTCCGACAGGTCCAGCTCGTGCGCCCCGGGCAGCTCGGCGGGCGGCAGGAACACGCACTCGTCCACGACCAGCTCCCGCAGCCGGTCCAGAACGGCCGCCTGCGCCTCGGGCGAGCCGTGCGGGGAAGGGACGCGCAGGGCCTCCAGCCGTGGCCGGATCCGCTCCACGATCCGTGCGTTGTCGAGCGGTTCGGGTGCGGCGTCGTCCTGGGGGCGCAGTTCCACCGACAGGTGCCAGGGCCGGTGGGCCTCGCCGGCGCCGCAGAACGGGTCGTCGACGTTGTAGATGATCAGGCGGGCGTGCTGGGTGCGCACGATCCGGTTGCGGGCCCGTGCGTAGCGGCCGCCCGAGGCGGGGTCGGCGCTCGGGTCGGCGTAGCGCGTCCGGCTGAGGGAGGTGGTGATGACGCGGGCGAAGTGGCCCCGTTGCAGGCCGACGACCACGCTGAGCAGGAAGAAGACGATCAGGGCGGTCCAGCCGTACACCGTCCCGAGGACGTAGCCGATCCGGGGCAGCTCGAAGAGCAGTCCGAAGGGCGTGCGTTCGAGCTGTCGGGTGATGCCTTCGAGGAGGACGGCGGAGTCCTCACCCCCTCCGACGTTCGCACTGCCGTCGAGTGCGCCGACCACCACCCCCAGGACGACACCGGCGAGCAGCACGTAGCCGCACCCGCGCAGCAGGGATTCGAGGAACCGGCTGCCACGACGCCCTTGTTCGCGGCGCCGTTTGATCCTCCCGGCGCCACTGAGGAAGGCGGCCGGGATCAGCAGGAAGATCAGCAGCGCCTGCGCCAGGAGCAGCCCGAGGCCCCACACCGCCACCACGGCCGAGGCCCAGGCCGCTTCGGCGCGGCGGGCCTGGAGGGCGTGGGCGAGGACGCGGGCGGCGTCGAAGCCGTAGGAGGGCGCGACGAAGCGTTCCTCGTGGACGTAGAGCTCCTCGATCACCCGGTCGCGGTACGCCGCGTCCAGATACGTGCCGGCGCACAGCAGCCGGCCCGCCTCGCTGAGCGAAGGGTGCACAGGAGTTCTGTCGTCCCCGTTGCCTGTCACCGAATCCCCCTTTCGGTGTGCGGAGGGAAACGATAGGGCGGGGACCTCGAAGCCGACAGGCGCGATCACGCCAAAAGGCCCCGGCGCGCCATGCGCCGGGGCCTTCGGGAAGAGCGGGTCGGCCAGGCCGACCGGATCAGATCAGATCAATGAGACGGATCGGATCGGATCAGATCAGGCCGAGCGCGCGGACAGCGTCGCGCTCCTCGACGAGCTCCTGGACGGAGGCGTCGATGCGGGTGCGGGAGAACTCGTTGATGTCCAGGCCCTGGACGATCTCGTACGTGCCGTTCTTGGTGGTTACGGGGAAGGAGGAGATGATGCCCTCCGGGACGCCGTAGGAGCCGTCCGACGGGATGCCCATGGAGGTCCAGTCGCCCGCGGCCGTGCCGTTGACCCACGTGTGCACGTGGTCGATGGCGGCGTTGGCGGCCGAGGCGGCCGAGGACGCGCCACGGGCCTCGATGATCGCCGCGCCGCGCTTGGCGACGGTCGGGATGAAGGTGTCGGCGAGCCACGCCTCGTCGTTGACGACCTCGGCGGCGTTCTTGCCGGCGATCTCCGCGTGGAAGACGTCCGGGTACTGGGTCGCCGAGTGGTTGCCCCAGATGGTGAGGCGCTTGATGTCGGTGACGTCGGCGCCCGTGCGCTTCGCCAGCTGCGAAATCGCCCGGTTGTGGTCCAGACGGGTCATCGCGGTGAAGCGCTCGGCCGGTACGTCCGGGGCGGCGGCCTGCGCGATGAGCGCGTTGGTGTTGGCCGGGTTGCCCACGACCAGGACCTTGATGTCGTCCGCGGCGTGCGCGTTGATCGCGGCGCCCTGCGGCTTGAAGATGCCGCCGTTGGCGGAGAGCAGGTCACCGCGCTCCATGCCCTTGGTGCGCGGGCGGGCGCCCACGAGCAGCGCGACGTTGGCGCCCTCGAAGCCCTGGTTCGGGTCGTCGAAGATGTCGATGCCCTTGAGCAGCGGGAACGCGCAGTCGTCGAGCTCCATGGCGGTGCCCTCAGCGGCCTTCATGCCCTGGGGGATCTCCAGAAGTCGGAGCTTGACCGGCACGTCCGCGCCGAGCAGGTGACCGGATGCGATGCGGAAGAGCAGCGCGTAGCCGATCTGGCCGGCGGCGCCGGTGACGGTGACATTCACGGGAGTGCGGGTCATGGCCTTCTCCGTTAGACAGCTGGCGGTGGGGCGTCCCCGCCCCATGTGCTGGAGGACGCCGCTCCCGAGTAAATCTTGACGTGAAGAGACATCCGCCGTCAGGCTATCCGACCTGCGAGCGGCCGAACCCCCCGGTCCCTGTGGTGCGTGGCACACGGACCCGTGGTTCGAAGGCCGCCAGGGGGCCGCGCAGCCCCCGCATATGCGCCCTTCGGAGGGTTCCGGGCTGGCCGACGAAGAAGAAGCGGGCACTTCGCCCGGCGCCCCCGACTTGACGTTCGCCCGTACGGCGCACGGTGAAGCGCACCGCGTCCTCCAGGAATTGGATCTGCGGCGCGGCTTGGGCTCCATCACCAGGGCCAGCAGCGTGATCGTGACGCCCCCGGTGGGCTCCGTGTCGCACAGGGCGCGTCTTATTGAACACACCGCCACCCTGTGAACCCGACGTTATCCCAATAAGACACTGGCGAGAAATCGACCCATTACATGGAATCATGAATTCCTTAAGTGGAGATTGAGTAAATGGCAATATCCCGCTCTTGTGCACCCACTGCGCAGATCGCAGGATCGCCTCATGAACAAATCAATCAACACCTGGCCCAGGCGATTCAGCACAATGGCGGCGGCTGCCATGATCGCCTCACTCGCATCCGTTTCTCCGGCTTCTGCCGCCGCACTGGGGGACATCACGATCGCGGACGGTCAGCATGGACTGATGGAGTTCCACGACGATGGCGATGTGTTCACGATATGCGACACCAACGGAGGCGACGGCGCGGGTGTCGTGGGTAAGCTCTGGTATAAAGCCATAGGCGGCAGCTGGTATGTCTCGGACAGTCAGTATGACGGCGATGGCGGTGGTTGCACCAAAGTTGGATGGAATGTCAACCCAGTCGGCGACCATCAGATGAGGCTGTACTGGCAGGGATACGAGATCGCAAGGAGCGGAGTATTCCGCGAGTAGGTCAATGTGCGGAATATTTCCCTCGTCGGCGCTCGACGGACCTGCCGGACCGTGGAGCCTTGATGCACCCGGGCGCCGTCCTGCAACCCTCCGTCGCGGCGGGTTGCAGGACAGGCGGTGGAGCGGGCCGGTGATGCCATGAGCTCACGCCCCTGCCCCCGGCCCCTCGTCTTCGTAGAGCCGTCAGCGAACGGTGAAGTGGACCGCGTCCTCCAGGAACGGGATGTCCAGCCCATCGGGCTCCATGACTAGAGCGAGCAGCGTGATCGCCACGCCCAGCACCCCGCACGTGATCATGTCGGTGTAGCGGGAGCGCACCGCGAGCATCCCCACCGAGGGCAGCACGCGGCGCAGCACCGACGCCGCGATCAGGGCCACGCCGATCACCAGGCAGCCGATCCTCGGGTACCCCAGCGCCGTGGCCAGCAGCCCGGCCGCGGTCGCGGTGAGCACGCTGAGCATCGGCCACTGCCGCGCGGGCGTGGACACCGCCCCGGGGACGGCGCGGCCGCTGCCCTCGGGGCGGGCGGTGTCCCGGGTGACGGACGGGAAGCGGCGGGACCTGGGCCCCTCGGCGCCGCTCGCGCCGCCGTTCGTGCTGTTCGCCGCGTTCGTCGCGGGCGCGCCGCCTCCAGCCGCGGGCCGAGCGGCGTCCGGTTCAGCCTGCACTGGAGATCCGTTCCGCCGCCTCGACGACATTGACGAGCAGCTGGGCCCGGGTCATCGGGCCGACGCCGCCCGGGTTCGGGGAGATCCAGGCGGCCACCTCGGCCACGCCGGGGTGCACGTCCCCGAGGATCTTCCCCTGCTCGTCGCGGCTCACGCCGACGTCGAGCACGGCCGCGCCCGGCTTCACGTCCTCCGGCTTGACCAGGTGCGGGACGCCCGCCGCCGCGACGATGATGTCGGCCTGGCGCAGCAGCCCGGAGAGGTTGCGCGTACCGGTGTGGCAGAGCGTCACGGTGGCGTTCTCGGACTTGCGGGTCAGCAGCAGGCCGATGGAGCGCCCGACGGTGATCCCGCGGCCGAGGACCACGACGTGCGCGCCGTTGATCTCGACGTCGTGGCGGCGCAGCAGCTGGACGATGCCGTAAGGGGTGCAGGGCAGCGGGCCCGGCTCGTTCAGCACCAGCCGGCCGAGGGAGGTGGGGTGCAGGCCGTCGGCGTCCTTCAGCGGGTCCATCAGCTCCAGGACCCGGTTGGTGTCGATGCCCTTGGGGAGCGGGAGTTGGACGATGTAGCCGGTGCACTCCGGATTGGCGTTGAGCTCCCGTACGACCGCCTCGATGTCCTCCTGGGAGGCCGTCGCGGGCAGTTCGCGCTGGATGGAGGCGATGCCGACCTCGGCGCAGTCCTTGTGCTTGCCGTTGACGTACCAGCGGCTGCCCGGATCGTCACCGACCAGCAGGGTGCCGAGACCGGGGGCGACGCCCCTGGCCTTCAGGGCCGCCACACGGGCGGTCAGTTCGGACTTGATCGCGGCTGCGGTGGCCTTGCCATCGAGAATCTGGGCGGTCATGACCCCATCCTCCCGGATGGAGTGGCCCCGGTTCCAGTCAAGCCGCTCGCAGGAGTGCACGGTTCATTGCACTTGCACAACAAGTGCCCGGCCGCGCCGCAACGAGCTGGACAACCCCTCGCCAATCGGACGACGATGCAACGAATGAGTGCCGCGGGCAGTGCCGGGGGGCGGACCGCTCGATCCAGGATTCCTCCGCGTGTGTGCCGTGCGTCCCCGCACTTTTACGGAGGAACACCCCAAGATGAGTTTCGGCGACCCCCACAATCCGTACGGACAGCAGCCGCCGCAGGGCCAGCCGGGCTACGGCTACCCGCAGCAGGCCCCGCAGGGCGTCCCGCCCCAGGGCATCCCGCCGCAGGGCGGCTACGCCTACCCGCAGCAGGCGTACCCGGGTGCTCCGGCCGGGTACCCGGGCAGCCCCGTCGTCGAGATGCCCGGCGGCGTGAAGGCCGCCCGCGTCATCCTCTTCATCCTGGGCGGCCTGCAGGCCCTGGGCGCCGTGGTGTGGATCATCGGCGGTGCGCTGCTCGCCTCGTACTTCACCGCCGACACGCACAGCTCCTACCGCTCGAACGCGGACGACGTGGCCACCGTCGCCGGCATCGTCCTCGTGATCGGCATCGGCGTCTCGTTGGCCTTCGCGCTGTGGGCCATCCTCACGGCGGCCAAGCTGAGCAAGGGCCGTGGCGGGGTCCGTGCCTCGGGCATCGTCTACGGCTCGCTGCTCACCCTGGCGGGTGTCGTCAGCGTGATCAGCAACATCGTCGCCCTCTCCGCCGCGTCCGCCGCGTCGTCCTCCAGCGCGGAGATGCCGTCCGCTGCGATCGCGCTCTCCATGGCGTTCGCCCTGGTCCCGCTGGGCCTCGGCCTCTGGATCATCGTGGGTCTCGCCAACAGCGCCGCGAGCGCCTACTTCCAGCGCCCCCGCTACTGACACCAGTACTCACCGGTACTGGCACCGGCCGACCACCGGCTACGGCGAAGGCCGCGCCCCGCAGTGCGGGACGCGGCCTTCGCCGTATGCGCGGGACCTCAGTGGAAGAAGTGCCGGGTGCCAGTGAAGTACATGGTCACACCGGCCTTCTTCGCAGCCTCGACGACCTGCTCGTCGCGGACCGAACCGCCCGGCTGGACCACGGCCTTGATGCCCGCGGCCGTCAGGATCTCCAGCCCGTCCGGGAAGGGGAAGAAGGCGTCGGAGGCGGCGTACGAGCCCTGCGCGCGCTCGGCGCCCGCCCGCTCGACGGCGAGCTTGGCCGAGTCGACGCGGTTGACCTGGCCCATGCCCACGCCGACCGAGGCGCCGTCCTTCGCGAGCAGGATCGCGTTGGACTTGACGGCCCGGCAGGCCTTCCAAGCGAAGGCCAGCTCGGCGAGCTCGGCCTCGGACAGGGCGTCGCCGGTGGCGAGCGTCCAGTGGGCCGGGTCATCGCCCTCGGCCTGGAAGAGGTCCGACTGCTGGAGCAGCGCGCCACCGGAGATCGGCTTGAGGTCACCCGGCTGGTGCGGGGTGCCCTCCACCTTCAGGACGCGGATGTTCTTCTTCTTGGCCAGGATCTCGACCGCGCCGTCCTCGTAGGCGGGAGCGGCGATGACCTCGGTGAAGATCTCCGCGACCTGCTCGGCGAGCTCGACGGTCACCGGGCGGTTGACGGCGATGACGCCGCCGAAGGCCGACAGCGGGTCGCAGGCGTGCGCCTTGCGGTGCGCGGCGGCGACATCGGCGTCGACGGCGATCCCGCACGGGTTGGCGTGCTTGATGATCGCGACGCACGGCTCGTCGTGGTCGTAGGCGGCACGGCGCGCGGCCTCGGTGTCCACGTAGTTGTTGAAGGACATCTCCTTGCCGTGCAGCTGCTCGGCGTTGGCGAGCCCGCCCGGCTGGCCGTCCGTGTACAGGGCGGCGGCCTGGTGCGGGTTCTCGCCGTAGCGCAGGGTCGACTTGCGCTCCCACGCGCCCGCGAGGAACTCGGGCAGGACGGCGTCCTCCTGCGGCGCGTACGCGTTCGTGAACCAGGAGGCCACGGCCACGTCGTAGGCGGCGGTGTGCTGGAAGGCCTCGGCCGCCAGGCGCTTGCGGGCGGTGAGGTCGAAGCCGCCGCCCTGGGCGGCCGCGATCACGTCGGCGTAGCGGGCCGGGCTGGTGACGACCGCGACCGAGGGGTGGTTCTTGGCGGCGGCGCGGACCATCGACGGACCGCCGATGTCGATCTGCTCGACGCACTCGTCGGGAGTGGCACCCGACTGGACGGTCGCCAGGAAGGGGTAGAGGTTGACGATCACCAGATCGAAGGGCTCGACGCCCAGCTCGGCGAGCTGGTTGCGGTGGTCCTCCAGGCGCAGGTCGGCGAGGATGCCGGCGTGCACGCGCGGGTGCAGGGTCTTGACCCGGCCGTCCAGGCACTCGGGGAAGCCGGTCAGCTCCTCGACCTTGGTGACGGGCACCCCGGCCGCGGCGATCTTCGAGGCGGTGGAGCCGGTGGAGACGAGCGCGACGCCCGCCTCGTGCAGCCCGCGGGCCAGCTCTTCCAGTCCCGTCTTGTCGTAGACACTGACGAGCGCACGCCGGATCGGCCGCTGGGTAGTGGTCGGGTCGTTGCTGTCTACGGTCTCTACGGCGGTCACTGGATTGTTACCTTTCGTCCCTCAATGCGGTAGCCGTGCCGGGCCAGACGCCCCACGACGTCGACGAGCAGCGCTCGCTCGACTTCCTTGATGCGCTCATGGAGAGCGGCTTCGTCGTCCTCGTCCCGGACCTCGACGACACCCTGGGCGATGATCGGACCGGTGTCCACGCCGCCGTCCACGAAGTGGACGGTGCAGCCGGTGACCTTCGCGCCGTAGGCGAGCGCGTCCCGTACGCCGTGCGCACCGGGGAAGGCGGGGAGGAGGGCGGGGTGGGTGTTGATGAACCTGCCGCCGAAGCGGTCGAGGAAAGCCTTGCCCACGATCTTCATGAACCCGGCGGACACGACGAGGTCCGGGGCGTACGCGTCGGTCGCCTCCGTGAGCGCGGTGTCCCACTCCTCGCGGCTCCCGTAGGCCTTGACCGGGCAGACGAAGGTGGGGATCCCGGCCTTCTCGGCCCGTTCCAGGCCGGCGATGTTCTCGCGGTCGGCCCCCACGGCGACGACTTCGGCGCCGAAGCCCTCGGATCCGCCGGGGTGGGCGTCGATGGCGTCGAGCAGGGCCTGGAGGTTGGTGCCGGAACCGGAGACCAGCACGACCAGGCGGGAGGCGGCCATGGGAGGCCCTTTCTCGCGGGAATTGCGGTGTTCGTCTTGTGCGGTCATACAAAACTTCGGGGTACCGATATACGGGGGACCCTACGAAGCGACCGACCGCCTGCAACGATACCGGCACACCGGACGGCCCCGGAGGGACGGGGGGACGGCCGGGCGGTAGCGTCTGGCTTACAAGCCGCGAACTGGGCCCACCTCGCCACGACGTCCTCGTGACGTCCATGACACAGGGGAAGAAACACACCCGATGCCGGACCGCCGTCAGCCCGAGTCCCCCACCGACGACAACCCCTTCGCGGCTCCGCCGGAGGGCCGGCCCGACCAGCCGTGGCAGCCGCGCGGCGGTGGCGAGGGCGGGCCAGGCGACGGCCCGGGGGACGCGGACGGCCAGCGGGGCCCGGCGCGCTGGGACCCGACGGACCCGATCCAGCGCCGCGCCCGCTACGCGCTGCTCGCCGGCATGTGGGGCTTCTTCTTCGGGATCTTCGGCATCCCGTCGGTGGGCCTGCTACTGGGCGCGCTCGCCCTGTACTGGGGCATCAGCGCCCTGCGCGGCAAGCCGGCCGAGCCCACCGCGCCGGACGCCCCGACCGGCCCGGCCTCCCTGGGCCCGGCGGCCCGCCCCCAGCGCACGGCGGCGGTGAGCGGCCTGGTCACGGCCTCCCTGGCGATCCTGCTGGCGATGAGCTCGTACGCCCTGCAGCTCGCCTACAAGGACTTCTACGTCTGCCGCGACGACGCCCTCACCAACGCGGCGGAACAGCAGTGCAACTCCTTGCTCCCGAACAACGTCCTGGGCGACATCCTGAAGGTCCGCCAGTAGCCCCAGGTCCGAGACCCCGCCCGACCTATCCAGCCCCCGCCGCACATATCCAGCCCGGGCCGCACACATCCAGCCCGGGCCGCACACATCCAGCCCCGCCGGCGCTTGAGGGGCGGGGCCCGGGGCGGAGCCCCGCTCTTTCAGCCTCGCCGCACGTATTGAGCCCCGCCGGCGTTTGAGGCGCGGGGTCTGGGGCGGAGCCCCAGCAACGGCGGCGCGCCCGCTCTTTCAGCCTCGCCCATCCAGCCCGGGCCACACACATCCAGCCCCGCCGGCGCTTGAGGCGCGGGGCCCGGGGCGGAGCCCCGGCAACGGCGGCGCGCCCGCTCCTTCAGCCTCACGCCCACCCAGCCCGGGCCACACACATCCAGCCCCGCCGACGCTTGCGGCGCGGGGCCCGGGGCGGAGCCCCAGCAACGGCGGCGCGCCCGCTCCTTCAGCCTCGCGCCCATCCAGCCCGGCCGCACACATCCAGCCCCGCCGGCGCTTGAGGCGCGGGGCCCGGGGCGGAGCCCCGGCAGCGGCGGCGCGCCCGCTACACCGACGGCTTCCGGCGCGTCAGCACCCGCGCCCCCACCACCGGCGGAGCCAACGGCTCGACCACCTGCCCGGCAACCGGCTCAGCCGGGCCGAGCACCGGCCCGGGGACCGGCTTCGACACCGGGCCCGGGACCGAACTCAGGTCCAGGCTGATCCCCGGCACGACGGTAACCGGCCGATGCGTCCGAGCCACCCCCAAGCCCGGCGCAGCCGCAGGGCCCGGCGCAGCCGCAGGGCCCGGCGCAGCCGCAGGGCCCGGCGCAGCCGCAGGGCCCGGCGCAGCCGCGAGGACCGGCGCAGCCGCGAGGTCCGGCCCGGCCGCCAGACCAGACGCGGCCGGAGCAACCGGAACCGGCTCCCCCATGTCCGGCACCAACGCCCCCGCAGCCCTCCTCATCGCCGCCCACCGAACCTCCTGCACCCCACTGTCATGCCACGCATCCCCCAGCGGCCCGTCCCCGTCCATCACCGCCGCCCCCATCCCCTTCGCCGGCCGCGTCCGCCACGCCTGCACCCCCACCGCCACCGGCACCGCCAGCCCCAGCGTCCACACGAAGGCCGCCGCCCCGGTGGCCCACCACACCGGCCCGAACTCAGCCAGCCGCCGCGACCCCAGCGGCCCCGACGCCGCCGCTGCGAGCCCGGTCATCACCAGGCCGCACACCAGCGCGCCCAGGGCCGCCGTGAGCGCGGTCTCCCCGTACGAGACCTCACGCGCCCGGCGTACCGCGAACCAGCCCACCGCCAGCCCGGCCACCACCGGCACGCCGGCGACCGCCCAGGTCAGCGGGGTGCCCGGCCCCTCCGGCGGGAGCGCCGACAGCAGCGGGAACCGGGGCAGCCCGGACCCGCCCGCGAAGCCGAGCGGGGTGGCGGTCACATCGGCGCCGAGGGCGAAACCGGGCCCGAGGGCGTAGGCCGCGCCCCAGACCATGGCGTTCGGGATCAGCGCGACCGCGAGCAGCAGCACCGCGAACCGCCCGGACCACACCCCGGTCAGCGCGAGGAACGAGCCCTGCACCTCCGCCCCGTGCCACGCGAGCGAGACGCCGACGAGCAGCGCGCCGCCGCCGAGGAGGACGAGGGCCCCGCCCGCGCCCGCCCGCAGCGCCAGCGCGTAACGGGGGCGTGCGACCGCCCTCCGTACGCCCCTCGGCAGCCAGGACGGCAGCGTCCCGAGCGGACTGCCCTTGGTCCCCCACACCCCGCCCGCGGCGGCGAGCACGGCCACCAGGGGGATGTGCCAGGCCGCGCTGATCGGGTCGGCCGGCATCGGCCCACCGGCGGCGTACACCATGGCGAGGGCCCCGACCGCGAGGTATCCGCAGAGCACGGCCGAGAAGACGGCGCCCGCGGGCAGCACCTCCTCGCCCTCCTCCTCGGACGCGCCCCCCAGCCGCGCCGCCCGCCGCAGGAGCAGCACGGGCAGCGCGACGAGCAGCAGGGGCGTCACCCCGACGGGCGCGGGAATGCCGGACAGGGTCTCGTACCGCACGAGTTCCGTCCCGTGGGCGAGCAGCCACAGCCCGGCGGCGAGGTGCAGGGCCCCGCCGGGACCGCTGTCGGGGTAGGGCGAGCTGATCCACAGCACGATGACGAGCACGGCGAGGAAGCCGAGCCCGAGTCCGGCCGCCACGGCCCCGCCCACCACGCATGCGGCGGCGGCCGGCGAGCGGCGCCGCGTTCCGGCTCGCGGGGCCGCTGACAACGAGGTCCCGTGTTCGGTCACTTGGGTCACCCCGCCATGGTGCCAACGACACGCGCTATGGGCGGGTAACAGGCGAATGTCCGTGGTGTCGCCCAATATACGTTTATGTACTTTTTCGCTCAGGGCTGCCAGGTCGCGGGGAGAGTGGCATGACACGTGGCGTCGAGAGCCTGCCCGCCCCCAACGAGCGCCGCAGGCTGCGCGAGGCGGCGCATCTGACGCCCGAGCAGGTCGCGTCGGCGGTGGGCGTCACCGTGAACACGGTCCGCTCCTGGGAATCGGGGCGCACCGGCCCCCGCGGGCGCGTGCGCGAGGTCTACGCGGCTTTCCTCGTGGGCCTCGCGACCCCACCGGCCTTGCCGGAGCCGGGATCCGAGGCCCCGTCAGCGGCCGACGCGCCATCCGCCGAGGCCGCCGAGCCCGCGGAGGCTACGGAGGCCACGGAGGCCGCCGAGTCCGGGCCCGATACCACCGGAACGGCCGAACCCGGATCCACCGCGGCCCCGCAGCCCGACGCCCCCGCCGAGCCCGAACCGGCGGCCGAGCCCGCCGAACACCCCGCAACGGCACAAGCCCCCGCACCCGCACCGCCACCGGCACCGCCACCGGCACTGGCACCGGCACCGGCACCGGCACCGGCAGGGGCAACGGCCGGCTTCGACGCCCTCTACGCCCACGCCGCACCCGCCCTGGCACGGCAGACCTACCTGCTCACCGGCCGCCGGGCCCTCGCCCTGGAGGCCGTGGAGCGAGCGTTCCACCGGGCCTGGAACCAGTGGCCCGAGGTGGTCACCGACCCGGACCCGGTGGGCTGGGTGCGTGCGGTCGCGTACGAGTACGCCCTCTCCCCCTGGCACCGGTACCGGCACGCCCACCGCCACCCCGATCCCCCTCCCGCCGAGCCCGCCGACCGGATCCTCCTCGACGCCGTGCTCGCCCTGCCCGCCAGCCACCGCCGGACCGTCCTGCTCTACGACGGCGTGGGCCTGGACCTCCCCGACACCGCGGCCGAGACCGAGGCCACCACCCCCGCCACCGGCAGCCGCCTCCTGCACGCGCACGCCGACCTCGCCGAGCGGATCCCCGAACTCGCCGCCGTACCGCCGCAGGAACAGTCCGCGGTGCTGCACGGCCTTTTCGCCGCGCTGCGGCCGGCCGCGCCGCTCGACCCCCGCCCGGCGGCGGCCGTACGCGGCGGCAGCGAGCGCCGCATCCGGCTGTGGAGCCGCGCGACCCTCGGCCTGACGGCGGTCATCGCCGCCGCGACCGCCTACACGGCCGTGACCGCGCCCACGCACTACGAGCCCCCGCGCTCACCCGGCGAGAGCGTCTCCGGCGTACCCCCGCTCAGCGGCCCGCAACATCTCACCGAGCAGAGCAGGCAGCTCCACGACAAGCTGCGCGCCGACCCCGCCGCCGGGCCCGCCCGGATCGCCCCGAAGGTCGAATGAGGCGCAGCAGGCATGTGGGGCACGTGGGGCACATGGAAAAGGGCGTGGCCCGCACCCCCCGAGGGGTGCGGGCCACGCCCTTGCGCGCAGACGTGCTTACTGAGCGGCGTTCAGGATCTCGCGCGCCAGCTTCGCGGTCTCGGTCGGCGTCTTGCCGACCTTCACGCCGGCAGCCTCAAGGGCTTCCTTCTTGGCCTGTGCGGTGCCAGAAGAGCCGGAGACGATGGCGCCCGCGTGGCCCATGGTCTTGCCCTCGGGGGCGGTGAAGCCCGCGACGTAGCCGACGACCGGCTTCTTGACGTTCTTCGCGATGAAGTCCGCCGCACGCTCCTCGGCGTCGCCGCCGATCTCGCCGATCATGACGATCAGGTCGGTGTCGGGGTCGGCCTCGAACGCCGCGAGGGCGTCGATGTGCGTCGTGCCGATGACCGGGTCGCCACCGATGCCGACGGCCGAGGAGAAGCCGATGTCACGGAGCTCGTACATCATCTGGTAGGTCAGCGTGCCGGACTTGGACACGAGACCGATGCGGCCGGGCTTGGTGATGTCGCCCGGGATGATGCCGGCGTTGGACTGGCCGGGGGTGATCAGACCCGGGCAGTTCGGGCCGATGATCCGGGTCTTGTTGCCCTTGGCGGTCGCGTACGCCCAGAAGGCGGCGGAGTCGTGCACCGCGATGCCCTCGGTGATGACGACGGCCAGCGGGATCTCGGCGTCGATCGCCTCGACGACGGCGGCCTTGGCGAACGCCGGCGGGACGAAGAGGACGGAGACGTTGGCGCCCGTCTTCTCCATCGCCTCGGCGACGGAACCGAAGACCGGGACCTCGGTGCCGTCGAAGTCGACGGTGGTGCCGGCCTTGCGCGGGTTCACGCCGCCGACGATGTTGGTGCCGTCAGCCAGCATCAGCTTGGTGTGCTTCATGCCCGTGGCACCGGTCATGCCCTGGACGATGACCTTGCTGTCCTTGTTGAGGAAGATAGCCATGTGAGTCTGTGACCTCTGCCCTTACTTCGCAGCCGCGAGCTCGGCGGCCTTGTCGGCCGCGCCGTCCATGGTGTCCACGCGCTGGACCAGCGGGTGGTTGGCGTCCGAGAGGATCTTGCGACCCAGCTCGGCGTTGTTGCCGTCGAGACGGACGACCAGCGGCTTGGTGACCGCCTCGCCCTTGTCCTCGAGCAGCTGCAGCGCCTGGACGATGCCGTTGGCGACCTCGTCACACGCGGTGATGCCACCGAAGACGTTGACGAAGACGGACTTGACGTCCGGGTCACCGAGGATGATCTCGAGACCGTTGGCCATGACGGCGGCGGAGGCGCCACCGCCGATGTCCAGGAAGTTGGCGGGCTTGACGCCGCCGTGGTTCTCGCCGGCGTACGCGACGACGTCGAGGGTGCTCATGACGAGACCCGCGCCGTTGCCGATGATGCCGACCTCACCGTCGAGCTTGACGTAGTTGAGGTTCTTCGCCTTGGCGGCGGCCTCGAGCGGGTTCGCGGCCGCGTGGTCCACGAACTCCTCGTGGCCCGGCTGGCGGAACTCGGCGTTCTCGTCGAGCGAGACCTTGCCGTCGAGCGCGATGACGTCACCGGAGGCGACCTTCGCGAGCGGGTTGACCTCGACGAGGAGCGCGTCCTCGGCGATGAAGGTGTCCCACAGGGTCACGAGGACCTCGGCGACCTTCTCGGCGACCTCGGCCGGGAACTTCGCCAGCGCGACGATCTCGCGGGCCTTCTCGATGGTCACGCCCTCGTTGGCGTTCACCGGGACCTTGGCGAGCTTCTCCGGGGTCTCCTCGGCGACCTGCTCGATGTCCATGCCGCCCGCGACCGAGGCCATGGCCAGGAAGGTGCGGTTGGTGCGGTCGAGCAGGTAGGAGACGTAGTACTCCTCCAGGATCTCGGGAGCAGTCTCGGCGATCATCACCTTGTGGACCGTGTGGCCCTTGATGTCCATGCCGAGAATGTCCGTCGCCCGGGCGACAGCCTCGTCCGGGGTGGCGGCCAGCTTCACGCCGCCGGCCTTGCCGCGGCCGCCGACCTTCACCTGCGCCTTGACGACCGACTTGCCGCCCAGCCGCTCGGTGGCCTCGCGAGCCGCCTCAGGCGTGTCGATGACTTCACCGGCCAGCACCGGTACACCGTGCTTGGCGAAGAGGTCCCTCGCCTGGTACTCGAACAGGTCCACGCGCGTCCGTCCCTTGTCTTTTTTAAAGATTCGCAGTGATTCGCGGTTGTCTGCTATCTGCGTGGGCGTGCCGCGGAGGGCAACGTGACGGCGCTGTCACAAGGAAGGCGCACACGGTGACCGTGGACGCGGCATGTCCGTCCCGCAGGTTATCCCCGCAGGACGTGGGTCCCTAAATCGCAGATCACACCTGAGCGGTGATACCTGTCACAGATCACCTCACAGGTGAAGGGGAAGTTCGTGTGATCTGCCGCTTCACACGGCGCGGCGGTCCCGGCTCGTCAGGGCACGGGCAGGGGCCGCTTCTCCAGTGCCGCGGCCATCACCTCGGGGAACAGGTCGGGGGTGCAGGCGAAGGCCGGGGCGCCAAGCGCCGCAAGGGCTGCGGCGTGCTCGCGGTCGTAGGCCGGGGCCCCCTCGTCGGACAGCGCCAGGAGCGTCACGAACTCCACTCCGGCCGCCTTCATGGCGGCGACCCGCTTGAGCATCTCGTTGCGTATGCCCCCCTCGTAGAGATCGCTGATCAGGACGACGACGGTGTCGGCCGGCCGGGTGATCTTCGACTGGCAGTAGGCCAGGGCGCGGTTGATGTCGGTGCCGCCGCCCAGCTGGGTGCCGAAGAGGACGTCGACCGGGTCGTCCAGCTGGTCGGTGAGGTCCACGACGGCGGTGTCGAAGACGACGAGCCGGGTCGCGATCGAGCGCATCGAGGCCAGCACCGCCCCGAAGACGGAGGCGTAGACGACGGAGGCCGCCATCGAACCCGACTGGTCGATGCAGAGGATCACCTCCTTCTTCACCGATTGCGCCGCCCGGCCGTAGCCGATCAGCCGCTCGGGGACGACGGTGCGGTATTCGGGCAGGTAGTTCTTGAGATTGGCGCGGATCGTGCGGTTCCAGTCGATGTCGTGGTGGCGCGGGCGGCTGATGCGGGCGGAGCGGTCGAGGGCGCCGGTGAGCGTGGCCCGGGTGCGCGCCGCGAGCTTCTGCTCCAGCTGCTCCACCACCTTGCGGACCACCGCACGCGCGGTCTCCTTGGTCGTCTCGGGCATCGCCTTGTTGAGGGACAGCAGGGTGCCGACCAGGTGGACGTCGGGCTCGACGGCCTCCAGCATCTCCGGTTCCAGCAGCAGGGCGGCCAAGCCGAGCCGCTCGATCGCGTCGCGCTGCATGACCTGGACCACCGAACTGGGGAAGTACGTCCGGATGTCCCCCAGCCAGCGGGCCACGTTCGGCGCGGACCCGCCGAGCCCGGCCGACCGCGCCCCCGCCCCCTTGCGCGACGCGCCCCCGCCCCCGCCGTACAGCGCGCCGAGCGCCGCATCCATCTGCGCGTCCCGCCCGCTCAGCGCGTACCCGGTCCCCTCGGCCTCTCCCCCACCAAGCACCATCCGCCACCGCCGCAACCGCTCAACCCCGTCCCGCCCACCGCTGTCCCGCACTCCCTCACTCCCGCCCGCACCCGCCATCTGCCCATCCCCCTTGCACTCGTCGTATCCCCACACCACATCCACACCCCACCCCTCCAGCCCCCATCCAGCGCCGCCGGCGTTTGAGGCGCTCTCCCAGCCCCGCCGGCGTTTGAGGCGCTCTTTCAGCCCCGCCGGCGTTTGAGGCGCTCTTTCAGCCCCGCCGGCGTTTGAGGCGCGGGGGTCCGGGGGCAGCGCCCCCGGCAACGGCGCCTCACCCGGCCAACAACATCCGCACCAACGGCACCACCGCGTCCGCCCGCACCAGATCCAGCTCCGGGGCGAAGCCCTCACCAGCCCCACCACCCACCCCCACACCGGCACCGGCAGCGCCCGGACCGGCGGGGCCACGCCGAACCAGCTCGCCCAGCATCCGCTTCACCCCCGGCTCATACGCCCCGAAGGTCCTCCGCAGCAACGGCAGCACGTCGGTGAACGCCCCCTCCGGCACCCCCACCAGCCACGTGTCGATCAGCCCCAGCAGCCGCTCGTCGTGGACGAGCAGCGTGCCCCCGCCCGAGCTCCCGCGCGCGAAGCCCTCGATCCAGCCCGCCGCGTCGGCCGGGGCGGCCGCCGGGGACAGTGCGAGTCCCATCAGACGGGCCGTCTCCTCGGCCGGCAGCCGGCCCTCGTCGAGCAGCAGCCTGGCCGCCCGGCCGCGGATCACGCCCGGCACGGTGTCCCGGCCCGCCAGCGTCCGCAGCACCGCGGACCAGCGCTCCGCCAGCCCCTGCGCCGTGTCGGCCAGCAGCCCGACCGCCCCGTGCACGCCGTCCACGTGGCCCCGCAGCTCCGCCGCCGCGTCGGCGTCCAGGCCGGCGGCACAGGCCGATGGCAGCGCCACGCATATGCGCTCGGCGAGCCCGGCCGCCACCGTGCCGAGGGCCGTCGCGTCGGTGCCCCGTACGTCCCCGTACCTCAGCGAGCGGGCCAGGGCCGGCAGGGCCTTGGCGAGCCGCGCCACATCGGTGTCGAGCGCGGCGCGGTCCGCGAGTGCCCGCAGTACGGCGGGCAGCGCCTCCGAGAGCCCGGCCAGCAGGCACCGCTCGGCCAGCGCCGTCACCTCGCCCAGCTCGTCGGCGCCCGCCGCGTCCGCCTCGGCCTTGGCGGTGGCGGCCGCCAGGACGGTGGTGCCCCATATCCCGGCCTCGGCGATCCGCACGGACAGCTCCGGCTCCCACCGGAGCCGCCAGGTCTCCCGGAAGGTTCCGGTGCTGCCCCGCGAGGCGGTCGCTCTGCCCCACTCGATGCCGAGCAGGCACAGCCGGTGCAGGAGCAGCGATTTCGCCGCGTCGGTGTCCTTGCGCAGGTCGAGCTCCAGCTCGCGCTCGTGCGCCTCGGCCTTGAGCCGCAGCGAGCGCTGCTGGCGGGTCAGGTCGCGCTGGAGGGGCACGACGGGCGCGCCGTCCGGGACTTCGCCGAGCACGTCGCCGACCACCAGGCGGTCCTCGATGAGCGCGAGCGGTATGTCGGAGCCGTCGCACATCACTGCCCGGACCGCCTCCAGGGTCTCCGTCAGACCGGGCAGCGGCCGGCCCCGCATCGCGGCCAGGGTCTGCGCCAGCCGCACCGCCTCGATGACGTGCGCCGAGGAGACCTGCCGGTCCTCCTCGCGCAGCAGCCCGGCGACCTTGGTCAGCCATCGCTCCACGGGCCGGTCCCGCGCCGAGAAGAGGTGGGCGTACCAGCCGGGCGAGGTGATCCCCGCGCCGTACCCGCCGGCCCGGGCGAGCCGGCGGTGGGTCCAGGGCACCCAGGTGGTCGCCACCTTGACCTTCGGCAGTCCGCTGAGCAGCGCCTTGTCGGCGGCCACGGTGGTCTTGGCGCGCAGGGCCGGGACGTGCCAGGCGCCGCACACCACGGCGTACGTGTCTGCGAACTCCCGGCGGGCGGCCCGCATCCGCTGGCGCATGTACGCCTCGCGCACGAGGTCGCGGTGGTGCCCGCCGTCGCCGTAGGCCTCGCGCAGGGCGCCCATGGCCTCCCCGAGCGCCTCGAACGCCCCGAGCGCGTCGGCCTCCTTGGCGCCGCGGTGTTCGACCGCGTCCTCCCACCACCGCTCAGGGTCGTCGTACCCGGCGGTCTCGGCCAGCACCGCGAGCGGGTCGACCCTGACGGCGTCGGGCTCGGCCCGGTCCGCGTCCCCCTGGACGGCCAGCGTGTGCGCGGCCGGGAGGTCCATGAACCGCACGGGGACGCCGGCCTCCTGGGCCCAGCGGATGGCGACCCACTCCGGGGAGAACTCGGCCAGCGGCCAGAAGGCGGCCCGGCCGGGGTCGTCCGCGGCGTGCGCGAGCAGCGCCACGGGCGGTCGCATCCCGGGGTCGGCGGCCAGGGCGAGCAGCTCGTCCCCCTCGGGCGGCCCCTCGATCAGCACGGCCGCCGGGCGGGCCGCGTCCAGGGCGGCGCGCACCGTGCGCGCCGAGCCGGGCCCGTGGTGCCGTACGCCCAGCAGCAGCGGGCCCTGCCGGCTGCGGCTCATACCGTCACCTCCCGGCAGGCCCGGTAGAAGTCCTTCCAGCCGTCGCGCTCGCGGACCACGGCCTCCAGGTACTCCTGCCAGACGACCTTGTCGGCCGCCGGGTCGCGGACCACGGCGCCGAGGATGCCGGCGGCCATGTCGGAGGGGCGCAGTACGCCGTCCCCGAAGTGGGCGGCCAGGGCCAGGCCGTTGGTGACGACGGAGATGGCCTCGGCGGTGGACAGGGTGCCGCTGGGCGACTTCACCTTCGTACGGCCGTCGCCCGTGACGCCGTCGCGCAGCTCGCGGAAGACGGTGACGACGCGGCGGATCTCCTCCAGGCCCTCGGGCACGGCCGGCAGGTCGAGGGCGCGGCCCATCTGGTCGACGCGGCGGGCGACGATGTCGACCTCGGCGTCGGCGGTGGCGGGCAGGGGCAGCACCACGGTGTTGAAGCGGCGGCGCAGCGCGCTGGAGAGCTCGTTGACCCCGCGGTCACGGTCGTTGGCGGTGGCGATGAGGTTGAAGCCCCGCACGGCCTGCACCTCTTCGCCGAGCTCCGGTATCGGGAGGGTCTTTTCGGACAGGACGGTGATGAGGGTGTCCTGGACGTCGGCGGGGATGCGGGTGAGCTCTTCCACGCGGGCGGTCATGCCGTCGGCCATGGCCCGCATCACGGGGCTGGGGACGAGGGCGTCGCGGCTGGGGCCGTGGGCCAGGAGCCGGGCGTAGTTCCATCCGTACCGGATGGCCTCTTCGGGAGTGCCCGCGGTGCCCTGGACGAGGAGGGTGGAGTCGCCGCTGACGGCGGCGGCGAGGTGTTCGGACACCCAGGTCTTGGCCGTGCCGGGGACGCCGAGCAGGAGCAGGGCGCGGTCGGTGGCCAGAGTCGTGACGGCCACTTCGACGATGCGGCGGGGGCCCACGTACTTCGGGGTGATCACCGTGCCGTCGTCGAGCGTGCCGCCGAGCAGGTAGGTGGCGACGGCCCACGGCGAGAGCTTCCAGCGGGCCGGGCGGGGCCGGTCGTCGGCGGCCGCCAGGGCTTTCAGTTCGTGTGCGAAGGCGTCTTCGGCGTGCGGGCGCAGCGCCTGGGCTCCGGTGCTGTTCTCGGGCATGGTCATGGTCCCCCTCCAGTGCTCGGCAGCCACTCGGTGACTGCTCGGTCAACGGTGCACCACGGCACTGACAACGGCCCCTGCTCATAGCGTCGTTGCAGGTCAGAGCGATTGTCAGTGGGGGTCTCTACGGTGGAACACATGACTGAGCAGGGGGTCCGCTGGACGGCGGAACAGGTACTGTCTCTGGCTCCTGACGATGCCTCACGCAAGGCGGGAGGCAGACTCGGCGGGGCGGGGACATGGTCACAGACCGGAGGTTCCGCTTCCGGATCTGTATGGGGGTTGTGCAAGGGCAGCGGCAGCACGCCGTACCGGACGGTCGTCGACCTGGCGGGGCCGGCGTACAAGTGCTCCTGCCCGAGCCGGAAGTTCCCGTGCAAGCACGCGCTGGGACTGCTGCTGCTCTGGTCCACCGAGGGGGTCGGCGAGCCGGTCGAGGCGCCGGACTGGGCCGCACAGTGGCTGACGGAGCGTGCGGCGAAGGCCGCCCGCCCGGCCGCCGGCACGGGCAGAGCGGTGGACGCGGAGGGGGCGCGCAAGCGGGCCGAGCGGCGGGCGGCGCGCATCGGCGCGGGCGTCACGGAGCTGGAGCAGCGGCTGGCCGATCTGCTGCGCGGCGGCCTCGCGGGCCAGGAGCAGACGGGATACGCGGCGTGGGAGGAGACCGCGGCCCGGATGGTCGACGCGCAGGCGCCCGGACTGGCCGGACGGGTCAGGGAGTTGGGGACGATACCCAGTTGCGGCCCCGGCTGGCCCGCCCGGATGCTGGAGGAGGCGGCGCTGCTGCACCTGCTGGACCGGGCCTGGCTCGGGGTGGCCGGGCTGCCCGAACAGCTGGCGGCGACGGTGCGCAGCCGGGTGGGACTGCCGGCCTCCGGGGAGGGGGAGGCCGTACGGGACCGCTGGCTGGTGCTGTCGCAGCACGACTCGGTGTCACCGGACGGCCGGCTCACCACCCGCCGGATATGGCTGCGCGGGCAGGTGGGCGAACGGCCGGCTTTGTTGCTGGACTTCGGGCCGCCCGGGCGGCCACCGGGTCTGGCGCTGCCGGTGGGGCTGGAGCTGGAGGCGGAGATCCGCTTCCGGCCCGGGTCGGCGGGGCTGCGGGCGGACCTCGGGGAGAGGGGCGCGGCGGCCGTGCCGTGCACGGGGGTTCCAGCCGGGGTGAGCACGGGGGCCGCCCTGGAGGCGTACGGGGCGGCGCTGCGGGCCGACCCGTGGCTGGAGTCCTGGCCGGTGGTGCTCGGCCCGGTGATCCCGATACCGGGAGAGCTCGGCTGGCAGCTGGCGGACGCGGAGGGCACCTGTGCCCTGCCGGTACCCCTCACGGGGACCGGCAGCCGCTCCCGCACGGGCCTGTGGCAGCTGGCCGCGTTGTCGGGCGGGGGCCCGGTCACGGTGTTCGGCGAGTGCGGCCACCGCGGCTTCACCCCGCTGACGGCGTGGCAGCCGGAGGTGCCCGAGCCGGTCGCCCTGTCCTGACCCAGGGCTGAACGACCACACACGCAGGGGGCCTGGGGGGCCTTGTGCCGCCTGTGAGGGCGGCGGGGAGGGGACGGGTGGGGCGCGGGGGCGCCGTGCGCGGAACGACGAGGAAGCGGCGGCGCGGGGGCGCCGTCGTAGAGGTGACGAGAAGCCGGGGGGCTTGCATGAACGACAACCACGCCAGTTAGCGCAGTCGGACGGGTCCGACAGCTCCGGTCCCGTGGAGGGGGCGGGACCGGAGCACCGCGGGACGACGAGGGACGAGCGACGAGCCACGAGGGACGAGGGAGGGGCCCGATGACCAAGGTTGACGAGGGGTACGGGGAGTGGGAGGAACTGGTCGGCGCCGCGCTGCTGGGCACCGACCGGCGCCGGGGCGCGGGCCCCGCCGGCTCTCCGGAGGCGCTGCTGGACGCTGCGGCCGTGCATGCCGTACGGCGCCGGGCGGGCCTGAGACCCGCCGCGGCGGGCCCCCGCCCGGAGCCCGCGCCCAGGGACCCGCGCCCGGCGCCACCGGAGGCGGCCCGCCGCCGGCTCGCCCAGCTGCTGGCCGGACGGACCGGCGCCGCGGGCAGGGGCGGGCGGCGGGGGGCCGCCCCTGATCTCACGGAGCTGCTGCCCCAGTGGCTGGCCGCGGCCGGACGGTACGGGTACCGCGCGCCGGCCGCGCTGGTACCGGCCCTGCTGGACGCGGCCCGGGCCCGGACGGATCTGCGGCCCCAGGCTCTGGCCCTGGCCGGCACGCGGGGGCTGTGGCTGGCGCGACTGAATCCGGACTGGCGGTTCGCCCTGCGCGGCGGGGCGGGCGGCGGCGGGGGGATGCCGGACGTCACCGACCGGGCGGCGGTGGAACGGCTGTGGCAGGAGGGGCTCTTCGCGGAGCGGGTGGTCTTGCTGGGCGCCATACGAGCCCACGACGCGACGGCCGCGCTCGAGCTGATGGCGACGACCTGGACCGCCGAACGGGCCGAGGACCGGCTGATGTTCCTCGATTCGCTGAGGGTGGGGCTGTCCCACGCGGACGAGCCCTTCCTGGAGGCGGCGCTGGACGACCGCAGCCGCAATGTCCGCGCGACGGCCGCCGAACTTCTGTCGGCGCTGCCCCGGTCGGCGCTGGCGGGACGGATGGCGGAGCGCGCGCTGGCTTGCGTGGGCCCCGAAGGGGTGACTCCGCCGGCGGAGTGCGATGCGGGAATGCTGCGCGACGGCGTGGTCAGGCAACCGCCCGCCGGACGTGGCGAACGGGCCTGGTGGCTGGGCCAGTTGGTGGAGGCGGCGCCGCTGTCGTGCTGGCCGGAGCGGTTCGGGGGGCTCGGGCCGGAGGAGATAGTGGCGCTGCCGGTGGCCGTGGGCGAGGGCTGGACGGAGGAGCTGCATGCGGCCTGGTGCCGGGCCGCGGTCCGCCAGCGCGACCCGGAGTGGTCGCGGGCCCTGCTCGGCCCGGCGACCGCGCCGCCCGCGGCCGCGCCGGGCACGGCGTCGCTGGCGGAGCGGGCCAAGCTGCTGGAGACCCTGCCGGATGCGGAGCGGGCGCAGTGGGTGGCGCAGTTCGTCCGCGCCCATGGGCTGTCGGAGGCGTTCCAGCTGCTCGGAGTCTGCGTGGTGCCGTGGGCGGGGGCCCTGGGGCGGGCGGTGGTGGACGCGCTCGACATAGCCCGGGAAGCGGGTAGCTACCCGTGGAGCTTCAGCGGGGTGATGGGTCTGGCGGAGCGCTGCCTCGACCCTGCGGAGGCGGGGCGGCTGGAGGCGCTGACGGCCACCGCGGAGGAGCCGCCGGACGCGGTGCCGGGCGCTGCCGCGTACTGGGCCGAGGCCTTCCAGCGGCTGGTCGCCACGCTGCGGCTGCGCGAAGCCATGCTGGCAGAGCTGGCTCCGTCCGCCTGATCCCCTCGCGGGGGGGCAGGCCGGGCGGGCGGCTGCGGCACAGGCCGAGCCCGTCCGCCTGATCCCCTCGCGGGGGGGCAGGCCGGGCGGGCGGCTGCGGCACAGGCCGAGCCCGTCCGCCTGATCCCCTCGCGAGGGGGGACAGGCCGGGCGGGCGGCTGCGGCGCAGGGATCTGGGGCCTTGGGCCCGGTCGCAGCCCGGCCCCGGCCCGGGGCCGATCGTCGCCCGCGGGCGGGATGGGGCTACTGGCGGACGTTCGCGCGGACCCAGTCCACGATCGACGTCGTCGTCGCGCCCGGGGTGAAGATCGCGGCCACGCCCTTCTCCTTGAGAGGGGCGATGTCGTCCTCCGGGATGATGCCGCCGCCGAAGACCTGGATGTCCTCCGCGTCGCGCTCCTTGAGGAGTTCCAGGACGCGCGCGAACAGCGTGTTGTGGGCGCCGGAGAGGATCGAGAGGCCGATCGCGTCGGCGTCCTCCTGGATCGCGGTGTCCACGATCTGCTCGGGGGTCTGGTGGAGGCCGGTGTAGATGACCTCCATACCCGCGTCCCGCAGCGCCCGCGCGATCACCTTGGCCCCGCGGTCGTGGCCGTCGAGACCCGGCTTGGCCACCACCACACGGATCGGACCGGTCACACCCATCGCACTGCCTCCCGAGTGAACGAACGTTAAGTACAGCATCGCGCACGCCGCCGTTTCGCGGTCAACCACGAGGGGGAAATCACACGTGGGACGGCATTGCGCCACCGTGCCGACAGCCGCACGGCACGGTGGCGCGACGGCCGCGGGTCCCGTGAGGCTCAGGGGAGGCCGTCGATGGGGCTGTCCATATCCATCTCCACGCCCTGGTCCGGCGCCGCGCTGCGGGCCGGCGCGCTCGAGGTGGTGGTGCTCGGCGGGCACCTCCTCCTCTATCCCACCGGAGTGTGCCAGGAGAAGGTCGCCGCCGGCCCCTCCACCACCGACCCGACCGCCGCCGCCGCGACGGGGCCGCCCGTCCTCCTCCTGCACGGCTTCACCGACAACCGGTCCGTCTTCGTCCTGTTGCGCCGCGCCCTCGGGGCGGACGGCCGGCGGCACGTGGAGGCGTACAACTACTCCCCCTTCACCCTCGACCTGCGCCTCACCGCCCGCCATCTCGCCCGGCGCGTCGAGGAACTGTGCGAACGCACCGGACAGGAGAGGGTGGACCTGGTCGGACACAGCTTGGGCGGCCTCGTCGGCCGGTACTACGTCCAGCGCCTCGGCGGCGACGCCCGCGTCCGCACCCTCGTCACGCTCGGCACCCCGCACTCCGGCACCCGCGTCGCCCCTTTCATGGACGCGCACCCGCTCGTACGGCAGATGCGCCCGGACTCCGAGGTGCTGGCCGAGTTGGCGGCGCCCGCCCCCGGCTGCGCCACCCGATGCGTCGCGTTCTGGAGCGAGTTCGACGCGCTGATGACCCCGGTCGCTGCCGCGCGCATCGAACACCCGGATCTGTGCGTGGAGAACGTGCAGGTCACCGGCATCGGCCACCTTGCGCTGCCCGCGCACCCCACGGTGATCGCAGCGGTACGGCGCGTCCTCGACGGGGCCGGTCCGGCCCTGGTCGCGCCCTCCGACACCGCGTCGGTCGCCTAGCCGACCCGCGACCGCCAGTCGAACTAATTTCGAACTCAAGGCCAAGGCTGCGTCTTCCAGCGACCGAAAGGCGGCCGAATGCCCGGTTCCGGCGATGCCGGAGCAAGTCGAAGATTGTCGTTGCGAGTAACCGCCGGGTACAGTCACGCCACTGCTCTCCTCCGGTGAACCCAGAGTTCCCGGCCACCCAGGCCCCACTGCCGAGGCGAAAGAGAAGTTGGTGAACGACCGCCCCTTGTCGGGCCAGTACCCGGAGCCCGGGTACGACGGCCTTTCCACCACCACTTTCTCTGGTGACTCGCCCTACGTTTCCTATGAAACGCAGGGTCAAGGGGTCAACTACGCCGCCTACGGTTCTTACGAAACCGGCGCGTACGACGCCACCGCCTGGACCTCGCAGGACGGTTACTTGTCCACGATCCCGGCCCAGGGCGTCCCCGAGGACACCACCGGTCAGTGGGACACGAGCTCCTGGAACACGCCGAGCGCGGACCATTCCGGTTACACCGAATACCAGCCGGCTTCCTTCGGCTACGACACCTCCGCCGAGCAGACCGGTCACTGGGCGATGCCGGGTTACGGCACCACCGGCACCGAGACCGGCGCGTACGACGCCACCACCTGGAACACCGTCACGCAGACGCCGCCCCAGGACCAGGCGCAGGCGCAGGCCCAGCCCGAGGCCGGATACTCCTACGAGTACCAGCCCGCGCAGCAGGAGTACGCCTACGAGGCGACCTCCGTCGGCTACGCCTACGAGGCCCCGGCCGTCGTCATCGACGCGAACGACGCTTACAACGAGGCCGACGCGTACACCGAGGCCGCCACGTACAGCGAGACCGCCGTGTTCGAGGTGCTCTCCGACGACACGCCCGAAGCACCCGAGCCGCACCAGGACCACGGCGGCCACGGGGTCCACGACCTTCCCACCCAGGCCATGCCCGTGACGTCCGCTCCGCGCTCCGCGCGCCGGACCGCCGCCAAGGGCGCCAGCAAAACCGCGGCCAAATCCGGTGCCAAGGCGGGCGGCAGCAGCCGTCGCCGCACCCCGGCGAAGCGTTCCGCCCTGCTGACCGTGGCCGTGCCCTCCGCCTGCGTGATGGGTGTCGCGGGTGTGGCGGCCGCCTCCGTCGGTGGACTGACCGGCGCGGAGAAGTCCTCCGAGGACACCACCACGATGGCCGCCCCCGACCCGGCCTCGGTGAAGCCGGTCGCGGCGAACACCAAGCTCGACACCCAACTGGTCGCGCTCAGCGCCGACGCGGGGGACTTCGCCGACCGCGCCAGCCGCACGCAGGAACGAATCGACCTGCACCAGCGCCAGGAAGAGGAAAAGAAGAAGAAGGCGGAGGAGGCCGCGGCCAAGGAGGCCGCCCGCCCCAAGTTCGCCCTTCCCGTCGCGCAGCAGGGTCTCAGCGCCAGCTTCGGTCAGGCCGGCGGCATGTGGATGTCCGTGCACACGGGCATCGACTTCCCGGTCACCTACGGCACCCCGGTCATGGCCGCCACCGACGGCACCGTGCGCACGCAGTACAACAGCGCCTACGGCAACATGGCGATAGTGACCGCCCCCGACGGCACCGAGACCTGGTACTGCCACCTCAGCAGCACCAAGATCCGTAGCGGCAAGGTCAAGGCGGGCGACGTCATCGCCTACTCGGGCAACTCCGGCAACTCCACCGGCCCGCACCTGCACTTCGAGGTCCGGCCCGGCGGCGGGTCCGCGATCGACCCGCTGTCGTGGCTCCGCAGCCACGGCCTGGACCCGACGTAACCGAGCCGAGGAGCGGCCGGCCGGGACCTCGCCCGGCCACACCCGCCACCCCGGCCACCTACGCCCCGCCTCCCGCTACAGCTTCTGCACCGGCGCGTAACGCAACAGCAGTCGCTTGGGCTTGTCGTCCCCGAAGTCGATGGTGGCCTGCGCCTCCGCGCCCGCCCCGTTGACCTCCATGACGGTGCCCAGCCCGAACTGGTCGTGCGTGACCCGGTCCCCGACCACCAGGGAGACCACCGGCTTGTCGGTGGCTCGCCGCGTCGCGAATCCGGACGGGCCCGACCTCGTGCGCGACGAGGACAGGAACGCCTCCGGCGAGGTGCCGAACGAGGTCTTGCCCGACCCCGAAGACCCGTACCCGTACCCGGAACCCGAGCCCGAGCCGCTGCGCATCGGCCCCGCGGGCTTCTGGGTCGCCCCCGTGCGCTTCCACTGGAGGTACTCCGCCGGAATCTCCTCCAGGAACCGCGACGGCGGGTTGTACGAGGGGGTCCCCCAGGCACTGCGCATGCCGGAACGGGTCAGGTACAGCCGCTCGCGCGCCCGCGTGATGCCGACGTACGCGAGACGGCGCTCCTCCTCCAGCTCCTTGGTCTGGCCCAGCGCCCGCATGTGCGGGAAGACCCCGTCCTCCATGCCGGTCAGGAAGACCACCGGGAACTCCAGGCCCTTGGCGGTGTGCAGGGTCATGAGCGTGATGACGCCGGTGCCCTCGGTGTCCTCGTCCGGGATCTGGTCGGAGTCGGCGACGAGCGCGACCTGCTCCAGGAACTCGGCCAGGGTGCCGGGCCCGGGGGCCGGGGTGCCGTTCTCGGCCGCCTCGGCGGCCGCGGCCTCCCGCGCCTGCTCGAACTCCAGCGCCACCGCCGCGAGCTCCTGCAGGTTCTCGATGCGCGTCTCGTCCTGCGGGTCGGTCGAAGCCTGCAGTTCGGCGAGGTAGCCCGTGCGCTCCAGCACCGCCTCCAGCACCACCGCCGGGCCGGCGCCCGATTCGGCGATCGTGCGCAGCTCCTCCATCAGCACGTTGAAGCGCTTCACCGCGTTCGTGGAGCGCGCGGCCATGCCGAAGGCCTCGTCCACCCGCCGCAGCGCCTGCGGGAAAGTGATCTTCTCGCGCATCGCGAGGGCGTCGATCATCGCCTCGGCCCGCTCGCCGATACCGCGCTTGGGCACGTTCAGGATGCGGCGCAGCGGGACGTTGTCCTCGGGGTTCGCCAGGACGCGCAGGTACGCGAGGACGTCGCGGACCTCCTTGCGCTCGTAGAAGCGGACGCCGCCGACGACCTTGTAGGGCAGGCCGACGCGGATGAAGATCTCCTCGAACACGCGCGACTGGGCGTTGGTGCGGTAGAAGATCGCGACATCGCCCGCCTTGGCGTCCCCGGCGTCCGTCAGCCGGTCGATCTCGTCGGCGACGAACTGCGCCTCGTCGTGCTCGGTGTCCGCGACGTACCCGGTGATGACCGCGCCCGTGCCGGCCTGGGTCCACAGGTTCTTGGCGCGGCGGTTCTCGTTGCGTTCGATGACGGCGTTGGCCGCGGACAGGATCGTCTGCGTGGAGCGGTAGTTCTGCTCCAGGAGGATCGTGGTCGCGTCCTTGTAGTCCTCTTCGAACTGGAGGATGTTGCGGATGGTCGCGCCGCGGAAGGCGTAGATGGACTGGTCGGCGTCGCCCACCACGCACAGCTCGGCCGGCGGCAGGTCCGGGTAGCCGGTGCCCACCAGCTCGCGCACGAGCGTGTACTGCGCGTGGTTGGTGTCCTGGTACTCGTCGACGAGGACGTGCCGGAACCGGCGCCGGTAGTGCTCGGCGACCTCCGGGAAGGCCTGGAGCAGGTGGACGGTGGTCATGATGATGTCGTCGAAGTCGAGGGCGTTGGCCTCGCGCAGCCGCCCCTGGTACATCGCGTACGCCTGGGCGAGCGTCTTCTCGAAACCGTCCACGGCCTGGTCGGCGAAGGCTTCCTCGTCGATCAGCTCGTTCTTCAGGTTGGAGATCTTGGCGTTGAAGGACTTCGGCGGGAACTTCTTCGGGTCGAGGTCCAGGTCGCGGCAGACGAGCGCCATCAGGCGCTTGGAGTCGGCGGCGTCGTAGATCGAGAACGAGGAGGTGAAGCCGAGCCGCTTGGACTCGCGGCGCAGGATGCGCACGCACGCACTGTGGAAGGTGGAGACCCACATGGCGGCGGCGCGCGGGCCGACCAGGTTCTCGACGCGCTCCCTCATCTCACCGGCGGCCTTGTTGGTGAAGGTGATCGCCAGGATCTGGCCGGGGTGGACGTTGCGCGCGGCCAGCAGGTGGCCGATGCGGTGGGTCAGCACCCGGGTCTTGCCGGAGCCGGCGCCGGCGACGATGAGCAGCGGGGAGCCCGCGTGCACCACGGCCGCGCGTTGCTGCTCGTTGAGCCCGTCCAGGAGCGCCGCGGGGTCGATGACGGGCCGCGGGGCGCCGTTCCGGTAGTACGCGTCCCCGGTCATGGGCACGTCGAAGTGACCCCCGAAGAGATCGTCCGCGCCCGCTTCCGGGGCGGGGTGATCCTCGGGCGGCGGCGGGACCTCGTCGGAGGGGGTGAGGTCCGCCAGGAAACTGTCGTCAAAGAGGCTGCTCATCGCATTACGAGTCTAGGGTGCGGGACCGACAGCCGGCTGCGCCCCCGGAAAATCCCCCTGCCCGGAGGGCTTCCCCAGCACGATCTCCAGCAGGCCGGGGAAGGATCGTTCCAGGTCATCGCGGCGCAGGGCGAGGGAGAGCTTGCGGCCCTCGGGGCGCTGGCAGATCACGCCGCTCTCGCGCAGCGTCCTGAGGTGGTGCGTGACGCTCGACCGGGGCAGGTCGGGTACGACCTCGGCGCAGCAGGCCTCCTCGCCGGAGGCGAGCTTGCGGACGATCTCCAGTCGGACCGGGTGTCCGAGCGCCGCGAGGACCTCGACCAGCTCGATCCGGTCGGCGGCGGGGTGGGGGAGCTCAGCAGCGGCGGCCATGGACCCACTGTACGCAGATCTCGTACGGTGAGCGGTGAGCGGTGAGCGCTTCCCTTCCGCGCCTGATCCAGGCGATCCCGGCCGATCGGGCCGCCCGGGCCGCCCCGTACGCTCGACCGCATGGACGTACTGATCAATGTCTTCATCGGCCTGCACATCATCGGGATCGCCTCGCTGCTCGGCGGCTTCCTGACCCAGATGAAGGCGATGAGCGCCGGCACCGCCCGCTTCACGCCCGCGATGCTGCACGGCGCGCTCACCATGCTCGTGACGGGCGTCCTGCTCGTCGGCTTCCGGGAGATGGACGGCGGCAGCGTCAACAACGTCAAGATCGGCGTGAAGCTCGCCGTGCTGTTCGTGATCCTCGCCCTCGTCTACGTCAAGCGCGACGAGGAGAAGGTGGAGAAGGCGCTGTTCGGCGCGGTCGGCGGACTGACCATGATCAATATTTTTATCGCCGTCCTCTGGCGCTGACGGACACCTATCCGCCACATCCGATCAGTTCAGGTCTTCTCGACACCGACCCGTAACTCAGGTTTAGCGTCCTCCCCCAAGACCCAGCGTCAGCGACAGGGAAGGACGTGAGGCCCTCGTGGCCAGTCATCGAAAGCCCAGGCAGCGCCCGCTCTCCGGCGGCTCGGTACGCACGACCGCCGCCACCCTCGCCCTCGCGGGCGCTGCCACCGCCACCGCCTTCGAAGGCACCTCCCAGGCCGACCCCCAACCGACGCCCTCCCAGGTCACGTCGGAGGTCGACCGGCTCTACGAGGAGGCCGAAGCGGCGACCGAGCGGTACAACGGGGCGAAGGAGCAGGCCGACGAGGCCGAGCGCGCGCTGACCGGCCTGCGTGAGGAGACCGCCCGCAGGACCGAGCAGCTCAACACCGCCCGCAGCGCGCTCGGGACCCTTGCCGCCTCCCAGTACCGCAGCGGGTCCCTGGGCACGGCCGTGCAGCTCGCGATGGCGCCCGACCCGCAGGAGTACCTCTCCCAGGCCTCCTTCGTCGCCCGCGCCGGGGACCGCAACGCCGCCGGGATCACCACCGTGCGCCGCCGCCTCGACGAGGTCGGGAAGCTTCGCGAGCAGGCCGCCGGACACCTCGCCGCCCTCCGCTCCCGCCAGGAGGAACTCGCCCGGCACAAGTCGGTGATCGAGGACAAGCTCGACCGGGCCAAGAGCCTGCTGGCCAAGCTCACCGCCGAGGAGCGGGCCGCCTACGAGGCCCAGGGCCCCGGCGGCTCACCCGCCGCGCCGAAGAGCAGCGCGCCCCCGCCACCGCCCGCCGACGGCTCCCGCGCAGCGAACGCCGTGGCCTTCGCTTACGGCGCGATCGGCAAGCCGTACGTCTGGGGCGCGACGGGCCCGGGGTCCTTCGACTGCTCGGGCCTGACGCAGGCGGCCTGGCGCTCGGCCGGGGTCTCGCTGCCCCGCACCACCTACACCCAGATCAACGCCGGGCGACGCGTGTCCCGCGACCAACTGGCCCCCGGTGACCTGGTGTTCTTCTACTCCGGGGTGACCCACGTGGGCCTCTACGTCGGGAACGGCCAGATGATCCACGCCCCGCGCCCCGGCTCGACGGTCCGGCTCGCGCCGATCGACTCGATGCCGTGGGCGGGCGCCTCCCGCCCCTCGTAGCCCGCGCGGGCCCGTCGGAGTACGACCGCGCCTAGCGCAGGGAAGGCTTGGACGGGTCGTCGACATAGGGGTGACAGGGCTCGAAGACGCTCACCGGGGCGCACACGGCCGGCTCCGGTGGAGGAGGAGGCCGCTGCGTCGCCACCACGTAGGCCAGGAGCCCGATGAGCACCAGGATCGCGACGCGGATCAGGCAGCCCGTCCGGCTCGCTACGGAGGCCACCGACGACCCCCTGACCA
Source organism: Streptomyces sp. NPDC045695 (assembly GCF_056432025.1). Classification (NCBI taxonomy): domain Bacteria; kingdom Bacillati; phylum Actinomycetota; class Actinomycetes; order Kitasatosporales; family Streptomycetaceae; genus Streptomyces; species Streptomyces sp. NPDC045695. Next base: position 412,792 of record NZ_JBWKJU010000002.1, read on the forward strand.
GCCGCCGCTTCTCAGTCGTGCCCGTCGCGCCCGTCGCGCCCGTCGTACCCGTCGCGCCCGTCGTACCCGTCGTACCCGTCGCGCCCGTCGTACCCGTCGTACCCGTCGTGCGTGAGGTGACGGCCGATCTCAGCGCGAACCGCCGCCCGGGCTCGACCGTGAAGCCCTCCTCGTCACCGAGGAACCGCCGGTAGACGGCGAGCGCGGTCGCGCGGCAGGCGTCCAGGTCGGCCGGATCGGGTGCGGCGACCTGGCCCTCCTCGCAGACGAATCCGTACATCAGCTGGAGCGGGCGGCCGAACTCGTCCCGGGGTGCCTCGTCGACGTCGGCCTCCGTGACCTGCTGCGTCGTGTGCACCACCGTCAGGCGGCGTCCGGACCTCGTGACCACGGGCACGACCTGCACCTGCTCCGGGACCGTGCCCGGCTTCACAGAGTCGTCGAGCACTCCGTAATCGCCGTCGTCGAGGAGGAAGTCGGGGGCGAGCAGCGTCCGGTAGCCGCGGTAGCGTCCACGGGCGACGAGGAACGGCCAGGCGGACCGGCCGTGTGCGGGGCCGTCCATGTCAGGACAGCCTGGAGTGCGGCAACTGGTCTTCCAGAACCGCGACTTTCCGGCGCATGTCCTCGATGACCCGGCGCCGCGCGTCGCGGAACTGCTGGTGGTCCCGCTCGGCCTGACTCAGGTCCTCGTCGAGACGCTCCTGCGGCTGGCCGCGCCCGCCCATGGAGTCGAGGAGCATGCTCATCACGGCGTTCCCCGTCAGTACGGCGGCCGAAGGACCGAACGCGGCGACCATGGCCCGGCCGGCGGTACGGCCGGCGAACGTGACCAGGGAGCTGACCGCCTCCAGCGGTGTCATCTGGTTGCGCCGGTGCACCTCGGCGTGGAAGGCCCTGCGGGCGTCCTCGTCGAGCCGGTTCTCCACCTGGTCGAACAGGTCGGGAACGACGGCCGACAGCGGGACGTCCACACGGGTGGGATGTACTTGCCGCTCGGGCACTTTGACGACCCTCCCGGTGGAGTCGACGGTCGCGAATCCCGGACCCACCGCGCTGACGGGGATGAGGCGGACGACGCGGGACGCGCCGTGGATCTTCACCAGCGACCGGAAGTGGTCGTTCGAGGTCAGCAGGTCCTGGACGAGTTCCAGGCGGACCCTCTCGTCGGGGTGCAGATCGGCGAGGAGGTCCCACTTGGTGATGACGAAGCTGACGGGACATTCCGCCTCGATCAGGAGCGGCACCAGGGCGTTGAGGGTCTGTTCGAGACGGACCTGCCCCTGGGGGGCGCCGTCCAGGTGCTGGCGGATGTGGTTGCCGTCGATGATTCCGATCAGCGCGTCGGCGCGCCGGATGTCAGCGAACAGCTCCTCCTGCACGGTCGAGCCGGGGGCCTGCGGCTCGGTCAGCAGTTCCCCCGCGTACTCCAGGTATTTCAGATGGAACATGGGCCGGGGTTTGACCCCCGTGGCGATCTGGGCCTTCACCGTGAACGTGAAGTGCCGCATCTCCCCCTTCGCCGTTCCCGGTGGCCAGCCGGCTTCCCCGGTCGTGTCCGCCATCTGGCTGAACCACTGGTTGAGGTGCAGCACGTCATCCGGTGCGGCCTTGAGGAAATAGCTCTGACCCGCCGGGGACTTGAGCCGGTGGTACATGCTCGCCAGCAGCAGCGTCTTGCCCGAGCCCTGCAGTCCGAGCGCCACGACCTGGAACGTCGGAGGGGCCTCTTCCAGTTCGAACCCGGGGCGGTTCCCGTTCTGCCTCTCCGCCACGCGTTTGCGCCACGACACGAACACGATGAGGAGCAGGAGCAGAACGACGAACGTGGTGACCAGCATGGCTCTCCGTCCTGGCGGCCGGAGATCACGGCCACCGCATGAACGGGAAGTGGGACCGTCGGGCGCTCGTGGACGAGCCGGGGCGGAGCTAGGGGGCTTGGGGGAAGGGAGAGGGGCAGGGACAGCGCCCGAAGGCCTCATGATCCCGATGCTTCACGTCCCCAAGGGGCACCGCTCTCCCTTCCATCCTCCCCGACCGGGCCCACCCCGGCCAGTCGGGCAGGGGCCCCGCCACGGCGCCCCGCTGAAGCCACCGCTCGGGGCCGGCCCTACGGGGCCTTGACCTGCTGGCTCAGCCAGCCGAAGGTCTGCGGCAGCTGCTTCGACCACGATTCGAGGTTGTGGCCGCCGACCACCTTCTCCGCGTGCACCGTCGTCGGCGCCTTCGCCAGCCCCTTGAGGTCCATGCCCGACAGGTAGCCGTCCTGCTCGGCCCCCGACATCCACAGCGCGACCGCCGGCGGCTTGGGCGCGGCCTGGAGCACGGCCTTCAAGTTGTGCGTACGGCGCAGCTCCGGGTCCTTGGCGACCAGCGACGAGGGCTCCTGGCCCGGGTCGTTGTAGCCGGACAGGGAGACGGCGGCGCTGTAGCGGTCGGGGTGGGCGATCGCCAGCTTGGCGGCGCAGTAGGCGCCGGCCGAGTAGCCGGCCACACCCCACGTGCGGGCCTCCTCCGACGCCCGGAAGTTGTCGACGACCATCTTGCGGACGTCGACGCTGAACCAGCTGTCCGCGTTGACCTTGCCGGGGATGTTGGCGCAGCCGGTGTCGGCGTTGCCGAGCAGCATGGCGCGCGGGGAGACCAGGATGAACGGCTGCACCTTGCCGCTCTTCATCAGCGGCTCCAGCACCTCGTGCGCCTTGAGCCCCTGGAACCAGGACTTGCCCGTCCCGGGGATGCCGGGGATGAGCTCGACCACCGGGAACTTCTTGTCCTTGAACGCCGGGTCGTCGTACTGCGGCGGCAGCCACACCATGACGTCGCCCTTGACCCCGGAGATCTTGCCGTCGAGCTCGGTCTTGCGGACCCGGCCGCCGAGGCCCTCCACCTGCTCGAACTTCTGGAGCACCTTCGGGGCCTCCGCGACCTTCTTCCCGCCGAGCCCGTCCGGGCCGAGGTCGGGTGCGGCGGTCACGTACGTGCCGGTGCCGAGCAGGTCCCCCCAGGAGGCGTAGAAGTGCTCGGCCCTGTTGAGGGCGACGAAGACGACCGCGATGGCGGTGACCTGGGCGAACACCACCATCAGCGCGCGCACGGCAGTGCGTACGACGGCAGGGCCGCGCACCTTGCTCCACACGGCCAGCGGCAGGACGACGGCGAGCGCGGTGAGCGCGATCGCCGTCACGAAGAAGGGTGTCCCCGTCAAGCTCATCACGCCACCCAAGAGGGCGGCGCGCCACGGACCGGTTGCCCGGCCGCCCTGCGGTGTGGATCACACCGCAGGCGGCTCCCCCGCCCGCCCGGGGTTCACACCAGCCGGGCTCACACCAGTCGGCGGGCCGTCGCCCAGCGGGTCAGCTCGTGGCGGTTGGACAGCTGGAGCTTCCTGAGGACCGCCGAGACGTGCGATTCGACCGTCTTCACGGAGATGAACAGCTGCTTGGCGATCTCCTTGTACGCGTAGCCGCGCGCGATCAGCCGCAGCACCTCGCGTTCGCGCTGCGTGAGGCGGTCCAGGTCCTCGTCCACCGGCGGCGCGTCCGTCGAGGCGAACGCGTCGAGCACGAAGCCCGCCAGCCGCGGCGAGAACACCGCGTCCCCGTCCTGCACGCGGAAGACCGAGTCCACGAGGTCCGCACCGGTGATGGTCTTGGTGACGTAGCCGCGGGCGCCGCCCCGGATCACCCCGATGACGTCCTCGGCCGCGTCCGACACCGACAGGGCCAGGAACCGCACCGGGTGCTCGCCCGTCATCAGGGGGGCGCAGCGCCGCAGCACCTCGACGCCGCCGCCGCCGGGCAGGTGCACGTCGAGCAGGACCACCTCGGGCCGGGTCGCGGTGATGACGGTGACGGCCTGGTCGACGTCGGCCGCCTCTCCGACGACCTCGACGCCGGTCCGCTCGGTCTCGCCGATCTCGGCCTGGACTCCCGTGCGGAACATCCGGTGGTCGTCGACGAGCACCACCCGAACGCGCCTGCTCTCCGCCACTGCGTTCTCCTCGGTCATGCTGCGTTCGCCGCCCTCTCCATCTCCAGCTCGACTTCCGTGCCGCCGTCGGGCGCGGACCGCAGCCGGGCGGTCCCGCCGTTGCGCTGCATCCGGCCGATGATCGATTCTCGTACGCCCATGCGGTCCTCGGGTACCGCGTCGATGTCGAAGCCCGGTCCGCGGTCCCGTACGGACACGAACACCGTCTGCCCCTCCACCTCCGCGAACACCTGCACGGGCCCGCCGTCGCCACCGTACTTGGCGGCGTTGACCATCGCCTCGCGCGCGGCCTGGACCTGCGCCGCCAGCCGCTCGTCGAGCGGGCAGTCGCCGACGACCACGACCTCGATGGGGACGCCGTGGTGGTCCTCCACCTCGGCGGCGGTCTTCTTCACCGCCTCCGCGAGGGTGGCCGGTTCCTCGGCCTCGTCCTTGCCGGTGCCCTCGGGCTTGTAGAGCCAGTTCCGCAGCTCGCGTTCCTGGGCCCGCGCGAGGCGCCGCACCTCTCCCGCGTCCTCCGCGTTGCGCTGGATCAGGGTGAGGGTGTGCAGCACCGAGTCGTGGACGTGGGCGGCGACCTCGGCGCGCTCCTGGGCGCGGATGCGCATGAGGCGTTCCTCGGACAGGTCCTGGGTCATGCGGATCAGCCAGGGCCCGGCGAGCAGGGCCACGCCGACGAGGACGGCGAGGGTGGCGGTGAGGACGTTGCCCAGCTGGGCGGCGGAGCCCCGTACGACGATGAACACGGTCAGGCCCACGCCGACCAGGGCCACACCGGCGAGGGCCCGGGCGGCCTGGAAGAGGCGTCCGTGCCGCGCGGCCGCCGAGCTCCAGTGGGCGCGCCGGGCGTTGTCGGCCTGCCGCCATACGAGGACCACCCCGGCCCCGACCAGCAGCGTCGGCCATACGTACCGCCCGGACGCGCCGCCGAGCTGGACCTGGGAGACGAAGATGCCGGTGCCCGCGCAGAGGGCGATCAGCGCGGTGATCTGCCCGCGGTCGGGTGTGCGCAGCCGGCGGCTGCCGTCGGGGAGGGTCTCGAAGAAGGAGCGGTTCGCGGTACGGCCGCCGACCCCCAGCGGTACGAACACCCAGAACGCGGCGTACAGAAGCACGCCCAGCCCGTCGCCCCACAGGAACAGGCCGAGGAAGGCGAGCCGGACCCAGATCACGGGCAGCCCGAGGTGCCCGGCGAGCCCGCGCGCGACCCCGCCGAGCATCCGGCCGTCGGCGCTGCGGTAGAGCTTGCGCTGCGGCAGTTCGTCGGCGTCGGGTGCCTGGGGGGTACGGGGGGCGGCGGCTACGGGCATGTCACCAAGGGTCACACGCGTGCGGGCGGCCGGTCATCAGGGCAGCCCCCCAGTTCTGCCGGGGGGATATCAGGGTTGTGCCAGGGTTGGGCCGGATGCCGCGGGCCGCCGGCGCCCGTCACCATGGACCCATGACCGAAGTACACGACGCCCCGCCGGCCGGCTCCCGGGCCGCCGCGCCGGCCGAGCGCCCGCCCCTGCGCCGCAGCAAGCGCGACAAGGTCCTCGCGGGCGTGTGCGGGGGCCTGGGCCGGTACTTCGACCTGGACCCGGTGATCTTCCGGATCGTCCTCGGTGTCCTCGCGGTCACCGGCGGCGTCGGTCTGATCTTCTACGGCTTCGCGTGGCTGCTGCTCCCCCAGGACGGCGAGGAGGACAGCGAGGCCAAGAAGATGCTGACCGGGCGCATCGAGGGCGCCACGCTGGCGGCGGTGTTCGCCGCCCTGGTGGGCTGCGCGCTGTTCCTGTCGATGCTGGACAACGGCGGGCTGGCGGTCTTCTCGGTCCTGGCCGCCCTGGCGCTGGGCGGGGCGGCCTACTGGTCGCAGCGGCACCGGCACACGTATCGGCCCGAGGCGAAGAAGCCCGCCCCGGGCAAGGCCGCGCACTCGCCCGCCCCGCCGGAGACGCAGGCGCCGCCCACGCCCGGTGGCCCGTCCTGGTGGCGCGATCCGCTGGTCAAGGACGGCACCACCGGCCCGGTCGGTTCGACGGGCTACCTGTGGGGTCCCGACGACGCGGTGTCGGAGCTGCCCGGCGCCGTCCCGCGAGCGGCCGCCGGGCCGGCCGCCGTCCCCGCCGTCGCCCGCGCCCGCGGCGGCATCGGCGGGCGGATCTTCGTACTGGCCGTGCTGGCGGGGATCGTCTCCACCGCCTCCGTGTGGGAGGGCAGCGCCCTCAGCCACGCCCTGCAGATCGGGCTCGCCTCCGCGCTGGCCGTGTTCGGCCTCGGCCTGGCGGTCAGCTCGGTCAAGGGCCGCACCGGCTTCGGCACGGTCCTGCTGGCCCTGGTCACCGCCGGACTGCTGGCGGGCGCGGCGGCGCTGCCCCGCGAGATCGGCACCGACTGGCAGGAGGTCCGCTGGCGGCCGGCCGCGGTGGCCGACGTACAGCCCGTGTACGAGGCGGGCACCGGTCTCGCCACGCTGGACCTGAGCCGCCTGGACGTGCCCAAGGGCACCACGGTGACGGTCCGAGCCTCCCTCGACGCGGGACGGCTCAAGGTGGTCGTGCCGCGGGAGGTCACGGCCCGGGCCGACATCACCATCCGCCGGCTGGGCGACGTCCAGCTGCCCGGGGACCGGGCGGACCGGATCGAGAACGTCCGGGAGCACCACCGGCAGGCGACCCTGCCGCCCACCGCCGGCACCGAGGCCGGCGGCACGATCGAGCTGCACCTGGACACGGGTGTGGGACAGGTGGAGGTGGCCCGTGCCGCGTCATGAGTTCCAGCCCGGCCGGTTCCTCGCGGGGACCGTGCTCCTGACGGCGGGCGTGCTGTACCTGCTCGACGCGGCCGGCGAGGCCGACGTGCCGTGGTTCCTCGTCGTCCCGATGGCCGTGGGCGGCCTCTGCCTCGCCACCCTGGTCGGGGTGGTGACCTACGCCGTGCGCAGGGACCGGCGCGATCGGATCAGCGCGTCCAGCGACAGGTAGGGCGCGCCGGCGAGGATCAGCGGGATCCAGGCCATCAGGTAGATCAGGTCGTTGCCGTAGTAGTACGGGGTCACCGCCCACGACACCGTGAGCCACAGGCTGAGCGAGATCAGCGCGCCGCCGGCCGCCGCGACGCGGGTCAGCAGTCCGGCCAGGACCCCGAGCCCGACCAGGAGCTCCGCGATGGCCAGGGTGACGGCGAAGCCGACGGGGGAGTTCAGCGCCAGGTCCACCAGAGCGGGGACCGCGGAGCTGTCGCGCACCCCGCGCATCAGCTCGCCGATGGAGCCCTCGCCGGTGTCAGAGAGGAACGCGGAGTCGGTGAGCTTGTCCAGGCCCGCGTACACGAAGGTCACGCCGAGGAAGATCCGCAGGGGCAGCAATGCGTGCCGGGCGGCCAGCTCACGCGGCCCCGCCACGTCGCGAGGGGCGTCGGTGTCAGGAACATCGGTTCGGGTCACGCGTCATGTGTACCCCGATCACTCGGCCACGTCGATGCTGCAGCGGTTGGATTCCACTCCTGCGGCGGTGACCACCTGGACCTCGATGCGCCCCGGTTCCACTTCCGCCGGGACCGGCACGGTCAGTACGGCGTCCGAGGGGTTGGTGAACCCGCCCGCCACCGGAACCAGCGGCACGTGCACGTGGACCGCCCCGATCCGTACCACCAGACGGGCCAGCATCTCCGGCGTCTGCGCCCCGGGCGGCACGAAGCCCACGCCCCGGATCTCGATGTCGTCCCCGGGTCGGACGGCCGCGTCCAGGTCCCCGGGCTCCCGTCTGCGCACCACCGACAGCACCAGCGGACGACTGCCCTCCGCGTACTTCGCCGCCAGGTACACGGCGGCCGACAGGGCCACCAGCAGCGCCAGCGCCCACGGCAGGTGCGGCAGCCGCTGCGGGAAGCGGGCCAGCGAGAGCGCCGCGTAGGCCAGCACCACCGTCGAGACGAGCACGTACTGCGCGTCCGGGAAGCTCCCGCGCCCCGCGTCGTCCGTCAGTAGGTCCGCCCCGCGCGGCCGGTCGGCCGGCAGCTTCTGCAGCCGCTGGCCCATGATCCGTACGGAGACCACCCGGCGCACCAGCACCGCCACCGCCGAGGTCAGCCCGACCACGGCGAGCAGCGGCAGCGCCCGCTCCAGGGCGAAGCCCGCGTACAGCGCCTGCCGCTCGGGGCCGGGCGACGACGCGGCCAGCCGCAGGGCGGGCAGCAGCGTGGCGAACGCCGTCAGCACCACCCAGGCGCTGGGCACCGCCTTGGACGTGGACAGCCGGTTGTCCTCCCCGACCAGCGGGGCCAGCAGCCCGCCGCGCACCGACTGGGCGCGGGCCGCGACCGTGAGCAGCCCCGCCAGCGCGAGGGCCGCCAGCAGCCCGGCGGTGCGCGCCGCGGACCAGCCGGTGCCGAGGGCGGCGGCGACCTGGACCAGCAGCAGGATCCCCGCGGCGATCCACACGGCGAGGACGGCCCGCCGCGAGAACAGGTACAGCCAGGAGTTCCCCGCCTCCCGGCCCCGGTCGGCGACGGTGCGGGCCGACAGGGTCAGCTCGTCGGAGACCCACTGGCGGGAGGCGCCGAGCGAGTGGGCCACGGCGGCCGGCACCCCCTGCCCGGCGGCGAACTCGTCACGCTTCTCCAGGAACGCGGCGACCGCGCGCCGGTGCCCCTCGCGTGAGCATTCGTCGCAGGCGCAGGCCGCGGTATGGGTGCCTCGGGACATCTCTTGGACAGCCACGACGTGCCGCCTCTCTGAACTACGGTGCGATGCCAGCGAATTGTGCACCACTGCGGCAGTGCTCCGGATTGCGCACGATGTCAGAGCAGGTGATTAACGGTTCATGATGTTGACGCCACCGGCGTGTCACCGCTCTGGCGCAGGGGCTGGTAGCTCACCCAGGCGGCCAGATCGGACCCGAACCGCTCCCGCGTGGCCACCGCGGCGCGGTGGTCGACGGGCACGGGCTTCCCGGCCGCCCGGGCGATCAGCTGCACCTGAGCCGCCCGCTCCGCCGCGATGAACCACCACGTGGCCGCGTCCACCGAGTCCCCGACCGTCAGCAGCCCGCGGTTGCGCAGGATCAGCGCCTTGTACGGGCCCAGCGCGTGCGCGATCCGGGTGGCGTCGGCGGCCCCGTCCCCGGTGAACTCGTCGAGCAGCGCGTGGTCCTCGTAGAAGGCGCAGGCCTCCTCGGTGACCGGGGCCAGCAGCTCGCCGAGGGCCGCGAGGGCGCGTCCGTACGGGGCCTGCGCGCGGACCACGGCCACCGCGTCGGGGCGCGCCCGCAGGACCGCGGCGTGCACGGCGAAGGCCAGCTCGTTGACCCGGCGCCCGCCCCGCACCACCCGGCCGTCCCCGTCGACCAGCAGCAGATCCTCGGCGGTGAGGGTGGCGAAGGCCCGCCCGAAGGGGTTCACCCAGGAGCAGTCCCGGAACTCGGGGTCCCGCGCGGTGATCTGCCCGGCCACCCCGTCCTCGTACCCCAGCCGTCCCAGCAGGCGCAGCGCCCCGGCGAGCCGTTCCTTGAGGTGGGCGCGGGCCGCCTCGACGCTTTCGTGCACCGGCGGCATCTCGAAGCCGAGCCGCTCCACGGGCACGGGCACGGGCTGGTCCGGCGGCACGGGCTGATCCGGCACGGGCTGATCCGGCATGCGGCGGCTCCTTCGACGGCTCGGCTCGCGGCGCAAGGTACCGGCGCACCCGCGAAGTGGCCAGAGGAACGGCGAGGCCGCCGCTCCCGCGGGGAGCGGCGGCCTCGTCTTCACGTGCGGGTGGGGACTACTCCCACTCGATGGTGCCCGGGGGCTTGCTCGTGCAGTCCAGGACCACGCGGTTGACCTCCGGCACCTCGTTGGTGATGCGGGTGGAGATCCGGGCGAGCACCTCGTAGGGCATGCGCGTCCAGTCCGCGGTCATCGCGTCCTCGGACGAGACGGGGCGCAGCACGATCGGGTGGCCGTAGGTGCGGCCGTCGCCCTGCACGCCCACGCTGCGGACGTCGGCCAGCAGCACGACCGGGCACTGCCAGATCTCGCGGTCCAGGCCGGCCGCGGTGAGCTCGTGGCGGGCGATGGCGTCGGCCTCGCGCAGCAGGTCCAGGCGCTCCCTGGTGACCTCGCCGACGATGCGGATGCCGAGGCCGGGACCGGGGAAGGGCTGGCGGTGGACGATCTCATCGGGCAGGCCGAGCTCCTGGCCGACCATCCGGACCTCGTCCTTGAACAGCTGGCGCAGCGGCTCGACGAGCTCGAACTCGATGTCGTCGGGGAGCCCGCCCACGTTGTGGTGGGACTTGATGTTCGCGGTGCCGGTGCCGCCGCCGGACTCGACGACGTCCGGGTACAGGGTGCCCTGCACGAGGAAGGCCACGTCCGCGCCGCCCTCGGCGATGATCTCGGCCTGGGCCTGCTCGAAGACGCGGATGAACTCGCGGCCGATGATCTTGCGCTTGGTCTCGGGGTCGGAGACGCCGGCCAGCGCGTTCAGGAAGCGCTCCTGCGCGTCGACGACCTTCAGCTGCACGCCGGTGGCGGCGACGAAGTCCTTCTCGACCTGCTCGGTCTCGCCCTTGCGCATCAGACCGTGGTCGACGTACACGCAGGTCAGCTGGGAGCCGATGGCCTTCTGCACGAGGGCCGCGGCGACCGCCGAGTCCACGCCGCCGGAGAGGCCGCAGATGGCGCGCTTGTCGCCGACCTGCTCGCGGATGGCCGCGACCTGCTCCTCGACGATGTTGCCGGTGGTCCAGGTGGGGGCGAGGCCCGCGCCGCGGTAGAGGAAGTGCTCCAGGATCTGCTGGCCGTGCGTGGAGTGCATCACCTCGGGGTGGTACTGCACGCCGTACAGCTTCTTCTCGTCGTTCTCGAAGGCCGCGACCGGGACGACGTTCGTCGACGCGGTGACGGTGAAGCCCTCGGGGGCGGCGGAGCAGGCGTCGCCGTGGGACATCCACACCGACTGGTTCTCGGGGGTGCCCTCGAAGAGGGTGGAGCCGGCCTTGGAGACGGCCAGCGGCGTGCGGCCGTACTCGCGGGCGCCGGTGTTGTCGACCTGCCCGCCGAGGGTGGTCGCCATCAGCTGGAAGCCGTAGCACATGCCGAAGACCGGGACCCCGGCCTCGAAGATGGCGCGGTCGAGCTGGGGGGCGCCCTCTTCGTACACGGAGGACGGTCCGCCGGAGAGGATGATCGCCTTGGGGCTCTTGGCCAGCATCTCGTCAACGGGCATCGAGCTCGGCACGATCTCGCTGTAGACCCGTGCCTCGCGGACGCGGCGGGCGATGAGCTGGGCGTACTGGGCGCCGAAGTCGACGACGAGAACCGTGTCCGGGGCGCTGTCGTGGGCGGCGGAGGGTGCTTCTGGCACGGGGCGGCCTTCCGGCGGAAGAGGTGGCTGTTTTGTCAATTCTAACGGGGGACCCACACCCCTCTTCGTCTCACCATCCGAACCCGCTTGGCCTGGAGCGGGACGGAAGGTAATAATCCGAACCATGCGCAAGCAGCTGAGCTTCCTCTTTACCTATGGCACCGGCCGGTCCGGTCGCCATGGGTCATCGTGATGCTCGCTTGAGCCGCTGACTTCCCAGAGCGCCCCGGTCCGACAGGACCGGGGCGCTCTGGCGTTGCTCCGGACCTGCGGGCCCCACCCGACAGGAGAGAAGACCATGACCACGATCACCACCACCCCCGAGCAGCTGATCGCCGACTGCCGCACGCGCATCGACGCCCTCGACGACCGGATCATCGGTCTCATCCAGGAGCGGATGGCCGTCTCCACCGTCATCCAGGACGCCCGGATCGCGGCGGGCGGGAGGCGGGTGAACCTCTCCCGCGAGATGGAGGTGCTCTCGCACTGGAGCGACGCCCTCGGCAAGCCCGGCACCGCCCTCGCCATGACCCTGCTGGAGCTGTGCCGCGGCCGCGTGTGACGGCTGTTCGTCACCCGTCCGGAGCGTGACCGCCACCGCGGGGCCTTCGTTGGTGAGGTAGTCCGCGGCAGCCAGCCGCGGGACGGCACCACCACGCGTGGCTCCGCTGGAGCGATGAGACGTGTGCCCCGTGGAGCGCGCGTCGTGGGACCTCGCTCCTTCGCGTGACCGGACGGCAGGGGACAGCAGCCCGGTCACCCCTTAGAGGACGGCCGGCCCTGGGGACGCCCCGGGCCGGCCGTTCTGCTGTGCGCCGTGATGCGTTCTGCTGTGATGCGTTCTGCTGTGATGCCGGCGCGTACGCCGTGAGGCCTACGGGGTCACGCGTGCCCCGACGCCTTGCGGCGGAAGGCCAGGGTCAGCGCGCCGCCGGCCGCCACCAGGACCGCGCCGCCGAGCGCGAGCGTCCCGGCGGAGGTGCCGGTGGAGGCGAGACCGCCGTGCGCCGTCGTACCGGCGGCGGCGCCCGCCGTCGCCGAGGCGGTCGCGGACGGGGTGGCCGAGGCGCTCGGGGTGGCCGTGGCCGAGGCGGTCGGCGTGGGCGTGGCACCGCCGTCCTTCGCGATGATCACGAAGGCGGTCTTGTCGTTGGCGTGGTCGGAGTCCCAGCGCGGGGCCTGGGTGCCCTCCGGCGTCCAGCCGCCGACCGAGACGAAGCCCATGGCGCCCGGCACCAGCTTGTCGATCTTCAGCTCGAACGGGTAGGAGAACGTCTCCTTCTCCCCCACCACGTGCCCGGTGGAGCAGAAGTAGCGCGGCGCCCCCAGCGCCTGCTCGCGACGGGAGCCGTCGGCGTTGACCGCCTCGCAGCCCGTCGGCACCTTCGTGACCTTCGTGCCCGCCGGGATCACGATGTCGGTGCGGGCGACGGCCTCACCGGACCGCAGGTACGCCACCCACGCCGGACCGTTGTTGCGGAAGCCGAACTCGGCCCTGACCGTCTCGCCGGCCTTGCCCTTGGGGGACGCGGCCGTGGCCACCAGGTCGGCGGTGTTCCGCGTCGCGAAGTCGAACTCGTGCAGGTTGTTCCAGGGGTCGAGGTCCACCGACCGCACCGAGGCCTTGGCCGCGCGCGCCGTGGCGGCCAGCTTCGTGCCGGCCGCCGGCTTCTTGAGCTGCCGCGCGGCCTTCGGCTGGTCGCCCGCCGCGTACACGGCGTAGGTCAGGCCGTCGATGAAGGCGTGCGGGGCGGCCTTGAGGGTCAGCGCGCCGCTGACCTCGTAGACCGTGCCCGGCTCGTAGGTGCCGTCCAGCAGGCACTGCACCGTGCTCCAGCCGGTGTTCCAGGGCTGCCCGTCGCTGGTGTCCTCGGAGTACGAGCAGTTCTCGTACCGCTCCACCAGGCCGATGCCGTGCGTGGTGCGCAGTTCGAGGACCACGCCCTGCACGGCCTCGGTGCCCTCGTTGGCGAAGACGACCGGCAGGTTCTGCTGGTCGCCGGGCTTCTGTTCCGCCTTGAGCCGGGCCGGCTCCAGCACCAGGTCCGGGCCGCCGACCCGCACCTTGGTGGTGGCGGTCTTGAAGGTGGCGCCCTGGGTCGTGCCGGTCACCGTCAGGTCGGCGCTCGCGCCGGCCTTGCCGTCCTTGGCGGCGGTGAGGTCCAGGTCCACGACGGTGGTCTCGCCCGCCCAGAGCCCGCCGCGCTTGCAGGTGACCGCGGTGGCGGTGAGCGTGCAGTCCGAGCCCTGCCGCTGGGCCAGCTTGACGTCGGCGACGCCCTTGAGGGGGCTCAGGTCGATCGTGAAGGTGCTCTGGCGGTCGAAGGGCTTGGCGGTGTCGTTGACGACGCGGAACTCGACCGAGGCCTTCTGCGGCTCGCCGCTCTGCCCCGGGTGCGGGCGCAGGCCGATCTCGGCGGGTCCGGCCAGGGCGAAGACCGGGTCCGCGGCGTGGGCGGGGGTGGTGGCCAGCCCCAGGGCCACGAGGCCGCAGGCGGCCAGCAAGGAGATGCGCTTTCTCATACAGCCGTTGACCGACGAAGATCAGCGGCAGTTGCGCGCTTCACCGTGTGATCGACGCCACAGACCGGTTCGCCCGGTTCCGGTACAACCATCAAGGCTGAACATCTGTCACCTATGTACCGCGGCGGGTACCGCGCTCGGAGGGGGAGCGCGGTACCCGCCGCTGTCATCCGGCGGGTTCCGGATCGCGGGGCGCGATCCGCGGCTGATCCTGCGGCCCGCTGCGCGGCGGGATCTCCGGGACCGCGAGGAACGGCAGCCGCAGCGCGCCGAAGGCCTCCTTCGGGACGGCCGGACGGGCCGGCTCCACCGCCTCCAGGCGGACGTAGGCCGCCCCCTGCTCGGGCCGCGGGTCCTGCTCGCCCTTGTTCGGCCAGTACGACATCGCCCGCTCCGCCTGCGCCGTGATCGTCAGCGACGGGTTGACCCCGAGGTTCGCGGTGATGGCCGAGCCGTCCACCACCGATATGCCCGGGTACCCGTAGAGCCGGTGGTACGGGTCCACCACGCCCTCCTCGGGCGAGGCGCCGATCGGGCAGCCGCCTAGGAAGTGCGCGGTCAGCGGGGTGCCCATCAGCTCCCCGACGTTGCTGCCCGGGAAGCCGTTGATCTCCTGCGCCAGCAGGGTCGCGGTCTGCGTGGCCTCCGCGATCTGGACGGGGTTGGGCGCGCCGTGGCCCTGCCGCGCGGTGAGCAGGCCCTTCCCGAGCCCGCCGGGCTTGCGGTAGGTGGTCAGGGAGTTGTCGACCGACTGCATGATCAGGCCGATGATGGTCCGCTCCGACCAGCGCCGGTTGGACAGCGAACGCACCAGCTGCACCGGGTGCTTCGCGGTCCTCGCCAGCCAGGCCCGCACCCGGTTCGGGCCGTAGGGGACCTGGAGGGTGGTCATGAACCCCATGGCGTTGGAGCCCTTGCCGTAGCGCACGGGCTCGATGTGCGTCTGGGCGTTGGGGTGCACCGAGGAGGTGATCGCCACGCCGCGGGTGAAGTCGGCGCGCTGCTCCTGGCCGGGGCCCGCGCCGGGCCGCTTGCGGTAGCGGCGGTCGTCGGTCTGGGCGCCGACCAGGCCCTCGGAGTTGGTACGGGTCAGCTCGCCGAGCCGCTGCGACAGGCGCGGCAGCTCACCTCGGTCCTTCATCGCGTGCAGCAGGGTCTGCGTGCCGTACGTGCCCGCCGCGACGACCACGTACCGGGCGCGCAGCACCTTGGCCTTGCCGCGGCGGCGGCCGTCGGTGGGGACGGTGCGGACGCGGTAGCCGCCCTCGGGGTGCTCGCCGAGCGCGGTGACGGTCGTCATGGGGTGGATGACGGCGCCGGCGCCCTCCGCGAGGTGCAGGTAGTTCTCGTTCAGGGTGTTCTTCGCGCCGTGCCGGCAGCCGGTCATGCACTCGCCGCATTCGGTGCAGGCCTTGCGGGCGGGGCCGGCGCCGCCGAAGTACGGGTCGGCGACCTCGTCGCCGGGCCGGACCTTGCGCTGCCCTTCGCCGTCGTCCCCGTCGCCGAAGAAGACGGCGACCGGGGCCAGGTGGAAGGAGTCGGCGCAGCCCATCTTCTCGGCGGCGGCCTTGAGATGGACGTCGGAGGGGGTCATGGTCGGGTTGAGCCGCACGCCGAGCATCCGCTTGGCCTGGTCGTAGTACGGGGCGAGTTCCTCGCGCCAGTCGGTGATGGACGCCCACTGCCGGTCCTCGAAGAAGGCGGCGGGAGGCACGTAGTGGGTGTTGGCGTAGTTGAGCGAGCCGCCGCCCACCCCGGCGCCCGCGAGCACCATCACGTTGCCGAGCAGGTGGATGCGCTGGATCCCGTACAGCCCGAGGGCCGGGGCCCACAGGTAGTTCCGCAGGTCCCAGCTGTTCTTCGGCAGGCCCTCGCGGGTGAAGCGGCGCCCTGCCTCCAGGACGCCGACCCGGTAGCCCTTCTCGGTGAGGCGCAGTGCCGAGACCGACCCCCCGAAGCCCGATCCGATGACGATGACGTCGTAGTCGTACGACACTGAGCTGCCCCTTTAGCGGAGTCGGAGAGCCTTCATGACCTTGAGGCTGCGCGTCATGAACGCCGCGTACTTCTCGTCGTCCATGCCCAGCGAGGGCGCCATGGGCAGCAGCCGCTGCTGGGCGATGGTCTGCGCCTCCGTGTACTTGAGGATGCCCTCGGAGCCGTGGCGGCGGCCGAGGCCGGAGTCCTTCATGCCGCCCATGGGCGCCTGGGCGCTGCCGTAGGTGGGGGCGTAGCCCTCGTTGATGTTGACGGTGCCGGTGCGCAGGCGGGCGGCGACGGCGTGGCCGCGCCGGGAGTCCTTGGTCCAGACGCTGGAGTTCAGGCCGTAGGCGGTGGCGTTGGCCTCGGCGATGGCCTCGTCCTCGTCGGTGAAGCGGTAGACGGACACGACCGGGCCGAAGGTCTCCTCGGCGCACACCGCCATCGGCGCCTCGACGCCGTCGAGGATGGTGGGCTCGTAGAAGAGCGGGCCGATGTCGGGGCGGGGGGCGCCGCCCGCGACGAGGGTGGCTCCCTTGGCGACGGCCTCGTCCACGTGCCGCCGCACGTTCTCCAGCTGGCGCTCGCCCGCCAGGGAGCCCATGTCGGCGCCGAACGCGAGGGAGCTGCCCAGGCGCATGGCCTTGGTGCGGGCGGCGAACCGCTCGATGAAGGCGTCGGCGATCGAAGCGTGGACGTAGAGCCGCTCGATGGAGATGCACAGCTGGCCGGCGGAGGAGAAGCAGGCGCGGACGGCGCCCGCGGCGGCCTTCTCGACGTCGGCGTCGTGCAGGACGAGCATGGGGTTCTTGCCGCCGAGTTCGAGGCTGACCCCGATCAGACGGTCGGCCGCGCCCCGGGCGACCTCGCGGCCGGTGCGGGTGGAGCCGGTGAAGGAGACGTAGTCGGCGTGCCGGACCACCTCGGGGCCGACGACGGGGCCCTCCCCGAGGACGATCTGGAAGACCTCGGCGGGCATCCCGGCCTCGATCAGCAGGTCCCGTGCCCACAGGGCGGTCAGGGCGGTCTCGGTGTCGGGCTTCATGACGACCGCGTTGCCCGCCACGAAGGCGGGCAGGGCGTCGCCGACCGACAGTTCCAAGGGGTAGTTCCAGGGGGCGATCTGGCCGACGACCCCGCGCGGCTGGCGCAGCTCGGTGACCTTGGTGAGGGTCGGCATGGCACCCGTGTGGCCCTTGGGGCGCAGGTACGAGGGGGCCTTGCGGCCGTAGTGACGGGCGGCTATCACGACCGCCTGGAGCTCCTCGTGGGCGTGCAGGCGGGCCTTGCCGGTCTCCAGCTGGATGAGGTCGAGGATCTCGGACTGGCGGGCCAGGATCAGGTCGTGGAAGCGCAGCAGGACGGCGGCCCGCCGGCGTACGGGAACGGCCGCCCAGGCGGGCTGGGCGGCGCGGGCCCGGCGGAAGGCCTCGGCCACGTCCTCGGCGCTGGCCTCGGGGAGCTCCGCCAGCCGGTCCCCGCTGAAGGGGGTGTGGTTGGCGGTGCGCCCGGAGCCGATCACTCCGCGGGTCAGCCGGGCGACGAGGCCCGGGGTCACCACGTCGGCGGCGGTGCGTGCGCCGGCCGGGGCGGGTGCGACCGGGTTGGTGGCGGGGCGGGCGCCGGCCGTGGCCGGGGCGACCGGGTGGGTGGGCTCCGGTGCGGTCCGGAGAGGGGCGGCGGGGGCCTGCGAGTCCGTCATGCGGTGAGCGTATTGCGCCAAGAGGCCTTTGGGTACCCGTGGGTAACCCGATTTTGCCATTTCTGCCAGTGATCGCTGGCGTGATGGCGCGATCAGGGCTTCGCGGCGGGCGGCTGCCAGCTACTGAGGACGATGTCGAACTGCTGACGGGTCGTGCTCCAGTCGGCGACGGGGGACGACATGTAGATCGCGTACTCGGTGTTGTCCGGGGCGAAGTACATCTGCTCGATGGCCCGGCGCGGCCCGGGGTGGTTCTGCTTCTCGGTCCACGTGAACTCCCACAGCGCGCCCTTGGGGGTGTCGCGGAAGGTGTTCTGCTTCAGCAGCTGCCTCTTGTAGTCCGTCCGCTTCTGCACCTGCTTCTCCAGGTCGAGCACGTGCACGTACGGGTTCTCGTAAACCGGTGTGGGGTCGGCGGCGATCCGGATGAAGTGCTTCCCGTTGTCCGGGGTGTAGTCGATCTGGTCGCCGTCCATCTGGCGCTTCCAGCCGTCCGGGACGAAGAGGGTGAAGCCGGTGGGGTCGGTGACCTCGGTCCACCCGGCGGGCACGGCGAGGGTCTCGTCCTGGTCGCTGTCGCCCCCCTCGCCCGACTTCGCATCCGGGGAGCTCGCGGTCTTGTCGGAGCCGGCGCCCTTGTCGGCGTCACCGGTGAACTTGAGGACACCGAAGACACCGCCGCCGCCGAGCAGCGCCGCCACCAGCGCGACGGCCGCGGCGCGTTTGAGCCGGCCCTGGGCCGGGGCCGCGGGCTCGGGCGCCTGGGGTTCGGGCAGGGGGGCCGTCGCCCCGGCGTCCGCCGGCGGGAGCCGGCGGCCCGCCGGCTCCTCGGACCGCTCCTGCACCGGGGCGAGTTCCTCCGCGGTCACCGCGCGCGTCGGTACGTACGCCTGCGCCGCCTTCGGCTCCCGGCCCTCCATCGCCTCCAGCAGCATCCGCTCGGCCTCCGCCGCCGAGGGCCGCTGCGCCGGGTCCTTGCGCAGCAGGGCCGTGATCACCGATCCCAGGGCCCCGGCCTGACGCGGCGCCGGCGGCTCGTCGTTCACCACGGCCTGCAGGCTGGAGATGGCCGACGTGCGGCGGAACGGCGACCGGGCCTCCACCGCCGTGTAGAGGGTGGCACCCAGGGACCACAGGTCGGAGGCCGTGCCGGGAGTCGCGCCGGTGACCCGCTCGGGAGCCAGGTAGTCGATGGAGCCGACGATCTCGCCGGTGCGCGTGATGGACGAGTCGCCCTCGATCGCGGCGATCCCGAAGTCCGTCAGCAGGACCCGGCCGTCCTTGGCGAGCAGCACGTTGCCCGGCTTCACGTCCCGGTGCAGTACGCCCACCGCGTGCGCGGCGCGCAGTGCGCCCAGCACGTGCAGCCCGATCCGGGCCGCCTCGCGGGGCTCGATCCGCCCGGCCTCCTTGGCCGCCTCCGCGAGGGAGGGACCGTCGACGTACTCCATGACGATCCACGGCCGGTCGTCGTGCTCCAGCACGTCGTGGACGGTGACGACCGCCGGATGCTGGATCCGGGCCGCGGCCCGGGCCTCCTTCTGCGTCCGGGCGTGCATGACGTCCCGATCGGCCTGGGCGACGTACAGACCCGCCGTCAGTTCCTTGACGGCGACGGTCCTGTGGAGCAGCTCGTCATGCGCGCGCCACACCTTGCCCATGCCGCCCCGGCCGATCGGCTCGACGAGCCGGTACCGGCCCGCCAGCACGGCGCCCCCACCTGTCTGCTGTTCCACGAAATCCCGCCGCTCTCTGCACTTCAGGCCAGATTACGGAGCTCACGGGCGCTGCCGGAACCGCCCGGGCTCCGAAAGGCCGCACTGTGACGCAATCGCCGTACTGACCGGTCATCAGGACCCGTTCAGCCACCGGACTTGTAACTCGCCGTGGCCTTTTCGAAGACCTCGGTGACCTTGGCCTGCTCGTCCTCCGGGCCGGTGACCATGACGACGTGGTAGCTGCCGCCGAGCGCGACCACGAAGTTGCGTGCGTAGACGTTGCGTCCGGTGCCGTCGATCCACGTGTACCGTCCCGTCGCCCGCAGTTGGGAGCCCACCTTGGTGGTCTTGACGTCACCGACCGTCGACCAGGTGGAAGTGCGGTACGGGGTCAGCTCCGGCTCCTTGTCCTTCTGGTACGCCGCCGGGTCCGGATTGCCCTGGACCTTGTCCCGGCCGGGGACGACCGTCAGGACGAACGGCCCGTCCGTGTAGCGCACCTGACCGGCCTCGTTGATCCCGCGGCGCTCCCAGCCCTCGGGGACGGCGATCTCGAAGTGCTCCGGATCCTGCTGGGTGGTGTAGCCGGCCGGGGCGGGAGCGGGGGCGGCCGGGGTGGCGGCCGGTCCGGTCGTCTGGGGCGCGGGCCCGGACTCCGGCGTGCCACTGGGCACGTGGGAGGGGCTCTTCACCGATGGCGTCCCCGTGGCCCCGCCCTGGCCCTGGCCACCTGCGCCCGGTGCGTCCGGGTCGGCGGCGCGGGGCATGAACAGCATCGCGTACGCCACGGCCCCGGCGAGGAGGACCAGGATGCCCAGGAGCAGCGTCCGGCCGAGGGCGCGCGGTGCGCGGGGTGCCGCGGG
Organism: Streptomyces sp. NPDC045695; assembly: GCF_056432025.1. Lineage (NCBI taxonomy): Bacteria > Bacillati > Actinomycetota > Actinomycetes > Kitasatosporales > Streptomycetaceae > Streptomyces > Streptomyces sp. NPDC045695. The sequence continues at coordinate 432,901 of NZ_JBWKJU010000002.1, forward strand.
ATTGCGGTGGCGCCCGTGGAGCTCGCCGCGGCGGCGTACGACGGGCAGGCGCGCGGGATCCGGCTCCGGCATCGGGAGCACGCCGAACCCGGCCTCCGGCTCGGGTGCGGACCGTACGAGCGAACGCAGCCAGCCGCGTAGCTCCTCGAAGTCGGGCCGCTCCGTGGGGTCCTGACGCAGCAGGGACTCCACGACCGGGCGGAGCGCGCCGCACTCCTCCGCGAAGGCGGGGGGCTCGGCGCAGACCATCTCGACGAGCTCGGCGACGCTCTCCTCGGGATACGGGGCGTGTCCCTGCACGGCCCGGTAGAGCAGCGCGCCGAGCGCCCACAGGTCGGTGGCGGGCCCGACGGGGGGCGCCAGCTGCCAGTGCCCGCGCACGGGGCCCGCCTGCTCGGGAGCCCACCGCTCGGTGACGGCCCCGACGACGGCCATCCGCGTCTGGCGGGCCCGCTCGGCGTCCAGCCCGGTCTGCGGCCCGGTCTGGGGCCCGGCCCACCCGCCGACGGCGGAGGCTGCCCGGGTGTCGTCCGGCCGGGCCGGCGCGCGGTCCCCGGCGTCGGCCTGACGGAAGCCCTGGGGCAGGGCGAGCCGCGCGGGCAGGGGCTGGGGGGCGGCCGGGGGGAGTTGGGCGGGCAGGGGGAGCTGGGCGGGCAGCGCAGACCGGGTCCCCGCCTCCGGGCGGACCGTGCGCTCCGGGTCGGGCGCCGCCTCGGGCAGCCGCTCGGAGCCGGGCCGCGGCTCCAACTCCCGCTGCGGCTCCCGCTCCTGCGGGGCAAGGGCCGGGTGGCGGGGTGTCGCGCCGTGCCAGGGGGCGGCGGCGCCGGCCTCCGGTCCGCCGTACGGGTACGAGTACCCCTGCGGGAGGGTCGACCCCTCGGGCCTGCGCTCGGGCGCACCCTCGGGCCCGGGCTCCGGCCTGCCCTCCGGCCCGGGCTCCGCCTCGGCCCCGGCCTTGCGCTGCTCGGTGACCCGGGCGGCTGCGGCCCGCGCCCCGGCCCGGTACGCGGCGATGGCCCCGGCCCGCGCGGCCGCCTGGAGTTCGGCCCGGTCCTGCGGTCGCCCGGGGGTGATGTGGTCGGTGTACCGCGGCCCGGTGTCGTATCCCGGAGCCACCAAGGGCGCGTAACCGGGCTCGGGATCCGGCTCGGGCCGTGGTTCCGGCGGACGGGGGCCCACCGGTTCCTGCGGATGACCCCACCCGGGCTGCGGCGCCGCCGGATCCGGTCCGCCGCCGCCCCACCCGGCGTCACCGCCGGAGGCCTCCGCGCCGGGGACGGGGTCGTACCCGCACAGGGCCTCCTCCGCCGCGCCGGCCGCGAGGCCCGTGAGCACGACCCGGCCGTCGTCGCACACCAGGACCGTCCGGACGGTGATGTTCCGGTGCGTCCAGCCGTGCGCGTGCAGCACCCGCAGCGCGGTCAGTACGTCCGACGCCACCTCTGCGGCCCGGTAGGGGCTCAGCGGTTCGTCGGCGATCAGCGCGGCCAGCGGCCTGGCCGGGATCAGTTCGCTCACTATCCACAGCGACTCGCCCTCGGCGAACACGTCGAAGACCTGGTCGAGCCGGGGATGGTCGGGGATCGAGGCCGCGGCCTGCGCCGCCTCGATGGCACGCCGCACGGCCGGCAGGTCCGCGGGCGAGCGGCGCGCCGCCGTCGGTACGGTCCGCGGCCCGTCCATCAGCTCGGCGTCCACGACCTCCGGCAACGGCAGCTGCCGCACGAGGACTTCCTGCCCGCTGCGCGTGTCGAAGGCCCGGGTCTCGACCAGCTCGTACGCGTCGGACGGCGGCAGCGGCAGGCGGTAGCGGTGGGCCAGGATCCGGCCCGCGTACTCCTCCACATCGCCTCCCCCGAGTACTGGGGGCGCCACCCAGCGGTAGCTGGGGGAGGGTCCCCCGTGGCCCCGCTGACACGATACGTCGCCGGGGCCGCCCGCGTCCCAGGGTCAGCCGAGCGGCTGGAAGGTCTCGAAGGCGACGTTGCGCATCTGGGTGCACTGGGCACCGTCCCACTGGTCCGCGGCGCAGCTGATCATGATGGCGTAGCCGTGCGTCGCGTCCACCTTGAACCCGCGGTTGAGCACCCGGACCCTGGTCCCGTTCTGCTCCCGCTCGAACTCCCAGTCCGCGACGGTCGGGTAGCCCTTGTAGTCCACCGTGTCGATACGGATCTGCTTGTATCCCCGGCTGCTGCCGCCCACGGCGGGGGCCAGCTTGAGCCAGGCGGTGCGCGCGTCGTCGCCCGGCTTGGCGTTGTAGTCGACCTGGATCTTGGGGAAGTCCTTGGCCCGGCTGTAGATGGCGCCGGAGTTCTCGCCCGCCGTCTCCAGGTGCTGGAAGCCCTCGGGCATCACCATCGAGAAGTGGAACCCGAAGTCCTGCACCAGGGCGTATCCGGCCGGGATCCCACCGACCGCTCCCCCGGTCGTGGCGCCCTGCCCCTGGCCCCCGGAGGCCGCCTGCTGCCCCTGGTCCGGCTGGCCGCCGGTACCTGCCGCGCCACCGGCGCCGCCCGGCTCACCGGTGTTCGCCGAGGGCTTCGGGGAGCTCTGTCCGGCGCCGCCGGAGCCCTGCGGGGCCGAGGCGCTCGGAGTGCTCTGGCCGCCCTTGCCCTCGTTCTTGGCGCCCTTGTCCCCGTCGCTGAAGGCGTAGGCGATCAGCGAGCCGACCACCGCCAGGACGACGAGTACGGCGGCTATCGCGAGCGCGATCGTGCGGCGCGGCATGACGTCGGTGAGCGGAGCCGCGACCGGAGACGTCCTGGCCTTGGGCTTCGGACGGGGCTTCGGCGTCGGCGCTTCGGCGGCCGAGACGGCCGCCGTGGCCACCGCGGGGGTCGCCGCCGCAGCCGCCGCCTTGCGGGCCGACTTCAGTGCGGCGCGCGCGCGTTCGCGCTGCTCGCGGTCGCGCCGCTCGCGCTCCTTCTTCGCCGCCTTCTCGGCGGCCTTCTCCGCTGCGGCCTTGTCCACGGCCTCCTTGGCGTCCGCCAGGGATATCTGCCGGGTCTCCTCGGCCACCGCGGCGGCCACGGGGGCCGGCGCGGGCTCGGGCGCGTTGACGACGGCGGTGAGCATCGCCCGCGCCCGCTCGTCGTCGAGCCGCAGTGCGGGGTCCTTGACGAGGAGGCCGTAGATGACCTCGGTCAGCGGGCCGGCGTTCTTCGGCGGGTCCACGGGCTCGGTCATCACCGCGGTGAGGGTGGCGAGCGCCGACCCCTTGTCGTACGGGGGCACTCCCTCGACGGCGGCGTACAGCAGGCCGCCGAGCGACCACATGTCGGCGGGCGGGCCCGGCTTGTAACCGCGGGCGCGCTCGGGGGAGATGTAGGAGGGGGCGCCGACGAGCATGCCGGTGGAGGTGACGGAGGGGTCGCCCTCGACCTGCGCGATGCCGAAGTCGGTGAGGACCACGCGGCCGCTGGCGGCTATGAGTACGTTGGACGGCTTGACGTCCCGGTGCAGGATGCCCTGGCCGTGCGCGGCGCGCAGGACGTCGAGCACGGCGAGGCCGACCTCGGCCGCGCGGTGCGGGGTGAGGGGGCCGTTCTCGCGTACGAACTCGGCGAGCGAGGGGCCCTCGATGAGCTCCATGACGATCCAGGGCCGGCCGTCTTCGTCGACGACGTCGTAGACGGTGACGGCGCCGCCGCTGCGGATCCGCGCGATGGCCTTGGCCTCGCGGAGGGTACGGGTGATGAGGCGGCGCTTCTCGTCCTCGTCGACGCCGGTGCTGAAGCGGAGCTCCTTGACGGCGACGGTCCGGCCCAGGGTCTCGTCCTGGGCCCGCCAGACCGTCCCCATCCCGCCCTTGCCGAGCACGGCCCCGAGCCGGTACCGCCCGGCCAGCAGCCGCCCCTGGTCCTGCCCGTCCCCGGCCGCCTTAGCCGCAGCCGCCTTGACGGCGGCCGCCATGGCATCGGCCTTCTCGACGACGGGATTGACCACCTTCGCCGCAGGCGCAGCGGCGGGCTTCGCGTCCTCGGGCTCCCCCGGCCCCGCCCCGGCGGCATCGACAACGGGCTCCCCCGCAGGCGCGGCAGCCTTGCCCGACCCGGCCTTCGCGGCAGCGGACTTCGCACTCCCCGGCTTCACCGCAGGCTTCGCGTCCTCGGGCTCGCCCGACCCCGCCGCGGCGGCATCGACAACCGGCTCCACCGCAGGCGCGGCAGCCTGGCTCACACCAGGCTTCGCATCTTCGGGCTCGCCCGACCCGCCCTTCGCGGCAGCGGACTTCCCACTCCCCCGCTTCGCCTCAGGCTTCGCGTCCTCGGGCTCGCCCGACCCGCCCTCGGCGGCAGCAGACCTCGCACCCCCGGGCTTCGCCGCAGGCGCACCGGCAGGTGCTGCGGCCGAGCCCTCACCGTCAAGCTTCGCCGCAGGCGTCCCGGCAGGTGTCCCGGCAGTCCCGTGCTCCGGCTTCGACATGCGTCCCCTCTGCAATCCTGCCGCTGCTCCGCCTGCCCCAGCGGCTGAGCGACCCGGCGGCCGGGGCCCGCGGTAACCCACCCCGGCAGAACCCCCATTGTTCCTCACTCCGCAACGGACGGGCCCCCCGGGTCCGCGGTTCCCCTTTCCGCATCGCGGAGTTACAACGGAACGATGTCGGGCGCCCCCAACCGCGCCGCGTCCGCCGTCTGGTCGTCCGGCTGGCGCTGTGATTCCCGCTCCGCCTGGACCCTCTTCTCGTAGTGCTCCACTTCCTTCGCGATCTGCTGCTCGTCCCACCCCAGCACCGGCGCCATCAACTCGGCGCACTCCCGCGCCGACCGCGTCCCCCGGTCGAAGGTCTCGATCGAGATCCGCGTCCGCCGCGTCAGGACGTCGTCCAGGTGCCGCGCCCCCTCGTGCGAGGCCGCGTAGACGATCTCCGCCCGCAGATAGTCCTCCGCCCCCGTCACCGGCTGCCGCAGCCCCGGGTCCGCGGCGATCAGGTCCAGCAGTTCCTCCGTCAGCGACCCGAAGCGGTTCAACAGGTGTTCCACCCGTACGACGTGAAGCCCCGTCCGGTCCGCCATGCGCGCCCGCGCGTTCCACAGCGCCCGGTACCCCTCCGCCCCCACCAGCGGCACGTCCTCCGTCACGCACTGCGCCACCCGCTGGTCCAGCCCGTGCACCGCCTCGTCGACGGCGTCCTTGGCCATGACCCGGTACGTCGTGTACTTGCCGCCCGCCACGACCACCAGCCCCGGCACCGGATGGGCCACGGTGTGCTCGCGCGACAGCTTGCTCGTCGCGTCCGACTCCCCGGCCAGCAGCGGCCGCAGGCCGGCGTAGACGCCCTGGACGTCGTCGCGCGTCAGCGGCACGGCCAGCACCGAGTTCACGTGCTCCAGCAGGTAGTCGATGTCCGCGCTCGACGCCGCCGGGTGGGCCTTGTCCAGGTCCCAGTCGGTGTCCGTGGTCCCCACGATCCAGTGCCGCCCCCACGGGATGACGAACAGCACCGACTTCTCCGTCCGCAGGATCAGCCCGGTGCTGGAATGGATCCGGTCCTTCGGCACGACCAGGTGGATGCCCTTCGAGGCCCGTACGTGGAACTGCCCGCGCTCCCCGATCAGCGCCTGGGTGTCGTCCGTCCACACCCCCGTCGCATTGACGACCTGCTTGGCTCGGATCTCGTACTCGCTCCCGCCCTCCACGTCGCGCACGCGCGCGCCGACCACCCGTTCGCCCTCGCGCAGGAAGCCGATCACCCTCGCCCGGTTGGCGCACTGCGCCCCGTACGCCGCGGCCGTGCGCACCAGGGTGGCGACGTACCGCGCGTCGTCCATCTGGGCGTCGTAGTACTGCAGGGCGCCCACGAGCGCGTCCTTGCGCAGCGCCGGCGCCACCCGCAGCGCCTTCTTGCGCGAGAGGTGGCGGTGGACGGGCAGGCCGCGCCCGTGGCCGCTGGAGACCGACATCGCGTCGTACAGCGCGACGCCCGAGCCCGCGTACAGCCGCTCCCACCCCTTGTGCTGCAAGGGGTAGAGGAACGGCACGGGCTTCACCAGGTGCGGGGCGAGCCGCTCCAGCAGCAGGCCGCGCTCCTTCAGCGCCTCCCGCACGAGGGCGAAGTCGAGCATCTCCAGATACCGCAGGCCGCCGTGGATCAGCTTGCTCGACCGGCTGGAGGTGCCCGAGGCCCAGTCCCGCGCCTCCACCAAGCCGGTCGACAGGCCCCGGGTCGCGGCGTCGAGCGCGGTGCCGGCTCCCACCACGCCCGCACCCACCACGAGCACGTCCAGCTCCCGCTCGGCCATCCGGGTGAGGGCCTCGGCCCGCTGCTCCGGCCCCAGTGTCGCTGTCCTCACGGCTGCCTCCCGTTTGGTGTGGGTGAGATCCCCGGCGGGATCCCGCTCACATGCCCCGTCTCACGATTCTGACCGCCCGCACCCACATCAGCCACCGCCTGTGGACAACACAACGGTGATGTTCACTCCAGAATGCGACATATCTTTCATATATACGCCTAGTCTGACATTGCGCCAGCTCCCCTGCCCCGGGAGGACGTGCGCGGCAGCCCCCTCATTTCAGGGAAGGGACGGCACCCCCATGCCCGCAGATCTCGCCGTCATCGGACTCGGCCATCTCGGCCTCCCACTCGCCCAGGCGGCCGTCGCCGCCGGAATCGAGACGGTCGGCTACGACAGCGGTCCGGTCACGGACTCCACCCTCACCGCCGCCGAGATCCGCCGCATGTCGGCGGCCGGCTTCCGGGTCACCACCAACCCCGCCGAACTCGGCCGGGTCCGCACCGCCGTCATCTGCGCCCCCACCCAGCTCGGCGCCGATCGCGCACTCGACCTCTCCGCAGTCGGCGAGGCCGGCCACGCGCTGGCCGCCCGGCTGCGCCCCCACACCACCGTGATCCTCGAATCCGCCGTCCACCCCGGCGTCACCGAGGACTACCTGCGCCCGATCCTCGAAGAGGGCTCCGGGCTGCGGGCCGGCCGGGACTTCCATCTGGCCTACTCCCCCAGCCGCCACGACCCCGGCAACCGGACGCACGGCATCTCCAACACCCCCAAGGTGATCGGCGGCCTCACCCCCGCCTGCACGGAGTCCGCGCACGCCTTCTACGCCCGCCTCACCGAGAAGGTGGTCCGCGCCCGCGGCCTGCGCGAGGCCGAGACCGTACAGCTGCTCGAAACGAACTACCGGCACGTCAACATCGCCCTCATGAACGAGATGGCGGTGCTCTGCCACGACCTCGGCGTGGACCTGTGGGACGTCGTCCGCTGCGCCGAGACCAAGCCGTACGGCTTCCAGGCCTTCCGCCCCGGACCGGGGGTCGGCGGCCACGGCGTCCCCCTCGACCCCAACTACCTTCCCCACACCACCCGCACCCCCGGCCACCCCCTGCGCATGGTCGGCCTGGCGCAGGAGATCAACAACCGGATGCCGCAGTACGTCATCCAGCGCTCCGCCACCCTGCTCAACGAACACGGCAAGTCGGCCCGCGGCGCCCGCGTCCTCCTGCTGGGCGTCACCTACAAGCCCGACCTCGCCGACCAGGAGGGCTCACCGGCCCGCGAGATCGCCAGCCGCCTCCTCGACCTGGGGGCGCTGATCAGTTACCACGACCCCTACATCACGGGCTGGCGCGTCAGGGACCAGCCGGTGCCGCGGGCCGACTCCCTGTACGAGGCCGCCGCCAACGCCGACCTGACGATCCTGCTCCAGCACCACCGCACGTACGACCTGCAAGGTCTCGCCGTGAAGGCCCAGTTGCTGCTGGACACCCGCGGCGCCAGCCCGGCGGGCGCGGCCCACCGGCTCTGAGCCCCGGAATTCCCCCCTGTGGATGTCGGCTGAGGCTGCTAGCCTGCGACGTCACTTATCTCGCACATACGTCCCCCTGGACAGATGTGCCCCACGCATCCCTGGGGGGGATTTCCCATGAGCCAGAACTTCACGCCGCCGGCGCCCGACTCCTTCACCGCGGCCCCGGCCCCGGCCCCGGCCCGCACCGGCAACATCGGCCTCGGCATCGTCGCGGCCGTCGTCGCGGCCCTGGTCGCGGCCGGCGCCTACGGCGGCATCATGAACGCCATCGACCGCGAGATCGGCTACGCCGCGATCGGCGTCGGCCTCCTCGTCGGTCTCGCCGCCGGCAAGGTCGGCGGCCGCAACCCGATCCTGCCCGTGGTCGCCGTCCTGCTGTCCGTCGGCGCCGTCTACCTCGGCCAGGTGTTCTTCATCGCGCTCGCCATCGCCGACTACGGCAAGGTCGGCGTGGGCGAGGTGTTCAGCGAGGTCGGCATCGGCGGCCTGAACGACCTCTGGAAGGAGAGCGTGGACTTCATGTCCTACGTCTTCCTCGGGATCGGCGGCTTCGCCGCCTTCGGCGCGGCCAAGAAGGTCAGCGACTGACGTCGGCTCCTCGCACGCGTACGCCGGAGGGCCGGCACCCCAGGCGGGGTGCCGGCCCTCCGGCGTGCGTACGGGAACCGTCAGCGGCTGTGCTGCGAGTCCGCGATCGTGACCTCGACCCGCTGGAACTCCTTGAGCTCGCTGTAGCCGGTGGTGGCCATCGAGCGGCGCAGGGCGCCGAAGATGTTCATCGAACCGTCCATGGTGTGCGACGGGCCGGTGAGGATCTCCTCGGTCGTGCCGACCACGCCGAGGTTGACCTTCTTGCCGCGCGGCACGTCCTCGTGGACGGCCTCCATGCCCCAGTGGTTGCCCTTGCCGGGCGCGTCGGTGGCACGGGCCAGCGGGGAGCCCATCATCACGGCGTCCGCGCCGCAGGCGACGGCCTTCGGGATGTCGCCCGACCAGCCCACGCCGCCGTCGGCGATGACGTGCACGTAGCGGCCGCCGGACTCGTCCATGTAGTCGCGGCGGGCCGCGGCCACGTCCGCGACGGCGGTCGCCATCGGGACCTGGATGCCGAGCACGTTGCGCGTGGTGTGCGCGGCGCCGCCGCCGAAGCCGACCAGGACACCCGCGGCGCCGGTGCGCATCAGGTGCAGGGCCGCGGTGTAGGTGGCGCAGCCGCCCACGATGACCGGGACGTCGAGCTCGTAGATGAACTGCTTGAGGTTCAGCGGCTCGGCGGCGCCGGAGACGTGCTCCGCCGACACGGTGGTGCCGCGGATCACGAAGATGTCCACGCCCGCGTCCACGACCGCCTTGGAGAACTCGGCGGTGCGCTGCGGGGAGAGCGCGGCGGCGGTGACGACGCCCGAGTCGCGCACCTCCTTGATGCGCCGGCGGATCAGGTCCGCCTGGATCGGCGCGGAGTAGATCTCCTGGAGGCGGCGGGTGGCGGAATCCTCGTCCAGCTCCGCGATCTCGTCGAGCAGCGGCTGCGGGTCCTCGTATCGGGTCCACAGACCTTCGAGGTTCAGCACGCCGAGGCCGCCGAGCTCGCCGATGCGGATCGCGGTCTGCGGGGAGACGACCGAGTCCATGGGGGCGGCCAGGAAGGGGAGCTCGAAGCGGTACGCGTCGATCTGCCAGGCGATCGAGACCTCCTTCGGGTCCCGGGTACGCCGGCTCGGGACGATGGCGATGTCGTCGAACGCGTACGCCCTGCGGCCGCGCTTGCCGCGCCCGATCTCGATCTCAGTCACGTGTGGTGGCCTTTCCTCTGGGTCTGCCCGTCCAGTATCCCCGAACGCCGGGTGCATGCGTTCCGGTGACCGCTGTACGGGACGGCGAGCTCAGCCCCGCCGGCGTTTGAGGCGCGGGGTCCGGGGGCGGAGCCCCGGCAACGGCGAAGGGCGGGCCCGGTCACCCGGGCCCGCCCCCACCTCAGCTCACCTGCTACCCCTTACGGGAGTAGTTCGGCGCCTCGACCGTCATCTGGATGTCGTGCGGGTGGCTCTCCTTGAGGCCCGCCGAGGTGATCCGGACGAACCGGCCCCGGTCCTGCAGCTCCGGCACGGTGCGGCCGCCGACGTAGAACATCGACTGGCGCAGGCCACCGACGAGCTGGTGCACGACCGCGGAGAGCGGGCCGCGGTAGGGCACCTGGCCCTCGATGCCCTCGGGGATGAGCTTGTCGTCGCCGCCCACGCCCTCCTGGAAGTAGCGGTCCTTGGAGAAGGAGCGCTGGTCGCCACGGGACTGCATCGCGCCGAGCGAACCCATGCCGCGGTACGACTTGAACTGCTTGCCGTTGATGAAGAGCAGCTCGCCCGGGGACTCCTCACAGCCCGCGAGCAGCGAGCCGAGCATCACCGTGTCGGCGCCCGCGACCAGGGCCTTGGCGATGTCACCGGAGTACTGGAGGCCGCCGTCGCCGATGACCGGGACGCCGGCCGCCTTGGCGGCGAGCGAAGCCTCGTAGATCGCGGTGACCTGCGGGACGCCGATGCCGGCGACCACGCGGGTGGTGCAGATCGAGCCGGGGCCGACACCGACCTTGATGCCGTCGCAGCCGGCGTCGATCAGCGCCTGGGCGCCGTCGCGGGTGGCGACGTTGCCGCCGATGACGTCGACACCGGAGTTCGACTTGATCTTCGCGACCATGTCGCCGACCAGGCGGGAGTGGCCGTGGGCGGTGTCGACGACGATGAAGTCGGCGCCCGCCTCGATCAGGGCCTGCGCGCGGTCGTACGCGTCGCCGGCCACGCCGACGGCGGCGCCGACGAGCAGCCGGCCGTCCTTGTCCTTGGCGGCGTTCGGGTACTTCTCGGCCTTGACGAAGTCCTTGACCGTGATGAGGCCCTTGAGGATGCCCGCGTCGTCGACCAGCGGAAGCTTCTCGATCTTGTGGCGGCGCAGCAGCTCCATGGCGTCCACGCCGGAGATGCCGACCTTGCCCGTGACCAGCGGCATCGGGGTCATGACCTCGCGCACCTGGCGGCTGCGGTCCGACTCGAAGGCCATGTCGCGGTTGGTGACGATGCCCAGGAGCTTGCCCGCCTGGTCCGTCACCGGGACGCCGGAGATGCGGAACTTCGCGCAGAGCTGGTCGGCCTCGCGCAGCGTCGCGTCCGGGTGCACCGTGATCGGGTCGGTGACCATGCCGGACTCGGAGCGCTTGACCAGGTCGACCTGGTTGGCCTGGTCGGCGATGGAGAGGTTGCGGTGCAGGACGCCGACGCCGCCCTGGCGGGCCATCGCGATGGCCATCCGGGCCTCGGTGACCTTGTCCATGGCGGCGGACAGCAGCGGGACGTTGACGCGCACGTTGCGCGAGATGAGGGAGGAGGTGTCGATGGCGTCAGGCGACATGTCCGACGCGCCCGGCAGCAGCAGCACGTCGTCGTAAGTCAGTCCGAGCGTGGCGAATTTGTCGGGCACTCCGTCGGCGGTCATGACACCTTCCCAATGGTCTTGCTCAGCGCGGATGTCCATGCTAACGGGATACCGACGCGTCTCATTCCACGACCAAGGTCAACCAGAAGTTTCGTAGCTTCCTACTGCTCGGCGAGGGCGCGCAGCCTGCTGAGCGCGCGGTGCTGCGCCACGCGCACGGCCCCGGGGGACATGCCGAGCATCTGCCCGGTCTCCTCCGCGGTCAGCCCGACGGCGACCCGCAGGACGAGCAGCTCGCGCTGGTTCTCCGGAAGGTTCGCCAGCAGCTTCTTGGCCCAGGCGGCGTCGCTGCTCAGCAGCGCGCGCTCCTCCGGGCCCAGCGAGTCGTCGGGCCGCTCCGGCATCTCGTCGGAGGGCACGGCCGTACTGCCCGGGTGCCGCATGGCGGCCCGCTGCAGGTCGGCGACCTTGTGCGCGGCGATGGCGAAGACGAACGCCTCGAACGGGCGCCCGGTGTCCCGGTAGCGCGGCAGCGCCATCAGGACGGCGACGCAGACCTCCTGCGCCAGGTCCTCCACGAAGTGGCGAGCGTCACCCGGAAGGCGGGAGAGCCGGGTGCGGCAATAGCGGATGGCGAGGGGGTGCACGAAGGCGAGCAGGTCGTGCGTGGCCTGCTCGTCGCCCTCCACCGCCCGGCGTACGAGCGCGCTGACGCCCCCGGCACTGCCGCCTTTGGCGGCGCCGGTCGGGCCTGTGGCCGCGGGGGACCCCTGGGCCTCGTCGTCGCGCATCAATCCATGGTGCCTTGGCGCGGAAGCATCCGCGGCACCGTGGTCCTTGTTGTGCATCGAAGCGTTATGAGCGGGTGCGCCGGAACCCATCATCTGCACCCTCCCCTCCCGCTCGGCCGAATAGTCCCCGAGAGACTCCACACCCTCAAGGATGCGGCATCGCGCACGAAGCGAGACGTCCCCCGGATTGTGCCCCGCCAACCCCCGGGTGCGCACCGGGTACGGCGGGACAGGGCTACACCGAAAACGAGGGCGGCGCGCCGCCCCGTCCGCAGCCTGCGGACGGGACCGCTCTCGACGGTCCACGGCGGGCGGCGGGCCGGGCCGGGCCCGGCCGCGACCCGGAGGTCAGCGGACCAGGCCCCAGCGGAAACCGAGCGCCACGGCGTGTGCGCGGTCGGAGGCGCCGAGCTTCTTGAACAGCCGGCGGGCGTGCGTCTTGACCGTGTCCTCGGAGAGGAAGAGCTCGCGCCCGATCTCCGCGTTGGACCGGCCGTGGCTCATGCCCTCCAGGACCTGGATCTCGCGCGCGGTGAGCGTGGGCGCGGCGCCCATCTCGGCCGAGCGGAGCCGGCGCGGGGCCAGTCGCCAGGTCGGGTCGGCGAGTGCCTGGGTGACCGTGGCCCGCAGTTCGGCGCGCGAGGCGTCCTTGTGCAGATAGCCCCGGGCGCCGGCGGCGACCGCGAGGGCCACGCCGTCCAGGTCCTCGGCGACCGTCAGCATGATGATGCGGGCACCGGGGTCGGCCGAGAGCAGACGGCGGACCGTCTCCACACCGCCGAGCCCGGGCATCCGTACATCCATCAGAATCAGGTCGGAGCGGTCGGCACCCCAGCGGCGGAGGACTTCCTCGCCGTTGGCAGCCGTCGTCACACGCTCGACGCCGGGCACGGTGGCAACCGCGCGACGGAGCGCCTCTCGGGCAAGCGGGGAGTCGTCGCAGACGAGGACGGATGTCATGACCGCCCTCCGCAGCTGCTGATGCGCGTCACCTTGAGCCTCCAGGCTGGTACGTATCGTCACCTGTGCGGTCGATGCCCCCGGACACCTGTCCGAGACCGTATTGGTTCAACCGCCTTCGCACTCTCAACGATGGTCACTCGAAAGAGTTACGGGTCGGACGGACACCTTCGGCACTCTACGTGAGGAAGCGAACACGACGGCGGCGCCACAAGCCAGCCGTCCTCCATCTGGAGCTATGCCCTATTTGGCGGCTTTCCTTCCCTTCCGCGCATGTCTGAGGCTAGATTCCGAATGAGTCATATTTACATCTACTAGGACAGTAGGTGTGGAGACATGGACCGTATCCGCCTCAGTACCGGCACCAAGAGGACTCCCCATGGCAGATTTCTCCCGCCTTCCCGGACCGAACGCCGACCTGTGGGACTGGCAGCTGCTGGCTGCCTGCCGCGGGGTCGACAGCTCCCTCTTCTTCCACCCGGAAGGCGAGCGGGGCGCGGCCAGGAGCGCGCGCGAGGCCTCGGCTAAAGAGGTCTGCATGCGATGCCCGGTGCGTGCGGAATGCGCCGCGCACGCACTCGCCGTCCGCGAGCCCTACGGGGTGTGGGGCGGCCTCACCGAGGACGAGCGCGAGGAGCTGATGGGCCGCGCACGGCATCGCCTGATCCCCGCGTCTCATGCGATCGGACCGATCGCGCCGCACTGAGCGCCTGTTCGAAACGTCCGAAGGAACGTTTCCTCGAATCGACCGGAATCATCTGCACGCCCGGGCGTGTCGCCGCCCGGCCCCGGAATTCACTCGTCCGGCCGTACGCAGCCCGTGCGTGCGGCCCCGCGTGACCGCGGGTGCCCCCCTGGGCGGGGCCGCGTGCGGCCCGTCGCGCGGTCAGCGCGCGGCGGCCCGCTCCAGCTCGGCCAGGGTCGCGGCCACCGCGGGCACCCGGGCCAGGTCCGGCAGGGTCAGCGCCACGACCTCCCGCTCGACGGCGGGTTCCACGGCGACCGTGCTCACGCCCTTGGCCCGTACGGACTCCACCGCGAGCTCGGGCAGCACCGCGACGCCCAGGCCCGCGGCGACCAGGCCGACCACCGCCGGGTAGTCGTCCGTGGCGAAGTCGATGCGCGGGGTGAAGCCGACGCCCTCGCACACCTCCACCAGATGGCGGCGGCAGCGCGGGCAGCCCGCGATCCAGGGCTCGTCGGCGAGCTCCGCCATGCCCACGCGTGCGGCTCCGGCCAGCCGGTGCCCCTCGGGGACCAGCCCGATGAGACGGTCGGTCAGCAGCGGCCGCACCACGAGGTCGTCCCATTCGGCGGCGGATCCGGCCGCCCCGCCGTAGCGGAACGCCAGCGCCAGGTCGCAGTCGCCCTCGCGCAGCATCTCCACCGAGCGCGGCGGCTCCGCCTCGACCAGCGAGATGCGGGTCCCCGGATGCACGGCGCGCATGGCCGCGAGCGCGGTGGGCACCAGCGTGGAGCTGCCGCTGGGGAAGGACACGAGCCGGACCCGGCCGGCGCGCAGCCCGGCGATGGCGGCGACCTCCTCCTCGGCCGCCGTCAGCCCGGCCAGGATCCCCGCGGCGTGCCGGACCAGGGCCTCGCCGGCCTGGGTCAGCCGCATCTCGCGGCCGGTGCGGATCAGCAGCGGGGTTCCGGCCGACTGTTCGAGCGCCTTCATCTGCTGGGAGACGGCGGGCTGGGTGCAGCCGAGTTCTCGTGCGGCGGCTGAGAAGGATCCGGTCCCGGCGACAGCGCGCAGTACCCGGAGATGACGTGCCTCAATCACCCTTCGAGCATAAGGCCTACTTTGACCGTCGCACGGATGCCTCTGTAACGCTTTGGGGCACAAGGACCCTACCGTGATGCCCATGGGCACCATGCATCTGATTTCCGTGAACCTCGGCCGCGCCACGGCCGTCGACTACACCGACGCGGAGAGCGGGACGACGGGCATCGGCAAGCGCCCGGTCCCCGGGCCGGTCCGCGTCGTCTCCCCCGGCCCCACGGCCACCGGCCTCGGCAGCGGCCTGGAGGGCGACGCCGTCTGCGACCGCCGGTTCCACGGCGGCGACCACCAGGCCGTCTACGCGTACGCGCGCGAGGACCTGGACCGCTGGGAGCGCGAGCTGGGCCGCGAGCTGCCCGCCGGGATCTTCGGCGAGAACCTCACCACCTCCGGCCTCGACCTGAACACCGCGCTGCTCGGCGAGCGCTGGCGGGTCGGCGCGGACGTCGTCCTCGAAGTGGCGTCGGCCCGCATCCCCTGCCGGACCTTCCAGGGCGCCCTGAACGAGGACGGCTGGGTCAAGCGGTTCACCCGGGAGGGCCGGCCGGGCGCGTACCTGCGGGTGATCCGGGAGGGCTCGGTCGCGGCCGGCGACCCCATCGAGGTCGTCCACCGGCCGGACCACGAGGTGACCGTGGCGCTGTGGTTCCGCGCCTTCACCACCGAGCGCTCGTTGCTGCCGCGCACCCTGGCGGCGGGCGGGGCGATGCGGCCGGAGGCGCACGAGCACGTGCGCCAGTACATGGAGAAGTGCCGGGCCGAGGCCGGGGCGACGTAGCGCCGTTATCTCACTCGTCTAGGTTGCGCCTATGACGACTGCGTTGATTACGGGATCCACGGCGGGCATCGGCGCCGCATTCGCCCGGCGGCTGGCCGCCCAGGGGCACAACCTGGTGCTGGTGGCGCGCGACACCAAGCGGCTCGGCGAACAGGCCACCGAGCTGCACGACCGGCACGGCATCGAGGCCGACGTACTCGCCGCCGAC
Organism: Streptomyces sp. NPDC045695; assembly: GCF_056432025.1. Lineage (NCBI taxonomy): Bacteria > Bacillati > Actinomycetota > Actinomycetes > Kitasatosporales > Streptomycetaceae > Streptomyces > Streptomyces sp. NPDC045695. The sequence continues at coordinate 448,620 of NZ_JBWKJU010000002.1, forward strand.
CTCTCCACGGAGGAGGGCATCGCGGCGGTCGAGCAGCGCCTCGGCGACCGCACCCACCCGGTCGACCTGCTGGTCAACAACGCGGGCTTCGGCAACAAGGGCCGCTACCTCGAAGTCCCCATGGCCGACGAGCTGACCATGCTGAAGGTGCACATCGAGGCGGTGCTGCGGCTGACCTCGGCGGCCACCGGGTCGATGCGCACGCGCGGCCGGGGCGGCGTCATCAACGTCGCCTCGGTGGCCGCCTTCGTGCCCCGCGGTACGTACGGGGCGAGCAAGGCCTGGGTCGTGCAGTTCACCCAGGGTGCGGCGCGGGACCTGTCCGGATCCGGGGTGCGGCTGATGGCACTGTGCCCCGGCTTCGTGCGCACGGAGTTCCACGAGCGCGCCGGCATGGGCACGGACAACATCCCGGGCTGGCTGTGGCTGGACGCCGACAAGCTGGTGGCCGCAGCCCTGGCCGATCTGGCCCGCGGCAAGACCGTGTCGGTCCCGGACCCGCGGTACAAGGCGCTGGTGGGCGTGGTGAAGCTGACGCCGCGCGCGCTGCTGGGCGGGATGACCTCGCGTACCGGCCGCAAGTACGGGCCGCAGTAGTACTGCGCCCCTCCTCCCGCGCACCCGACCCGCCAAATGGGTGATATCTCACTAAAATAGACGTGTCCCATCCAGCCCGGGAGACGCCATGACATTCGTACAGATCATCGATTACAAGACCAGTCGGCAGGACGACCTCAACCAGCTGCTCGACCGGTACGTCTCGCAGAGCCAGGGCAGGCGGACCGTCACCCACAGCATCGTGGGCAGGGACCGCGAGGCCGAGAACCACTTCGTGGACGTGGTCGAATTCCCCTCGTACGAAGACGCCATGAAGAACTCTCAGCTGCCGGAGACCGACAGGATGTTCCAGGAGATGATGGCGCTCTGCGAGGGGATGCCGACCTTCACCAACCTCGACGTGGTCCGTGACGAGAACCTCAACAAGATGCTCGTGGACCGCATGTTCGACGAGTTGGCCATCACCGGAGACCGCGCCCTCGCGGAGGAGATCTTCGCCTCCGACTACATCGACCACGACATCTTCCAGGCCGACCCCAACGCCCAGGGGCGCGACGCCATCATGGCGGACCTCACCATGTGGCGGTCCTCCTTCGGGGACATGTCCTTCACCAAGGACCAGCAGATCGCCGAAGGCGACTTCGTCACCACCCTGTGGACCTGGAACGCGACGCACACGGGTGAGTTCATGGGCCTCGCGCCGACCGGCAAGAAGGTCAGCGCCACCGGCTCGACGACCTTCCGCTGCCGGGACGGCATGATCGCCGAGGGCTGGTGGCACTACGACATCATGGGCATGATGCGCCAGCTGGGGATGGACCCGATGAAGTCGATGGGTTCATGAGCCCCCGGCCCTGAACGGGAGCAACGGGAAGGCCCCCGCCCCGCCGTGGGAACGGCGGGTCGGGGGCCTCTCGTGTAACGGCTACAGCGTCAGCCGGGGTGTCAGTGGCTGTGGCCGTGGCCACCGTGGCCGTGACCGGCGTCGCCCTCTTCGTCCGCCGGCTTCTCGACGACCAGGGTCTCGGTCGTGAGCAGCAGGGAGGCGATGGAAGCGGCGTTCTCCAGCGCGGAGCGGGTGACCTTCACCGGGTCGATGACGCCGGCCTTGACCAGGTCGCCGTACTCGCCGGTGGCGGCGTTGAAGCCCTGGCCCTTGTCGAGCTCGGCGACCTTCGAGGTGATGACGTAACCCTCGAGACCGGCGTTCTCGGCGATCCAGCGCAGCGGCTCGACGGCGGCGCGGCGCACGACCGCGACACCGGTGGCCTCGTCGCCCGACAGGCCGAGGTTGCCCTCCAGGACCTTGACGGCGTGGACGAGGGCGGAGCCACCGCCGGAGACGATGCCCTCCTCGACCGCGGCGCGGGTCGCCGAGATGGCGTCCTCAAGGCGGTGCTTCTTCTCCTTGAGCTCCACCTCGGTGGCGGCGCCGACCTTGATGACGCAGACGCCGCCGGCGAGCTTCGCCAGGCGCTCCTGCAGCTTCTCGCGGTCCCAGTCCGAGTCGGTGGACTCGATCTCGGCCTTGATCTGGTTGACGCGGCCCACGACGTCCTCGGAGTTGCCGCCACCGTCGACGATGGTGGTGTCGTCCTTGGAGATCGTCACGCGGCGGGCGGAGCCCAGTACGTCCAGACCGGCCTGGTCGAGCTTGAGGCCGACCTCCTCGGCGATGACGGTGGCACCGGTGAGGGTGGCCATGTCCTGGAGCATCGCCTTGCGGCGGTCACCGAAGCCGGGGGCCTTGACGGCGACCGCGTTGAAGGTGCCGCGGATCTTGTTGACGACGAGGGTGGAGAGCGCCTCGCCCTCGACGTCCTCGGCGATGATCAGCAGCGGGCGGGAGCCGCCGGCCTGGATGACCTTCTCCAGCAGGGGCAGGAGGTCCTGGATCGAGGAGATCTTGCCCTGGTTGATCAGGATGTACGGGTCGTCGAGGACGGCCTCCATACGCTCCTGGTCGGAGACCATGTACGGGGAGAGGTAGCCCTTGTCGAAGGCCATGCCCTCGGTGAACTCCAGCTCCAGGCCGAAGGCGTTGGACTCCTCGACGGTGATGACACCGTCCTTGCCGACCTTGTCCATCGCCTCGGCGATGAGCTCGCCGACCTGGGCGTCCTGCGCGGAGAGCGCGGCCACGGCGGCGATGTCGGACTTGTCCTCGATCGGGCGGGCGGTCGCGAGGAGCTCCTCGGACACGGCCTTGACCGCGGCGTCGATGCCCTTCTTCAGGGCGGCCGGGGAGGCGCCCGCGGCGACGTTGCGCAGACCCTCGCGGACCAGCGCCTGGGCCAGCACGGTGGCGGTGGTGGTGCCGTCACCCGCGATGTCGTTGGTCTTGGTCGCCACCTCCTTCACGAGCTGCGCGCCCAGGTTCTCGTACGGGTCGTCCAGCTCGACCTCGCGGGCGATGGTGACACCGTCGTTGGTGATGGTGGGCGCGCCGAACTTCTTGTCGATGACGACGTTGCGGCCCTTGGGGCCGATCGTCACCTTGACCGTGTCGGCAAGCTTGTTGACGCCGCGCTCGAGGGCGCGACGGGCGTCCTCGTCAAACTTAAGAATCTTCGGCATGGGAGCGGTTAGCCCTCTCGTTGCGATCCCCGGCCGCTCACCGCGACCGCCTAGAACGAACTACGCCCCTCGCCGCCCGGCATCAGCAGGGGTGACCAGGGGCGTAGCTCAAAGCAAAACTGGAGAAGTGACTTACTTCTCGACGATCGCGAGCACGTCGCGGGCCGAGAGGACGAGGTACTCCTCGCCGCTGTACTTCACTTCGGTGCCGCCGTACTTGCTGTACAGCACGATGTCGCCGACGTTGACGTCCAGCGGGAGACGCTGGCCGTCCTCGAAGCGGCCCGGGCCCACCGCAAGGACGACGCCCTCCTGGGGCTTCTCCTTCGCGGTGTCCGGGATGACCAGGCCAGAGGCCGTGGTCTGCTCGGCGTCGAGCGGCTGGACCACAATGCGGTCCTCGAGCGGCTTGATGGCAACCTTGGAGCTGGTGGTCGTCACGATCCGACCTCCCCCTTCGGAGATCCGGGGTTAACTGTCTGAGGTGGCGACCAGGTCGATCCGTCGTCGCGGGTGCCGGACCTGCCTGTCGCTGTGTTGGCACTCACCAGTGGCGAGTGCCAGATGCGACACTATTCCGGCGATTAGCACTCGGTCAAGCGGAGTGCCAATTCTCGCCGTCGGCGTTGCGTGGATCGCGCCGGTGAACCGACGAAAACGACGTACATACGTTCGAAATAGTCCCCCGGAGGAACCACGGGGAGGGCGTCGGCGTCGTAGATGATATGAAGATAAAGCGGCTGATAGCCGAGCAGATCGGACCCGGTATCCCGTGCGCGGCCTGAAACCGCTGACGTCGGCGGGCGCACGACGCCGCACGGAGGCACTGCTCCTGGCCTTCGTCATCGCCATCGCCGTCCTCGGCCACGCCAGCGCCGGCCTCGCCATGAACGACGAGCTCCCGCCGAACCTCGCGGGCTTCGCCGTCAGCATGACCCTGCTGTCGCTGGTCGGGCACTTGGGCGTGCGCCGCTTCGCCGCCCACGCGGATCCGCTGATCTTCCCGCTCGCCATGCTGCTGTCCGGGCTCGGGCTGGTGCTCCTGCACCGTCTCGACCAGGGCTACATCGAGCGCTACAACTCGGAGGCGAACGCCCCCGGACAGCTGGTGTGGACGGTGGTCGGGGTCGCGGCCTGCCTCCTGGTGCTGGCGCTGCTGCGCGACCACCGGCTGCTGCAACGGTTCATCTACATCACGATGGCCGTCGCGCTGGTGCTGCTGATCGCACCGGCCTTCTTCGGCGCGGACACCTACGGCGCCAAGCGCTGGATCAAACTCTTCGGCTTCTCACTCCAGCCCGGCGAGTTCGTGAAGATCATGATCGCGGTCTTCTTCGCCGGATACCTGGTCGTCCACCGGGACTCGCTGGCCCTGACGGGCCGCAGGTTCCTGGGCGTGCGCCTGCCCCCGATGCGCCAGCTCGGCCCGATCGTCACCGTGTGGATCGTCTCGATGCTGGTGCTGGTCTTCGAACGCGACCTCGGCACGTCACTGATCTTCTTCGGCGTCTTCGTGGTGATGCTGTACGTGGCCACCGAGCGCACCAGCTGGATCGTGTGCGGCGTGCTCATGGCCGCGGGGGGCGCCTTCGTGGTCGGCTCGACGGAGCCGCACGTCAAGGCGCGCGTGGCGGCGTGGCTCAACCCGCTCTCGTACTACTGGGAGGTGCGGCCGCCGGGGGTCACCTCGGACCAGTCGGCGCAGGCGCTGTTCAGCTTCGGCACGGGCGGCGTCTCGGGCACCGGCCTGGGCCTGGGCCACCCCGAGCTGATCGCTTTCGCCGGGCGCAGCGACTTCATCCTGACCACGGTGGGCGAGGAGCTCGGCCTGGCCGGGGTCATGGCCGTCCTGATCCTCTACGCGCTCCTCGTGCAGCGGGGCCTGCGCATGGCGCTCGGCGCGCGCGACCCCTTCGGCAAACTGCTGGCGGTGGGCCTGGCCTCGGCGCTGGCCCTCCAGGTCTTCGTGGTCGCGGGCGGCGTCACCGGCCTGATCCCCCTGACGGGCAAGGCCCTGCCCTTCCTGGCGAAGGGCGGCTCCTCGCTCCTGGCGAACTGGGTGATGATCGCCCTGCTCCTGCGCATCAGCGACAGCGCGGAGCGCCAACGCGAGGCGGAGACCCGCGAGGCGGTCGGGGGGCTTCGGGTCGGGGGGCTTCCGGTCGGGGGGCTTCCGGTCGCGGGAGCCTCGCCTTACAAGTAGTCCTCCAAGCGGCCTATCCGGTACCCCTGTTCCTGGATGCGCTGGAGCATGCGGGTCGTCATCTGGGTTTCCGTCGAGCCCTTGAGCTCGGACGGGCCGCGGAAGTGGGCCAGGATGATGTCGCCCGGTGCGAGGGCGGAGCCCTGGGCGTACTGGAAGTTGTTGATCTGCATCGAGACCCGCCACAGGACCAGGGACGAGACCCCGCACTCCGAGGCTGCCCGGAGGGTGTCGTCGTTGTAGTTGCCGAACGGCGGGCGGAAGAGCGGCGGGCGCTGGCCGAAGCGCTTCTCCAGGCGGTCCTGCTGGCCGCATATCTCCTTCTTCTGCCCCTCGTAGGACAGGGTCCGCAGGTTCGGGTGCGTCAGCGTGTGGTTGTTCACGGTGCTCGCCGAGCCGTTGTCGCGGAGCTTCTCGAAGTGCCCGTAGTCCGACGAGGCCACACTGTCCGTCAGGAACATGCTGATCGGCAGCTTCAGGTCGGCCGCCATCTTCAGGAACTCGGGGTCCTTCTCCGCGCCGTCGTCGAAGGTCAGGAAGACGACCTTGTCCTGCGGCGGGACGGGTATTCGGTCTATCACCGGCACCTTGCCCGGGGCCGCCTTCGGTATCTGCGGCTTCTGGGCGGGCTTGGGCGCGTACGCGAGGGGGGCCGTCAGGCCCCACTTCCTGTACGCCTCGTCGGAGGCGGAGCCGGCCCCCGGCGACGTCGCGGGCGCCGACGGCGTGGCGGCGCCCTTCGGATCCTTGGAATCCTTCGGGTCCTTGGCCCCCGAGGGTTCCTGGGACGCCTTGCGGCCCAGTCGCTCGATGGGCTCCACACTGTCCCCGCACCCCGTCAGGGACAGCGCGAGCACGCCGGCCGCCAGCGTTCCGGCTACCAACCGGCGCGCGCACTTCACAGATAGTCCTCCAGGCGAGCCACGGCATACCCCTTGTCCGTGACGGTCTTCATGACATGACGGATCATGTCAGGCATCGTGCCCTTCCAGTCCTCCTTGCCGCGGAAGTGCGTGAGGATGATGTCACCGGGGTGCAGATCGCGGTCCCACTCCCGGTAGTCCATCCGGTTCGTGAACGCCTCGGCGTTCCACAGCGGAACCGCCTTGATCCCGCAGGACTTCGCCGCGCGCAGCGTGTCCTGGTTGTAGTTGCCGTACGGCGGCCGGAAGAGGGTCGGCCGCTTGCCGAACTGCTTCTGGATGGTGTCCTGCTGGCCGCAGATCTCCTGGCGCTGCTTCTCGTACGAAAGGCCCGGCATGTAGCGGTGGTTGAGCGTGTGGTTGTTCAGCGTGACGCCCGCGGCCTGCATGTCCTTGAAGTACTGGTAGTTGTCCTTGACGAGGTAGTCGCTGAGGAAGGCCGTGTACGGGATCTTCAGTTCCCGCATCATCCTCAGGAACTCGGGATCCTTCTCGGACCCGTCGTCGATCGTCAGGAAGACGACCTTGTCCTCCGTGGGGATGGTGGTGAAGACCGGCGGGTACTCCTCCTGGTCCTCCACCTCGAAGCCGTCGCGGGTCGTGATCTGGGGCTTGTGCTTCGGCGCCGCCGGGGCGGTGAGCGGGACCTTGGCCAGGCCCCACTTCTTCGCCGCGGCGATGCGCGCCTGCTGGGCCGCCTTGGCCTTCTCGGCGGCGCTGAGCGCGCCGGCCGCGCCGGCCGCCTCCGCGCCCTTGCCGGCCTTCGCCTTCTGCGCCTTGTCGGGCGTCGCGGACCCTCCGGAGCCGCACGCCGTCCCGAGGGCCGCGACCAACAGGGCGGCCAGGGCCACCCCGAACCGGCCGCGCGGACCCGCCGCGTACCGGTGACCTTGTTGCGCATTATCTTGCTTTTGTCCTACTAGCTGCATAGTTGCGCATCCTGGCACCCGACACACCGGCGCCCCGGAAGACACCGCGAGAGGGCCCCCACCTTCCTTCGAGTGGCCCACAGCGCCCGTCGCCCCGTCGCCCCGTCGCCGACAATGGACCCGTGACCCCCGAAGACTTCGCCGCCCTCCTCACCCCCGAGGGCCGCGCCCTCCTGGACTCGCTGCGCGACTACGACCCCGCGCAGGAGCTGGCCGTGGCCACCCGGCTGCGCCGCGAGCACCCCGCCGGGCTGGTCTCCGCCGCGCTCGGCCAGGCCCGGCTGCGGCAGCGCGCGGTGGCGAAGTTCGGCCCGCAGGACGCCTTCCGGATGTACTTCACGCCCGGCGGCGGCGAGATGGCCACCCGCGCCTCCGTGGCCTCGTACCGCGCCCGGCGGCTCGCGGACCTCGGCGTACGCAGCGTCGCGGACCTGTGCTGCGGCATCGGCGGAGACGCCCTCGCGCTGGCACGGCTGGGCATCCGGGTGCTCGCGGTGGACCACGACCCGCTGACCGTCGCCGTCGCACGGGCCAACGCCGAGGCCCTGGGCCTGGCGGACCTGATCGAGGTCAAGGAGGCGGATGTGACGCAGGTGGACACCTCCGGCTACGACGCCGTCTTCATCGACCCGGCCCGGCGCGGTGGGCGCGGGAGGATCTTCGATCCGGAGTCGTACTCCCCGCCGCTGTCCTGGGCCGTGGAGAGCGCCCGTACGGCGAAGCACGCCGCCATCAAGATCGCCCCCGGGATCCCGCACGAGGCCGTTCCGGACGGGGCCGAGGCCGAGTGGATCTCCGACCACGGGGACGTCAAGGAGGCCGTGCTCTGGTTCGGGACCGCGCCCGGGACCGTGCGCGCCACCCTCCTGCCCGGGCCGCGCGCCCTGCGCACCACCGCTCCGCTGCCCGACCCGCAGGCCGGTCCGGTGGGTCGCTGGCTCTACGAGCCCGACGGCGCCGTGATCCGGGCGCACCTGGTCGCGGAGGTCGCCGAGCAGCTGGACGGCCGGCTGATCGACCCGACGATCGCCTACATCACCGCGGACGAGCTGCGGGCGACGCCGTACGCGACCGCGTACGAGATCACCGACGTGCTGCCCTTCGGCCTGAAGAAGCTGAAGGCGCTGCTGCGCGAGCGCGGGGTGGGCGTCCTGACGGTGAAGAAGCGCGGCTCCGCGATCGAGCCGGAGGAGCTGCGCAGGAAGGTGAAACCGCAGGGGCCGCACTCCGCGACCGTCTTCCTGACCCGGGTGGCGGGCGCCCCCTCGATGCTGATCGGACGACCCGCCGGCGGCGACGCCGGGGAGTGAGCCGGGGAGTGACCTGACGGGCCCCGCGCCGGGCTACCCCGCGCGCGGGAAGGCCCGTACGGCCCAGCGGAAGTGCGCCGCCGCCTTGGCGGCGCCCAGCAGGCCGGTGATCCACAAGATCATGCCCAGGCCCACGAGGTACCCGACCTCGCCGTACGTCTCGCTGCCCGGGCGGGCCGACGAGGCGATCCAGAAGCTCAGCCCCAGTCCCGCCGCGGCCAGGGCCAGGGAGGCCAGCAGCCAGGTCAGGCTCCGCCACGGCGCGCGCAACCGGGCGTCGGCGGCCGCATCCCGGTACACCCCGGCCCAGGCGCGCAGCAGCCCGCGCACCTGGCGGTCCCTGCGGGCCAGCCAGGCGAACCAGAACCCGGCCGGAACCAGTACGCCGGCGCCGAGCGTGGCGCAGAGGTACCCGAGGGCGAGGGAGAGCCCGTCGTGGGTCTCGAAGGCCAGCCAGCCCATGCCGACGAAGCTCCAGCCCAGGGCGAAGACCGCCGAGACGGCCCAGAGCAGCAGCAACCCCCCGATGCCCAGGCTGCGTCGGCCGAGCTCGCGCAGGAAGCGCGCGCGGTCGGCCCGTACGGTGTCCCGGTCCAGACGGGCGAGCAGGTGCGCGGGAGGCGGCGGAGGGGGCAGGTCACGGCGGGGCATGCACATGACCATAGCCGCGGCGTCGGGTCAGCCCCCGTCGACCTCCACCGACTCGAACCGCCAGCGGTGCACCGCCCGCGTGATCAGGTCGGGCTCCGGTTCGGGCAGTTCGGGGAGGTCCGCGGCCACCCCTTCGGCCGCCTCCCACCAGGTGACGACCAGCACCCGGTCCTGCGGGGCCCGGAACACCTCGCGGCGCACCGGTTCGCGGGCGAGGACCTGGGCCCGGGCCCACTCCAGCAGCTCGTTGCCCCGGCCGGAGACCGCCCGGGCCTCCCACATCAGCGCGACGGTGCTCACGAGTACAGGTTGTCCTTGCTCAGCTCGTGCACGTGATCGTGGTCGTGGGAGTGGCCGTGCCCGTGCCCGTGGGCGTGCTCCTGGCCGGGGTCGTGGGAGTGCGCGTGGGCGCCCGGCACGTGCGGGTCCGTGACCGGCAGCGAGGAGTCCGCCGACAGGTCCCAGTCGGAGGCCGCGCGGTTGCGCTTGACCATCTCCGCACCCAGCGCCGCCACCATCGCGCCGTTGTCGGTGCACAGCCCCGGCCGCGGCACCCGCAGGATGATCCCGGCGTCGTCGCACCGCTCCTGCGCCAGCGAGCGCAGCCGGGAGTTGGCCGCCACGCCGCCGCCGATCATCAGGTGGTCCACGCCCTCGTCCTTGCAGGCGCGGATGGCCTTGCGCGTCAGAACGTCCACCACGGCCTCCTGGAAGGACGCCGCCACGTCGCGCACCGGCACCTCCTCGCCCGCGCTCCGCTTCGCCTCGATCCAGCGGGCGACGGCCGTCTTGAGCCCGGAGAAGGAGAAGTCGTACGCCGGGTCGCGCGGCCCGGTCAGCCCGCGCGGGAAGGCGATCGCCTTCGGGTCTCCCTCGCGCGCGAGCCGGTCGATGACCGGACCGCCGGGGAAGCCCAGCTGCAGCACGCGCGCGATCTTGTCGAAGGCCTCGCCCGCCGCGTCGTCGATGGTCGCGCCGAGCGGCCGTACGTCGGAGGTGATGTCCGGTGCCAGCAGCAGCGAGGAGTGCCCGCCGGACACCAGCAGCGCCATGGTCGGCTCCGGCAGCGGCCCGTGCTCCAGCTGGTCCACACAGATGTGCGAGGCCAGGTGGTTCACCCCGTACAGCGGCTTGCCCAGGGCGTAGGCGTACGCCTTGGCCGCCGAGACGCCCACCAGCAGCGCCCCCGCGAGGCCCGGGCCGGCCGTGACCGCGATGCCGTCGAGGTCACGGGCGCTGACCCCGGCCTGCTTCAGGGCGCGCTCGATGGTCGGGACCATCGCCTCCAGGTGGGCGCGCGAGGCCACCTCGGGCACGACACCGCCGAAGCGCGCGTGCTCGTCGACGCTCGACGCGACCGCGTCCGCGAGCAGGGTGGTGCCGCGGACGACGCCGACGCCGGTCTCGTCGCAGGACGTCTCGATGCCGAGGACGAGCGGTTCGTCAGCCATTGCTCTCACTGCTCTCAGTTCGTGCTTGTGCGGGGTCGGTCAGTCGCATGACGAGCGCGTCGACGTTGCCGGGCTGGTAGTAGCCGCGCCGGAAGCCGATGGGCTCGAAGCCGAAGCGCTCGTAGAGCTTCTGGGCGCGGGTGTTGTCCACCCGCACCTCCAGCAGCACCTCGGCGCATTCGAAGGCGGTGGCGGCGCGCAGCAGGTCGGTCAGGAGCCGGGCGCCGAGCCCGGTCCCCCACTGGTCGCGGGCGGCCGCGATGGTCTGTACGTCGGCCAGGTCGCCGGCGGCCGCCAGCCCGGCGTAGCCCACCAGGCGGCCGGCCGCGTCCTGCGCGACGACGTACCTGCGCGTGGCCCGCGGGCCGCGGGCGTGGGCCAGCTCGGACCAGAACATCCCGGCGGACCAGGCGTCCTCGGGGAACAGCTCGTGCTCCAGCTCCAGCACGGGCCCGATGTCCCACCAGCGCATCTCGCGCAGGACGACGGCAGGGGTGGCTGTCACTGTGGGGTGACCACCTTGTAGTTCTTGGGCACCTGCGCGTCGGGACGGCGCAAGTAGAGCGGGACCGGCGCGAGGAACTCCTCCCCGGCCGCCAGCCGTTCAGCGGCCAGGGCGGCCAGGGCGGCGGCGGACTGGTGCTCGGGGCCCCGCGCGTCCGTGAAGACGTCCGGGTACAGGACCGCGCCCTGGCCCACCGCGGGCATCCCGGCGACCTGTTCGGCGATGTCGGCCGGGCGGTCCACGGCGGGCTCGCCGACGCGCGTGCGCGGGTCCTCGTAGCGCGCCCAGTAGACCTCCTTGCGCCGTGCGTCGGTGGCGACGGTGAAGGGGCCCTCGATGCCGGCGGCGCCCGCGGCGTAGGCGAGGCCGTCGAGCGTGCACAGGCCGTGCACGGGCACGCCCAGGACGGCGGCGAAGGTGGAGGCCGTGACGAGGCCGACGCGCAGACCGGTGTAGGGGCCGGGGCCGACCCCGACGACGATGCCGGTGACGGCGTCGAGCTTCAGCCCGGCGGCGGCGAGCACCTTGTCCACGGAGGGCAGCAGCAGCTCCCCGTGGCGGCGGGCGTCGACCTGGCCGGACTCGGCGAGGACGGACTCGCCGTCGTGCAGGGCGACGGTGACGGCGGGCGTGGCGGTATCTACAGCGAGCAAGAGCACGCGAACAGCCTACGACTCCTGGGGACCGGGGCCTCGCGGCCGGTCGAACGGCGGCCCGGCTGCTACCTTTCGACCCAGGTGTCGGTCCGGTCGGAGAGGTGGAGCAAGGTGGCACGCAGCAGCTCGGGAATCGTGGCCGGGCTCACCGCCGCGGCAATCGCCGCCGTCGGCTTCCTCGGCTACCAGGCCTCCGCGACGGCCCCCGCCCATCCCCCGAAGGTGCCCGCGCAGGGCGCGGCCCCCGCCCCGAGCCCGTCCGCCGCCAAGCAGGAGCCGACGAAGCCGGTGCCCGTGCCTGCGGGCTCCGGCACCGGGGTGCGCGTCGTGTACTCGGTGGGCCAGAAGCGGGTGTGGCTGGTGGGCGCGGAGGGGCAGGAGCCGAAGTCCTTCACGGTGATGCCGAGCACGGTCCACCCGAAGCCGGGCACTTACACGGTCGGTTCGCGCTCGGGCTCGGTCACCGGCTCGGACGGGGTGCCGATCGAGCACGTCGTACGGTTCGCCAGCGCGGAGGGCGTGGCGATCGGCTTCAGCGCCCGGGCGGACGGCACGACGCCGGAGCCCGACCCGAGCAAGAAGACCGGCGGCATCCGCATGACGCGGGCCGACGGCGACGCGATGTGGGCCTTCGCGACGATCAGTTCGCGGGTCATCGTCGTCCCCTGACGGACCCGGCGGGCACCCGGGGGCGCCGGACATCGGACGCCCCGGCGGTTTCACCCGTACGTGTGCGCCTCAGGCCGCTTCGGAACCCGCAGCGGCCTCTTCGCGTACGCCGTCCCCCGCTCCGGCCCCGTCCCCGCCCGCGTCCCCCGCCTCCGCACGCGCCGGCGGCGTGGAGACGGCGGTGGCGGCCATGCCGGCGGCGAGCAGCGTCCGCATGGAGACGGCGGACGGGCGGGGATCGCGCGGGGCTCCTGCTGGTGCCGACATGGCTGCCTCCTGGACCGGGGGACACCGTACTTAGGCATACCTAAGAAACTCTCGGTACCATGTCATCACGAGCGCTACCAGCAGCGCAATATGTTGCCGACGAGTTGTCGGTACGTTTACTCCGAGAGGGCCCCGGCCAGCGCGTCCAGCCCGGCGCCGGCGCCCCAGCGCGCCCCGATGCCGTGCACCGAGACCTCCCGGACGTCGTCCAGCACCTCCTCGTGGCCGACCGCACGGGCGATCACCACGTGCAGGCGGTCGTCGGAGAGCTCCTCCACCTTGCCGTCGCCCCACTCGACGACGACCACGGACTCGGGCAGCGAGACGTCGAGGTCCAGGTCCTCCATCTCCTCCAGCCCGCCGCCCAGGCGGTACGCGTCCACGTGCACCAGCGCCGGCCCACCGGTCAGCGACGGGTGTACGCGGGCGATCACGAAGGTCGGCGAGGTCACGGCCCCGCGCACGCCCAGGCCCTCGCCCAGGCCGCGGGTGAGCGTGGTCTTGCCCGCGCCCAGCTCACCGGTCAGCAGGACGAGGTCGCCGGGCCGCAGCAGGCCGGCGATCCGGCGGCCCAACTCCTGCATCGCGTCCGGGGAATCGACGGTGATCCGGGTCTGCGCGCCCTCGGGCCGCGCCCCTGCCTCAGGTGCCGGTGCTGCCTGGCTGCGCTGTGCTTCCAGCGGTACTTCTTCCATGCCCGCCAACGTTAGTCGGTGCGGGGAGCGGGACGGCGCCGGTGTGTGCCAGCAGCCCGGTGAGCAGGCGCGTCACCGTCTCCGGTCGCTCCAGCATCATCAGGTGCCCGGTGGACTCCAGGATCACCAGCTCGGCGCCCGGCAGCGCCTCCTTGATGGCCGCGCTGTGCCCGGGCGGGGTGATCATGTCCTTGTCCCCCGCGATGACGGTCACCGGGACGTCCGCGAACAGCCGCAGGGCAGCGGTCTTGTCGTGCGTCTGGAAGACCGGGAAGAACTCGGCGACCACGTCGATCGGCGTGGCCTCGATGAGCCGCTCCGCGAAGCGCGTGACGCCCGGATCGACGTCCCGGGAGCCGAACGAGTACATCTTGATCATGCCGGCGAACAGGTCCGCGGTGGCCCGGCGGCCCTTCTCCACCAGCTCCACCTGGGACCCCAGCGCCTTGAGCACACCCGGCAGGAGCTTGCGCACGGCGCCCACGCTCATGGCGGGCAGCCCGTACGTCACCTCGCCGAGGCGGCCGCTGGAGGTGCCGATCAGCGCCACGCCGAGCACGCGCTCCCGGACCAGCTCCGGGAACTGCTCGGCGAATCCCATGATGGTCATTCCGCCCATCGAGTGACCCACCAGCACCAGGGGCCCCTCGGGCGCGGCGGCGTCGATGACGGCCTTGAGGTCGCGGCCGAGCTGCTCGATGGTCACCGGCTCGCCGTCCGCCTGGGCGAGGCCGCGGGCGCTGCGGCCGTGGCTGCGCTGGTCCCAGTAGACCGCCCGGACCTGTCCGCGCAGCGCGGCGCGCTGGAAGTGCCAGGCGTCCTGGGACAGGCAGTAGCCGTGGCAGAAGACGACGGTGACCGGGGGTTCGGCGGCCTTGCGCCGCAGCCGCGCACGGGGCCGCTGCTGCTCCTCGGGGAGCTCGTCGACCTCGTAGTGGAGCTCGGTGGCGTCCTCGGCCCGGCAGGTTCCCGCCGCCCCGCGCAGGGACCCGTAGTCCCCGGCGGCGTCGAGTGCGAGGCGCGCCCTCATGCGCATGCCGCGCCCGACGGTGATCCGCTCGACCGCGACGCCGGCCGCCGCGCCCGCGGCGATCACGCCGATGGCGGCGCCCGCCCAGCCGGCCCTGCGCCAGTTCTCGCTCACGCCGCCGCCCTCACTCCGCTCAGCCGCCCAGGTACACCCGGGGCACGCGTACACCGATACGGGTGACGATCTCATACGCGATCGTGCCCGCCGCCCGTGCCCAGTCCTCGGCGGTGGGTTCGCCGCGCTCGGCGTCCCCGAAGATGACGGCTTCGTCGCCGACGCGGGCGTGGTCCGTGCCCAAGTCGACCACGAACTGGTCCATGGCGACGCGCCCGGCGACGTGGCGGAGCTTGCCGCCGACGAGCACGGGGCCGGCGCCGGACGCGTGCCGCGGGATGCCGTCGGCGTAACCGGCCGGGACCAGTGCGAGGGTCGTCTCGGCGTCGGTGACGTAGTGGTGCCCGTAGCTGACGCCGTGCCCGGCCGGGACGGTCTTGACCAGCGCCAGGGAGGCCTTGAGGGTCATGGCGGGCCGCAGGCCGAGCTGGGCGGGGGTGCCGAGCTCGGGCGCGGGCGACACCCCGTAGACCGCCAGGCCGCAGCGCACCAGGTCGAAGTGGGACTCGGGGAGCGTGAGGGTGGCGGGCGAGTTCGCGATGTGCCGGACCTCGGGCTCGACGCCCTCCTTCTCGGCGTGGGCGAGCATGTCGCGGAAGGCGGCCAGCTGGAGCTGGATGGAGGGGTGGCCGGGCTCGTCGGCGCAGGCGAAGTGCGACCAGACGCCGGTGACCCGGACGGTCCCCTCGGCCTGCGCGGCGACGGCCGCCCCGACCAGTGCCTCCCAGTCGGCGGGCTGGCAGCCGTTGCGGCCGAGGCCGGTGTCGGCCTTGAGCTGGATGCGGGCGGTGCGCCCGGCGGCGCGTGCGGCCTGCCGTACCTCGTCCAGGGCCCACATTCCGCTGACGGACACGTCGACGTCGGCTTCCACGGCCTCCCGCCAGGGCCCGCCGGGGGTCCAGAGCCAGCACATGATCCGCCCCCCGACCCCGGCGGCGCGCAGCGCGAGCGCCTCTTCGGGCGTGGCGGTCCCGAGCCAGGTGGCACCGGCCTCCTGGGCGGCCTTGGCGCACGCCAAAGCCCCGTGCCCGTAGGCGTTCGACTTGACCACGGCCATCAACTGGGCCCGCGGCGCCCGCTCGCGCAACGCGCGCACGTTCTCCCGCACGGCGTCAAGGTCGATCTCGGCGTACACGCGCGTCGGTGTCTCGTTCATCGCCCCCAGTCTCTCAGACCCCGCCGTGGCCCCTGCGGGGCTTGGCGCTGGGGTGTCGTCCCGCCTGCGGCGCCGCTGCTACGGGGCTCCGCCCCGGACCCCGCGCCTCAATCGCCGGCGGGGCTGGATTCTGCTCGGCCAAGGCGTCGGACGTGCTGGGGGCCAGGCCTTGGAAGCGAAACCGTGGCAGAGGGGAGTGGAGACACCCCGGAGGGGCACCGCTCCCCGCCCCCCACAACGCACAGGCTCGGCTGCAACGAGGCCAAACTGAGCCCCGCCGGCGTTTGAGGCGCGGGGGCCCGGGGGCAGCGCCCCCGGCAACGGCAGCGGCGGCGCGCCGGCCCCTCACGGCCGGCGGACGTCCCGCCAGGCCCGGGGCAACGCGGCGGCGACGTCCTGCGCCAGAAGCGGCCCCCCGCACAGCCGGGCCGCCAGCCCGTGCAGGTAGGCCGCCACCGAGCCGGCATCGGCCCCCGACAGCCCGCCCGCCAACAAAGACCCCGCCAGCCCGGACAGCACGTCCCCGCTCCCGGCGGTCGCCAGCCAAGGCGTCCCCGTCGGGTTCACCCGTACAGGGGACCCGCCGGAGGCGACCAGCGTCGTCGAGCCCTTCAGCAGCACCGTCGCCCCGTACCGCCCGGCGAGCTCGCGTGCGGCGGCCAGCCGCCCGGCCTCCACCGACTCCCGCGGCACCCCCAGCAGCGCCGCCGCCTCCCCCGCGTGCGGGGTCAGCAGGGTCGGGGCCGTCCTGGCCCGCAGCACCGCCGGGTCCAGCCCGCGCAGCCCGTCCGCATCGACCAGCACCGGGACCGGGTCCGGGTCCGCCAGGACCTTCGCGACCTCCCCGGCCCGCCCCTCCCCCAGCCCCGGGCCGACCACCCACGCCTGCACCCGGCCCCGACCGATCAGGGTCTCCGGGAAACGGGCCAGCACCGCGTCCGCCGCCGGGCCCACGTACCGCACCGCGCCCGCACCGCCCCGCAGGGCTCCCGCCACGGCCAGCACCGCCGCGCCCGGGTACTGCGCGGACCCGGCCACGATCCCGACGACGCCCCGCCGGTACTTGTCGCTCGTCGCCGTCGGCTGCGGCAGCAGCGCCGCCACATCGGCGTGCTGCAAGGCCTGCGCCTGCGGCGCCGGCAGCTCCAGCCCGATGTCCACGAGGTGCACCGCACCCGCCCGCGAGGCGCCGGGGTCGATCAGCAGACCGGGCTTGTACGCCCCGAAGGTCACCGTCACGTCGGCCGTCACGGCCGCTCCGGCGACCTCCCCGGTGTCCGCGTCCACCCCGCTCGGCAGGTCCACCGCGACCACGAGGGCGCCCTCCGGGATCCGGTCCACGAGCGCGGCGGCCGCGGGCCGCAGCCCGCCCCGCCCGCCGATCCCGAGCAGCCCGTCCAGGACGAGGTCCGCCCGGGCGGGAACGGCGTCCGCCACCCGGCCCCCGGCGGCGCGCAGCGCGGCCAGCCCGCCCGCGTGCATCCGCGCCGGGTCCATCGCCACCGCCGTCACCGCGGCCCCGCGCCGCGCCAGCCGCGCGCCCGCGTACAGCGCGTCGCCGCCGTTGTCCCCGGGCCCGACCAGCAGCACCACCCGCGCCCCGTACACCCGTCGCCGCCGCGCCAGCAGCCCCGCGCAGACGGCGGCCAGCCCGGCCGCCGCCCGCTGCATCAGGGCGCCGTCCGGCAGCCGGGCCATCAGCTCCCGCTCGGCGGCCCGTACGGTCTCCACGCTGTGAGCAGTACGCATGACGGCCCCTAACCCTCGGCGATCACGACGGCGGAGGCCACACCGGCGTCGTGGCTCAGCGAGATGTGCCAGGACTTCACGCCGAGTGCGAGCGCCCGCGCCTCGACCGTCCCCGACACCCGCAGCCGCGGTTGCCCGGAGTCCTCCACGTACACCTCGGCGTCGGTCCACAGCAGCCCGCCGGGCGCGCCGAGCGCCTTGGCCAGCGCCTCCTTGGCCGCGAACCGGGCGGCGAGCGAGGCGATTCCGCGCCGCTCACCGCTCGGCAGCGTCAACTCGGCGTCCAGGAAAAGGCGCTGCGCCATGTTCGGCGTCCGCTCCAGCGCCGCTGCGAACCGCTCGATCTCCGCCACGTCGATCCCGACGCCGATAATCACAACAACAGCCCCGCTTACTCGCTCACTCCACGGTCACCGACTTTGCGAGGTTACGCGGCTGGTCCACCTCGTTGCCCCGGGCGGTCGCCAGCTCGCACGCGAACACCTGGAGCGGCACCGTCGCCACCAGCGGCTGGAGCAGCGTCGGAGTGGCCGGGATCCGGATCAGGTGGTCGGCGTAGGGGACGACGGCCTCGTCGCCCTCCTCCGCGATCACGATGGTCCGCGCCCCGCGCGCCCGGATCTCCTGGATGTTCGACACGATCTTGTCGTGGAGCACCGAGCGGCCGCGCGGCGACGGCACGACCACCACCACCGGCAGGTCCTTCTCGATCAGCGCGATCGGCCCGTGCTTGAGCTCGCCCGCCGCGAACCCCTCGGCGTGCATGTACGCCAGCTCCTTGAGCTTGAGCGCACCCTCCAGCGCCACCGGGTACCCGACGTGCCGCCCCAGGAACAGCACGGTGTTCTTGTCGGCGAGGGAACGCGCCAACTCCCGTACCGGCTCCATGGTCTCCAGTACGGTGTCCACCGCCGCGGCGATGTCCGACAGCTCGCGGATCACCGCCTCGATCTCGTCGCCCCACTTCGTGCCCCGGACCTGCCCGAGGTACAGCGCGACCAGGTAGCAGGCCACCAGCTGCGTCAGGAACGCCTTCGTCGAGGCGACGGCGACCTCCGGACCGGCGTGCGTGTAGAGCACGGCATCCGATTCGCGCGGGATCGTCGACCCGTTCGTATTGCAGACGGCCAGCACCTTGGCCCCCTGCTCGCGCGCGTGCCGGAGCGCCATCAGGGTGTCCATGGTCTCGCCGGACTGCGAGATCGCGACCACCAGCGTCCGCTGGTCCAGGATCGGGTCGCGGTAGCGGAACTCGCTCGCCAGCTCCGTCTCGCACGGGATGCGGGTCCAGTGCTCGATGGCCAGCTTCGCGATCATGCCCGCGTGGTACGCCGTACCGCACGCCACGATCACGACCTTGTCGACCTCCCTGAGCACCGAGACGGGGATGCGCACCTCGTCCAGGGTCAGCGAGCCGCTCGCGTCGATCCTGCCCAGGAGGGTGTCGGCGACAGCCTTCGGCTGCTCGGCGATCTCCTTGAGCATGAAGTAGTCATAACCCCCCTTCTCGGCCGCCGAGGCGTCCCAGTCCACGTGGTACGCCCGCACGGACGCGGGCGAACCGTCGAAATTGGTCACCGAGACCCCGTCGCGGCGGAGCTCGACGACCTGGTCCTGCCCCAGCTCGATCGCGGACCGGGTGTGGGCGATGAACGCGGCCACGTCCGAGGCGAGGAAGTTCTCACCCTCTCCAACGCCCACCACCAGGGGCGAGTTCCGGCGCGCGCCGACCACCACGTCCGGCGCGTCGGCGTGCACCGCGACCAGCGTGAAGGCACCTTGCAGCCGCCGGCACACCTGCCGCATGGCCGCCGCGAGGTCACGGGTCCGCTCGAACCCCTCGGCCAGCAGGTGCGCCACGACCTCGGTGTCCGTCTCGGACTCCAGCAGGTGACCGCGCTCGGTCAGTTCGGCCCGCAGGGCGGCGAAGTTCTCGATGATGCCGTTGTGTACGACGGCCACGCGCCCCGCGTTGTCGAGGTGCGGGTGGGCGTTGACGTCGGTGGGCCCGCCGTGGGTCGCCCACCGGGTGTGCCCGAGCCCCGCGCAGCCGGCCGGCAGCGGGTGACCGACCAGCTCCTTCTCCAGATTGACGAGCTTTCCGGCCTTCTTGGCGGCGGCCAGGCCCCCGTCCGCGAGCACGGCGACCCCGGCCGAGTCGTAGCCGCGGTACTCCAGCCTCTTGAGTCCGGCGATGACCACATCGAGCGCCGACTGCGCTCCCACGTAACCCACAATTCCGCACATAGGCGGCAGCGTACGCCGTGGCCGGCCGTCTGCCCCGTACCTGAACAAGACGAAAAACCCGCCCCGGTGAATGCGCCGGAGCGGGTTTGACGGACCGTTCGAACAGGTCCTCGGGAGCCTTAGCCGAGCTTCTTGACCTGAGCCTCGATGACCGGCTTCGGCTGCTCGGCGTCACCGGTGAGGTTCATGCTGCTGAAGGTGGCCAGCGTGCCGCCCTTGCGCACCACCGCGTACTGCCAGGTGGCCTTGTCGCCTTCCTTCAGGTCCAGGACCAGGGCGAAGGTGAGGGACTCGTCGCCGCCCGCGGCCGGGGCGCCGGGCGAGACCTTCTCGATCTTGGTCTTCTCGCCCTCGGCGCTGACCGTGTAGCCGCCGGCGCAGGCCGTGGCCGCGGTCTTCAGCGCGGTGAAGGCCTCCTCGGCGCCCTTGCCGTCGTAGGAGTTCAGGGCGACCGAGGTCCGCGTCACGCTGAAGCCCTTCAAGGCCGCCTCCACCTTCTCCTCCGTGGTGGCGCCCTCGGCGGCCGGCTTCGGCTTGGAGGTGGCGGCCACCTGCGCGGTGCCGACGGGCTTGCCCTGCGCCACGTACGACTGGAGCTGGACCAGCGGCTTGCACTCGGGCTTGTCGCTCTCGGCGGCCGGGCCCTTGGCGGCCGCGGCGGCCGCCTCGTCCGGCTCCACCTTGAAGTCCGGCAGCTCCGCCTGGGTGACCAGCAGCGGGGTCAGCTCGGCGGCGGTCTTCCCCTTGGCGGCCGGGGCCGCGGAGGTCGCCGGGGCGGACGCCTTGGCGTCCGCCTTCGTGTCGGCCTTGTCGGAGCCGCACGCGGTGGCCAGCAGGGACAGGGACACCGCGGACGCGGTCAGGACGGCACGACGGACAAGAGCGGTACGCACGAAAGATCTCCCCCATGGAGCGAAAAGCAGCAGGGCAGCCCGGACGGCACCCCCGGAACGGGGCGCAGGTCTGAACCGCGGTGATCGAAACAATGTACGGGCAGATGGATCATCAGCTCGCCTCCGCCCGCGCCCGGGGCGAATCGTGACCGGGGTGAGACCTCAAGAGCCTCCAATCGAAACCGACCACCGTACAACCGCTCCCGTACCGGCCAGGCCGTGGCCGACAGGGGGCCGGGGCGCTCCCCACGTGACCGACCACACCACCCACAACCGCCCCCGAACGCCGACAATGGCGGTGTGATCACTTCGCCGCCACGAGGCAGCACGCCGGACGACGCAACGGAGCGCACCGGCGGGGACGGGCACCCCGCGCGCCCCGCCCCCCGCCGCAGTCCCGATGCCTCGCCGTACGTCGACCTCACGCGCGCCGAGTGGAGCGCTCTGCGCGAGCGCACCCCGCTGCCGCTGACCGCCGAGGAGGTGGAGCGGCTGCGCGGGCTCGGTGACGTCATCGACCTCGACGAGGTCCGCGACGTCTACCTGCCGCTCTCCCGCCTCCTGAACCTCTACGTCGGCGCCACGAGCAACCTGCGCGGCACCCTCAACACCTTCCTCGGCGACGCGGGCAACGGCCACGGCGCCCAGCAGGGCACCCCCTTCGTCATAGGGGTCGCCGGATCGGTCGCCGTCGGCAAGTCCACCGTGGCGCGACTGCTCCAGGCGCTGCTCGCCCGCTGGCCCGAGCACCCGCGTGTGGAACTGGTCACCACCGACGGGTTCCTCTACCCGATGAAGGAGCTCCAGCGCCGCGGGCTCACCTCCCGCAAGGGCTTCCCCGAGTCCTACGACCGCCGCGCGCTCACCCGCTTCGTCGCCGACATCAAGGCCGGCAAGGACGAGGTCCGGGCCCCGGTCTACTCGCACCTGATCTACGACATCGTGCCGGGCGAGGAGCTCGTCGTACGCCGCCCGGACATCCTGATCGTCGAGGGCCTCAACGTGCTCCAGCCGGCGCTCCCCGGGACGGACGGCCGCACCCGCGTCGCGCTCGCCGACTACTTCGACTTCAGCGTGTACGTGGACGCGCGCCCCGAGGACATCGAGCGCTGGTACCTGGGCCGCTTCCGGAAACTGCGCGCGACCGCGTTCCAGAATCCCTTCTCCTACTTCCGCAAGTACACCCAGGTCTCCGAGGAGGAGGCCATGGAGTACGCGCAGACGATGTGGCGGACCATCAACAAGCCCAACCTCCTGGAGAACGTGGCGCCCACCCGTGGCCGCGCCACCCTCGTCGTGCGCAAGGGTCCGGACCACAAGGTGCAGAAACTGAGCCTGCGCAAGCTGTAGGGACGGGGCCCCGGCGGCCCGCCAGTGGCTATGGTGCGGGCATGCTGCATCTGCGGATGATCACCCCGCACCACCTCACGGACCGGGTGGTGGAGCTGATCGACCAAACGGTCGGGACCACCCACCTGGTCGTGCTGCCCGGCGCGGCGCGCGATCCCGAGGGCGACCTCGTGCTGTGCGACGTCGCCCGCGAGGCGGCGGACGAGCTCCTCCAGGAGATGCGCACGCTCGGCATCGACAAGACCGGCTCGATCGCCGTCGAGAACATCGACCTGTCGATCTCCCGGCGCGCCGACGCCGCGGAGGAAGAGGCACCGGGCGAGGCCGCCGACGCGGTGGTCTGGGAGCAGCTCGCCGAGGCGACCCACGAGGAGTCCACCCTCACGATCACCTACAGCGCCTTCATGATCCTGGCGACGATGATCGCGGCGTGCGGCGTGGTCCTCGACAACGCGATCCTGATCGTGGGCGCCATGGCGGTCGGCCCGGAGTTCGGCCCGCTCGCCGGCATCTGCACGGGTCTGGTCCAGCGCCGGCCGAGGCTCGCCGGCCGTTCCCTGGTGGCGCTGGTGGTCGGCTTCACGGCGGCGATCGTGGCGACGACGGTCTTCAGCCTCGGGATGGACGCGCTCGACCTCTTCCACGAGGGCATGCTCGACGACCCCCGGCCGAACACCAGCTTCATCTGGCAGCCGGACCCGTTCTCCTTCGTCGTGGCGCTGCTCGCCGGGGTGGCCGGCATGCTGTCGCTGACGTCGGCGAAGGCCGGGGCGCTGGTCGGCGTGGCGATCTCCGTCACCACCGTCCCGGCGGGCGCCAACGCCGCCGTGGCGCTCGGCTACGGGGACTTCGCCCAGATGTGGGGCTCGGCCGTCCAGCTGGCGGTCAACCTGGGCGGCATCATCCTCTCCGGGACGCTCACCCTCATCGCCTGGAAACTGCTGTGGCGCACCCAGCACGACCGGATGATCCGGAAGCCGGGTGCGCCACGGGGCTGAACGGTGGCGAGGAGGGGGTCTAGCCGAGCGCCGACTTCACGACGTCCGCGAGCCGCCCGGCGATCGCGCGGGCCTGCTCGATGTCGGCGGCCTCGACCATCACCCGTACGAGCGGCTCCGTACCGGAGGAACGCAGCAGCACCCGGCCGGTGCCGCCCAGCTCGCGTTCGGCGTCGGTCACGGCCGCGGCCAGCTCGGCCGAGGTGGTGACGCGGGACTTGTCCACGTCGGGAACGTTGATCAGCACCTGGGGCAGCCGCTGCATGACGCCCGCCAGCTCGGCGAGCGACCGGCCGGTGGCCGCGACGCGCGCCGCCAGCAGCAGGCCGGTGAGCGTGCCGTCCCCGGTCGTCGCGTGGTCGAGGATGATCACGTGACCGGACTGCTCGCCGCCCAGCGCGTAGCCGTGCTCCTTCATCGACTCCAGCACGTACCGGTCGCCGACCCCGGTCTGCACGACCTGGATGCCCTCGCCCTCCATGGCCAGCTTGAAGCCCAGGTTCGACATCACGGTGCCGACCACGGTGTTCTCGCGCAGCTGCCCGGCCTCGCGCATGGCCAGCGCCAGCACCGCGAGGATCTGGTCGCCGTCGACCTCCGCGCCGGTGCCGTCCACGGCCAGGCAGCGGTCCGCGTCACCGTCGTGGGCGATGCCGAAGTCGGCGCCGTGCTCGACGACGGCGGCCTTGAGCAGGTCCAGGTGGGTGGAACCGCAGCCGTCGTTGATGTTCAGGCCGTCGGGCTCGGCGCCGATGGTGACGATCTCCGCACCGGCCCGGGCGAAGGCCTCGGGCGACACGTACGCGGCCGCGCCGTGCGCCTCGTCCAGGACGATCTTCAGGCCGTCGATGCGGTTGGGCAGCGCGCTGATCAGGTGGGCGACGTACTTCTCCGAGCCCTCGGTGTAGTCGGAGACCCGGCCGACGCCCGCGCCGGTGGGCCGGTCCCAGGGAGCGCCGGTGCGGTGCTCCTGGTAGACGGACTCGATGCGGTCCTCCAGCTCGTCGGCGAGCTTGTGGCCGCCGCGCGCGAAGAACTTGATGCCGTTGTCGGGCATGGCGTTGTGGCTGGCCGAGAGCATCACGCCGAGGTCGGCACCCAGCGCACCGGTGAGATACGCCACCGCGGGGGTGGGCAGCACACCGACGCGCAGGACGTCCACGCCCGCGCTCGCGAGGCCGGCCACGACCGCGGCTTCCAGGAATTCGCCGGAGGCGCGGGGATCCCGGCCGACCACGGCGGTCGCCCGGTGGCCCGCGAAGGTGCCCGCCTCGGCCAGTACGTGGGCAGCCGCCACGGAGAGGCCGAGCGCGAGCTCCGCCGTCAGATCCGCGTTGGCGACGCCGCGTACACCGTCCGTCCCGAAGAGTCGTCCCACTGTTGTCCTCCCGAGTGTTGCGCTTCGCTTGTGACCGCTTGTGACATGTATGTGCCGCTTGTGGCGGTAAACGAACCGCCCCGGCAGCACAGAGAGTGCTGCCGGGGCGGTTTCGTTGCAGAACAGCAGGCGCAGATTAACGCTTGCTGTACTGCGGAGCCTTACGGGCCTTCTTGAGACCGGCCTTCTTGCGCTCGACCGCACGGTCGTCGCGGGAGAGGAAGCCGGCCTTCTTCAGCGCCGGGCGGTTGTTGTCCACGTCCGCCTCGTTCAGCGCACGGGCCACACCGAGGCGCAGGGCGCCGGCCTGGCCGGACACGCCGCCACCCGAGATGCGGGCGATGACGTCGTAGCGGCCGTCAAGCTCCAGGAGCTTGAAGGGCTCGTTGACTTCCTGCTGGTGCACCTTGTTGGGGAAGTAGTCCTCAAGGGTGCGACCGTTGATCTTCCACTTGCCGGTGCCCGGAACGATCCGGACGCGGGCGATGGCGTTCTTGCGACGGCCCAGGCCGGCGGCCGGCTGGGGGTCGCCGAAGCGACCGGCAAGGGACTCGGAGGTGTAGTCGCCCTCGACGACGACCTCAGACTCGCTGGTGTACTCCTCGACGTTGCCCTCGAACTCGTCGACGGGGGTCGTCTCGGCGGTGGTCTCGGCCACGATGCTCCTCAGAATTTTCTACGTCTTAGGGGGTGGCCGGAACTACTGCGCGACCTGGGTGATCTCGAACGGCACCGGCTGCTGGGCAGCGTGGGGGTGCTGGTCGCCCGAGTAGACCTTCAGCTTCGAGAGCATCTGACGGCCCAGGGTGTTCTTGGGGAGCATGCCCTTGATGGCCTTCTCGACGGCCTTCTCCGGGTTGTTCGCGAGGAGGTCGTCGTAGCGCACGGAACGGAGACCGCCCGGGTAACCGGAGTGGCGGTAAGCCATCTTCTGGGTCGCCTTGTTGCCGGACAGGTGAACCTTGTCGGCGTTGACGATGATGACGAAGTCGCCCATGTCCATGTGGGGGGCGTAAGTCGGCTTGTGCTTACCCCGCAGGAGGGCAGCGGCCTGGGTCGCCAGACGGCCGAGGACAACGTCCTGGGCGTCGATGACGAGCCACTGGCGCGAGATGTCGCCGGGCTTGGGGCTGAACGTACGCACGCGTATGCCTTCGCTTCTTCAGTGGTGGGTCATCCCATGGGGCGCGAGCCCCGGGGAAGGGTCCTGACAGGGTCACCACGGACGATCACGACAGCCCTTACTTCACAACGGGGACGCAACCCGTGTGAACCGCTGGTCATCGGCCCGGTGGACCGGCGTAAGGCCCTTTCACGTGAGAATGAGAAAGCCAATACGCATAACAAACCAGCAGAGTACCCAAGAGGACCCGTACGGGTCAAAACGCGGTCCGCGATGCCGATTCTGCTGGCGTCGCGGCGCACTCCGGTTCGGTCCTGGGTGGGGACCCCGCAGTTGTTACTGGATCCAGGGTAACCCGAGCGGAACGCCGCGCACGACGCGCCAGCACAATCGCGAGCCCGCACAGGGTGGCGCAGTCCTTGAACGCGCGCCGCTTGTGGGCCAGCTCCGCAGGCCACGGGATCAGGGCCACCTGGGGCGTCAGGGCCAGCCAGAACCAGGGCGAGCGCGGCATCGAACCGGCTCGCACCGCCGAGGCCAGCAGCAGCGGCAGCACCACCAGCAGGTAGTGGTCGAAGGACGGCCGGGAGACCAGGAATGCGGCGAGCATCACCATGCAGGCCGTCTCCACGAGCCGCAGCTCGCCCCCATCGGCGTCGTCCGCGCGCCGCCACCGCGTCCAGGCCGCCCACAGCCCCGCCCCGGCCCCCGCGAAGGCGACCAGCACGGCCAGCGGCTCCGGCACCCCCAGCCGCGGCAGCACCGCGATCGGCGAGGCGTCCCAGGGCAGCGCGTACGCGTCCTGCCCCTGGAACAGGAAGGGCAGGGTCTTGGTGAAGAACAGCATCGGGCTCGGCATCACCAGCGCACCGGCCAGCGACAGCCCCAGCGGCACCAGCACGGCCGCGGCCAGGCCCCGCCACTGCCGGGCGATGAGGAAGAGCAGCCCGATCGGCACCAGCATCGGCTTGCACGCGATCGCCACCCCGACCACCACGCCGGCCGCGACCCACGAGCGCCGCTGCGCGAGCAGCAGCGCCACCGGCAGCGCGGCCGCCGAGATCGCGGTCCAGTTGCCGATCAGCACCAGGTTCACGTACGGCTTGTAGGCGAGGGCGAACACCGCGAAACCGCCGAAGGCGAAGCGGGAGCGCAGCGGCACCGCGAACATCCGCAGCGCGGCCAGCCAGCCGATGCCCAGCATCCCCGACATCCCGACCGGCAGCAGCCACCGCAGTACCCCGCGCGGCAGCAGCGCCTCCGGAATCGCCATGATCACGGCGCTGGGGAGGTACAGGAAGCGCTTGTCCTCGTACGGCGACCCGCCGGCCAGCAGCGTCTGCGCGGCCTTGACCACGAAGGCGTTGTCCGAGCCCCAGTTCGCCCGCAGGCTCGTGGAGACGCAGACCCCGAGGAGCACCGCGAGGGAGACGACCTGCCAGGGCCGTGAGGCCGGCCGCAGCAGCCACTGGACCAGCCGGTCCCCTGATCCGGAGCCGGTGTCCTCCTGCTTCATGAGCCAGATGCCAGGCCTCAGGCCCACGTCGCCTCTCCTTCGGTCCTTCGGTCCTAGCGTTTGCGCTCGACTCTACGTTCGTCCCAGACGGGTTCCTGAGTCTCCCGCACAACACCGTCCGAACCGAAGACCAGGTAGCGGTCAAATGTGCGGGCGAACCAGCGGTCGTGCGTGACGCACAGCACAGTGCCCTCGTACGCCTCCAGGCCGTCCTGGAGCGCCTCCGCCGATTCCAGGTCCAGGTTGTCCGTCGGCTCGTCCAGCAGCAGCGCCGTGGTGCCGGCCAGCTCCAGCAGGAGGATCTGGAACCGCGCCTGCTGGCCGCCCGAGAGCTTCTCGAACGGCTGCTCGCCCTGGCGCTCCAGCTCGTACCGGCGCAGCACGCCCATCGCCGCGCCCAGGGGCTTGGCGGCCTCCGTCCACAGGATGTCGACGAGGGTGCGCCCGAAGAGCTCCGGATGGGCGTGCGTCTGCGCGAAGTGGCCGGGGACCACGCGGGCGCCCAGCTTCCAGGTGCCGGTGTGCTTGACGTCCTCGCCCGCCAGCAGCCGCAGGAAGTGCGACTTGCCCGAACCGTTCGAGCCGAGCACCGCGACCCGCTCGCCGTAGAAGACCTCCAGCGAGAAGGGCTTCATCAGGCCGGTGAGCTCCAGGTTCTCCACGGTGAGCGCGCGCACTCCGGTACGCCCGCCCTTCAGCCGCATCCTGATGTCCTGCTCGCGCGGCGGCTCCGGCGGCGGGCCGGCCTCCTCGAACTTCTGGAAGCGGGTCTGCATCGCCTTGTAGCGCGAGGCCATGTCGGGGCTGCTCGCGGCCTGGTTGCGCAGCCGCAGCACCAGGGCCTTGAGCCGGGCGTGCTCCTCGTCCCAGCGCCGCTTCAGCTCCTCGAAGCGGGCGAAGCGCTCCTTGCGGGCCTGGTGGTAGGTGTCGAAGCCCGCGCCGTGCACCCACACGTCCGTGCCCATCGGGCTCGGCTCCAGGCTGATGATCTTCTCGGCGGCCCGGGACAGCAGTTCCCGGTCGTGCGACACGAACAGCACGGTCTTGCGGGTGGCCTTCAACTGCTCCTCCAGCCACCGCTTGCCCGGGACGTCGAGGTAGTTGTCCGGCTCGTCGAGCAGCAGCACCTCGTCCGGCCCGCGCAGCAGCGCCTCCAGGACCAGCCGCTTCTGCTCACCGCCCGACAGCGTGCGCACCTCGCGGAACTGCGCCGAGTCGTACGGGATGGCCAGCGCGGCCATGGTGCAGACGTCCCACAGGGTCTCCGCCTCGTACCCCTGGACGTCGGCCCAGTCGCTGAGCGCCTGCGCGTACGCCATCTGCGCGGCCTCGTCGTCGACCGTCAGGATCAGGTGCTCGGCCCGGTCCACGGCCTTGGCCGCCTCCCGGATCCGCGGCTGCGCCACCGACACGAGCAGGTCGCGCACGGTCGTCTCGTCGCGCACCGAGCCCACGAACTGCGACATGACGCCGAGCCCGCCGCTCACGGTGACGGCGCCCCCGTGCGGCTGGAGCTCGCCGGAGATCATCTTCAGCAGGGTGGTCTTGCCCGCCCCGTTCGCCCCGACCAGGGCGACGACCGACCCCTCCCCCACCCGGAAGGAGACGTCAGGGAGCAGGACCCGCCCGTCGGGAAGGTAGTACTCCAGGTGGCTGGCTTCGAGATGTCCCATGCCGGGCATTGTCCAGGTCCGCGGCCGATCCGCCCAAACGGATTAGGCGTGCGTCAGCAGCAGCCGGCTCCGGGGAGGGTCCGCATGTTGCGGGCCTCCTTGCTGCGCGCGGCCAGCAGCTCGTCGGCCGGGTAGCCGACCTCTTCCAGGGTCAGCCCGTGCGGCTTGACCACGTGCACCGAGGAGTCCCGTACGGCGGCCTCCAGCACCTTGCCGGGCCAGTCGGTGGGCCGGTGCCCGTCCCCCACGTGCAGCAGGGCGCCCACCAGCGAGCGGACCATGTTGTGGCAGAAGGCGTCGGCGCGGACGGTCGCGGTGATGATCCCGTCCTCGGCCCGCTCCCAGCTGAGCTGCTGGAGCGTACGGATGGTCGTGGCGCCCTCGCGCTTCTTGCAGTACGCGGCGAAGTCGTGCTCCCCCAGCAGCGGGGCGGCGGCCTCGTTCATGGCGTCCACGTCGAGCGGCCACTGGTGCCACAGCACGTGCCCGCGGCGCAGCGGGTCGACGCCGCCCTGGTGGTCGCCGACGCGGTAGGCGTAGCGGCGCCAGACGGCCGAGAAGCGCGCGTTGAAGCCCGGGGGGGCCTCGGCGGCCTTCCAGACCCGGATGTCGTGCGGCAGCCGTCCGGCGAGACGGCGCAGCAGCTTGTCGTGGTGCTCGGCCCACACCTCCTCGGCGAGGTCGAACTGCGCGACCTGCCCGCGGGCGTGCACCCCGGCGTCGGTCCGCCCGGCCACGGTCAACTCGACGGGCTCGGGCAGCCGCATCACGGTCTGCAGGGCCGATTCCAGCTCGCCCTGCACGGTCCGCAGCACGCGCTGCTTCGCCCAGCCGGAGAAGTCCTTGCCGTCGTAACTCAGGTCCAGCCGCACCCGGACGTGCCCGGGCTCCACCTCGTCACTCACGTGACAGATCCTCTCAGACGTGCGGACATGCAGAACGGGCCCGCCCCGGAAGGGGGCGGGCCCGTTCAGAGCCGATCAAGCGAGCTCGATCCCGGAGCGGGATCAGGCCTCCTTGGTCTCCTCGGCGGGGGTCTCGACAGCCTCCGCCTCCTTGACCGCGCGCTTGGTGGCGGCCTCGGCCTCACCGGTGGCCTGCTGGGCGACCGTAAGGGCCTCGACCAGCTCGATCACGGCCATCGGGGCGTTGTCGCCACGACGGTTGCCGATCTTGGTGATGCGCGTGTAACCACCGGGGCGGTTCTCGTAGCGCGGGGCGATCTCGGTGAACAGCGTGTGCACGATGCTCTTGTCCGTGATCGTCTGCAGCACCAGGCGACGGTTGTGGATGTCGCCCTTCTTGGCCTTGGTGACCAGACGCTCGGCGTAGGGACGCAGGCGGCGGGCCTTGGCCTCGGTGGTGGTGATGCGGCCGTGCTCGAAGAGCGCCTTCGCGAGGTTCGCGAGGAGGTGCTTCTCGTGCGCGGCGGAGCCGCCCAGGCGGGCACCCTTTGCGGGACGCGGCATTGTTACTCCTTCAAATCTGCACCGGCCGTGTCAGGTACCGGAGTCAGTTCCCTCAGGCGGTCGCGAGAGGGGGTGTGGGGGGCGCGAGCCCCCCACAAGCTTTCTAGTACTGCTCGGTCTCGACGAAACCGGCGTCCGCGTCGTCGTCGGCGCCGAAGGCGTCGGCGGCGGCGGTCGGGTCGAATCCGGGCGGGCTGTCCTTGAGGGCCAGGCCCATGCCGGCCAGCTTCGCCTTGACCTCGTCGATCGACTTCGCACCGAAGTTGCGGATGTCGAGCAGGTCGGCCTCGGAGCGGGCGACGAGCTCACCCACGGAGTGGATGCCCTCGCGCTTGAGGCAGTTGTACGACCGAACGGTGAGCTCCAGCTCCTCGATCGGCAGCGCCAGGTCGGCGGCCAGGGCCGCGTCCGTCGGCGAGGGGCCCATGTCGATGCCCTCGGCGTCGATGTTGAGCTCGCGCGCCAGACCGAACAGCTCGACCAGGGTCTTACCGGCGGACGCCATGGCGTCGCGCGGGCGCATGGCCTGCTTGGTCTCGACGTCGACGATCAGCTTGTCGAAGTCGGTGCGCTGCTCGACTCGGGTCGCCTCGACCTTGTAGGTGACCTTGAGGACCGGGCTGTAGATGGAGTCGACCGGGATGCGGCCGATCTCCTGGCCCAGCTGCTTGTTCTGGACGGCGGAGACGTAGCCGCGACCGCGCTCGACGGTCAGCTCCATCTCCAGCTTGCCCTTGCCGTTGAGCGTGGCGAGGACCAGGTCCGGGTTGTGCACCTCGACACCGGCCGGGGGCGCGATGTCGGCAGCGGTGACCAGGCCGGGACCCTGCTTGCGCAGGTACATCACGACCGGCTCGTCGTGCTCCGAGGAGACGACCAGCTGCTTGATGTTCAGGATGATGTCGGTGACGTCTTCCTTGACACCCGGCACGGTGGTGAACTCGTGCAGGACGCCGTCCACGCGGATGCTGGTGACAGCGGCACCCGGGATCGAGGACAGGAGCGTACGGCGCAGGGAGTTACCGAGGGTGTAGCCGAAGCCCGGCTCCAGCGGCTCGATCACGAACCG
Source organism: Streptomyces sp. NPDC045695 (assembly GCF_056432025.1). Classification (NCBI taxonomy): domain Bacteria; kingdom Bacillati; phylum Actinomycetota; class Actinomycetes; order Kitasatosporales; family Streptomycetaceae; genus Streptomyces; species Streptomyces sp. NPDC045695. The sequence goes on from NZ_JBWKJU010000002.1 coordinate 479,779, forward strand.
CGAGCGGTACTCGTCGACGACCTCTTCGGTCAGCGAGGGACGCTGAGCGATAAGCATGTCTGTGTTCCTTCATTCGTGGACGCCCACTATTTGACGCCCGACGGGATGCCGTACCGGAGTACGGCTACTGCAAGGGTACGGGCGGCACGCCCCCCGAAGGGGTCGTACCGCCCGGACACTCAAGAACGCACAGGTGCGTCCGCTGCGCATGCGCGGCGGCGCGGTCACCCCCGCGACGGCGGGGAGGGGCGCCGCCACGGATCAGACGCGGCGGCGCTTCGGCGGGCGGCAGCCGTTGTGCGGGGTGGGGGTGACGTCCTGGATCGAGCCGACCTCGAGGCCGGTGGCCTGGAGGGAGCGGATCGCGGTCTCGCGGCCGGAGCCCGGACCCTTGACGAAGACGTCGACCTTGCGCATGCCGTGCTCCTGCGCGCGGCGGGCGGCCGACTCAGCGGCCATCTGCGCGGCGAAGGGGGTGGACTTGCGCGAGCCCTTGAAGCCGACGTGGCCGGCGGAGGCCCAGGAGATCACGTTGCCCGAGGGGTCGGTGATCGAAACGATGGTGTTGTTGAACGTGCTCTTGATGTGGGCGTGCCCGTGAGCGACGTTCTTCTTTTCCTTGCGGCGCACCTTCTTGGCAGCGCCCTGACGACCCTTGGGGGGCATCTAAATCTCCTACGGGAGGTGGTCGGTCCTACAGCGCAAGACCGCTGAACAGGACTACTTCTTGCCCGGCTTCTTCTTACCGGCGATCGCGCGACGCGGGCCCTTGCGGGTACGAGCGTTCGTGCTGGTGCGCTGACCGTGCACCGGCAGGCCACGACGGTGGCGGATGCCCTGGTAGCACTGGATCTCGATCTTGCGACGGATGTCGCCCTGGATCTCGCGGCGGAGGTCACCCTCGGTACGGAGGTTGGCGTCCACGTACTCGCGGATCTTGACGAGGTCCTCTTCGGCCAGGTCACGAACGCGGGTGTTCGGGTTCACGCCGGTGGAGGCGAGGATCTCCTTGGACCGGGTGCGCCCGATACCGAAGACGTAGGTGAGTGCGATCTCCACGCGCTTTTCGCGCGGGATGTCAACACCGGAAACGCGTGCCACAAATGGCTCCTGTGTGTTCGGGGGTCTTCCGCAGAACCACTCCCGACCGCCGACCACCCTTGATGGGTGGTGGTACGTCCGGGTCCCCGGCCCCCGCCGGAGGTACCGCCGGCCCCTCTCAGGGCTGGGCGGGTTCTGCGTATGTACGTTTTCTTACGTCGCGCGAAGAACTGCGGAAGGCAGGTCGGTCGGCGTGCGTCAGCCCTGGCGCTGCTTGTGGCGCAGGTTGTCGCAGATGACCATGACCCGACCGTGACGGCGGATCACCTTGCACTTGTCGCAGATCTTCTTGACGCTCGGCTTGACCTTCATGTTGGTGAGGTTCTCCGGGTCAGTGCCACCACCCGCGCCGGGACAAGACGCCCAGGCGGGAGTGAAGACAAGATCTACTTGTATCGGTAGACGATCCGGCCACGCGTCAGGTCGTACGGAGACAGCTCCACGACGACCCGGTCATCAGGGAGGATGCGGATGTAGTGCATGCGCATCTTGCCGCTGATGTGCGCGAGGACTTTGTGACCGTTCTGGAGTTCCACCTTGAACATCGCGTTCGGGAGGGACTCGATCACGGTGCCCTCGATTTCGATGGCACCTTGCTTCTTGGCCACGCTTCGCCTTTCGAATCGGCTACCTTGATCGGCCCCGTGCGCCATGCAGGCATGGAAGTGCACGAGAGCCGACGAGTCAGTCTACGTCAGGGCACCCAGAAAAACGAATCCGGAAAGTTTGCCCCAGAGTGTAGATCATTACGCCAGAGGGTCCGGGGCCGTGGTGACCCCGTACTCCGCCAGCTTCGCCTTGCCGCAGTCAGGGCTGGTCAGGACGATGGGCCCGTCCTCGGTCAGGGCGATGGAGTGCTCCCAGTGCGAGGACCAGGTGCCGTCCGTGGTGATGACCGTCCAGTCGTCCGCCAGGACCTCCGTCTGGGCGGTGCCCAGGGAGACCATCGGCTCGATCGCCAGGCAGACGCCCGGGACGAGCTTGATCCCCTTGCCCCGCTTGCGCGAGACGTAGTTCAGCAGGTGGGGGTCCATGTGCATCTCGGACCCGATGCCGTGGCCGCCGTAGTCCTCGATGATCCCGAACTTCCCGAGGCTGTGCTCACCGGTCGACGGGCGCGGCTGGCGCTTGATGTACGTCTCGATGGCCTTGGAGATGTCCACGAGGCGGTTGCCGAGCTTCATGGCGGCGATACCGGCCCACATGGACTCCTCGGTCACCCGGGACAGCTCCAGGAGCTCAGGGGCGTGCCCGGTGCCCACGAAGGCCGTGTACGCGGCGTCGCCGTGCCAGCCGTCCACGATCGCGCCGGCGTCGATCGAGATGATGTCGCCGTCCTTGAGGACCGTCTTGTCGTCCGGGATGCCGTGGACCACGACCTCGTTCACCGAGGTGCAGATCGTCGCGGGGAAGCCGCCGTAGCCGAGGAAGTTCGACTTGGCCCCCGCGTCCGCGATGACCTTGCGGGCGACCATGTCCAGATCCCGGGTCGTGGCGCCCGGCACGGCCGCCTCACGGGTCGCCGCGTGGATCGCGGCGACGACCAGCCCCGCCTCGCGCATCTTCGCGATCTGCTCGGGGGTCTTGATCTGGACCATGGACGAACCTTCCACCTTCGGAACCGGGATCTTGCAAGTCTTCTCAACAGTACGGCCGCGGTGCCCTGGGGACACCGCGGCCGTACCTGCACGACAAGGGGGTACTACTTCTTCAGGGCGTCCATCGCACGCTTGGTGACGTCCGCGACCTCACCGAGGGCGGGGATGGTCACCAGCAGACCCTGGGCCTTGTAGTAGTCGATGATCGGCTCGGTCTGCGTGTGGTAGACCTCCAGCCGGTTGCGGACCGTCGCCTCGGAGTCGTCCCCGCGCTGGTACAGCTCGCCGCCGCAGGTGTCGCAGACGCCCTCGGCCTTCGGCGGGGCGTACGTCACGTGGAAGACGTGCGCGGAGTCGTTGCGGCAGATCCGGCGGCCGGCGATCCGCTTGACGACCTCGTCCTCCTCGACCTCCAGGTCGAGGACGGCGTCGAGCTTCATGCCCTCGGCCTGGAGCATCACGTCGAGCGCCTCGGCCTGCGAGACGTTGCGCGGGAAGCCGTCGAGCAGGAAGCCGCCCACGGCGTCGGGCTGCTCCATCCGGTCCTTGGCCATGCCGATGGTCACCTCGTCGGGGACCAGGTCGCCGGCGTCCATGTACGCCTTCGCCTGCTTGCCCAGCTCGGTGCCCTGGCTGATGTTGGCCCGGAACAGGTCGCCCGTGGAGATGTGCGGGATCGACAGGTTCTTGGCAAGGAACGCCGCCTGCGTTCCCTTGCCCGCACCGGGCGGTCCGACGAGGACGATACGCATCAGCGGAGGAACCCTTCGTAATTACGCTGCTGGAGCTGGCTCTCGATCTGCTTCACGGTTTCCAGACCCACACCCACGATGATCAGGATGCTCGTCCCGCCGAACGGGAAGTTCTGGTTCGCTCCGAAGCCCGCCAACGCCATCGTCGGCACAAGAGCGATGAGACCCAGGTACAGCGACCCCGGCCAGGTGATCCGGTTGAGTACGTAGCTGAGGTACTCGGCGGTGGGCCGACCGGCGCGGATGCCCGGGATGAACCCACCATACTTCTTCATGTTGTCTGCAACTTCCTCGGGGTTGAACGAGATCGCCACGTAGAAGAACGCGAAGAAGACGATCAGGAGGAAGTAGGTCGCGATGTAGTACGGGTGGTCGCCCTTGACGAAGTGCTTCTGGATCCAGGTGGCCCAGCCCGCGGTCGAGCCGCTGAACTGGACGATCAGTGCCGGGATGTAGAGCAGCGACGAGGCGAAGATGACGGGGATGATGCCCGCCTGGTTCACCTTGAGCGGGATGTAGGTGGAGGTACCACCGTAGGCACGGCGGCCGATCATGCGCTTCGCGTACTGGACCGGGATCCGGCGCTGCGCCTGCTCGACGAAGACCACCAGACACACCATCGCGAGGCCGACCAGGATGACGACGCCGAACTCGACCCAGCCGTCGGCGATCTTGCCCTGGAGCTTGATCTGCCACATGGCGCCGATGAAGCCGGCGGCGATCGAGATGAACATGAGGATCGACATGCCGTTGCCGATGCCGCGGTCGGTGACGAGCTCACCGAGCCACATGACGACGCAGGTACCAGCGGTCATGGTGATCACCATGACGACCGTGGTGAAGATCGACCGGTCGGGGACGATCTGGCTGGCGACCTGGCAACCCTGGAACAGGGCGCCGGTGCGGGCGGTGGCGACGAGGCCGGTGCCCTGCAGGATCGCGAGCGCGACCGTCAGATAGCGCGTGTACTGAGTGATCTTCGCCGTGCCGGACTGGCCCTCTTTCTTGAGGGTCTCCAGCTTCGGGATGACCACGGTCAGCAGCTGCAGAATGATGCTCGCCGTGATGTACGGCATGATGCCGAGCGCGAAGATCGTGATCTGCAGCAGCGCACCGCCGCTGAACATGTTGACGAGACCGAACAGCCCGTTGCTGCTGCCTGCCTGGTCGACACAGATCTGAACGTTCTTGTAGCTCACGCCGGGAACGGGGATGTGGGACCCGAGCCGGAACAGCACGATGATGCCGAGCGTGAAAAGCAGCTTCTTGCGCAGGTCGGGCGTCTTGAACGCCCGGGCGAACGCGGTGAGCACGGTGCCTCCTGCGACCCCCGCGCTACTGCGTCAGAGGTGACGGTCTGAGGGATCGACGTATACGACAAAGCAAAGGTGCACGCCACCTTACCGGCGAGTGTGCCTTCCTTGGAACGACCAACCGGGGATGCCCCATATGTGAGGCATCCCCGGTCGGGTTTCGAGCTATTTAGTCACTTGATCCGTCTTAGACGAGCTCGGTGACAGTGCCGCCGGCAGCGGCGATCTTTTCCTTGGCGGAAGCGGAGACGGCGTCAACCGAAACCTGCAGCGCCACGGAGAGCTCGCCCTGGCCCAGGACCTTGACGAGGCTGTTCTTGCGAACCGCGCCCTTGGCGACCAGGTCGGCCACCGTGACTTCTCCACCCTCGGGGTAGAGAGCGCCGAGCTTGTCCAGGTTGACGACCTGGAACTCGGTGCGGAACGGGTTCTTGAAGCCCTTGAGCTTCGGCAGACGCATGTGGAGGGGCATCTGCCCGCCCTCGAAGCGCTGCGGGATCTGGTAGCGGGCCTTCTGGCCCTTCGTACCACGACCGGCCGTCTTACCCTTCGACGCCTCACCACGACCGACACGGGTCTTCGCGGTCTTGGCGCCGGGGGCGGGACGGAGGTTGTGGGCCTTCAGCGGGCTGTTCTCAGCCATGTTAGTCAACCTCCTCAACCGTCACGAGGTGGCGGACGGTCTGCACCATTCCGCGGAACTCGGGGCGGTCCTCCTTGACGACCACGTCGTTCAGGCGCTTGAGCCCGAGCGAACGCAGCGTGTCGCGGTGGTTCTGCTTGCTGCCGATGTACGACTTCGTCTGCGTGATCTTGAGGCGAGCCATTACGCACCCGCCCCAGCACGTGCACGAAGCAGAGCCGCGGGGGCGACGTCCTCGAGGGGCAGACCACGGCGAGCCGCGATCTCCTCGGGACGCTGCAGGCCCTGGAGGGCCGCCACGGTCGCGTGCACGATGTTGATCGCGTTGGAAGAGCCGAGCGACTTCGACAGGATGTCGTGAACGCCGGCGCACTCCAGCACGGCACGCACCGGACCACCGGCGATAACGCCGGTACCCGGGGAAGCCGGCTTCAGCATGACGACGCCCGCCGCCTTCTCGCCCTGGATCGGGTGAGGGATGGTGCCCTGGATGCGCGGAACCTTGAAGAAGTTCTTCTTGGCTTCCTCGACACCCTTGGCGATGGCCGCGGGAACTTCCTTGGCCTTGCCGTAACCGACACCTACCGTGCCGTCACCGTCGCCCACCACGACCAGCGCGGTGAAGCTGAAGCGGCGACCACCCTTGACAACCTTGGCGACGCGGTTGATCGCGACAACGCGCTCAACGTAAGCGGTCTTCTCGGCGGCAGGGCCACCGTCGCGACCCTTCCGGTCCCGCCGCTCGCCGCCACCGGCACCGCTTCCGCGGCGCTGGGGTCCAGCCATTGGATTACCTCTCTCTGTTACGTCCGTGAGTCCCGGAACCGGGGCTTAGAACTTCAGCCCGGCTTCGCGGGCGGCGTCAGCCAGAGCGGCAATGCGCCCGGCGTATCGGTTGCCACCGCGGTCGAACACGACGGTCTCGACACCCGCAGCCTTGGCACGCTCGGCGACGAGCGCGCCGACAGCCTGGGCCTGCGAGCTCTTGTCGCCTTCGCCACCACGGATCGAAGCGTCCAGGGTCGACGCGGACGCCAGGGTGTGACCCTGGAGGTCGTCGATGACCTGAGCAACGATGTTGCGGTTGGAACGCGTCACGACGAGGCGCGGACGCTCCGCCGTACCCGAGACGTTCTTGCGGATGCGGATGTGGCGGCGAGCCTTGGCAGCGCGCTTGTACGCGTCGCCCTTGGCGATCTTCACACCGTATGCCATGGCTACTTACCAGCCTTTCCGACCTTGCGGCGGATGACTTCGCCGGCGTACTTGACACCCTTGGCCTTGTACGGGTCGGGCTTCCGCAGCTTGCGGATGTTGGCGGCGACCTCGCCGACCTTCTGCTTGTCGATGCCCTCGACCGTGAACTTGGTCGGCGACTCGACCTTGAAGGAGATGCCCTCGGGCGCCTCCACCAGGATCGGGTGGCTGTAACCCAGCTGGAACTCCAGGTCGGAGCCCTTCGCCAGGACACGGTAACCGACACCGCTGATCTCGAGAGCCTTGACGTATCCCGTGGTCACACCGGTGATCATGTTCGCCACCAGCGTGCGGGACAGGCCGTGCAGGGCCTTGTTCTGACGCTCGTCGTTCGGGCGGGTGACGTTCAGAACGCCGTCCTCACCCTTCACGACCGCGATGGGAGCCTTGACGGTGTGGGAGAGGGAACCCTTGGGGCCCTTCACCGCGACCGTGCTGCCATCGATGGTGACGTCCACACCGGCGGGAACCTGGATGGGGAGCTTGCCGATTCGCGACATTGCTTTTCCTCCGTTCCCGACTACCAGACGTAGGCGAGGACTTCCCCACCTACGCCCTTCTTGCCTGCCTGCTGGCCGGTGAGGAGACCGTGGGACGTGGAGATGATCGCCACGCCCAGGCCGCCGAGCACCTTGGGCAGGTTGGTGGACTTCGCGTACACGCGCAGACCGGGCTTCGAGATCCGCTTGATGCCCGCAATGGAGCGCTCGCGGTTCGGCCCGAACTTCAGCTCGAGGACGAGGTTCTTGCCGACCTCGGCGTCCTCGACCTTCCAGCCGGTGATGAAACCCTCCTGCTTGAGGATCTCTGCGATGTGCGACTTGATCTTGCTGTGCGGCATCACGACGGTGTCGTGGTACGCCGAGTTAGCGTTACGCAGACGCGTGAGCATGTCTGCGATCGGGTCAGTCATGGTCATGAAGTGGCCTTCGGCCTCTCTCGCCGGGGTTTCCTGTATGCGCCATCCCTCTCCCCACTCAGTGGCGGGACGGGTGCGGTGCGGGGACCTACGGCGTAGTAAGTCGTTATGGACGGCGGACGCCCAACCCCACAAGCCTACGGCATGCGGAGCAGGGCACCCACCGGCCAGATGCTTACCGAGAGTCTCTGGAACTTCCCAAGTCCTTACGGACGGAAGGGAATTACCAGGAGCTCTTGGTCACGCCCGGCAGCTCGCCACGGTGAGCCATCTCACGAAGGCAGACGCGGCACAGGCCGAACTTGCGGTACACGGAGTGGGGGCGACCGCAGCGCTGGCAGCGGGTGTACGCACGCACACCGAACTTGGGCTTACGGGCAGCCTTCGCGATGAGAGCCTTCTTCGCCATCTCGCTTACGCCTCCTTGAAGGGGAAGCCGAGGTGACGAAGGAGGGCACGGCCCTCGTCGTCGTTGGTCGCCGTGGTGACCACGGTGATGTCCATACCCCGGGTACGGTCGATCTTGTCCTGGTCGATCTCGTGGAACATGACCTGCTCCGTGAGACCGAAGGTGTAGTTGCCACGGCCGTCGAACTGCTTCGGCGACAGACCACGGAAGTCACGGATACGCGGCAGCGCGAGCGACAGCGTACGGTCCAGGAACTCCCACATGCGGTCACCACGGAGGGTGACGTGGCAGCCGATCGGCTGACCCTCGCGCAGCTTGAACTGCGCGATGGACTTCCGGGCCTTCGTGACGGCCGGCTTCTGACCGGTGATCGTCGTCAGGTCCTTGATGGCGCCGTCGATCAGCTTGGAGTCGCGGGCGGCGTCGCCCACACCCATGTTGACCACGATCTTCACGAGACCGGGGATCTGCATGACGTTCTCGTAGGAGAACTCCTCACGCAGCTTGCCCGCGATGTCCTCGCGGTACTTCGTCTTGAGACGCGGAGTGGTAGCCATCAGATGTCCTCACCCGTCCGCTTGGCAACGCGGATCTTGTTGCCCTCGTCGTCGAAGCGGAAACCGACGCGGGTAACGACCTTCTGGCCGTCCTTCTCCACAACCAGCTGAACGTTGCTGACGTGGATCGGCGCCTCGGTGATCACAATGCCACCGGTCTGCGAGCCACCAGCGGTCTGGCCGGCCTTGGTGTGCTTCTTGACCCGGTTGACACCCTCGACGAGGACGCGGTTCTCAGCGGGGAAGGCAACGATGACCTTGCCCTGCTTGCCCTTGTCCTTACCGGTGATGACCTGAACCAGGTCGCCCTTCTTGATCTTCATGCTTACAGCACCTCCGGCGCGAGCGAGATGATCTTCATGAACTTCTTCTCGCGCAGCTCACGGCCCACCGGGCCGAAGATACGGGTGCCGCGAGGGTCGCCGTCGTTCTTGAGAATGACGGCGGCGTTCTCGTCAAAGCGGATGTACGAGCCGTCCTGGCGGCGGCGCTCCTTGACGGTGCGAACGATGACCGCCTTGACGACGTCACCCTTCTTCACGTTGCCACCGGGGATCGCATCCTTGACGGTGGCGACGATGACGTCACCGATGCCCGCGTAGCGGCGACCGGAACCACCGAGAACACGGATGCAAAGGATCTCCTTTGCACCAGTGTTGTCGGCGATACGCAGTCGCGACTCCTGCTGGATCACGTGTATCTCCTGTTTGTCTGCCGGTTCCCGGCGGGGGCTTCACTCCGAGGAGCTGGGCCCCCACCGAGCCTGGCGGAACGAACCTAAGGGAAACCCCTCAGGTGCTTACTTGGCCTTCTCGAGGATCTCGACGATGCGCCAGCGCTTGCTCGCCGACAGCGGACGCGTCTCCATGATGAGGACGCGGTCGCCGACGCCGGCAGCGTTCTGCTCGTCGTGCGCCTTGAGCTTGTTCGTACGGCGGATGACCTTGCCGTACAGGGCGTGCTTGACGCGGTCCTCGACGGCGACGACGACGGTCTTGTCCATCTTGTCGCTGACGACCAGACCCTCACGGGTCTTGCGGAAGCCGCGCTCGGTCTTCTCAGTCACGTTGTTCTCGCTCATCAGGCGCTCTCCACCGTCTCGATACCGAGCTCACGCTCGTGCATCAGGGTGTAGATGCGAGCGATGTCCTTACGGACGGACTTGAGCCGGCCGTTGTTCTCCAGCTGACCCGTGGCCGCCTGGAAGCGGAGCTTGAACAGCTCCTCCTTGGCCTCGCGCAGCTTGCCAACGAGCTCCTCGTTGCCGAGCTCACGCAGCTCGGACGCCTTGGTTCCCGTCGCCATCACGACTCACCTGCCTCGCGCCGAACAATCCGGCACTTCATCGGAAGCTTGTGAGCAGCGCGGGTGAGCGCCTCACGAGCAATCTTCTCGTTCGGGTAGGACAGCTCGAACATGACCCGACCCGGGTGCACGTTGGCGATCCACCACTCGGGAGAACCCTTACCGGAACCCATGCGGGTCTCAGCAGGCTTCTTCGTCAGCGGGCGGTCCGGGTAGATGTTGATCCAGACCTTGCCGCCACGCTTGATGTGGCGGGTCATCGCAATACGAGCCGCCTCGATCTGGCGGTTCGTCACGTACGCCGGGGTCAGCGCCTGGATGCCGTACTCGCCGAACGTGACCTCAGTACCGCCCTTCGCCATACCACTGCGCTTGGGGTGGTGCTGCTTGCGGTGCTTGACCCTACGAGGGATCAGCATGTCGGTCAGGCCTCCGTTCCGGTGCTCTCGGCCGGAGCGGCGGCGGGAGCGTCGGCCTTGGGGGCCTCGGCACCAGCAGCCTGCTGCGGCTTGCGGCCACCACGGCCGCCGCGCTCGCCACCACGGCCACCACGGCCGGCGGGACGGTCGCCTGCGCCCTGCGCGCCACGGGCCGGGCGGTTACCCGCACGGGCCGCAGCGTTCTCAGCGCGAACCTCGGCGATGTTCTTGACGTCGCCCTTGTAGATCCAGACCTTCACACCGATACGGCCGAAGGTGGTCTTGGCCTCGAAGAAGCCGTAGTCCACGTTCGCGCGCAGCGTGTGCAGCGGCACACGACCCTCGCGGTAGAACTCGGAGCGGGACATCTCGGCGCCGCCGAGACGACCGCCACACTGGATCTTGATGCCCTTGGCGCCGGCCTTCATCGTGCCCTGCATGCTCTTACGCATGGCGCGACGGAAGGAGACGCGGGAGGAGAGCTGCTCGGCAACGGCCTGGGCGACCAGCTGAGCGTCAAGCTCGGGGTTCTTGACCTCGAGGATGTTCAGCTGGACCTGCTTGCCCGTGAGCTTCTCGAGGTCACCGCGGATGCGGTCGGCCTCGGCGCCACGGCGGCCGATGACGATGCCCGGACGAGCGGTGTGGATGTCCACACGCACGCGGTCACGGGTGCGCTCGATCTCAACCTTCGAGATGCCGGCGCGCTCCATGCCGGACGTCATCATCCGACGGATGGCGACGTCTTCCTTGACGTAGTCCTTGTACAGCTTGTCGGCGTACCAACGCGACTTGAAGTCGGTGGTGATGCCGAGCCGGAACCCGTGCGGGTTTACCTTCTGGCCCATTACCGGGAACCTTCCTTGCTGCTGACGACCACGGTGATGTGGCTGGTCCGCTTGCGGATCCGGTAGGCACGGCCCTGCGCACGCGGACGGAACCGCTTCAGGGTCGGGCCCTCGTCCACGAACGCCTCGCTGATGAACAGCGAAGAAGCGTCCGGGTGGTTGTAGTTGTGTGCGGCGTTGGCAATGGCGCTGTCAAGCACCTTGCCAACCGGCACGCTCGCGGCCTGCGGGGCGAAACGCAGGACCGCCTGAGCCTCCGTGGCATCCATGCCACGGATAAGGTCCACCACTCGGCGGGCCTTCATGGGCGTGACGCGGATGTACCGCGCCTGGGCCCTGGCTTCCATGGTTGTCCCTTCGGTGTAAGTCATAGTCGTAACCACCCCGCCTTTAGCGGCGCTTCGACTTCCGGTCGTCCTTGACGTGGCCGCGGAAGGTGCGAGTCGGCGAGAACTCGCCGAGCTTGTGGCCGACCATCGACTCGGTGACGAACACCGGGACGTGGGTCTTGCCGTTGTGCACCGCGATGGTGTGACCCAGCATGCTGGGGATGATCATCGAGCGACGGGACCAGGTCTTGATGACGTTCTTGGTGCCGGCTTCGTTCTGGACGTCCACCTTCTTTACGAGGTGGTCGTCGACGAAGGGCCCCTTCTTGAGACTGCGCGGCATCTAAACCCGCTCCTAGCGCTTCTTGTTCGTCTTGCGGCGGCGGACGATGTACTTGCTCGAAGCCTTCTTCGGCGAGCGAGTACGACCCTCCTTCTGACCCCACGGGGAGACCGGGTGGCGGCCACCACTGGTCTTGCCCTCACCACCACCGTGCGGGTGGTCAACCGGGTTCATCGCGACACCGCGGACGGACGGGCGAACGCCCTTCCAGCGCATGCGGCCGGCCTTGCCCCAGTTGATGTTCGACTGCTCGGCGTTGCCGACCTCGCCGACCGTGGCGCGGCAGCGCGCGTCGACGAGACGGATCTCACCGGACGGCATGCGGAGGTGGGCCATGGTGCCCTCCTTCGCCAGCAGCTGCACGGAGGCACCAGCGGAGCGGGCGAACTTCGCGCCGCCACCGGGACGGAGCTCGATCGCGTGGATCGTGGTACCGACCGGGATGTTGCGGAGCGCGAGGTTGTTGCCGGGCTTGATGTCGGCCGTCGGGCCGTTCTCAATCCGGTCACCCTGCTTGAGTGCCTTCGGCGCGATGATGTAGCGCTTCTCGCCGTCGGCGTAGTGCAGCAGCGCGATGCGCGCGGTGCGGTTGGGGTCGTACTCGATGTGCGCGACCTTGGCCGGCACGCCGTCCTTGTCGTGACGACGGAAGTCGATCACGCGGTAGGCGCGCTTGTGTCCACCACCCTGGTGGCGAACGGTGATCCGGCCGGTGTTGTTACGGCCGCCCTTGCTGTGCAGAGGGCGAACCAGCGACTTCTCCGGCGTGGACCGCGTGATCTCGACAAAGTCGGCGACGCTGGAGCCACGACGGCCCGGGGTCGTCGGCTTGTACTTGCGGATACCCATTTCTCAGTCCTCGTCCGATTCCGGACGACTAGACCTCCGTTAGGAGGCCTGGCCGCCGAAGATGTCGATACGGTTGCCCTCGGCAAGGGTCACGATGGCGCGCTTGGTGTTGGCACGCTTGCCGAAACCGGTCTTGGTGCGCTTGCGCTTACCCTGACGGTTGATCGTGTTGACCCCGGTGACCTTGACCGAGAAGACCGCTTCCACGGCCTGCTTGATCTGGGTCTTGTTGGCGCCGGGCGCGACGATGAACGTGTACTTGTTCTCGTCCAGCAGCGCGTAGCTCTTCTCCGAGACAACCGGCTTGATCAGCAGGTCGCGCGGGTCAGTGAAGGTCTTGCTGGTAACGGTCGCCTCAGACATCAGGCGTCGCTCCCTTCGGTCTCATCGGCCTTGGGGCCAGACACGAAGGACTCGAAAGCGGCCTGGGTGAAGACCACGTCGTCAGAGACGATCACGTCGTACGTGTTCAGCTGGCCCGGCTCCAGGATGTGGACCTGGGGCAGGTTGCGGGCGGACAGCCACGCGGCCTCGTCGGCGCGCTCGACGACCAGGAGCAGGTTCTTGCGCTCCGAGATCTTGCCGAACAGCGTCTTGGCGGCCTTCGTGGAGGCGGAACCCTCGACCACGCCGGTGACGACGTGGATGCGGGAGTGACGCGCACGGTCCGAGAGGGCACCGCGGAGGGCGGCGGCCTTCATCTTCTTCGGGGTCCGCTGGGAGTAGTCACGCGGCTGCGGGCCGTGGACGACGCCACCGCCGACGAACTGCGGCGCACGGGTCGAACCCTGGCGCGCGCGGCCGGTGCCCTTCTGGCGGTACGGCTTGCGGCCACCACCACGGACTTCGCCGCGACGCTTGGTCTTGTGCGTGCCCTGACGGGCAGCAGCCAGCTGAGCGACAACGACCTGGTGGATCAGCGGAACGCTGGTCTTCGCGTCGAAGATCTCCGCGGGGAGCTCGACGGTACCGGCCTTGTCGCCTGCCGGCGAAAGGATGTCAATGGTGCTCATTACCTCAAGCCCCCTTGGCCGCGGTACGGACCAGGACGAGGCCGCCGTTCGGACCGGGGACCGCACCCTTGATGAGGAGCAGACCCTTCTCCGCGTCAACCGCGTGGATGGTCAGGTTCTGGGTGGTGACGCGCTCGTTGCCCATACGACCAGCCATGCGCATGCCCTTGAAGACACGCCCAGGGGTGGCGCAGCCACCGATCGAACCGGGGGAGCGGTGCTTGCGCTGCACACCGTGACCGGCGCCGAGGCCCCGGAAGTTGTGCCGCTTCATGACACCGGCGAAGCCCTTGCCCTTGCTGTTGCCCGTGACGTCAACCTTGACGCCGGACTCGAACACCTCAGCAGTGATCTCCTGGCCGAGCGTGTACTCGCTGGCGTCGGAGGTGCGGAGCTCCACCAGGTGGCGGCGGGGGGTCACGTCGGCCTTGGCGAAGTGGCCCTTGAGGGGCTTGTTCACCTTGCGCGGGTCGATCTCGCCGAAGGCGATCTGGACCGACTCGTAGCCGTCGATGTCGTTCGTACGGACCTGGGTAACGACGCAGGGTCCGGCCTTGACCACGGTCACCGGGACGACACGGTTGTTCTCGTCCCAGACCTGGGTCATGCCGAGCTTCTCGCCCAGGACGCCCTTGATCTGCTTTGCCATCTTCTCGACGCCTCTCAGAGCTTGATCTCGATGTCAACGCCGGCCGGAAGGTCCAGGCGCATCAGCGAGTCAACGGTCTTGGGGGTCGGGTCGAGGATGTCGATCAGGCGCTTGTGCGTGCGCATCTCGAAGTGCTCGCGCGAGTCCTTGTACTTGTGCGGCGACTTGATGACGCAGTACACGTTCTTCTCAGTGGGCAGCGGCACCGGGCCCGCGACCGACGCACCAGTGCGCGTCACCGTCTCGACGATCTTCTTCGCCGAGGAATCGATGACCTCGTGGTCGTAGGCCTTGAGCCGGATGCGGATCTTCTGTCCCGCCATGGCTACTCCGTAGTCCTGTCTGTATGTGGAAACGCTCTGGCCCTCGGTCGGCTGCGGGACGGATCCCGCCGCTTCCCTCCGACCCACGCGGTCGGGCGTGTCGCACACCCTCTACAGAAAATTCCCATACGGAAATTCCCTCGTCCAAGGGGGTGCGGTCCCTGAGACCGCGTTTCGGGGGAGAAACACCCACCGAGTGCCTGGTGGGCACCGTGCTGACACTTCCCAGAAGATTCCCGTACGTCCGCCCCCATTGCTGCCCCGAAAGGCAGATTAAGGACGACGAGTACTGTGGGACTCGCTTCCGGTCCTCCCGGCGGGAGGCGCGCAGCATCGGCACTCAGCCGAGCAACTTGAGTAGTCTGCCATACGAGGCACGTACCTGGCTAATCGGGCCGAAGAGAATACCCCGCCACGCTGCGTGGTCAAACCGCACCGCGCCCTTCACCCGGCGGGGTCCTCCTTCCTCAGGTCCGGGTGACCGTCCCGCACCCCTCTCCCCCGAGGTTCCTGCTGCGGTCGTACGGATCGAGGGCGGGTCCGGTGGGCGCCGGACCGGTCGGCGCGTCCAGCGGGAAGACGGGGTGCAGGAAGCCGTCGGCCGCCCCGCACTCCACGTTCGACCACTCCGAGACGTACTCGCGCAGCTGGAGCTTGCCCCGGGTGGCCTGCCAGCGCGCCGGGTCGAGCAGGGACAGGGTGACCTGCCGGCGCACGATGGTGCGCTGCACGCTCGTACCGCCCTTCGTCATGGGATGGACGAAGGTGTAGTCCGCCACCACGAGCAGCTCCCCCGGCTCCCCGGCCTCGGTACGCATGCTGCCGCGCACCTTGACGACGTCCCCGACCGGCTTGACCTCGGCCGGGTCGAAGCGGGTGAAGAGATTCGCCGGGGTGTTCTCCCGGGTGGGCCCGGTCAGGGACTGCTCCAGCCGCTGCGGGACCTCCGGCTGGCGGGGGTCCAGGATCGCCAGCGCCGTAGCGGGCCGCTCGCCGCGCAGGGTCGCCGGGTCGAGGTTGGAGGCGATCAGGAACTCCCTGGTCTTCGCCAGCGCGTCCGCGACCCGCTCCTGGGACATCCCGCCCACGGCCGTGGCCTGCGGCAGCTCGATGCCGGCGGCTCCGTCCGCCCACTGGAGGGCCGGGGATCCGCGGAAGGGCTCCGCCAGGGTCGGCTCGTCCGGGTCCAGCGCCGGCGGCGGCGCGGTCGGGCGTACGGGCTCCGCCGGCAGCGGAGCGGCGTTCCCGGCCTCCTGCCGGGCCCCGCTCTTCCCGGCGAGCCGGTCGATCACGAGCTCGGGCCGTACGGCGATCAGCGCGAGCCCGGCGATGACGACGACGGCCAGGGCCGCCTTGAGCCGCTTGCGCCCCCTGCGCTCCTGCCACGCGGGCCCGGTGCGCCAGCCCGGCGGCTGCTGGCCCTGCGTGGCGCGCAGCCGCTCGGTCACCATCCTCGCCCGGGCCGAGGGCTCCCGCGGCGCCGCGCCCGGTGCGGTGGCGGCCTGTTCCTGAAACCGGGCCCACTCCTCGTCGGATATGGCCGGTCCGGGGTCGTCGTTGCTGTCGGTGCCCATGTCCCCACCCTGAGACGTGCTGTGTGTGCTGTGTGCTGTGTGCCGTGCCCGCTGCGCTGCGCTCCGCGACGCAGAGGGGCTCCGCACCCTACGGTGCGGAGCCCCTCGGGTCCAAGACCTCTCGGATCAAGGAAATGCCAGGTCAGATCACTTGCTGAAGTAGCCCGTGATGTCCGCGATCAGATCCACGGTGCCCGCGTTGTTGTAGAAGCTGACCTTCCCGTCGACGACCGGGACGACCACCAGGTTCGGGATCGTCTGGCCCGCGGAGAAGTTCAGGTTCGACGCGCTCGTGCGGGCGGTGCCGCTCGGGAACACCGACACGTAGCTCGACGCCGTCGGGTTGGTCGCCGTCACGTTCAGCACGACCGCCTTGACCCCGGCCTCCGGGATCCCCTCGACGCCCGCCACCGGCAGGGTGACGACCTGGCCGCCACCGACCTTCGCCTGCGGGACGCCCAGGCCCTCACGGGTGTCCATCAGGCGCTTGGGGCCGATGTTGGTGTGGGTCGAGCCGAGGGTGCTGTCGGAGAAGTAGCCGGTGATGTCGGCGATCAGGTCGACGGTGCCCGCGTTGTTGTAGAAGCTGACCTTCCCGTCGACGACCGGGACGACCACCAGGTTCGGGATCGTCTGGCCCGCGGAGAAGTTCAGGTTCGACGCGCTCGTGCGGGCGGTGCCGCTCGGGAACACCGACACGTAGCTGGTCGCCGTCGGGTTGGTCGCCGTCACGTTCAGTACGACCGCCTTGACCCCGGCCTCCGGGATACCGTCGGTGCCGGCCACCGGCAGGGTGATGACGCTGCCGCCGCCGACCTTGGCCTGCGGCACGCCCAGGCCCTCACGGGTGTCCATCAGGCGCTTGGGGCCGAAGTTGGTGTGCGTGGCGCCCGTACCGCTCGACGTGAAGTAGCCCGTGATGTCGGCGATCAGGTCGACGGTGCCCGCGTTGTTGTAGAAGCTGACCTTCCCGTCGACGACCGGGACGACCACGAGGTTCGGGATCGTCTGGCCCGCGGAGAAGTTCAGGTTCGACGCGCTGGAGCGGATGGTCCCGCTCGGGTACACCGACACGTAGCTCGACGCCGTCGGGTTCGTCGCCGTCACGTTCAGCACGACCGCGGTGACGTCGCTGGCGGGGATGCCGCCGACGCCCGCCACGGGCAGGGTCACGGAGCTGCCGCCGCCGACCTTGGCCTGCGGCACGCCCAGGCCCTCACGGGTGTCCATCAGGCGCTTCGGGGTGACCGGGACGAACTTGACGTCCTTGACCTCCGCGACGACGGTCACCGGGAGGCTGGTGGCCACCTTGCCGTTCGTCGTGGTCGCCCGGACCTGGAGCTGGTGGCTGCCCAGGGCCAGCGTCGTCGACGCCGTACGGGCGGTGCCCGCGGTGGTGGCGACCACCTTGTCGTCCACGAGCAGCTCGAACTTGCTCACCAGGGTGCTCGCCGTGCTGGTCTCCCAGCCGAGGGAGACCGGACCGGGGGTCTGGAAGGAGGAGCCCGGCTGGGCCGGGGCGCCGTTCACCGAGGAGACCTTCAGCCTGGCCGCGGGGCCGGACTGGCGCAGGGCTTCCAGCTGCGGGTAGAGCGAGTCGCCCGGGCACTGGGTGTTGAAGCCGTCGCGGTGGCCCGAGAGCGTCTTGAACTCGTACGACTGTCCTTCGACGAAGTCCTTGCCGAAGTAGTTCTTCTGCGAGGCGCCCGCGCGCAGCGTCGTCGTGCCGCTCATGTCGGCGTCGTACTGACCCAGCTTGTACGCGGCGACCCGGGAGATGGCGTCGAGGGCGGCGGCCGAGGCGCCCGCGCTCGTGTAGTCACCGAGGACGGAGACGCTCGTCGACTCGGAGTTCCAGCCGAAGGCGTGCGCGCCCATCACCGGCTGGTCGACGCCGCCCTGACGGCCCTCGAAGACCGTGCCGCACTTGTCGACGAGGAAGTTGTAGCCGAGGTCGCGCCACCCGTTGGTCTGCACGTGGTAGACGTGCAGGCCGCGGACGATGGCGGCGGACTCGCTGCACTCGTACGGCGCGGAGGCCGCCGTATGGTGGACGAAGGCCGCCTTGATCTTCGCTCCGGGGAGGTAGACCGGGCCCTCGTTGTTCAGGCTCTCGTCGGCGCCCCAGGCGACCCGGGAAACGATCTCGGGCTTGGGCGCCGTGGAGGCCGGTCCGGGGACCGTCGGGGGCTGGGCGGGCGTCGGAGCGGGGTCGACCGCGGGGGCGGCGAAGGCCGCCGGCTCGGCGTTCAGGGCGCCCTTCTTGGTGGCGGCGCTCGCCGAGCCCGGGTCCACCAGGTTCAGCTCCAGGCCGGCGGGGAGCGCGGTGGCGGCCGTGTCGCCGCCCAGCCGGACCTCGGCCCCGTCGGACAGGCCGACCCAGACGGGCTCGGTGGCGCCGCGCAGCCCGGGGCGCTTGCCGTCGAGGGTCGCCTTGGCCTGCTCCAGGGTGACCCACGCGGACCACTTGCCGGTCTTGGCGTTGCGGGTGCGGGCCTCGATGGCCCCTTCCTTCACCTGGGCGGCCGGGTCGGTCCAGGAGACGCCCAGCAGGCCGAAGGGCTTGGTGTCCTGCTGGGAGAGGACGGTCTTGCCGGTCCCCTTCGGCTTCAGCGCGAGCTTGTGGACCTTGCCCTCGACGGGCCCTCTCGCCTTGCCGGGAGCGCTGTAGCGCTGCAGGCCCTTGTCATCCGGGGAATCCGAGCCGAAGCCGTTGGCGGCTCCCTGGAATCCCAGTACCGCCACGACTCCGAGCGCGGCGGCCAATGCCGTACCGCGCGCACGACCTAGTCTCAAGTTTGTTTCCCCAACCCCTGCTTCGCGAGCTCACCGGGTGACACCACGGATCGGCCGGATGTTACTGGCACAGGTGTGCGACCGGCCCACCGGGGGTCCCCCCGGGCGCGGTCAGTGGTGGCGCCAGAGCACCCAACCCTGCGCCTTGTTCACCTTGGCGACGTACCAGCCCGCGGGGGCGTTCGGCCAGGTGGCCTCCGGCTTGGCGTCCTCGGCGGTCAACTGGAGCACCGCCGCGTCCGCCTTGGCCGGGGGCTTGTCGCCGTTCTCCAGGTCCTTCGTCCAGACCCGTCCCTCGAACACCTGGTACGACTGGCCCATCCGCAGGCCCCAGTCGACGTCCCAGTCCATCACCAGGCTCTCGCCGGGCTTGAGCCCGGCCGACTTGGTGAAGCCGACGGCCTGCGGCTTGCGGTGCTTCGCGTAGGGCTCGGCGACGTTGGAGGTGACCGTGGCGGTCGCGTACGCCGCGAACAGGGCCAGCGACACCGCCACGGCCCAGATGACGCGGCGGCCGCCGGCCAGCTTGAAGAGCACGCACGCGCCGAGTACCAGCAGGGCGCCGGTCATCGTCCGCCACATGTGCAGCTTGGACCACTCCGAGGCCAGGAACAGGGCGTCCGGCATGGCCCACTGAATGATGGCCAGCTTGTAGAGGCCCTTGCCGACCACGATGATCACGAACTCGGCGGTCAGCACGGTGAACACCACCGCGCCCAGCACCAGGCGCAGCAGCGCCCCGGCCCGCGCGCGGTAGAGCACGGCGACGCCCACCAGGAAGAACGCCGGGACGAGCGGGGCCAGGTAGCGGGCGTAGACCCAGTTGTCGATCCGCGCGTCCGTCGGCAGTCCGGCCGCCGCGGCGAGCGCGATCCCGTACAGCAGGGCGACCATCACGAAGGAGACGACCCGCGAGGCGCGGGTGAAGCGGGGGCTGAACACCGCGAACACCATCAGCGCGATGGCGAGCGCGCCGAAGCCCCAGGACGAGACGGAGAAGTACCAGAGCTGGCCGATCGAGCGGGTGATCGTGCGGCGCAGCAGGTCGGGGTCGACGAGGTTGTCGAGGACCTGGGTGCCCACCGAGCTCGGCGGCGTGTCCTTGAACTGCGCCTCCAGCCACATGGCGAGCAGTTTGGCGCCGGCCACAGAGACGGCGAGCCCGGCCCACGCGGCGAGCGTGGTGCGCAGCGGCGCCCACTTGAAGACGAGCGCTCCCACCAGCACCAGCGCGGTGAGGGCGACGACCACGCCACCGCGGTCGTGCACCGCCATGGAGAAGCCGGCCAACAGGCCCGCCCCCAAGCCGTACTGGAGGCGGCGGCGCGGCTCGCCGTCGCTCAGCCAGCCGTGCAGGTTGATCAGCCACCCGAGGAGGACCACGGGGAGCAGGGTGTCGGACATGACGAACTCGGAGTAGAAGACCACCGGCGGCATCAGCGCGGCCGCCATGGCGATCAGGACCGAGAGGCCCTTGGGCAGGTCGAGCCTGCGCAGGGCGATGAAGACCAGCGGGAAGACCAGCGCGTTGATCAGCGTGTTGAGGCCCATGACCAGCTGGTACGCGGTGACCGGGTCGTCCGTGAACCACATGGACGGGGAGATCAGCAGCGGGTAGCCGCCGGGGATGACCGATCCGACCGGCATCTCCGTCGTCGACCGGCCGGCGAGCACCCGGGCCAGCACGAGGTACGAGGCCTCGTCCGCGTGGACGGAGGGGTAGCTGTTGCCCCACACCAGGACGAGGCGGAACAGCACCTGCGTCAGGTATCCGGTGACGAGCGTCACCGGCCAGAACCACGTGCGCCCGACGAGGGACTGCGCCCGTGCGAGCAGCCGCTGTGTCCTGGGCGACTCCCCGGCCCGTTCAGGGGCGGACGCGGCAGCCGCGTCCCTGGTCTCGGTTGCGGACTGCACCCCTGGCACTTCCTGTTCTGGTCGGATTTCGAGGGCGCACCAACGGTTCTGCGCACGGCCTTCGTGCCCGCAACCGTACCAACTGCACCGAAGCCATGGCCCACCGTTGACGCAGAGCAGTCACGCGGGGTATGGGCCGACAGGTAAATTGGCCGCCATGACTGTCACCGCTCCCGCGCCGGCATCGGTACCGGCCCCGGCACGCGACCGCCGGGCCTCACGCCGACGCGGCGGCGGGCTGGCCCGCGCCTTCGCCCTCATAGGCGCGGAGGTGGTCGCCTCCCTCGGCGCCGCCCTGCTGCTCATCGTCCTGTGCATGCGCATCCGGATCAACCCGATGACCCGGATCGGGCAGGTCAGCGGGCTCGCCGGGATCCAGCTGCGGCTGGTGGTCCTGCTGACGGCGACGCTCCTGCTGTACTGGCTCGTCGCCCGGGTGATGCCGGGGGCCGCCGCACGCATCGGCGCGGCCGCCGTGGCCGGTCTGGCGACGGGCGTGACCGCGTCCGGCAACATCGTCGGCCTCAGCGGCACTCCCTGGCCGATCTACGCCAACTGGGGCGACGTCGGCAACCTCCAGCAGTGGGCGTACGACGTCATCGACGGCGTGCCCCTGCCGGCCGAGTACCCGCCCGGCTTCCCGCACCTGCTCGCCTGGGCGGCGGAGACCTTCTTCGACGGCGACGTGCCGAAGGCCTCGAAGTGGGTCATGATCGGCTTCCTCGCGCTCACCGGCCCCGCCGCCTACCTGGCCTGGCGGATGCTGCTGCCCCCGCTGTGGGCGCTGGGCATCGGGGTCACGGCGACGCTGCCGCTGGTCGACCCGTACAAGCCCTACTCCCCCCTCGTCCTGATGATCGTGATCCCCGTCTTCGCCAAGCTGGTGCAGGTGGTGCAGCGATCCGCGCTCCTGGGGCGCAAGCGGACGATCGCCATAGGAGCCGGCCTCGGGCTGCTGCTCGCCGTGCTGTTCCTGCTGTACGCGGGCTGGTTCGTCTGGTCCTCGGTCGGCGTGGTGGTGCTCTTCTCGGTGCTGCTCGTCGGGCTGGCCCGCTCGGGCGGGGTACGCGGGCTGCTGGGCGGCCTGGTGCCCCTGGTGTCGGCCCTCGCGGTCTTCCTCGTACTGGCCGGCGGCTATCTGGTCGACCTGCTCGGCGCGAGCGGCTCGACCAAGGACACGTACTTCTACTACGACACCGCCAGCGACCCGGGCTACTTCGCCACCTGGGCCGCCTCCACGCCCGGCCCGCTGCGCACCGTCGCCTACTCGCCGATCGGGGAGCTCGGCGGCGTCGGCCTCTTCACCATCGTGCTGGTGGCCGGGCTGGGCGTGGCCCTGGGCCTCGGCCTGCGCCAGCCCCTGGTGCTGACCCTGACGGCGTGCACGGGCAGCGCGTTCCTGCTGCGCTACTGGTACGCCTCGCACATGGAGCGCGACCAGGTCGTCCAGCTCTACCCGCGCACGAGCCACCAGATCCTGTACTGCCTGATCGCGCTGACCGGCCTCGCCGTGTACCTCGCGGCCGGGCGGATCCAGGCCTGGATCCGCGCGCACGACGTCGAGGTGCCGCTGGCCGGGCGGGTCCGCCAGGCGTCCGCGAGCCGTCCGCGGTCCGTCGTGCTGGGTGCGCTGTGCGCGCTGGGTCTGCTCTTCGGGCTGGCCGGCTCGGCCACGGCGGACGCCTTCATGCCGCGCGACCCCCAGGAGAACTCGGCGGGTCAGCTCGCCTGGTACGCGCACAACGTCCGGCTGCCGAACGGCAAGTGCCCCAAGTTCGCGCAGTGGGGCAAGTGCGAGCCGTACGTCCCGCCGTTCCGCGGTCCCACGAGGCCCGAGAAGCCCAAGCCCGCGGAGAACTGACGGGCAGACGACGAGAACGGCCTGCCGCCGGTCCTGGGACCGGCGGCAGGCCGTTCGTCGTACGGGGGCGCGTACGGGGGCGTACGCGCGGAGCGCGGTGGCTCAGCTCTGGCCGGAGGTGAACGCGTGGCGGGCCAGCGTACGGGCGCCCTCGCGGTGCCCGCGCCGCAGCGCACCCGGGAGCATCGTGAGCGCGTGCAGGCGGGAGGCGCTGTGGAAGCGCGCCGCGCGGGCGGCCTTCGGCCAGCCGCGGGCGTCCATGCGCTCGGCCACCGCGGCGAAGTACCGCTCGGCCTCGGCGAAGCGGGTCCCGGAGAAGGCCTGGACCGAGGACTCGCTGACGGCGTGGCGGCGGTACTGGAAGACGGTCGTGGAGTTGTCGACGACCATCTGCTCACCGCCTTCGAGCAGGTCGACCACGAGCGCGAGGTCCTGGATCACCGAGTAGTCGTCCCGGAAGTTCACCTCGCGCAGCACCTCGCCGCGCCAGGCGATCGACGGGAAGTAGAGCCAGTTGCCGCGCAGCACGCTGGCGGCCAGCTCCTCGCCGGCCATCAGCCGGCGGCCCTTGACCTGCGGTGCGTAGAGCCGCTTCTTGGTGTTGTCGGCGAGGCCCTGGGTCACCTGGCCCGCGCCGTCGATCACCTCGACGCCGGGCTGGACCATGCCGATGCCCGGGTGGGCGCCGATGATCCCGCGGACGGTCTCCAGGTAGTGCGGGTGCAGCAGATCGTCGCAGCCCATGATGACCACGTAGTCGGCCTCGGAGAGCCGCACGCACTTCTGGAAGTTCTTGGTGATGCCGAGGTTCTGCTCGTTGCGCGTGTAGTGGACGCGCTCGTCACCGAGCTGCTCGAACCAGCCGGGCACCTCCGGCTCCTTGCCGTCGTCGATGACGACGAGGCGGAAGTCCCGGTCCGTCTGCGCCAGGACGCTGCGGACGGCGTCCTGCATCAGCTGCACGTCCCCGTAGTAGGGGAGCATGAAGTCGAAGGTCACCATGGAGCTTCAGGCCTTCACGGAGTCGGCGTCGGCGTCGGCGTCGGTGTCGGCCTTCGCATCGGCCTGCGCACCGGCCTTCGCGGGAGCGGCGACGTCCTGCCCGAGGCGCGCGTCGTT
Source organism: Streptomyces sp. NPDC045695 (assembly GCF_056432025.1). Classification (NCBI taxonomy): domain Bacteria; kingdom Bacillati; phylum Actinomycetota; class Actinomycetes; order Kitasatosporales; family Streptomycetaceae; genus Streptomyces; species Streptomyces sp. NPDC045695. Next base: position 503,673 of record NZ_JBWKJU010000002.1, read on the forward strand.
GTGGCGCACGCCCTCGTTGATGGCCACCGTCCGGGCGAGGTCGGTGATCTTCTTCTCCAGCGAGCGGAAGCGCAGGAAGGTGTTGAGCGTGAGGAAGCCCATCGCGAGCACCATCACGTACAGCACCAGGTCGGTGCCACGGCCGACGCCGAGCTGCTGGGCGAGCCAGGTGACGTCGGTCGGGCGGAGCACCGCGTACACGTTGACGACGACGAACGCGGAGAACGCTATGCGCTTCCAGGCCCGGTTCTTCGCCTGGCTCCAGGTCCGGATGAACATCAGTGCCATGGACACCGAGCCGACGATCAGCAGCAGCTGAATCCAGAAGTACTTCATCGACGCCCACGCTCCCGCAGCGAAATGTCAAAAAGGATGTTGACGCCGTTGATCAGGGACTGACCCTTGGCGCGTGAGTAGTCGGTGTACAGGATGTCCACCGGTACCTCGGTGACGCGCAGCGTGGAGCCGGCGAGGAAACCGACCAGCTCGGACGCGTGGGCCATGCCGTTCATGGTGATGTTCAGCTGCTCGGCGGCCTCACGGCCCAGCACGCGCAAGCCGTTGTGCGCGTCGGTGAGCTTGAGCTTGCGCGCGGTCGGGCTGACGGCGGCGGCCGTGCGCAGCACGACCTGCTTGATCCACGGCACCTGGCCGTTCTGCTCGATGAAGCGGGAGCCGAGCACGACGTCGGCCTCGCCGCGCCGCAGCACCGCGACCATCTTCTCGACGTCCTTGGTCTGGTGCTGGCCGTCGGCGTCGAAGGTGGCGAAGTACTGGGCGCCGGGCTGGGCGAGCGCGTACGTGAGGCCGGTCTGCAGGGCCGCGCCCTGGCCGAGGTTGACGGGGTGACGGACCAGGTGGGCGCCGGTGGTCGCTATGTGCTCGGCCGAGTCGTCGGTGCTGCCGTCGTCGACGACGACGATGTTGGGGAACGTCTTGCGGGCCCCCTCCACCACGTCGGCGATCACCTGGCCCTCGTTATAGGCCGGTATGACCAGCCAGACATCGTCGTATTGGGACACGGTAGCTCCAGCGGAATGTGGCACATGCGAGTGCTCGGGGATCGGTGTGACGTCTTGGGCCGGCATGGTCATCTCCCGACCGCGCCCACGCCCGGGCCGCTTGCGTCGGCCAACTGCCGCGGTCCTTCACCGGCTGCCGCGGCGGCTCCGGGGAAGCTCAGCCTCAGGGCTGCCAGCATAGCGAGCACGGTGGCGGTGGACCCCAGTGCGTAGGCGACGATCACGCGCAGGGCCACGTCGCCCGGCGCCAGCGTGATGCCCACCAGGACCGCGGTACCGACGGCCCAGCAGAGCAGCTGCAGGTTGTGGCGCTTGAATACCATGAGCGCCTGTCCGAGCACCATCGCGAACATGTACGCCACGGTGCCGGCGGACAGGAGGAAGAAGTCGAGGCAGCCCAGCACCGGCTCCTCGGCGCCGAAGAGCACCTCGATGAGCCACGGCCCCAGGACCGTGGCGGGTACCCCGCCCAGCAGTCCGAGGGCTCCGACGACCAGGCCGATGCGGCGCAGCATCGCCCAGAACGCCGTCCGGTCGCCGGCCGTGAAGGCGGCGCTGAGCCCGCTCAGCAGCGAGGCCTGGAGCGAGCCGAAGACGAAGAGCGGCACCCGCGCCAGGACCAGCGCGCTCATCAGCGCGGCGATCAGCGCGCTGTCGGTGGGGGCCAGCAGTTTGGTGCTCATGACGGCCGCGTTGACGACCAGCTGGGACAGCAGGGTCGCGCAGACCAGCAGGCCGAGGCCGCCCGACAGCTCACGCCAGGCGATCGGCTCGCCGGGTCCGACGGCGCGCAGCAGCGCGGGCAGGGTGACGAGGGTCGCCACGACCGGCGCGACGGCAAGGATCAGGCTGAAGGCCAGCGCCGAGTGCAGGCCGAAGACCGCGCAGGCGAAGGCGAGCACGATGCGCAGGCCGCCGTCGACGGCGAGCTGGGTGCCGTACGCGCCGAACCGCCCGAGGCCGGCCAGCAGACCGCGGGTCAGGTAGCAGGCGGCCATGCCGGCGAAGGCGCCGCCGAGCGCCGCCACCAGGGCGCGGTCACCGTGGAAGAGGAGGCCCGCGAGGGGGCCCGCGCCCAGACCGAGCACCAGCAGGGTGACGGCGAGGATCCCCCCGGTGAGCAGCGTCGCGCGGCGCAACACCGGGGCGCTGCCCTGGCCCAGGACCACCCGGGCGGAGACGATCCGGGTGAGTTCCTGCTCGATGGGGAAGAAGACGCCGATGCCGACGGACATCACGATCGTCCACAGCACCGACACGTTGGCCATGGCCTCCGTGGACAGGCTGTGGCCGGCCACGCCGAGGTGGACGTACGAGGCCGCGCCGAGCACGACGGTGCCGCCGGCCACCGCGACGGTGCCCGGCGGCAGCGCCGCGCTCAGCTTGTTCAGCAGGCTCCTCATCCCGCTCGGCCGTCCCGGGCCTGCCGGGCCAGTGCCGTGTAACCGGGGGTGGCCAGCGCCTCGGCCAGCTGCTCGCGCCAGTCGGCGAGCGGGGCCAGGCCCGCCTCGTCCCAGCGGTCGTGCGCGAGCACGCTGAACGCCGGGCGGGCGGCGGGGCGTACGAACGCCTCGGAGGTGGTGGGCCGGATCCGCTCGGGGTCGAGCCCGCTCAGGCGGTAGGCCTCGCGGGCGAGTCCCATCCAGGTGGTCCGGCCGCTCGCGGTGCCGTGGTAGATCCCGCCCATCGCCCAGCCCTTCAGGGCGGCCCGGCCGAGCTCGACCAGCTGGCGGGCCAGCGCGTAGGACCAGGTGGGCTGGCCGTGCTGGTCGTCGACGACGTCGAGGGTGTCCCGCTGGGCGGCCAGCTTCAGCATGGTGGCGACGAAGTTCGGTCCGTGCTCGCCGTACAGCCAGGCGGTGCGGACCACGTAGCCGTCCTGCGGCAGCAGTTCGGTCACGGCCCGCTCGCCGGCCAGCTTGCTGCGCCCGTAGGCGTTGACCGGGCCCGTCTCGGCGTCCTCCGCGTACGGCTGCGAGGCGTCGCCCGGCAGCACGTAGTCGGTGGAGACGTGCAGCAGGCGCACGTGGGCGGCGGCGCAGGCCTCGGCGAGGACGCGGACGCCGGTGCCGTTGACGGCGGTGGCGGCGTCCTCGGCGGTCTCGGCGCCGTCGACATCGGTCCAGGCGGCGCAGTTGACGACCACGTCGACGCCCTCGACCGCGGCCCGGACGGCAGCCGGGTCCGTGATGTCGAGGTCGGCCCGGCGCAGGCCCACGGCCTCGATCCTGGCCCGCTTCAGCACGGCCATGACGTCCTGGCCGAGCATCCCGGCGGCGCCGGTGACGAGCCAGCGCCCCTCTCGCGGGTTGGTGCTCACTTCTGCAGGGCCGCCTTCGCCTTCAGCGGCTCCCACCAGGCACGGTTCTCGCGGTACCAGTCGATGGTGGCCTTGATGCCGTCCTCGAAGGTGACCTGCGGGGCGTAGCCCAGCTCGGCGCCGATCTTGCTGATGTCGATCGAGTAGCGAAGGTCGTGGCCCTTGCGGTCCTCGACCTGCTCGACCATCTCCCAGCCCAGGCCGGCGGCCTCCAGCAGGACGCCGGTCAGCTCCTTGTTGGTGAGCTCGGTGCCGCCGCCGATGTTGTAGACCTCGCCGGCGCGGCCCTTGCGCATGGCCAGGTCGATGCCGCGGCAGTGGTCCGAGACGTGCAGCCAGTCGCGGACGTTGCCGCCGTTGCCGTACAGCGGGACCTTCTTGCCGTCCATCAAGTTCGAGACGAACAGCGGGATGACCTTCTCCGGGAACTGGTAGTGCCCGTAGTTGTTGGAGCAGCGGGTGACCACCACGTCCATGCCGTGGGTGCGGTGGTACGCCAGCGCCAGGAGGTCGGACGACGCCTTCGAGGCGGAGTACGGGGAGTTGGGCACCAGCGGCCACTCCTCCGTCCAGGAGCCCTCGCTGATCGAGCCGTAGACCTCGTCGGTGGAGATGTGGACGAAGCGGCCGACGCCGTGCTTGCGGGCGGAGTCCAGCAGGACCTGGGTGCCCACGACATTCGTCATGACGAACGGACCCGCACCGGCGATCGAGCGGTCCACGTGGGACTCGGCGGCGAAGTGCACGACGACGTCGTGACCGGGCATGACCTGGTCCACGGCCTCGGCGTCGCAGATGTCGCCCTTGACGAACGTGTATCCGGGGTGGTCCGCGACCGGCGCGAGATTCTCTTCGACGCCGGAGTAGGTCAGCTTGTCGAAGACCGTGATCCGGGCCGTGGCATCTGCGCCGAGCTGCTGGCGGACGAATTCTGAACCGATGAAGCCGGCGCCGCCGGTCACGAGGATGCGCATAATACGAAGAGTCTAGCGGCCCCGCCGAACGTCACACGCCCCGAGCTCGGCTCCTTCATGCCCTCTCGCATAGGGTTCTCCCCATGCGTGGAATCCTCTTGGCCGGTGGCACCGGATCGCGACTCTGGCCGCTGACCCGGGCAGTCTCTAAGCAGCTGCTGCCCGTCTTCGACAAGCCGATGATCTATTACCCCCTGTCCACCCTGGTCATGGCGGGGATCAGCGAGATCCTCATCATCACCACCCCGGACGACCGCGACCAGTTCGAGCGACTGCTCGGCGACGGCTCGCAGTTCGGCCTGCGGCTGGAGTACGCCGTCCAGGAGCGTCCGGAGGGCATCGCCCAGGCGTTCGTCCTCGGCGCCGACTTCATCGGCGACGAGTCCGTCGCCCTGATCCTCGGCGACAACATCTTCCACGGCAGTGGCCTCGGCACCCGCCTCGCCGAGCACACCGACGCCAAGGGCGGCCGGGTGTTCGCGTACCCGGTGGCGGACCCGACGGCGTACGGCGTCGTCGAGTTCGACGAGACGGGCCAGGCCATCTCCATCGAGGAGAAGCCGGTCAAGCCCAAGTCCCGCTACGCGGTGCCGGGCCTGTACTTCTACGACAACCGCGTCGTCGAGATAGCCAGGGGCCTGAAGCCCAGCGCCCGCGGCGAGCTGGAGATCACCGCCGTCAACGACGCGTACCTCCAGGCCGGTGAGCTCAATGTCACCATCCTCGACCGCGGCACCGCATGGCTGGACACCGGCACCTTCGTGTCGATGGTGCAGGCCTCCGAGTTCGTGCGCGTGATCGAGGAGCGCCAGGGCTTCAAGATCGGCTGCATCGAGGAGGCGGCCTGGCGCGCCGGCCTGATCGACTCCGCCCAGCTGCGCGAGCTGGCCCAGCCGCTGACGAAGAGCGGCTACGGCGACTACCTGCTGGCGCTGCTCGCCGAGGAGGACGAGGCCCGGTGAAGTTCCGCGAACTCTCCATCGAGGGGGCCTTCGAGGTCACCCCGCAGCTGCACGGCGACCCGCGCGGCCTGTTCACCGAGTGGTACCGCTTCGACCGGCTCGCCGAGGTCGTCGGCCACCCGCTGAACCTGGCCCAGGCGAACCTCTCGGTCTCCTCCGCGGGCGTCGTCCGCGGCATCCACTTCGCCGACGTGCCCCGCGGCCAGGCCAAGTACGTGACCTGCGTACGGGGCGCCGTCCTCGACGTCATCGTGGACCTGCGGGTCGGCTCCCCCACGTTCGGCAAGTGGGAGGGCGTCCGCCTGGACGACGTGGACCGTCGCGCGGTCTACATCCCCGAGGGCCTCGGCCACGGCTTCTGCGCGCTGAGCGACGACGCCACGCTGTCGTACCTGTGCTCGGAGACGTACAACCCGACCGGCGAGCACTCGGTTCACCCGCTCGACGCCGACCTCGCCATCGAGTGGCCGGCCGACGTCCCGCTGCTCTCGGCCCGCGACGAGGCCGCCCCCTCGCTGGCCGACGCGATCGCGACCGGGCTGCTGCCCGACTACGCCGCCTGCAAGGAGTTCACCGAGTCGCTCCGCGTGAGCTGACCCGGCTTCCCCGCCGTACGAGAAGAGGCCGCACTCCCCGACCGGGGGGTGCGGCCTCTTCCGTTCCGGGCCCCGGGGCGCGCCGCCGGCCCTTCCCGCGCGGGCGCGGGTGGCCCCGTAACGCCGAAGGGCCCCGCCCCACCGCCGAAGCGGTGGGCCGGGGCCCTTCTGTGGAACTGGTGCCCGCTGCAGCGAGCTACCAGGTCAGAGCACGAATTACTTCGTGATCTTGGTGACCTGGCCGGCGCCCACGGTACGACCACCCTCACGGATGGCGAACTTCAGGCCCTCCTCCATGGCGACCGGCTGGATCAGCGCGACCGACATCTCGGTGTTGTCGCCCGGCATGACCATCTCCGTGCCGGCCGGCAGGGTGACGACACCCGTGACGTCCGTGGTACGGAAGTAGAACTGCGGACGGTAGTTGTTGAAGAAGGGGGTGTGACGGCCACCCTCGTCCTTCGACAGGATGTAGGCCTGGGCCTCGAACTCGGTGTGCGGCGTGACCGAACCGGGCTTGATGATGACCTGGCCGCGCTCGACGTCCTCGCGCTTGATGCCACGGAGGAGCAGACCGACGTTCTCGCCGGCCTGGCCCTCGTCGAGCAGCTTGCGGAACATCTCGATACCGGTGACCGTGGTGGTGGTCTTCTCTTCCTTGATACCGATGATGTCGACGGTCTCGTTGACCTTCAGGACACCACGCTCGATACGGCCGGTGACGACCGTACCGCGACCGGTGATCGTGAAGACGTCCTCGACGGGCATGAGGAACGGCTTCTCGGTGTCACGCGGCGGGGTCGGGATGGCCTCGTCGACGGCGGCCATGAGGCCGAGGAGCTTCTCGCCCCACTCCTTGTCGCCCTCGAGCGCCTTCAGCGCGGAGACGCGGACGACCGGCAGGTCGTCGCCCGGGAACTCGTACTCGGAGAGCAGCTCACGGACCTCGAGCTCGACGAGCTCCAGGATCTCCTCGTCGTCCACCATGTCGGCCTTGTTCAGGGCGACGACGATGTAGGGGACGCCGACCTGGCGGGCCAGGAGCACGTGCTCCTTGGTCTGCGGCATCGGGCCGTCGGTGGCGGCGACCACGAGGATCGCGCCGTCCATCTGCGCGGCACCCGTGATCATGTTCTTGATGTAGTCCGCGTGACCGGGGCAGTCGACGTGGGCGTAGTGACGCGCCTCGGTCTGGTACTCGACGTGCGCGATGGAGATGGTGATACCGCGCTGGCGCTCCTCAGGAGCCTTGTCGATCTGGTCGAAGGCCGAGGCCTCGTTCAGGTCCGGGTACGCGTCGTGCAGCACCTTGGTAATGGCGGCCGTGAGGGTCGTCTTACCGTGGTCAATGTGACCGATGGTGCCGATGTTGACGTGCGGCTTAGTCCGCTCGAACTTCGCCTTCGCCACGGGGGTCCTCCTGGAGAGTGGTTCTGTACGCCTTACAGATCGGCGCCAGGTGATCTTTGCTGGGATCCGGTTCCCCGGGGCAACGGAGCTGTTGCTGCTGTTGCCCCAGGGGTTCCGGTGACAAGCCTAAAGCGTGGACTCCGAAGAGTTACTCGCCCTTGGCCTTCGCGATGATCTCCTCAGCGACGTTCCGGGGAACCTCGGCGTAGGAGTCGAACTGCATCGAGTAGCTGGCGCGACCCGAGGTCTTGCTGCGGAGGTCTCCGACGTAGCCGAACATCTCCGAAAGGGGCACGAGGCCCTTCACGACGCGAGCGCCGTGACGCTCCTCCATGGCCTGGATCTGGCCACGGCGGGAGTTGATGTCGCCGATGACGTCACCCATGTAGTCCTCGGGCGTGGTGACCTCTACGGCCATCATCGGCTCGAGGAGCACGGGAGAAGCCTTGCGCGCGGCCTCCTTGAAGGCCTGCGAACCGGCGATCTTGAACGCGAGCTCGGAGGAGTCGACCTCGTGGTAGCCACCGTCGAGAAGCGTGACGCGGACGCCCGTCATCTCGTAGCCCGCCAGGATGCCGAACTGCATGGCCTCCTGCGCACCGGCGTCGACCGAAGGGATGTACTCCTTCGGGACGCGGCCACCGGTGACCTTGTTCACGAACTCGTACGCCGGACCGTCGGTCTCGGTGATGGGCTCGATCGCGATCTGCACCTTGGCGAACTGACCGGTACCACCGGTCTGCTTCTTGTGGGTGTAGTCGTGACGCTCGACGGCCTTGCGGATCGTCTCACGGTACGCGACCTGCGGCTTGCCGACGTTGGCCTCGACCTTGAACTCGCGCTTCATACGGTCGACCAGCACCTCGAGGTGCAGTTCGCCCATACCGCCGAGGATGGTCTGGCCCGTCTCCTCGTCCGAGTGAACGTGGAAGGAGGGGTCCTCCTCCGCGAGACGCTGGATGGCGACACCCAGCTTCTCCTGGTCACCCTTGGACTTGGGCTCGATGGCGACCTGGATGACCGGAGCCGGGAAGTCCATGGACTCCAGGATCACGGGCGCCTTGTCGTCACACAGCGTCTCACCGGTGGTGGTCTGCTTCAGGCCCATGACGGCGACGATGTCACCGGCGCCGACCGCGGCGATCTCCTCACGCTTGTTCGCGTGCATGCGGTAGATCTTGCCGATGCGCTCCTTCTTGCCCTTGACGGAGTTCAGCACCGCAGTGCCGGCCTCCAGGCGGCCCGAGTAAACCCGGACGAAGGTGAGCTTGCCGAGGTGCGGGTCGCTCATGATCTTGAACGCCAGAGCCGCGAGCGGCTCCTCGTCGGAAGGCTTGCGCTTCACGACGACCTCGGCGTCGCGGACGTCGTGGCCCTCGATGGCCTCGATGTCCAGCGGCGACGGCAGGTAGCGGACGACGGCGTCGAGCAGGGGCTGAACACCCTTGTTCTTGAACGCCGTGCCACAGAACACCGCGGTGATCGTGGGCTCGCCCTTGCCCTTGCCCGAGTTCAGGATGATGCGACGCACGGCGGCGTGCAGCTGCTCCACGGACGGCTCTTCGCCGCCGAGGTACAGCTCCATGATCTCGTCGTCGTTCTCGGCGACGGTCTCGATGAGCTTCCCGCGCCACTCTTCAGCGGCCTCGGTGTGCGTGTCGGGGATGTCGACGATGTCGTACATCTCGCCCTTGGTCGCCTCGGCGGACCAGACGAACGCCTTCATGGTGACCAGGTCGACAACGCCCTGGAAGTCCATCTCGGCGCCGATGGGGAGCTGCATGACGATCGGAACCGCACCGAGGCGGTCCTTGATCATCTCGACGCAGCGGTGGAACTCGGCGCCGGTGCGGTCCAGCTTGTTGACGAAGCAGATGCGCGGCACGCCGTAGCGGTCCGCCTGACGCCAAACGGTCTCGGACTGCGGCTCCACACCGGCGACACCGTCGAACACGGTGACGGCACCGTCGAGGACGCGGAGCGAACGCTCCACCTCGACGGTGAAGTCCACGTGGCCCGGGGTGTCGATGATGTTGATGGTGTGGTCGACGTCCTCGAGCGGCCAGTGGCAGGTCGTCGCGGCGGACGTGATCGTAATGCCGCGCTCCTGCTCCTGCTCCATCCAGTCCATCGTGGCAGCGCCGTCGTGGACTTCACCGATCTTGTACGACACACCGGTGTAGAACAGGATGCGCTCGGTGGTGGTCGTCTTGCCCGCGTCGATGTGAGCCATGATGCCGATGTTGCGCACCTTGGCCAGGTCAAGCGAAGTGGTAGCCATATCGGCTCAGTCTTCTCTCGGTCTCGATGTGGGTTGGGACTACCAGCGGTAGTGCGCGAAGGCCTTGTTGGACTCGGCCATCTTGTGCGTGTCCTCGCGCTTCTTGACGGCAGCGCCAAGACCGTTGGAGGCGTCGAGCAGCTCGTTCATCAGGCGCTCGGTCATGGTCTTCTCACGACGGGCGCGGGAGTAACCCACGAGCCAGCGGAGGGCCAGGGTCGACTGACGACCCGGCTTGACCTCGACGGGGACCTGGTAGGTCGCGCCACCGACACGGCGGGACTTGACCTCGAGGGACGGCTTGACGTTCTCCAGCGCGCGCTTCAGCGTGATGACCGGGTCGTTGCCGGTCTTCTCGCGGAGGCCTTCCATGGCGCCGTAAACGATGCGCTCGGCGGTGGAGCGCTTGCCGTTCAGGAGGATCTTGTTGATGAGCGACGTCACCAGAGGAGATGCGTAGACCGGGTCGATGATGACCGGGCGCTTCGGGGCGGGGCCCTTACGAGGCATTCTTACTTCTCCTTCTTGGCGCCGTAGCGGCTGCGGGCCTGCTTGCGGTTCTTGACAGCCTGGGTGTCAAGCGCACCGCGGATGATCTTGTAACGAACACCCGGCAGGTCCTTCACACGGCCACCACGCACGAGCACGATCGAGTGCTCCTGCAGGTTGTGTCCCTCACCCGGAATGTAAGCGGTGACCTCGATGCCGGAGGTCAGACGCACACGCGCGACCTTACGGAGCGCCGAGTTCGGCTTCTTCGGGGTGGTCGTGAACACACGCGTGCAGACGCCGCGACGCTGGGGCGAAGCCTCAAGCGCGGGGGTCTTTGTCTTCTCGACCTTGTCCTGCCGGCCCTTACGGACCAGCTGCTGGATCGTAGGCACTACTTCTCCGGTTTCTGTGTGCCGTGTAGTGAAGCTAACCTGGAACATTTGCCGACCCACGCGGTCGGGTGTGTCGGATCCTGCACGCCTCCACCGAGGTGGAGGAGGGCGCGGATCGCGGTGTGTTCCTCTCGGCTCCGCGGGGTCTTACGCACACGCGGGAGCCAGGGCACACCCCAGGCACAAGGTCAGAGCGTACCTACCTCACAGAGGTAGGTCAAAACAAATGCCCAGCACGAAAACACGCCGGACGCAAGCGGGAGGTACCCGACGGGCCGGGTTTGCCCCTCCGGCGCCCTAAACTGGCGGCTTGCCCGGGCGCGGACGCGCGCCAGTCGATCACGCGAGTCGATCAGCAGGGAGCAGGACATTGGGGACCGCGGCACCCGAGCCGGCCACCGTCGACGTCGACGCCCGCATCCCGGCCCCGCGCGCCACCCCGCGCAGAACCGCGGTCCGGGCCGCCGGCCGGCTCTACGGCCCCCTGCTGGCCTTCCTCGTGACCTCGGCCGCCTTCTGCTCGGCCTGGGCCGCCCGCGGCACCTTCCCCTTCGGCGACACCGGCCGCGCCCTCAACGACCAGGCCAACCAGTACGTGCCCTTCCACCGGGCGCTGTGGGACCTCGTCCACGGGCAGGCGGCCGGCGACCTGCTCTTCACGTGGCGCGGCGGCTTCGGCCAGCAGTTCCTGGCCGACTACCACACCTACCTCGGCAACCCCTTCTCCTGGCTGGTCGTCCTCGTCCCGCGCGCCCACGTCGACCTGGCCGTCTTCGCGATCACCCCGGTCACGATGGGCACCGCGGCCGCCCTGATGACGCTCTACCTGGGCAAGCTGCACCCCGGCCCGTGGTGGCAGCGCGGCGTGCTCGGAGCCACGTACGGCCTGTGCGGCTGGGCGCTCAGCGACGCCTCGTACATCCCGATGTGGCTGTGGGGCCTGGTCGCCCTGCCGATGCTCGGCATCGCCGTCGAGTGGTGCCTGGAGGAGCGCCGCTGGCCGGGCGTGGCCCTGGTGGTCGCGCTCGCCTGGTTCGGGAACTTCTACACCGCGATGATGGCCACGATGGCCGCCGGCGTCCTGCTGGCCGTCCGCATGCTCACCCGCGACATGACGGGCGGGCAGCGGCTGCGCGCCCTGTGGCGGGCCGCGACGGGCGCCGGCACCGGAATCGTCCTCACCCTCCCCCTCCTCCTGCCGTCGTTCCTGTCCAGCGGCTCGGCGCAGCCGACCGAGGCGGCGGCCTTCGACCCCGTACGCATCGAGATCTTCCTCTCGGGCATGCTCCCGGCGACCCACCTGTGGGGCGGCCGGCCCCGCCTCTACGTCGCCTCGCTGGGCCTGATCCTGGCCGGCGCCTTCGTCCTCAACACCGCCATCGCGCGCAGGACCCGGCTGGTGTGGGCCGCCGCGACCCTGCTGGTGGTCGCCTCCTTCCAGTTCCCGCCCACGCAGTACGTGTGGCACGGGCTGGCGGTGCCGAACGGCAACCCGTACCGCGAGGCCTTCGTCTTCAGCGGCATGGTGGTGGTCGTCGCCTGGCTGTCACTGGCCCACCGGCCGCGTCCGCTGCACCTGGCCCTGGTCGCCGCGCTGCTGGTCGCCGCCACTTTCGTCCTGCGCCGCACCGACGACTTCGGCGGCTGGACCTGGCCGGCCGTGCTCGGCGGCGGAGCGGTCTCGCTGCTCGCGCTGGTCCTGCTCTCCCTCGGCGACGGGCACCGCCGCCTCGTCCCGGTGGCCGCCGCCCTGATGATCGGCGTCGTCTTCGCCGAGTCCGCCGTCGCCGCGGCCAACGCGGACGCCCGCCGGGCCCGCGAACGCTGGGCCAAGCCGGTGGCCACCTCGAACCGGTCGATCAGCGACCACTTCGAAGCCGTCCGCGGTGTGGACGGCTGGCCCGCCTACCGGACGGACTCGGGCGCGCCGCAGACCTCCTACAACGACGCCCTGGCCCTGCGCTCCGAGGGCCCGCAGTACTACAGCAGCTACCTCCCGGAGGCCACGTACCGGGCGCTGGAGCCCCTCGGATACGGCTTCAAGAACGACGGCCGGACCTTCTTCGGCGCCGACAACCCGGTGCTCGACGCGATCTTCTCGATCGGCGCGCGGGTCCGTCCGGGAGCCGCGCCGGGCACCTGGACGGCCTCGAAGTTCCCGGCCCCGCCGCTGGTCACGGTCCGCACCGGCCCGTTCACCTCGCCCCACCCGGCGGACAGCGTCTACGCCCGCCAGGAGAACGTCCTGGGCGCGACCGTCTACCAGGTCCCGCAGGTCACCCGCGGGGGCACCGCCTCCGAGCAGACCTACGCCGCCGCGTGCGCCCCCGGCTCCGAGGCCTACTGGTTCTCCCCCGCCCTGTACGGCACCGTGAGCGCCGGCGGCGCGGAGAAGCCGCTGGAGGACCAGATGACCGGCGTGACCCGGCTGGGGACCGTCCCCGCCTCGGGGAGGGTCGACGTCACCGTGCGGACCCGCACGCAGGGCGCCGACGCCGGGCAGCACCCGCTCGGCTGCCTGGACCGCGCGGCGCTCGACACGACCGTGTCGCGGCTGACGGCCACGGGGGCCACCCGGGTGGACGTCGGCGGTCACTCGATCGGGGCGACCTTGCCTCCCGGCACAGATCGCACCGCCGTCCTCGCCGTGACGGCCGTCCCCGGCTGGCAGTGCTCCGCCCCGGCGAAGAGCTTCCACGGCCTGCTCTCCGTGCACCTCCCCGCGGGCACGGACAAGCTCTCCTGCACCTTCACCCCCAAGGGCCTCACCCCGGGCCTGGCGGGCGGCGCCCTCGGCCTGATGGTCCTCATCGGCGCCACGGTGACGGCCGCCCGCCGCCGCCGCGCCTGAGCCTCCCCTGCGCCTCCCCCGCCTCCGGGAACGAACAAGCCCCCCGCCGCTCCTCTCGGAGCGACGGGGGGCTTGTCCTTACGAACCTTTAGCCGTTGTACGGGCCGTAGTCGTAGTCCTCCAGCGGGACAGCCTGGCCGGAGCCGGTGCCGAAGGGCGAGTAGTCGATGTCGTCGTAACCGACGGCCGAGTACATCGCGGCCTTGGCTTCCTCGGTGGGCTCCACCCGGATGTTGCGGTAGCGGGCGAGGCCCGTACCGGCCGGGATGAGCTTACCGATGATGACGTTCTCCTTGAGGCCGATCAGGGAGTCGGACTTGGCGTTGATCGCCGCGTCCGTCAGAACCCTGGTCGTCTCCTGGAAGGACGCCGCCGACAGCCACGACTCGGTCGCGAGCGAGGCCTTGGTGATACCCATCAGCTGCGGACGGCCGGAGGCGGGGTGACCGCCCTCGGTGACCACACGACGGTTCTCGGTCTCGAACTTCGACCGCTCGACCAGCTCGCCCGGCAGGAGCTCCGCGTCGCCGGACTCGATGATCGTCACGCGGCGCAGCATCTGCCGGATGATGATCTCGATGTGCTTGTCGTGGATCGACACGCCCTGCGAGTTGTAGACCTTCTGGACTTCGCCGACCAGGTGGACCTGGACGGCACGCTGACCGAGGATGCGCAGCACGTCGTGCGGGTTGGTGGCACCCATGGTGAGCTTCTGGCCCACCTCGACGTGGTCGCCCTCGTGCACGATGACCTTGGCGCGCTTCGAGATCGGGAACGCCGTCTCGTCGCTGCCGTCGTCGGGCGTGATGACGATCTTCTTCGTCTTCTCGGTCTCCTCGATCCGCACGCGGCCGGCGGCCTCGGAGATCGGGGCGACACCCTTCGGGGTACGGGCCTCGAAGAGCTCGACGACACGCGGCAGACCCTGCGTGATGTCGTCACCGGCCACACCACCGGTGTGGAAGGTACGCATCGTCAGCTGGGTACCGGGCTCACCGATGGACTGGGCGGCGATGATGCCGACCGCCTCACCGATGTCGACCAGCTTGCCGGTGGCGAGCGAGCGTCCGTAGCAGAAGGCACAGGTGCCGACCGCGGACTCACAGGTCAGGACCGAGCGGGTCTTGACCTCCTCGACGCCGTTGGCGACCAGGGCGTCGATGAGCACGTCACCGAGGTCGACGTTGGCCGGCGCGATGACCTTGCCGTCGATGACGACGTCCTCGGCCAGCATGCGGGCGTAGATCGAGGTCTCGACGTCGTCGGCCTTGCGCAGCACGCCGTCCTCGCCGCGAACGGCGATCTTCAGCTTCAGGCCGCGCTCGGTGCCGCAGTCCTCCTCGCGGATGATCACGTCCTGCGAGACGTCCACCAGACGACGGGTCAGGTAACCCGAGTCGGCGGTACGCAGGGCGGTGTCCGCCAGACCCTTACGGGCACCGTGCGTGGAGATGAAGTACTCCAGAACGGTGAGGCCCTCACGGAAGGACGCCTTGATCGGACGCGGGATGGTCTCGTTCTTCGCGTTCGACACCAGACCACGCATACCGGCGATCTGTCGCATCTGCATCATGTTTCCTCGGGCACCCGAGTCAACCATCATGAAGATGGGGTTCGTCTTGGGGAAGTTCGCGTTCATCGCCTCGGCAACCTCGTTGGTCGCCTTGGTCCAGATCGCGATGAGCTCCTGCGTGCGCTCGTCCTTGGTGATCAGACCGCGCTCGTACTGCTTCTGGACCTTCTCGTCCATCGCCTCGTAGCCCGCGACGATGGCCTTCTTGGCCTCGGGCACGACGACGTCGGAGATGGCCACGGTGACGCCCGAACGGGTCGCCCAGTGGAAGCCGGCCGCCTTCAGGTTGTCGAGCGTCGCCGCCACGATGACCTTGGGGTAGCGCTCCGCCAGGTCGTTGACGATCTCGGAGAGCTGCTTCTTGCCCACCGAGTAGTCGACGAACGGGTAGTCCTCGGGCAGCAGCTCGTTGAAGAGCGCGCGGCCCAGGGTGGTGCGCAGACGGAAGCTGTCGCCCGGCTGGAACTCCTGCTCGCCCTCCTCGGCGACCGGCGGCACCCAGCCACGCGGCGGGATGGTGCCCACCGGGAAGCGGATGTCGACGGACGACTGGAGCGCGAGCTCGCCGTTGTCGAACGCCATGGTCGCCTCGGCCGTGGAGCCGAACGCGCGGCCCTCGCCCTTGGTGTCACGGAGCTCACCGTCGGTGGTCAGGAAGAACAGACCGAGGACCATGTCCTGGGTCGGCATCGTGACCGGACGGCCGTCGGCCGGCTTGAGGATGTTGTTCGAGGACAGCATCAGGATGCGGGCCTCGGCCTGCGCCTCCGCGGAGAGCGGCAGGTGCACGGCCATCTGGTCACCGTCGAAGTCCGCGTTGAACGCGGTGCAGACGAGCGGGTGGATCTGGATGGCCTTGCCTTCGACCAGCTGGGGCTCGAAGGCCTGGATGCCGAGGCGGTGCAGCGTGGGCGCACGGTTCAGCAGCACCGGGTGCTCGGCGATGACCTCTTCGAGCACGTCGTAGACGACCGTGCGGCCGCGCTCGACCATGCGCTTGGCCGACTTGATGTTCTGCGCGTGGTTCAGGTCGACCAGGCGCTTCATCACGAACGGCTTGAAGAGCTCCAGCGCCATGGCCTTGGGCAGACCACACTGGTGCAGCTTCAGCTGCGGACCGACGACGATCACGGAACGCGCGGAGTAGTCCACGCGCTTGCCGAGGAGGTTCTGACGGAATCGACCCTGCTTGCCCTTCAGCATGTCGCTGAGGGACTTCAGGGGACGGTTACCGGGACCGGTCACCGGACGACCACGACGACCGTTGTCGAAGAGGGCGTCCACGGCCTCCTGAAGCATGCGCTTCTCGTTGTTCACGATGATCTCGGGGGCACCGAGGTCGAGGAGACGCTTCAGACGGTTGTTGCGGTTGATCACGCGGCGGTACAGGTCGTTCAGGTCGGAGGTCGCGAAGCGGCCACCGTCCAGCTGCACCATCGGACGCAGGTCCGGCGGGATGACCGGCACGCAGTCGAGCACCATGCCCTTGGGCTTGTTGCTGGTCTGCAGGAACGCGGAGACGACCTTGAGGCGCTTGAGCGCACGGGTCTTCTTCTGGCCCTTGCCGGTGCGGATGATCTCGCGGAGGCGCTCGGCCTCCTCTTCGAGGTCGAAGGACTCCAGGCGCTTCTGCAGCGCGGCGGCGCCCATGCAGCCGTCGAAGTACGTGCCGAAGCGGTCACGCAGCTCGCGGTAGAGCAGCTCGTCGCCCTCCAGGTCCTGGACCTTGAGGTTCTTGAAGCGGGCCCACACCTCGTCGAGGCGGTCGATCTCGCGCTGGGCGCGGTCACGGAGCTGCTTCATCTCGCGCTCGGCGCCTTCGCGCACCTTGCGGCGCACGTCGGCCTTCGCGCCCTCGGCCTCGAGCTCGCCCAGGTCGGTCTCGAGCTTCTTGGCACGGCCTTCGAGGTCCGCGTCGCGGCGGTTCTCGATCTGCTGGCGCTCGACGGAGACGTGCGCCTCCAGGGACGGGAGGTCGCGGGTGCGGCGCTCGTCGTCCACGAACGTGATCATGTACGCGGCGAAGTAGATGACCTTCTCGAGGTCCTTCGGCGCGAGGTCCAGCAGGTAGCCGAGGCGCGACGGGACGCCCTTGAAGTACCAGATGTGGGTGACGGGAGCGGCAAGCTCGATGTGGCCCATCCGCTCACGGCGCACCTTGGCGCGCGTGACTTCGACGCCACAGCGCTCACAGATGATGCCCTTGAAGCGGACACGCTTGTACTTGCCGCAGTAGCACTCCCAGTCCCGGGTAGGACCGAAGATCTTCTCGCAGAAGAGTCCGTCCTTCTCGGGCTTGAGGGTGCGGTAGTTGATGGTCTCCGGCTTCTTGACCTCGCCGTGCGACCAGGTTCGGATGTCGTCCGCGGTGGCAAGGCCGATCCGCAGCTCGTCGAAGAAGTTGACGTCGAGCACTGTGCGTCAATCCCTCTTTCGGGGTCGAGTCTCAATCATGGTCTGAACGGTCCCGGGGATGACGGGGGGCTCTTGAGCGAGCCCCCCGTCAGGCCCGTCAGACCTCTTCGACGCTGCTCGGCTCACGCCGGGACAGGTCGATACCGAGCTCCTCCGCCGCGCGGAAGACGTCCTCGTCGGTGTCGCGCATCTCGATGGACATGCCGTCCGAGGACAGCACCTCCACGTTGAGGCAGAGCGACTGCATTTCCTTGATGAGCACCTTGAAGGACTCGGGAATGCCCGGCTCGGGGATGTTCTCGCCCTTGACGATGGCCTCGTAGACCTTCACGCGGCCGGTGACGTCGTCGGACTTGATGGTCAGCAGCTCCTGGAGGGCGTAAGCGGCGCCATAAGCCTCAAGCGCCCACACCTCCATCTCACCGAAGCGCTGGCCACCGAACTGCGCCTTACCACCCAGCGGCTGCTGCGTGATCATCGAGTACGGACCGGTCGACCGAGCGTGGAGCTTGTCGTCGACCAGGTGGTGGAGCTTGAGGATGTACATGTACCCGATCGAGATCGGGTCCGGGAACGGCTCGCCGGAGCGGCCGTCGAACAGACGCGCCTTGCCGGACGGCAGGACCAGGCGGTCGCCGTCGCGGTTCGGGATGGTGTGCTCGAACAGGCCCGCGAGCTCGTCCTCACGCGCACCGTCGAACACCGGGGTGGCGACGTTGGTACCCGGCGCGACCTTGTCGGCGCCGATGACCTTCAGCCGCTCGGCCCATTCCTCGCCGAGGCCGGAGACGTCCCAGCCACGGCTGGCGAGCCAGCCGAGGTGGATCTCCAGGACCTGTCCCGGGTTCATTCGGGACGGGACACCCAGCGGGTTCAGGATGATGTCGACCGGCGTGCCGTCCTCAAGGAAGGGCATGTCCTCGATCGGAAGGATCTTGGAAATGACGCCCTTGTTGCCGTGGCGGCCGGCGAGCTTGTCACCGTCGGTGATCTTGCGCTTCTGGGCGACGTAGACGCGGACCAGCTGGTTCACGCCCGGGGGAAGCTCGTCGCCCTCTTCGCGGTCGAAGACGCGGACACCGATGACCTTGCCGATCTCACCGTGAGGGACCTTGAGCGAGGTGTCACGCACCTCGCGGGCCTTCTCACCGAAGATCGCGCGGAGCAGGCGCTCCTCCGGGGTCAGCTCGGTCTCACCCTTGGGCGTGACCTTGCCGACCAGGATGTCGCCGGCGACGACGTCCGCACCGATGCGGATGATGCCGCGCTCGTCGAGGTCCGCGAGGACCTCCTCGGAGACGTTCGGGATGTCCCGGGTGATCTCCTCGGGGCCGAGCTTGGTGTCACGGGCGTCGACCTCGTGCTCCTCGATGTGGATCGAGGAGAGGACGTCGTCCTGCACGAGGCGCTGCGACAGGATGATCGCGTCCTCGTAGTTGTGACCTTCCCACGGCATGAACGCGACGAGCAGGTTCTTGCCGAGGGCCATTTCGCCCTCTTCGGTCGCGGGACCGTCGGCGAGGACCTGGGACTCGATGATCCGGTCACCCTCGTTGACGATGACCTTCTGGTTGACCGAGGTGCCCTGGTTCGAGCGGGAGAACTTGGCGACGCGGTACGTGGTGTACGTGCCGTCGTCGTTGGCGACGGTGATGTAGTCGGCCGAGACCTCCTGGACCACACCGTCCTTCTCCGCGCGGATCGAGTCACCGGCGTCGACCGCACAGCGGTACTCCATGCCGGTGCCGACGAGCGGCGCCTCCGCCTTGATGAGCGGAACGGCCTGGCGCATCATGTTCGCGCCCATGAGGGCACGGTTGGCGTCGTCGTGCTCCAGGAAGGGGATCATCGCGGTCGCGACGGACACCATCTGGCGCGGGGAGACGTCCATGTAGTCGACGTCGTCGCCGGCGATGTAGTCGATCTCGCCGCCACGACGGCGGACCAGGACGCGGTTCTCGGTGAAGCGCATGTCCTCGGACAGGCCGGCGTTGGCCTGGGCGATGACGAAGCGGTCTTCCTCGTCGGCCGTCAGGTAGTCGACCTCGTCGGTGACGACACCGTCGATGACCTTGCGGTACGGGGTCTCGACGAAACCGAACGCGTTGACGCGGCCGTAGGAGGCGAGCGAGCCGATCAGACCGATGTTCGGGCCTTCAGGGGTCTCGATCGGGCACATGCGGCCGTAGTGCGACGGGTGGACGTCACGGACCTCGAAGCCGGCCCGCTCACGGGACAGACCACCGGGACCCAGCGCCGAGAGACGACGCTTGTGCGTCAGACCCGACAGCGGGTTGTTCTGGTCCATGAACTGCGACAGCTGGCTGGTGCCGAAGAACTCCTTGATGGAGGCGACGACCGGCCGGATGTTGATCAGGGTCTGCGGCGTGATCGCCTCGACGTCCTGGGTGGTCATGCGCTCACGCACGACGCGCTCCATACGAGCCAGACCCGTGCGGACCTGGTTCTGGATGAGCTCGCCGACGTTGCGCAGACGACGGTTGCCGAAGTGGTCGATGTCATCGGTCTCGACCACGATCGAACGGCCGGACTCGCCGGTCGTCTCGGTCTCGCCCGCGTGCAGCTTGACCAGGTACTTGATCGTCGCGATGACGTCGTCCGTGGTGAGCACACCGGCGTCGAGCGGCTCGTCGGCGCCGAGCTTCTTGTTCACCTTGTAGCGGCCGACCTTGGCGAGGTCGTAGCGCTTGGGGTTGAAGTAGAGGTTCTCGAGCAGCGTCTGAGCGGCCTCACGGGTCGGCGGCTCGCCCGGGCGCAGCTTGCGGTAGATGTCGAGCAGCGCGTCGTCCTGGCCCTGGGTGTGGTCCTTCTCCAGGGTGGCGCGCATGGACTCGTACTCGCCGAACTCCTCGAGGATCTGCTCGGTGGTCCAGCCGAGAGCCTTCAGGAGGACGGTGACGGACTGCTTGCGCTTGCGGTCGATGCGTACACCGACCATGTCGCGCTTGTCGATCTCCATCTCCAGCCAGGCACCCCGGGACGGGATGATCTTGGCGGAGAAGATGTCCTTGTCGGACGTCTTGTCGATGGAGGAGTCGAAGTAGACACCGGGGGAGCGGACAAGCTGCGACACGACGACACGCTCGGTGCCGTTGATGACGAAGGTGCCCTTGTTGGTCATGAGCGGGAAATCGCCCATGAAGACCGTCTGAGACTTGATCTCTCCGGTCTCGTTGTTCGTGAACTCGGCCGTGACGAACAGCGGAGCCGCGTACGTGAAGTCGCGCTCCTTGCACTCGTCGACGGAGTTCTTCGCCGGCTCGAAACGGTGGTCGCGGAAGGTCAGCGACATCGACCCGGAGAAGTCCTCGATCGGCGAGATCTCTTCGAAGATCTCTTCCAGACCGGACTTGGTGGGGACGTCCTGTCCACTCTCAAGCGCCGACTCGACGCGAGCCTTCCAGGCTGCGTTGCCGAGCAGCCAGTCAAAGCTCTCGGTCTGCAGCGCCAGGAGGTTCGGAACCTCGAGGGGCTCCTTGATCTTTGCAAAGGAGATGCGCAGCGGGGCGGTGCTGGCACCGTTGTTCGTATTGGTCGAGGCGTTGCGCGAGGCGGCCAAGAGGGGGTCCTTCCGAGGGCTCGGACTCACTACGCGCGTACCGGTCCCAGCAGACACAGAAGACGGGCCCCCCAAATCTGGTGAAAAGCCAGGTCAGGGCGGTTCAATCAAGTGTGCTCAAGCGTGGGCATGTCCCTGGCGACGGGCAGGGGACAGCTAACAGGCAGCGCAAAGGGTCAGTGTAGCCACTCGGCTCACTGATGTCCAGACCAGGTTTCCGGAAACCGGCAACAGGCCTTCCCCACTCGTTCAACCCACACGGTGTTCGACCAACACTGCGTCCAACGCTGCGGCGCTCGCACACAGAGCGCGTATCAGTACTGCCCTCTTCGTAGTCGTTCCATGCCTCGGATCTCGGATCGAGGTGGATCGAGCTGTCGACGGGACTGAGAATTGCGCGCCGCGTCCCGTTCGTCAAGGCCTCGTGCTCCGAGCGGATCATCTTCGGACCCGGCGTCGGGACAACGAAGATCACCCTACTCCCCAACGAGACCAGGGCAAGTCAGGCACTGCGGGTACGCCAAAGGGCGACCACCCTTACGGGTGATCGCCCTTGGTTGGAGCCTCAGAGAGGCCCCAGAGGTGTTACTTGACCTCGACCGAGGCGCCGGCGCCCTTGAGGGCCTCGGCGGCCTTGTCAGCGGCCTCCTTGGCGACCTTCTCGAGGACGGGCTTCGGCGCACCGTCGACGAGGTCCTTGGCCTCCTTGAGGCCCAGGGAGGTCAGCTCGCGCACGACCTTGATGACCTGGATCTTCTTGTCACCGGCGGCGGTGAGGACGACGTCGAACTCGTCCTGCTCCTCGGCGGCCTCGACCGGGGCGCCCGGGGCACCCGGAGCGGCAACGGCGACGGCCGCGGCGGCGGTGACGTCGAACTTCTCCTCGAAGGCCTTCACGAACTCAGAGAGCTCGATGAGGGTCATCTCCTCGAACTGGGCGAGGAGGTCGTCCTGAGAGAGCTTCGCCATGATGGGCGATCCTTCCACTAATTCGGCAGGTGCCGGATGTATATAGAGGCGGGCGTAACGGCCCGCTACGACCCACGCACTAGGCGGCGTGGATCAGTGCGCGAGCCGAATTACTCGGCACCGCCCTGCTCGGCGAGCTTGACGCGAAGCGCTTCCGCGGTGCGGACGAACTTCGACGGCAGCGCCTGGAAGAGCGAGGCAGCCTGAGACTGCTTGCCCTTGAACGCGCCGGCCAGCTTGCTGAGCAGAACCTCGCGGGACTCGAGGTCCGCAAGCTTCTTGATCTCATCGGCGGTGAGCGCCTTACCATCAAGGACACCCGCCTTGATGATGAGGTTCGGGTTCTCCTTGGCGAAGTCACGCAGGCTCTTCGCCGACTCCACCGGGTCACCGGTGATGAAGGCGACCGCGGTCGGACCAGCGAAGTGCTCGTCCAGCGCGGTGATCCCGGCCTGGTTGGCCGCAATCTTGGTCAGCGTGTTCTTCACCACGGCGTACTGGGCGTTCTCACCGAGCGAACGACGCAGCGTCTTGAGCTGCGCGACGGTGAGACCCCGGTACTCGGTCAGCACGGCGGCGTTCGAGCTCTGGAACTGGTCCGTGAGCTCGGCTACCGCGGCAGCCTTGTCGGGCCTTGCCATAGAGCGTCGGCCTCCTTCCGGGTGATGAGGACCGCTCAGAAGGGGCTGGAACATACGAAACGCCCCGGCGCATGCGCACGGGGCGTAAGCTCGACCGAACTACTCCGGGAGCTTTTCCACGAACACCTGCGCAGGACGTCCGCGCTCAGCGGATCCTTCGGCCACCGCACCCTTGCAGGCACGGCAACGACCAGCGGTCTTTGGCTTCTGGGGAAGACTACGTGAAGGGGTCCAGCCGAGGCAAATCGCCTCAGGAGCGGACCTTCCCGCGGGCTGCCTGAGGCACCTTGGGGGCCGCCTCAGGAGCCGTCGAGTCCCCCCAGTCCGGCGTCCCGCAGCGTCTTGTCGGCCTCCTTCAGCGTTTCCCCGGCCTCCTCCAGCTTCTGGTCGGTCTCCTTCAGCTTGCGGTCGGTCTCCGCGAGGCTCGCGCTCAGGTCGACGACCTGATCGGCCGGCGGGGCCTGGACCGGGGCGGCCACGCCGAAGTCGGAGAACTTCGCCGTGGTCTTCGTCGTGCCCTTCCCGTCCGTGCTGACGGAGTCGACGCGCACGGGGTAGCCGTCCTTGCCGATCCACAGGTCAACCTCGAAGGTCTTGACGTGCTTGACGGACTCGTGGAGGTACTGGCGGTTCTTCTCCTCCATGACCTTGGTCGACTCGTCCGCCTTGAGCAGGTCCTCGTTGCTGAAGCTGCCCTTGTAGTGCTGGGCGTCGACGCCGTCGGTCTTCTCGGCCCCGACGTGCGTGAGCTTCTCCTGGCCCAGCAGCATCGCGAGGTACTCGGCCGGATCCTCGTTCAGCCGGACCCCCGGCTTGCCGTCCCGCGCCAGGTTCATCCGCATCCAGGACTTGCCTTCGAGGGGCGCGTCCAGGTGCGTGTAGATGATGTCGCCGATCATGATCGAGCGGGTGTCGCCCTTGTCGCCCTTCAGCGTCACGTCGTGGCTGGACGGGTACCAGCCCTTCGTGCCCACCTGGCCGCTCGTCTTGCCGTCGCTCCCGACGGTGGACAGCTCCGCCTTGGCGAACTTGGCCGCCACCGTCTTCAGGTAGGACGCCTTCACCGCCTCGACGGACGAGTGCGCCTTGCCGGCCCCCTTGCCCCCGCCGGCCGCGGCGTCCGCCGAGGCGGCCTTGCCGTCGCCGCAGGCGGTGAGACCGCCCGCGAGCAGTGCGGCCCCCGCCATCGCGATACCGGCCCGGCTGCGGACAGCCTTGTTCATCTGGTTCTCCCCCATGAAATGGATCTCTCTACTGCTGCGGCGACCGCTACGGCGCGCCGCGGGCGGGTCAGGCCCCGGCGCCGGCTCCGGCCGCGCCCAGTTCCTTGAGCATGCCGAAGAGGTCGAGGGTCTCGTTCTCCGGCGGGGTCTGCACGGTGGCCCCGGAGCCGTAGTCCGAGTAGAAGGCGTCGACGTTCATCGTCCCCTGGGGCATGTTCATGCCGACCTTCATGTGGACCGGGTAGCCGTCCTTGTTGACCCAGACGTCCATGTCGTAGCCCTTGATGCCGGCCGTCTTCGTGGCGTCGACCAACTTCTTGCGGTCGTCCTCGGTCAGCGCCTTGGAGGACTGGTCGGCGGCGAGCATCTCCTCGAAGCTCAGGGTGCCCTTGTAGTGCTCGGCGTCCGCGCCCTCGACCTTCTCGGCCCCGAGGTGCTTCACGTTCGGCGAGCTGAGGAGCAGCGCGAGCTGCTTGGCCGGGTCCTGGCTCTGTTCCACGCCGCCCAGGCCGCCGAGCTTCTTCAGCGCCTCGGCGTCCGGCGAGGCCGCGGCGGCGGCGTTCATGTCGAGCTTCATCCAGCGCTTGCCGTCCATGCCCCCGGACATCGGCGAGTCGGCCGGCATCTCCATGAACATCACGTCGTTCTTCATGATCATGCGCACCGAGTCGACGCCGCGGGCGGCGCCGGGGCCGCCCTTCATGGTGATGTCCATGACGGTGGGGTCCCACCCCTGGACGCCCGTCATCTCCACGGTGCCGCCGCCCTCAAGGGAGGCGGGCATCGACATCGTTATGCGCACCTTGGCCGACTTGGCGGCCGAGGTCTTCTTGTACGCCGCCGCGAGCGCCTTGGTGGCACTGCCGTCGGCCACCGGCTTGCCCGGCTGCGCGGACGCACCGACCGCGGCCCTGCCGGAGTCGTCCTTCTTGTCGTTGTCGCACGCCGTGGCGCCGCCCACGAGCAGGACGGCGGCCAGTGCGGCGCCGACGGTCTTCTTCCGGTACACGGACATACGAGGTCCCCACCCCTTGAATGACTTCGGTCAAGGGGACCCTACGTCGCCCCGGCGGCGGACCCTCGGCGCACGGCCCCGTATCGGGCGACATGTGGCCCGAAACACGGAAAACGGGCCCCCGCCGCCCCGTGAAGGGTGGCGAGGGCCCGTTTCAGCCACTCAGTGAGCCATCAGGCTCAGACAGCAGCCGGGTCTTCCTCGACGAGGAGGTTCCGGGTGCGGTTGGAGTCCAGCTGGATGCCGGGGCCCATCGTGGTGCTCAGGGCGGCCTTCTTGATGTAGCGGCCCTTCGCGGCGGACGGCTTCAGACGCAGGATCTCGTCCAGGGCCGCGCCGTAGTTCTCGACCAGCTGCTCATCGGAGAAGGAGACCTTGCCGATGATGAAGTGCAGGTTCGAGTGCTTGTCGACGCGGAACTCGATCTTGCCACCCTTGATCTCGGTGACAGCCTTCGCGACGTCCATGGTGACGGTGCCGGTCTTCGGGTTCGGCATGAGGCCACGGGGACCGAGCACGCGGCCGAGGCGGCCGACCTTGCCCATGAGGTCCGGGGTGGCCACAACGGCGTCGAACTCGTTGAGGCGGTTGCCCTTGGCGATCTCGTTGATGAGCTCGTCGTCGCCGACGATGTCGGCGCCGGCGGCTTCCGCGGCCGCAGCACGGTCACCGGTCGCGAAGACCAGGACCCGGGCGGTCTTGCCGGTGCCGTGCGGGAGGTTCACGGTGCCGCGGACCATCTGGTCGGCCTTGCGCGGGTCGACACCCAGACGGAAGGCGACCTCGACGGTGGCGTCGAACTTGGTCGTGGTGGTCTCCTTGGCGAGACGGACGGCCTCGAGCGGGGCGTACTGCTTCTCCCGGTCGACCTTGGCGTCCGCAGCGCGGAGAGTCTTGCTGCGCTTCACTTCTGCTCCTGTGTTGATTCTTCAGGCGTGGAGTCGTGGTGCGGACCAGCGCTTGGTCCTACCACTGGTGGTGCTGGAGGGTGGCTGGATCAGCCTTCGACGGTGATGCCCATCGAGCGCGCGGTGCCAGAGATGATCTTCACGGCGGCGTCGATGTCGTTGGCGTTCAGGTCGGGCATCTTCAGCTCGGCGATCTCCTTGACCTGGGCGGCCGTGAGCTTCGCGACCTTGGTCTTGTGAGGCTCGCCGGAGCCCTTCTCCACGCCCGCGTGCTTCAGGATGAGGCGCGCGGCCGGCGGAGTCTTGGTGATGAAGGTGAAGGAACGGTCGTCGTAGACCGTGATCTCCACCGGCACGACCATGCCACGCTGCGACTCGGTCGCGGCGTTGTAGGCCTTGCAGAACTCCATGATGTTGACGCCGTGCTGACCGAGCGCGGGGCCGACCGGCGGAGCCGGGTTGGCCGCACCGGCCTTGATCTGGAGCTTGATGAGCCCCGTGATCTTCTTCTTCTTGGGAGGCATTGCTCTCTCCGGGTCCTAGTGAGAGTTTTTCGCCGCCAACCGGTCATCCGGATGGAGGCATACCGCACCACGATAACGGGTATCGGTGCGGGGCTGAAAACCGAGCAGGTCAGACCGCCCTTATCGGGGCGATCTGACCTGTCCGGAAGCGTGGGACCAGAAGATCAGTTCTTCTGGATCTGGTCGAAGCTGAGCTCGACCGGGGTCTCGCGGCCGAAGATCTCGACGAGGCCCTTGACCTTCTTCGAGTCGGGGTTGATCTCGTTGATCGTCGCCTGCAGCGTCGCGAACGGGCCGTCGGTGACGGTGACCGAGTCGCCGACCTCGAAGTCCAGGACCTCGATGGTCCGCTTGACGGACGGCGCGGGCAGGCCGGCCTCTTCCGCGGCGGCCTTGGCGGCCTTCTCCTGCGCCTCCGGGGCGAGCATCTTGACGATCTCGTCCAGGGTCAGCGGGTACGGGTCGTACGCGTTGCCGACGAAGCCGGTGACACCAGGCGTGTTGCGGACGACGCCCCAGGACTCGTTCGTCAGATCCATGCGGACGAGAACGTAACCGGGCAGCTTGTTCTGCCGGACGTTCTTGCGCTCGCCGTTCTTGATCTGGACGATCTCTTCCTCGGGCACCTCGGCCTGGTAGATGAACTCCTCGACGTTCAGCGAGACGGCGCGCTGCTCCAGGTTGGCCTTCACGCGCTTCTCGTAACCGGCGTAGGTGTGGATCACGTACCACTCGCCGGGGAGGAGGCGCAGCTCCTCGCGCAGGGCCTGGATGGGGTCGACGGGCTCGGCGGGCTCGACCGGGGCGGCCTCTTCGGCCTCCTCGTCGGCCTCGGCCTCGGCGTCGGCCTCGACACCGGCTTCGACGTCTGCGTCGTCGGCAGCCTCTTCGACCTCGGCGTCGTCCTCGAACTCGGCGTCGGCCTCGTCCGCGTCTTCGCCCGGGGCGGACTCGACGTGCAGCGCGGCCTCTTCGGCGGGGACACCCGCCTTGGCGTCGGCGCGCTCGGCCTCGTCAGGGTCCACAGCGTCCGCCGCCTCGACGATGTCGAGCGCGTCCTCGACGGACTCGACGGAGTCGTGGCTCGCGTTCAGGTTCGGGTCAGACACGGTGGCTGCTTCTTCCTGGAATACAAAAGGTGGTGGAACATGCGAAAACGGGCGGCACCCATCAAGGCGCCGCCCTCCGCGGGGATCAGCCGAAGACGAACTTGATGGCTTCCTGGAACCCATAGTCAATCACGGTCACCAGACCGATCATGATGACGACGAAGACAATCACCACGGTGGTGTACGTCGTGAGCTGGTTGCGAGTGGGCCAGACAACCTTGCGGAGTTCCGCGACGATCTGGCGGTAGAAAAGCGCGAGCCGGCCCAGAGGACCCTTCTTGCCGCGCTTGCCGCCCTTGCGGGCCTTCTTCTCGCGCGTCTCGTCCTCGGCGTCAGGCATGTCGATGGAGCCCAGGGCGTCCGTCACGTCTCTCACCTGAATCCGGGTCGTGGCCGTACCGCGCCCGGTTGCGCCGCACGGCGTTGCATCTAAGTACGTACCTGCGCACACACATCCGAGAGGGAGTGTGGAGCAGGGCCGGAGGGACTCGAACCCCCAACCGCTGGTTTTGGAGACCAGTGCTCTACCAATTGAGCTACGACCCTTTGCGTCCCCCAACCTACCGCATCCGGGCGAGTGCACGGAGTGCTCACGCTTCGCAGCGGCTGGCGAGGTCCAACGACAGGTGAGTGTACGTGAACCGGGCCCTGACGTCGAACAGAACCCGTCCGGACATGCTGCGGTGATGCTGCGCTCGTGCTGCGGTCCGTTGACTGAAACGGTGTGCGGCGCTTCTTGGCCGTCTGGGACGATTGCCCGCATGACCTCTGCAACGCCTTCCTCCGAGCGCCGGGTGTCCGCCCGTATCGGCGCCATTTCCGAGTCCGCCACCCTCGCCGTCGACGCCAAGGCCAAGGCCCTCAAGGCCGCCGGGCGCCCGGTGATCGGCTTCGGCGCCGGCGAGCCCGACTTCCCGACCCCGGACTACATCGTCGAGGCCGCGGTCGAGGCCTGCCGCAACCCCAAGTACCACCGCTACACGCCGGCCGGCGGCCTGCCCGAGCTGAAGGCCGCGATCGCCGCCAAGACGCTGCGCGACTCCGGCTACGAGGTCGACGCCTCGCAGGTCCTCGTCACCAACGGCGGCAAGCAGGCGATCTACGAGGCCTTCGCGGCCATCCTCGACCCGGGTGACGAGGTCATCGTCCCGGCCCCGTACTGGACCACCTACCCGGAGTCCATCCGTCTCGCCGGCGGCGTCCCCGTCGAGGTGGTGGCCGACGAGACCACGGGGTACCGCGTCTCCGTCGAGCAGCTCGAAGCGGCCCGCACCGCGCGCACGAAGGTCGTCCTCTTCGTCTCCCCGTCCAACCCCACGGGCGCGGTCTACAGCGAGGCCGACGCCGAGGCGATTGGCCGCTGGGCCGCCGAGAAGGGCCTGTGGGTCCTGACGGACGAGATCTACGAGCACCTGGTCTACGGCGACGCGAAGTTCGTCTCGCTCCCCGCGATCGTCCCCGAGCTGGCCGACAAGTGCATCGTCGTCAACGGCGTCGCCAAGACGTACGCGATGACCGGCTGGCGCGTGGGTTGGATCATCGGCCCCCGCGACGTGGTCAAGGCCGCGACCAACCTGCAGTCGCACGCCACCTCCAACGTCTCCAACGTGGCCCAGGTCGCGGCGCTGGCCGCCGTCTCCGGCAACCTGGACGCCGTCCACGAGATGCGCACCGCCTTCGACCGCCGCCGCCAGACGATCGTGCGGATGCTGAACGAGATCGACGGCGTCGTCTGCCCGACCCCCGAGGGCGCGTTCTACGTGTACCCCTCGGTCAAGGCCCTGCTCGGCAAGGAGATCCGCGGCAAGCGCCCCCAGACCTCCGTCGAGCTCGCCGCCCTGATCCTGGACGAGGTCGAGGTCGCGGTCGTCCCGGGCGAGGCCTTCGGCACCCCCGGCTACCTGCGCCTGTCCTACGCCCTGGGTGACGAGGACCTGGTGGAGGGCGTCTCCCGCGTCCAGAAGCTCCTGGCCGAAGCCAAGGCCTGACCCCCAGCCCTGAGTGGCGGCTCCCCCTGGGGGGCCGCCGCTCAGTCGTATCCCCTCGATCCAGCCTGGCCGCACCCCTCCAACCCCGCCGGCGTTCGAGGCGCGGGTCCGGGGCGGAGCCCCGATCATTCAGCCCCGCCGTCGTTCGAGGCGCGGGGTCCGGGGCGGAGCCCCGATCTTTCAGCCCCGCCGGCGTTTGAGGCGCGGGTCCGGGCAGCGCCCGGGAAGGCCCCGCGCAGCGGACCCTCCCCGCCACCCCGGCCCGTACACAGGCTCGGGCAAGCCCCCAAAAGGTAAAACCCCCTCCCGCCCAGCGCAGCGGTACGGCAGGATCAGCGAATGGAGCACGCACGCGATCTCACGCTTCTGCCGAAAGCCCACCTCCACCTGCACTTCACCGGCTCGATGCGACCATCGACCCTCCTGGAGCTCGCCGACAAGTACGGCGTACGCCTCCCGGACGCCCTCACCGCCGGCGAGCCCCCCAAGCTCCGCGCCACCGACGAGCGCGGCTGGTTCCGCTTCCAGCGGCTCTATGACGCCGCCCGCTCCTGCCTGCGTGAGCCGGACGACATCCGCCGCCTGGTCCGCGAGGCGGCGGAGGAGGACGTACGGGACGGCAGCGGCTGGCTGGAGATCCAGGTGGATCCCACCTCCTACGCGCCCCTGCTCGGCGGGATGATCCCGGCCGTCGAGATCATCCTCGACGCCGTGGACAGCGCGTCCCGCGAGACCGGCCTCGGGATGCGGGTCCTCATCGCGGCCAACCGCATGAAACACCCCCTCGACGCCCGTACCCTCGCCCGCCTCGCCGTCCGTTACGCCGACCGCGGCATCGTCGGCTTCGGCCTGTCCAACGACGAGCGCCGGGGCATGGCCCGCGACTTCGACCGGGCCTTCGCCATCGCCCGCGAGGGCGGCCTCCTCGCCGCCCCGCACGGCGGGGAACTCACCGGCCCCGCCTCCGTACGCGACTGTCTCGACGATCTCCACGCCTCCCGCATCGGGCACGGCGTACGGGCCGCCGAGGACCCCCGGCTGCTGAAGCGGCTGGCCGACCGGCAGATCACCTGCGAGGTCTGCCCGGCCTCCAACGTGGCGCTCGGCGTCTACGAGCGGCCCGAGGACGTGCCGCTGCGCACCCTCTTCGAAGCCGGCGTCCCGATGGCCCTCGGCGCCGACGACCCCTTGCTCTTCGGGTCCCGGCTCGCGGCCCAGTACGAGATCGCCCGCCGCCACCACGCGTTCACGGACGCGGAGCTCGCCGAGCTGGCCCGCCAGTCGGTGCGCGGTTCGGCCGCGCCCGAGGACGTACAGGCCAAGCTGCTGGCCGGGATCGACCACTGGCTCACCGGGTGAGCCGCAGGTCCCCCTCGTAGCAGTCGGCCCGCACCCGGCCGCCGTCCGGGAAGCCGATCTCCAGGTGGGTGCGGCCCTGCTCGGGCAGCGCGAACTCGGCGACCGAGGCGACGGTCTCGCCGAGGTGGCGCAGGAAGGGGTGATCGCCGAGGTCCTCGCCGACCTCGATGCGGCCCCACTCCCCCATGTCGTACGGCTCGTGCGGTGCGGCGGATTCGACGATGAGGCACTGGTCGGACCCGGTGGTGATGCGGATGGAGTCGCCGACGCTGTCGATCAGCCAGACGTCGAGGGGCGCCTCGGAGCGTTCGCCGTCGCTGACGTGCCAGGACGCGACGACACGGCTGAGGGTGCGACCCACGAGCCGGGTGGGGTCCGTACCGGCCCCGTGCAGGGGACAGAGCATGGGCGGCCGGGGCTCCTCAGATGCTGACGCCGACCGTCACCGGTTCGTTGACCAGGGTGACGCCGAAGGCCGCGTGGACGCCCGCGACGACCTCGCGGGCGAGGGCGAGGAGGTCCTCGGTGGTGGCCCCGCCGCGGTTGGTGAGGGCGAGGGTGTGTTTGGTGGAGATGCGCGCGGGACCGGTGCCGTAGCCCTTGGTGAAACCGGCCTTGTCGATCAGCCAGGCCGCGCTGGTCTTCGTACGGCCGTCGCCGGCGGGGTACGCGGGCGGCGCGGTGCCGGTGCCGAGGCGGTCCTGGACGCGGGCGAGGAAGGCGGCGTAGGCCTCGTCGGTCAGGATCGGGTTGTGGAAGAAGGAGCCGGCCGACCAGGTGTCGTGGTCGGCCGGGTCGAGGACCATGCCCTTGCCGGCGCGCAGGCGCAGCACGGTCTCGCGGGCGGTGGCGGCCGGGACGCGGTCGCCGGCCTCGACGCCGAGCGCGCGGGCGGTCTCGGGGTACTTGATCGGGGCGGACAGGCCGCCCGCGTCCTCCAGGGCGAAGCGCACGCGCAGGACGACGTACCGCTCGGGCTGCTGCTTGAAGAGGCTGCCCCGGTACGTGAACGCGCACTCGGCGGCGCTCAGGGTGACCGTTTCGCCGCTGGTGCGGTCGTAGGCGACGACCTCGGTGATGGTGTCGCAGACCTCCTGGCCGTACGCCCCCACGTTCTGGATGGGCGTCGCACCGGCGGAGCCGGGGATTCCGGCGAGGCACTCGATGCCGGCGAGGCCGGCTTCGACGGTGCGGGCGACGGCGTCGCTCCAGTTCTCGCCGGCCGCGAGCTCGAGGGTGGTGCCGTCGAGGGCGAAGCCGGTGGTCGCGATGCGCAGGGCGGTGCCGTCGAAGCCCTGGTCCCCGATGACCAGGTTGCTGCCGCCGCCGATGACCAGGAGCGGGGTGCCGCTCTCGTCCGCGGCGCGGACGGCGGCGACCACCTCGGCGTCGGTGGTCGCGGTGACCAGGCGGGCTGCGGGACCACCGAGGCGGAAGGTGGTCAGCGGGGCGAGGGGGGCGTCGTGGAGTTCCTGCACGTGGACAAGAGTACGGTCCGTACCCCTCGCATCCCTGCGGGGCCACGGACCGCGGCTCACTGGTTCGGCTCCTGCTCGGCGAGGCGACGCTCGGCCTCCTCCCAGCCGATGGGCAGGTCACGGGCCCGTACGGTCCAGAAGGTGAAGGCCGATTCCTTCATGTAGGCGGCCGCCGCCCGGGAGCTGGAGCGGTGGGGCTCGCTCCGGGCGAACCGGTGGAGCGCGTCGCGGTCCTCCCACGCGGAGAGGGTGAGGAAGGTCCGGCGCGGGACGCGCGCCCGCAGGGCGACCCCGTGGGCGCCGGGGGCCTTGCGGATCTGGCGGATGATGCCGGGGGCCTTGAGGAAGAACCTGACGGCGCCGGTGAGGGTGGCGGTCTCGAAGCGGGACGCCATGACGTAGACCTCGGCGTCCGGGGCGGGCTGGGTGGGGGTGGACCAGGGAACGTCGGGCATGGCGGGCACTCCTTAGCTCGGATCGCTTCAGCTCGGATCGCTCAAGGGGGGTCTCGTCGGTGGCGGCGCCTGCTCCGGGCTTACGGCGTCGCGGCGGGGACGCGGCCCCGCACCTCGGCGGGGGCAACGGCCGGGGCGGTCCCGGACCGGGTCTTGCGCGGCAGCAGCAGGGCCAGGGCGGCCGAGACGGCGACCGCACCGGCGCCGATCCACAGGGCGGGGACCGTGCCGTCCGTGAAGGCCTGCGGGGACTCGTAGCCGCCCTGGGCGGAGAAGACGGAGGCCAGTACGGCCACACCGAGGGCTCCGCCGACCTCGCGCAGGGCGTTGTTGGTGCCGGAGGCCTTGCCCTGGTCGGCCGGGGCCACGGTGGACATCAGGACGTTGGAGGCGGGGGCGAAGTACATGCCCATGCCGATGCCGCTGATGATCAGCGCCGGAAGCTGGGCGGCGTACGAGAGGTCCGCGCTCAGGATCATCGCGAACCAGCCGAGCCCGATGGCCTGGAGCGCGAGCCCGGTGGCGACGACGGGGCGGCCGCCGATCCGGTCGGAGAGGATGCCCGAGATCGGCGCGACGATCATCGGCATGCCGGTCCAGGGGAGCATCCGCAGTCCGGCCTCTGTGGGCGAGTAGCCCGAGACGCCCTGGAGGAACTGGCTGAGCAGGAAGATCGAGCCGAACATCCCCAGGAACATCAGCAGGCTGGCCAGGTTGATCCCGAGGAAGCCGCGGTTGCGGAAGAGCCGCATGGGGAGCATGGGGTTGGCGCTGGTGGAGCCGTGGTAGATGAACCCGCCGACGAGGGCGGCGCCCGTGATCAACGAGGTCAGGACGGGGGCGCTGGTCCAGCCCTCCGCGTTGGCGTTCACCAGGCCGTAGACGATGCCGAACAGTCCGCCGCTGATGAGCAGGGTGCCGGGCAGGTCGAGGCGGGCGCCGGGGGCGGTGGACTCGGCGAGGCGCAGGCGGGCGAGCGGGATCAGGGCGAGGCCGATCGGTACGTTCAGCCAGAAGATCCACTGCCAGGAGATGTGCTCGGTGAGGCTGCCGCCGATGAGGGGGCCGCTGGCGACGGCGAGGCCGGTGACGGCGCCGTAGATGCCGAGGGCCATGCCGCGACGGGCGGCGGGGACGGCGGCGGTGAGCAGGGTGAGGGTGAGCGGCATCATGATCGCGGCGCCGACGCCCTGGACGGCGCGGGCGGCAATGAGGGCGTCGATGCCGGGCGAGAGGGCGGCCGCGGCGGAGGCGCCCGTGAACACGGCGAGGCCGGCTATGAAGAGCTTGCGCCGCCCGAACCGGTCACCGAGGGCCGCGCCGAACATGAGGAGGACGGCGAAGGTGAGCGTGTAGGCGTTCACCGTCCACTCCAGGTCCTCCAGCTTGCCGCCGAGGTCCGACCGGATGGCGGGCAGCGCGGTGGTGACGACGAGGTTGTCGAGGGCGGCCATGAAGCTGGCGGCGCCGGTGAGGATGAGGGCCCAGACGGCGGGCCCCCGGAGCTTGGTGTCCCTGCCTTGCTGTGTGTTCACGATTCCCCCTGCGGACTTATGTTAGTTATTGCTGACTAACTTTCGTGCTCATGGGTGCGGTGGGCAGGCGGCGCATGCCGGGCGGGCGGCGCGCCGCCGTCACTTCTCCAGGCGGCCGTTGACCTGGGCCTCTGGGTACAACCCCTGCCAGACCCGGTGCTCGGGCGGGAAGCCCATGGCGGCGAGGGTGTTGATCAGCATCCCGTACGCCATGAAGGTCGTAGTCTCCTTCACGTCGTCGCCGAACGGCACGTGCACCGTGTCCCACAGCTCCAGCCACCCCTTGCGGACGAGCTCCCCGAGCTCGTGATCGCCGGCCGCCTCGGCGGCGGCCACGGTGACGTACATCTGGAGCTGCATCTGGAGCTTGTCGGGATCCTCGGCGATGAGCCGCGTGTAGGCGTTCGCCATGGCCCGCGTGGCCTCCTCGCCGTACAGCCCCTCGGAGGCGGTGGCGAAGACCTGGCGAGTCTCCTGCAGACAACGCTCCGCGGCGGCGAGGAAGATGGCCAGCTTGTTCGGGAACAACCGGAAGAGATACGGCTGCGAGACACCCACCCGCTTGGCGATCGCCTCGGTGGAGGTCCCGTAGTACCCGCCCCGGGCGAACTCGTGCACTGCCGCGCGAATGACGCTCTCACGCCGCTCATCTGCGCTCATCCTTGCCATGAGGGTAAGTTAGTACGCAATCACTAACTACGCAAGGGGGTGACGTTCGCGGGCGCGGAGGCGGGCGAGGCTTCGCCTCGGGGAGCCCAGGCGGGGCGGCCGGGAGGCGGAGCCTCGACGGCCGGGCCGCGGGCGGAGGGCAGGGCCGCGGGGTGGGAGGGAGGGGCCGGGCGGGGCGGGCGGAGGCGCAGCCGCGGGCGGAGGGCGGGGCGGATCCTTGACGGGCGGCCGCGCGCGGGCCGGGCGGCGCGGTTCCAGACGGGACGGACGCGGGGCGGGGCTACGAGCTGCGGGCCCCTGGGGGACCGAGACCGCGCAGGTGGCTTGGGTACGGAGGCCACTCGCGCGTTGGCGGAGCCGGACGGGGTGGTTCGAGTCGCGGGGACCGGCCGGGCGGAACGGTGCCTTGCGGCGTGACTTCGCGGCGGGAGCCGGTCGGCCGGGGCCGGGCCGTGCGGGGTGACTCCGGGGGCGGTAGCCAGTCGAAGCGGACGGGGCCGTGCGGGGTGACTGCGGGGGGCGGCAGCCGGTCGGCCGGAGCCGAGACCGTGCGCAGCGGCTTCCACCTAGGAACCGGTCGGCCGTGAACAGGCCGGGCGGGGCGCCACAGGGGCGGGAGCCGGTCGAAACCGGGACGGGACCATGCGCAGCGGCTTCGGGGCCGGGAGCCGGTCGGCCGGGGCCGAGAGCATACGCAGGCTTCGGGCCAGGAACCGGTCGGCCGTGGACGGGCGGTGCGGGGTGGCGGCGGGGGCCCGAGCTGGTCGGCCGGGGCCGAGACCGTGCGGAGCGGCTGCGGGGGTGGGGCCGGTCGGGCGGGACGGGGCCGTGCGGGGCCGCAACCGGTCGGGCGGGGCCGAGACGTGCGGGATGGCTTCGGGGCACGGCCACTCGTGCAGTGACGGGGCCGTGCGCGGTGTCTTCGAGTCACCGGGGCCCGTTGGCGGACCGGGACCGTCCGCAGTGGCTTCGAATCGCTGGGCCCGTAGGGCGGACCGGGCCGTGCTGGGGGGCTGCGGGCCAGGGGGCCCGTAGGGCGGACCGGAGCCGTGCGGGGTGGCTTCGGGTCGCGCGGCCAGTCGTGCGGCATCACCCCGCCCAACCGGCCCCGCCCCCGCAGTCCCCGCACCACCGATCCCGCCCACCGGCCCTGGCTTTCAACCGGCTTACCAGCTGCCCGGCCCGCCCGGCCCGCCCAGCCCGCGCGGCTGACCGGCCCTGCCTCAGGAGAGGGCGACCACCGCGCGGGACATGCCCAGGACCTTCTGGCCCGCGCTCATGGCCGTCAGGTCGACGCGGACGCGGTTGTCGTCCAGCTTGGCCGCGACCTTGGCGGTGACCTCGATCAGGCCGCCCTGGTCGTCGTTCGGGACCACGACGGGCTTGGTGAAGCGCACGCCGTACTCGACCACCGCACCCGGGTCGCCCACCCAGTCGGTGACCACCCGGATCGCCTCGGCCATGGTGAACATGCCGTGCGCGATGACGTCCGGCAGTCCGACCTCCTTGGCGAACTTCTCGTTCCAGTGGATCGGGTTGAAGTCGCCCGAGGCACCCGCGTACTGGACGAGCGTGGCGCGCGTCACGGGGAAGGATCCCGCCGGCAGCTCGGTACCGACCTCGACGTCGGCGTACTGGATCTTCGATGCCATGTCAGGCCTCCTCGGGGGCGCGGGAGACGAGCTTCGTCCACGCCGTCACCACGTGCTCGCCGGTCTCGTCGTGGACCTCGCCGCGGATGTCGATGATGTCGTTGCCCGCGAGCGACTTCACGGCCTCGATGGTGGAGGTCACTGACAGACGGTCACCGGCCCGCACCGGCCGCGAGTACGCGAACTTCTGGTCCCCGTGCACGACACGGCTGTAGTCCAGCCCCAGCTGCGGGTCCTCGATGACCTGGCCGGCCGCCTTGAAAGTGATGGCAAACACAAAAGTCGGCGGAGCGATCACGTCCGAGTAGCCGTACGACTTGGCGGCTTCTGCGTCGGTGTAGACGGGATTGGCGTCACCCACCGCAACCGCGAATTCGCGGATCTTCTCGCGGCCGACCTCGTACGGCTCGGTGGGCGGGTAGCTCCGCCCCACGAAGGACTGGTCGAGAGCCATGACTCACTACCTCCTGATGAAGGGACACGAAAGACACAAGAACAAAGACGGGCGGACCCGGAGACGGAAACGACACAAGGCCGCCCCCCAATGAAGGGGACGACCTCATGACGGTGCCTGTTATTCGAGACTTCGCTGGGATCAGCGGGTCTCGCGGTGCGCGGTGTGCGAGTTGCAGCGCGGGCAGTGCTTCTTCATCTCAAGACGGTCCGGGTTGTTACGCCGGTTCTTCTTGGTGATGTAGTTCCGCTCCTTGCACTCCACGCAGGCCAGCGTGATCTTCGGGCGGACGTCGGTGGCAGCCACGTGAGTGCTCCTTGACGGAAATTGGGACGGATGAACGCATACAAGAGTAGCCGACCGGGAGACCGACCCCGCAATCGGCTACTGTGTGTAGCGGCGACCGGACTTGAACCGGTGACACAGCGATTATGAGCCGCTTGCTCTACCGACTGAGCTACGCCGCTTTGATGTGATCGACTCCCCACCCGAGGGTGGGGAACCTCTCTCACCAGAGCCCCAATGCGGAATCGAACCGCAGACCTTCTCCTTACCATGGAGACGCTCTACCGACTGAGCTATTGGGGCGAGCGATGAAGACATTACACGGTTGCCCGCCGATCGCCCAAATCCTTTGGGAGGACAGGGCTCCGAGGGGGTTCGGGCGCTCTTCTCGATCAGCCCACCGGCCCCTCCCGACCCACTTCTCGGCCAGATTGTGTGCGGGCTCACACCCTTCACGCCCCCCGTGCGCGCCGCTCGGTGCCTTTTGGGGGCCGTGGGGCGCACGCCCGGGCGCACGCCGGGTGCGCACCACACCGGTACGACTATTGCGCTCTTCCGTGAAGCGGGGTGCGCCGCGCCCTAGGCTCTGAGCACGCTGCGTGATCTTGGGCCGCGGGCCGCGGCCACGGGCCCAGGAACCGCCCGAGCCACCGCAGGAGCGCGATGTCCGACAGCCAGCCGCAGCAGCCGTTCCACTCCCCCCATGGCGTCAACGGCAACGCGGTCGCAGCCGAGGCCACCACCCTGCTGCTCACCGGGGCCCGCCTCACCGACGGCCGCACCGTCGACGTCCGACTCGGCGGCGGCCGGATCCAGGCTGTCGGCACCACGGGCAGCCTTCCCTCCCCGGCCCTGTCCCGGGTGGACCTGAGCGGCTATCTGCTCCTGCCCGCCCCCGCCGAGCCGCACGCCCACGGGGACACCGCCCTGACCGCGGACGGCGAGGGCCCCGTCTCGTACACCCCCGACGAGGTCCAGCGCCGGGCCACCGAGGCCGCCCTCCTCCAGCTCGGGCACGGCGCCACCGCCGTGCGCTCGCACGTACGGATCGGCGACGTGCACGGCCTCGGCCCCCTGGAGGCCGTGCTCCAGGCCCGCCGCTCCCTGCGCGGGCTGACCGACCTGACCTCCGTGGCCGTGCCCCGGCTGCTGACCGGGGTGGCCGGCGCGGACGGGCTCGCCATGCTGCGGGACGCGGTCAAGATGGGCGCCTCCGTGATCGGCGGCTGCCCCGACCTGGACCCCGACCCCACGGGCTTCCTCGAAGCCGTTCTGGAACTCGCCGACGAGCACGGCTGCCCCGTGGACCTGCACACGGACGGCGACGACCCCGGCCGCCTCTCCCGGCTCGCGGCGATGGCCGGCGGGCTGCGCCCAGGGGTCACCGTCGGCCCCTGCGGCGGCCTGTCCCGCCTGCCCCTCGACGTGGCCACCCGCGCCGCCGACCAGCTGGCCGCGGCCGGCGTACGGGTGACCTGCCTGCCCCAGGGCGACTGCGCGGCCCTGGAGCGCCGGGGCCTGCGCACCGCGCCCGTGCGCCTGCTGCGGGCCGCCGGCGTCCGGGTCACGGCCGGCAGCGGGGCGCTGAGGGACGCCGGGAACCCGGTCGGCCGCGGCGACCCGCTGGAGGCCGCGTACCTGCTGGCCTCCCAGGGCGGGATGCGACCCGGCGAGGCCTACGAGTCGGTCAGCGCCTGCGCCCGCGAGGCCATGGGCCTGCCGCAGGTGCGGGTGGAGGCCGGTTTCCCGGCGGAGCTCCTCGCCGTACGCGGGGACCGGATCGCGGGCGTGCTGTCGCTCGCGTACAGCCGGATCGTGATCCACCGCGGGCGGGTGGTAGCCCGTACGAGTGCCGTGCGGGAGTACTGCGACTCCGCGGTCGCGGTGGCTCTGGACCTGCCCCGGCAGGGCCGTACGGAGGCGGGCCCCTGAACGTTCGCCGTGCGTTCGCGGGCGGCGGCGCCCGGCTCGTCGTACGGTCGGATCATGCGCATCGTCATCGCGGGTGGACACGGTCAGATCGCGCTGCGGCTGGAGCGCCTGCTCGCCGCGCGCGGGTACGAGGTCGCGGGCATCATCCGCGACCCGGCACAGGGCAACGACCTCAGGGCGGCGGGCGCCGAGCCGGTGCTGTGCGACCTGGAGTCGGCCTCGGTGGAACACGTGGCGGGGATCCTGCAGGGCGCGGACGTGGCGGTGTTCGCGGCCGGCGCCGGTCCCGGCAGCGGCATCGAGCGCAAGGAGACCGTGGACCGGGACGCGGCGGTGCTCTTCGCCGACGCCGCCGAACGCGCCCGAGTGCGCCGCTTCCTGATGGTCTCTTCGATGGGCGCGGACGCGCACCACGAAGGCGACGAGGTCTTCGACGCCTACCTGCGGGCGAAGGGCGAGGCCGACGACCACGTCCGCACCCGGCTGGGCCTGGAGTGGACGATCCTGCGCCCCGCCTCGCTCATCGACGACGCCGGGACGGGCCTGGTCCGACTGGAGGCGCGGACGGGCCACGGGGTGGTCCCGCGCGACGACGTCGCGGCGGTGCTGGCCGAGCTGATCGAGACCCCGGCGACGGCGGGCCTGACCCTGGAGCTGACCTCCGGTTCGACGCCGGTGCAGGTGGCCGTCAAGGACGTGGCGGGCAACTGACGGACCGTCGCGCGCCACGTCCGGCGGTTCAGAACTCGGCGTTCACCTTGTCGTCGGACCGTCCGACCGAATCCTGCTGGTACTGGTTCTCGTAGGCCTGCCGGATCCGCTCGATGCGCACGCTGCGCTCGCCGGCTTCCTTCTCCGGGTACAGCAGGACCACCTCGTACGAGGTCTCGCGGATGGCCTTGCCGTCCTTGCCGCGCCACTGGCCGTAGCCGTCGTGGACGGTCAGCCCCTCGGGGAAGGACGGGGTGATCTCCCGGTCCAGGAACCGCATGAAATCCGGCTTCGTGATCGGGCCCCGCCCGTCGGGGCGTTCGGTGCCGAAGTACAGCCGGGTCTCCTGGTACGGCTTCCCCACGTCCGTATGGAGCGTCGCTCCCATCAGAGCCGGAATCCCCACCCCGAGCAGGGCGACGAGCACCCCGCCGCCGATCTTCCCCCGTGCGTCAGATGTCCACTTCACCCCAGGTGAACGACCGGGATCCCCCGACGTTGCGGTCCGTAACGGGCCCGGTTTGTCACCGGCCCGGTTGCCCACCGGCCGGTTCGCCGGAGTACCTGGAGCTGACGCATGCGAGAAGACCCCCGCACCGCGTTTCCGCAGTCCGGGGGTCTCACATCGCGTGGCGGCGCCAGGGTTCGAACCTGGGTAGGCTGAGCCGGCAGATTTACAGTCTGCTCCCTTTGGCCACTCGGGCACACCGCCATGATCGCTGCCATTTTTCCGCCTTGCGGCGGCGCTCCCTGGCAACGACGTAAACGATACCTGATGACCGGGGGTGGTTCGCCACCGGATTGATCAGCACCGGGGGCGGGTGCGGTGGCTAGGCTTTGCGGAGCGGGCCGGGGTTGTCCGGCCGCGCCCTCCGGGGCGATCACAACCGACATCAAGGAGCCACAGCACATGGCCGACTCCAGTTTCGACATCGTCTCGAAGGTCGAGCGGCAGGAGGTCGACAACGCCCTCAACCAGGCCGCCAAGGAGCTCTCGCAGCGCTACGACTTCAAGGGCACCGGCGCCACGATCGCCTGGTCCGGCGAGAAGATCCTGATGGAGGCGAACTCCGAGGAGCGCGTCAAGGCCGTCCTCGACGTGTTCGAGACGAAGCTGGTCAAGCGCGGGATCTCGCTCAAGGCGCTGGACGCCGGCGAGCCGCAGCTGTCCGGCAAGGAGTACAAGATCTTCGCCACGATCGAGGAAGGCATCTCCCAGGAGAACGCCAAGAAGGTCGCGAAGATCATCCGGGACGAGGGTCCCAAGGGCGTCAAGGCCCAGGTCCAGGGCGAGGAGCTGCGCGTCAGCTCCAAGAGCCGCGACGACCTCCAGGAGGTCCAGGCGCTGCTCAAGGGCAAGGACCTGGACTTCGCGATCCAGTTCGTGAACTACCGCTGACCCAGGTCCCCGACCTGCCACCACGCCGGCCCGGCGGTCTTCACCGACCGCCGGGCCGCGGCGGTTACCGGGGTGCGGGGCGTGTGCGGCGCACGCGCCACTGCGGGCTTCCGTGAACACTTGGGCCGCGATGAGTGCGCCCACCACGCTGGGTGGCATCACATCACCGCGTGGCAGGGGTTCTCGCATGCCTGGGGCCGGCACGTTTCCGCGATGACTTCGGGGCATCCGTCGTCGTCGCACTGGTCGCGTTGCCCCTGTGCGAGGGGGGGGCGGCCGCCTCCGGGGTGCCGGCCGAGCCGGGGATCGTCACCGGGGTGGTGGGCGGGCTGGTGCCCGGGGCGCTCGTCGGCGTGGCCGGCGCCACCGCCGTGGCCGCCCTGCTGCGGCTGCCCGTCGAGAAGGTGCGGGTGACGGGGGTGCTGGCGTCCGGGTCGTGGGCAGCGCCCAGCTTCCTGCGGCTGCCCAAGCTGCTCGACGCGCTGGACGCACTGCCGCACGGGCATCCGGTGCGGCTCGATCCGGGCGGGCTGCGCCACCTCGGCCACGCCTGTCTCACCGCCCTGGAGGGATGGGAGCGCAAGCGGACGCCTCTTCCCGGCCGGGAAGGCGTCATCTAGCCGGGCTATCCTCCGCCCGTGGAAAACCAGTTGAAGCGCACCCTGGGGGTCCGCGACGCCGTCGTCGTCGGGCTCGGCGCGATGGTCGGCGCCGGTATCTTCGCGGCCCTCGCCCCGGCGGCGCGCGCGGCGGGCGGGGCGCTCCTCGCCGCTCTGGCCCTGGC
The DNA here is from genome assembly GCF_056432025.1 of Streptomyces sp. NPDC045695. Lineage (NCBI taxonomy): Bacteria > Bacillati > Actinomycetota > Actinomycetes > Kitasatosporales > Streptomycetaceae > Streptomyces > Streptomyces sp. NPDC045695. The sequence goes on from NZ_JBWKJU010000002.1 coordinate 545,631, forward strand.
GGCCCTCGTGGCCTACTGCAACGCGCACTCCTCGGCGCGGCTGGCCGCCCGGTACCCGTCCTCCGGCGGCACTTACGTCTACGGGCGCGAACGGCTCGGGCCCTTCTGGGGATATCTGGCCGGCTGGGGGTTCGTGATCGGCAAGACCGCGTCGTGCGCGGCGATGGCCCTCACCGTGGGGGCCTACGTCTGGCCGGGCCAACAGCACGCCGTGGCCGTCGCGGCGGTGGTGGCGCTGACCGCCGCGAGCTACGGCGGGGTGCAGAAGTCCGCCCGGATCGGCCGGGTGATCGTGGCGGCGGTACTGGCGGTGCTGGCCGGGGTCGTCGTGGTGTGCCTGTCCTCCGGCGCGGCCGAGGCGGGACGGCTGGGCGGCTTCCACTGGGACGCCGTCGGCCTGTTGCAGGGCGCGGGTCTGCTGTTCTTCGCTTTCGCCGGCTACGCGCGGATCACGACCCTGGGCGAGGAGGTGCGGGACCCGGAGCGGACGATCCCGCGGGCGGTGCCGCTCGCGCTCGGGATCGCCCTGCTGGTGTACGCCGCGGTGGCGGTGGCGGCGTTGTCGGTGCTCGGCGCCGACGGGCTGGCGCAGTCGTCGGCGCCGCTGGCCGACGCGGTTCGGGCGGCCGGCCGGCCCGAACTGGCCCCGGTCGTCCGGGTGGGCGCGGCGCTGGCCGCGCTGGGCTCGCTCCTGGCCCTCGTACTCGGGGTTTCGCGGACCACGCTGGCGATGGCCCGGGACGGCCATCTCCCGCGCGCGCTGGCCGCCGTACATCCCCGGCATCGGGTGCCGCATCACGCGGAGCTGGCCGTGGGTGCGGTCGTGGCGGTGCTCGCGGCGACCGCCGATCTGCGGGGCGCGATCGGGTTCTCCTCTTTCGGGGTGCTCGTCTACTACGCGATCGCGAACGCCTCCGCGTGGACTCTCGATGCAGCTGTCAAGGGTCGGGCCGTGGCAGTGGTCGGACTGTCCGGCTGTGTGGTCCTGGCCGTCACCCTGCCCCTCGCCTCGACGGTCGCGGGGGCGGCCGTACTGGCCCTGGGCGCGGTGGTCTACGGGGTGCGGGGCCGGTTCAGGTCCGGGATCTGAACTCGGGCCAGGGCGCCAGCTCCAGGTCACACTCCTCCCCCAGGGCGGACTCCTCGCAGAACCAGGCCGTGCCGTCGAGCCAGCCGCGCAGCCAGCCCGCCAGGCTCGGGCTGTCGATGGACCAGGCGAGGTCGGGCTCCCCGGGATTCGGGTCGAACAGCAGGACCTGGGCCGTCTCGGAGCGGCAGTCGACGCAGGCGTACATGGCGCAGCCGAGGTCGGCTACCGGCAGCACCCCCTCGGGCCAGCGCCAGCCGGAGGTCCGCTGCGTCTCGTAGGTCCGCACGGCCTGACGCAGCGGCAGCACCCCGTACTCCGGGCCGAATCCGCCGTCGCCGACCTGGGTGTAGAGCGCGGCGAGCAGCGGCGGCAGGGCGAAGCCGAGTATGCGCTCGGCCCGGGCGAGCTCCCGGGTGCCCAGCGGCGCGGGCGAGGGCTTTCCCGGTCCCTGCGCGGAGTTGCGCACGCGGCCTGCGACTTGCTCCAGCAACTGCTCGTTCTCGTTCATGCCTTCATGGTGACGCAGCCCACTGACAGCCCGCCCGGCCTGTGGATAAGTCCGTCAGCGAGAGGCGAACGGGGCGTCCGTCGGGACGATTTCGCGGCCCAGCGGGAGCAGGGAGAGCGGGACCATCTTGAAGTTGGCGATGCCGAACGGGATGCCGATGATCGTGACGCACAGCGCGATGCCGGTGAAGATGTGGCCCAGGGCGAGCCACCAGCCCGCCAGGACCAGCCACAGGACGTTGCCGATGGCGGATCCCGCGCCCGCGTCGCGGCGCTCGACCGTGGTGTAGCCGAAGGGCCACAAGGCGTAGACGGCGATGCGGAAGGCGGCGACGCCGAAGGGGATTCCGATGATGGTGACGCAGAGCAGCACGCCTGCGAGGACGTAGCCGAGGAACAGCCAGATGCCGCTGAGGATGAGCCAAATGACGTTCAGGATTGTCTTCACTGCCGGCGGCCTGCCATCTGTTCGAGCCGGGCGATGCGCTCGGCCATAGGGGGGTGTGTCGAGAACATCTTGGACAATCCTTCGCCCGGGCGGAAGGGATTGGCGATCATCATGTGGCTCGCCGTCTCCAGCCGCGGCTCCGGCGGCAGCGGAAGCTGCTTGGTGCCCGCGTCCAGCTTGCGCAGGGCGCTGGCCAGGGCGAGTGGGTCTCCGGTGAGCTGCGCGCCCGACGCGTCGGCCTCGTACTCCCGCGAGCGGCTGATGGCCAGCTGGATCACGGAGGCGGCGAGCGGGCCCAGGATCATGATCAGCAGCATGCCGAAGAGGCCCGGTCCCTCGTCGTCGTTCGAGCGGCCGACCGGGATCAGCCAGGCGAAGTTCACCAGGAACATGATCACGGAGGCGAGGGCTCCGGCGACCGACGAGATCAGGATGTCGCGGTTGTAGACGTGGCTGAGCTCGTGACCGATGACCCCGCGCAGCTCGCGTTCGTCGAGTATCCGAAGGATTCCCTCGGTGCAGCAGACCGCGGCGTTGCGCGGATTGCGGCCGGTGGCGAAGGCGTTGGGTGCCTCGGTGGGTGAGATGTAGAGGCGCGGCATGGGCTGGCGCGCGGACGTGGAGAGCTCGCGCACCATGCGGTAGAGCTGCGGGGCCTCGAACTCGCTGACGGGGCGGGCGCGCATCGCGCGTAGAGCCAGCTTGTCGCTGTTCCAGTACGCGTAGGCGTTCGTCCCGAGGGCGATGAGGACGGCGACGATCAGGCCGCCCCGTCCGAAGAAGCTTCCGATGACGATGATGAGTGCGGACAGCCCGCCGAGGAGTACGGCGGTCTTCAGCCCGTTGTGCCGGCGGTGCACGGTACGCCCTCCTAGTGGTGCGGCAGGGGAACCCGTCCAGGATCTGAAGATCTGAGGGTCTACGGTCCAGTGGACCCTTCCTTCCTGGTCAACGCGAGGTGGCGGCGTCTGGTTCCCAGGGCGCGCCGGAGCGGCCGCCCGCCGCCGCCCCTGCGGGAGGGGCGGCGGGGCCGCGACGGGCGTTGCTCCGTACGGGTGGGGGGTAGGGCCTGCGGGCCGCGCGGAGCCTCGTAGGGCTCGGCGTGCGCGCTATTGCGCGAAGAGGGTGCCCGAGGCCACGCGCAGGGCCAGCTGCGGGGCGCCCGAGAGGACGAGCGCCGTGATCGCGGTCAGGACGATGGCCGCCGTCACCGGCCAGGGGGCCCTCGTACGGGCCTCGGCGCCCTCGGGGGCCTCGGCGCCCTCCGGGCCCTCGGGGCCCTCGGCGCCCTCCGGGACGCGGAACAGCAGCGCCGTCCAGCGCAGGTAGTAGTAGAGGGCGATGACGACGTTGACCGCCATGACCACGGCGAGCCAGCCCAGGCCCGCGTCGACCGCGGACCGGAAGACCGTGACCTTGGCGAAGAGGCCGATGATGCCCGGCGGCAGACCGGCCAGGCAGAGCAGGAAGAAGGCCAGCGAGAGGGCGGCCAGGGGGCGCTCGGCGTACAGGCCGCGGTAGTCGCTGATCCGGTGGAGCGGCTTCGTACGGGCGACGAGCGCGGCCACGGCGAAGGCGCCGAGGTTCACGGCGGCGTACATGAGGGCGTAGGCGACGGTGGAGCCGATCTGGTCGCGCTCGGAGTACGCGGCGGCGGCGATGGGGACCAGCAGGTAGCCGGCCTGGCCCACCGAGGACCACGCGAGCAGCCGTACGGCGCTGTTCGCCCGGTCGGCGGACTGGCGCAGCGCGGCGGCGTTGCCCAGGGTCATGGTGAGCGCGGCGAGGACGGCGAGGGCCGGGCCCCAGACCTCGGAGTACGCCGGGAAGGCAATCACGGTGACGAGGATGAGGCCGGTGAAGCCGACGGCCTTGCCGATCACCGAGAGGTAGCCGGCGATGGGCAGGGGGGCGCCGACGTAGGTGTCGGGGACCCAGAAGTGGAAGGGCACCGCCGCGGTCTTGAAGGCGAAGCCGACGAGGGTGAGCGCGACACCGGCCATGGCGACGGTGTCGAGCTGGCCGGGGACGTCTTCGAGCCGGGCGGCGACCTGGGTCAGGTGCAGGGAGCCGGTCGCGGCGTAGACGAAGCTGACGCCCATCAGCGATACGGCGGTGGCCGTGACGGAGGAGAGGAAGAACTTCAGGGCGGCCTCGGAGGAGAGCCGGTCGCCGCGTCGCATGCCGACCAGGGCGAAGGCGGGCAGCGAGGCCACTTCGAGGGCGACGATCAGGGTGGCGAGGTCGCGGGAGGCGGGCAGCAGGGCCGCGCCGGCGGCGGAGGAGAGCAGCAGGAACCAGTACTCGCCGGCCGGCATGCGCGTGTCGCGGACGGCGGTGACCGACAGCAGGGCCGTGACCAGGGCGCCGCCCAGCACCAGGAACTGGATCACGAGCGCGAAGTGGTCGGCGGCGTAGCTGCAGGCGGACGGGTCGCCGGTGAGGCAGAAGGTGGTGCGGTCGCCGGCGCGCAGCGGCAGCAGGCTCGCGGTCGCGGCGGCCAGGCCGGCCACCGAGATCCAGCCGAGGACCGGCTTGCGGCGCTCGGCCACGAAGAGGTCGGCGACGAGCACGGCCAGGCCGACGGCCGCGGTGATGACGACCGGCGCGAGGGCGAGCCAGTCGACGCTCTGGACGAGGCTGGGGGCCTCGGCGGCGAGGCCGGCGGACCGGTCGGTGGCGAGACCGGCTGCGAGGACCGTCAGGGCCGTCATGACTTGCCTCCTGCGAGGAGCTTCTGGACGGCCGGGTCGGTGAGGCCGAGGAGGACCGCGGGCCACAGGCCGGCGAGGACGGTGAGGGCGACGAGCGGGGTCCAGGCGGCGAACTCGTAGCGCTGGACGTCCGCGAGGGCTGCCGGGGCGGCGCTCTCGGCCTTGGGGTCCCCCATGCAGACGCGCCGTACGACGATCAGGAGGTAGGCGGCGGTGAGCAGGGTGCCGAACGCGCCGACGGCCATGAACGTGAGGAAGGCCGGGCGGGACAGGCCCTCGGCCGGGTCGAAGGCGCCGAAGAGGGCCAGCATCTCGCCCCAGAAGCCCGCCAGTCCGGGGAGGCCGAGCGAGGCGACGGCGGCGAAGGCGAGGTACGCGCCGAGGCGGGGGGCGCGGCCGTAGAGGGCGGCGCCGGTGGCTCCGGCGAGGGTGTCGAGGTCGGCGGTGCCGTAGCGGTCCTTGAGGGCGCCGACCAGGAAGAAGAGCAGCCCCGTGATCAGGCCGTGGGCGATGTTGGCGAAGAGCGCCCCGTTGACGCCGGTGGGGGTCATGCTCGCGATGCCGAGGAGGACGAAGCCCATGTGGCCGACGGAGGAGTACGCGATGAGGCGCTTGAGGTCGCCCTTGTTGCCCTTGCGGGCCAGCGCGAGGCAGGCGAGCGATCCGTACACGATGCCGACGGCCGCGAAGGCGCCCAGGTAGGGGGCGAAGGTCTGCATGCCGTCGGGGGTGACGGGGAGCAGGATGCGGACGAACCCGTACGTGCCCATCTTGAGCAGGACGCCGGCCAGCAGGACGGAGCCGACGGTGGGCGCGGCGGTGTGGGCGTCGGGCAGCCAGCTGTGCAGGGGCCACATCGGGGTCTTCACGGCGAGGCCGATGCCGATGGCGAGAACGGCCAGCAGCTGGGTGGTGTGGCTCAGTCCGCGGCCGTTGTCAGTGGCGAGTGCCACCATGTCGAAAGTGCCGCTTTTCAGTCCGATCAGCAGCAGACCGAGCAGCATGACCACGGATCCGAGGAGGGTGTAGAGGATGAACTTCCAGGCGGCGGCCTGCCGCTGAGCACCGCCCCAGCGGGCGATGAGGAAGTACATCGGGATGAGGACCATCTCGAAGGCGAGGAAGAAGAGCAGCAGGTCGAGGACGGCGAAGGTCGCCAGGGTGCCGGACTCGAGGACGAGCAGCAGGGCGACGAAGGCCTTCGGGGAGGGGCCCGCCGGGAGCTTGAAGTAGCTGTAGAGCGCGCAGAGGAAGAACAGCAGCGCGGTCATCAGGAGGAGGGGGAGCGAGATGCCGTCGACGCCGAGGTGGATCCGGACGTTCAGCGCCTGGATCCAGCTGATGTCCGTCGTCGCCTGGAAGCGGGACGGGGCGTCGTGGTCGAAGCCCAGGGTGAGGGCGATGGCCGCGGCGAGGATCACGCCGGTCACGGTCACGCCGTGGCGGAGCACGGCCTGTTCGGGGCTGCGGCCCTTGAGGCCGGGCGGGGCCGGCAGGAGGGCCGCGGCCGCGCCGAGGAGCGGTGCGGCCACGATGAACGCCAGAAGGAACTGCATCACGGACGGGCTGATATCAATCACGGCTGACTCACGGCTCACGATCCGGCGTTGACGTTGGCGAGGACGGCGGTGGCGATCGCCAGGACCACGGCGCCGGCGAGCAGGGCGCTCAGGTAGCTCTGCACGTTGCCGGTCTGGGCACGGCGGACGAGGCTGCCGAGCAGCCGGGGGCCGGTGCCCGCGCCGCGGACGTACGTGTCCACGACCTCGCGGTCGAGGAAGCGGACCAGGCCCGCGGCCGCGCGGACGGGTCGGACGAAGAGCCGGTCGTAGACGGCGTCGAGGTGGAAGCCGTTGGCCGCGTGGCGGTGCAGCGGACCGAGGAGAGCCTTGCCGGGGTCGGCCGCGGGGGCGGTCGAGACGGCCGGGTGGTCGTGGGTCACCTCGGAGACCTCGGGGGTTTCCGAGGCGGATTCGGCGGCGGCGACGGAGGCGGGTACTCCGGCTCCGGTACCGGCGGCGGCCTTGACCGTGGCGCGCTGCCACAGGGCGTAGGTGAGCATCCCGCCGAGGGCGGCGGCGCCCGTGCCGAGGACCGAGGTGGTCAGGGTCGGGGTGAGCTCCTTGCCGTCGAACCAGTCGGCGAGGGGGCCCGCCGCGAGGCCGAAGCCGATCGAGGGGATGGCCAGCAGCCACAGCACGCCGGTCATGGCGACGGGTTCCTTGCCGTGGTCCGGGGCGGCGGCGCCCCGGCCGCGGAAGGCCATCAGCCACAGCCGGGTGGCGTAGGCGGCGGTGAGCAGGGCGGTCAGCACGCCGGCGACCAGCACCACCCAGCCGGCGGCGCCGGGGGCGAGGTCCGAGTGGCCGGTCGCGGTGTGCTCGGCGGCGACGAGGACGGCTTCCTTGGAGAAGAAGCCGGCGAAGGGCGGAATCGCGGCGAGCGCGAGCAGGGCGATCGACATCGTCCAGAACGCGTCGGGGATGCGCTTGGCCAGGCCGTCCATACGGGACATGGCGGCCAGGGAGTTCGTACCGGCGGCGTGGATGATCACGCCCGCGCCGAGGAACAGGAGCGCCTTGAAGGCGCCGTGGGACAGGAGGTGGAAGACGGCGGCGCCGCGATCGCCGACGGCCAGGGCGCCGGTCATGTAGCCGAGCTGGCCGACCGTGGAGTAGGCGAGGACCCGCTTGATGTCGTCCTGGGCGAGGGCGGCGAGGGCGGAGCCGACCATCGTGACGGCCGCCATGACGGCCATGACCACCAGCGCGGCGCGGGAGGCCGCGAAGACGGGGAGGAGACGGGCGATGAAGTAGACACCGGCGGCGACCATCGTCGCGGCGTGGATCAGCGCGGAGACCGGGGTGGGGCCCGCCATGGCGTCCGGGAGCCAGGTGTGCAGCGGGAACTGCGCGGACTTGCCCGCGACTCCGGCGAGCAGGAGCAGTGCGATCAGCGTGGGGTGGTCGAGTCCGCCCGCGGCGACGGTCCCGAGGATCTTGGTGATCCGGAAGGAGCCGGCGTCGGCGGCGAGCGCGAACAGGCCGATCAGGAAGGGGACGTCACCGAGCTTGGTGACGAGGAAGGCCTTCAGGGAGGCGGAGCGGGCGGCTTCGGTCTCCCAGTAGTGGCCGACCAGGAAGTACGAGCAGATGCCCATGATCTCCCAGCCGACCAACAGCACCATCAGGTCGCCGGAGTAGACGACGAGCAGCATGGCGGAGGTGAACAGTGAGACGAGAGCGGCATACGACGGGTAGCGCGGGTCCTCACGGAGGTACGCCGTCGAGTACAGCTGTACGCAGGTGGCGACGACCCCGACCAGGACGGCGACCAGGACGGCGAAGCCGTCCAGGTGGAGCGAGAGCTCGATCGGCACCGAGCCGGTCGGGGTCAGCTCGGTCGCGGTGTCGATCGCCTTGCCGCCGCCGTGGCGGACGGCGACGAGCACCGCCAGTACGGCGGCAGCGAGCGACGGCAGGATCGCGAGCGGCCGGACGAATCCGGGGGCGGTGCGGCCGAACAGCAGACCCGCCACCGCGCCCAGGAAGGGGAGCAGCGGGACGAGGACGGCGAGGGTCGTGGTGCTCACGCGGTGACCTCGCTCTGGTGGTTCGGGGCGGGCTCGGGGCCCTCGGCGGTGTCGCGCAGCCGGTCGACGTCGGAGGTGCCGCGGTTGCGGTACACCATCAGCACGATCGCGAGGCCGATGCCGATCTCGGCCGCGGCGATGGCGATGGTGAAGAGGGTCAGGGCCTGGCCGGCGTGCAGGGTGTCGCGCAGCCAGACGTCGAAGGCCACCAGGTTGAGGTTGACGGCGTTGAGCATCAGCTCGACTGACATCAAGACCAGGATGGCGTTGCGGCGGGCCAGTACTCCGTACAGGCCCGTGCAGAAGAGGAGCGCCGCGAGGACGGCGGGGTAGGCGAGGTGCATCAGCGCTGCCCCTTGTCACTGGCGTCGGTGTCTTCGGCGGGGCTGTTCCTGCGCGACAGCACGATGGCGCCGATCAGGGCCGCGAGCAGGAGGACGGAGAGCGCCTCGAAGGGCAGCACCCAGTGCTGGAAGAGGATCTCGCCGGAGACCTTCGTGGAGCCCTGGACGGGGCCGTCGAGGTCGATCCAGGTCGTACGGAAGGCGTCGACCACGACCCAGACCAGGGCCACGGCGGCGACGGCGGCGACGCCGAGCGCGATCCAGCGGTTGCCGGAGTCGGCGTCGGGGGAGCGGCCGATGGGCGCCTTGGTGAGCATCAGCCCGAAGAGGAGGAGGACGACCACGGAACCGAGGTAGATGAGGACCTGGACCCAGGCGATGAACTCGGCGGTCAGCAGCAGGTACTCGACGGCGATGCCGCCGAGGGCGACGACCAGCCACAGGGCGGCGTGCACGAGCTGCCTGGTGGTGACCGTGACGAGGGCCGCGCCGAGGGTGGCGAGGCCGACGAGGACGAAGGCGATCTCGACGCCGCCCGGGGAGAGGAATCCGGGCCCGGTGGCGGCGGCGTCGGCTGCGGCGAGGGTGGCGGCGGTGCTCACGCGTCTCCCTCCGGGGTCGCGGTGGTCGGCGGATCGGTCTCGGCGGCGGCCTCGGCTGCTGCCGCCGCGGCGGCGGCAGCCGCAGCGGCTTCGGCCTTCTCCACCGCCTTGCGGGCGGCGGCGATCTCCTTGGGCTCCTCGGCGGCCGGGTCCAGGGCGGGCGGGGCCGGGACGGTCCACATCCACTCGCGGAGCTTGTCGCGCTCGTGGGTGAGCTCGTGGATGTCGGTCTCCGCGTACTCGAACTCCGGCGACCAGAACAGGGCGTCGAAGGGGCACACCTCGATGCAGATACCGCAGTACATGCAGAGGGAGAAGTCGATGGCGAAGCGGTCGAGGACGTTGCGGCTGCGCTCGCGGCCACCGGGGGTGGAGGCGGGCACCGTCTCCTTGTGGGAGTCGATGTAGATGCACCAGTCGGGGCACTCACGGGCGCAGAGCATGCAGACCGTGCAGTTCTCCTCGAACAGGCCGATGACCCCGCGGGAGCGGGGCGGGAGTGCGGGCTGGACCTCGGGGTACTGGGCCGTGTACGAGCGCTTCGTCATCGTGCGCAGCGTGACGGCCAGGCCCTTGGCGAGGCCGGATCCGGGGATGGGCATCAGTTGATCGCCACCTTCACGATGCCGGTGAGCGCGATCTGGGCGAGCGCGAGCGGGATGAGTGTGGTCCAGGCGAGCTTCTGGAGCTGGTCCTCGCGCAGGCGCGGGTAGCTCACGCGGAGCCAGATCACGACGAAGGCGAGGATCGCGGTCTTGAGCAGGGTCCAGACCCAGCCGAGGCCGTCGCCCCCGAAGGGGCCCTGCCAGCCGCCGAGGAAGAGGACGGTGGTGAGGGCGCAGAGGACGACGATGCCGGCGTACTCGGCGAGCAGGAACAGCGCGAAGCGCAGGCCCGTGTACTCGGTGTACGCGCCGAAGATGATCTCGGAGTCGGCGACGGGCATGTCGAAGGGGGGCCGCTGGAGTTCGGCGAGGCCGGCGGTGAAGAAGACGAGCGCGCCGACGATCTGCCAGGGCAGCCACCACCACTGGAAGCTCTCGACGATGCCGGGGAGGGAGACCGTCCCCGCCGCCATGGCCACCGAGGCGGCGGCGAGCAGCATGGGGAGCTCGTAGGCGAGCAGCTGGGCGGCGGTGCGCAGGCCGCCGAGCAGGGAGAACTTGTTCGCGGAGGCCCAGCCGGCCATGAGGGCGCCGAGGACTCCGACGCCCATGACGGCGAGCACGAAGAAGAGGCCCGCGTCGATGACCTGGCCGACGGCGCCCTCGCCGGGGCCGATCGGGATGGCGAGGAGGACGAGGAGGTACGGGAGCAGGGCGACGGCGGGGGCCAGTTGGAAGATCCGGCGGTCGGCGTTGGCCGGGACGATGTCTTCCTTCTGCGCGAACTTCACGCCGTCGGCGACGAGCTGGGCCCAGCCGTGGAACCCGCCGGCGTACATGGGGCCGAGGCGGCCCTGCATGTGGGCCATCACCTTGTGCTCGGTCTGCCCGACGACGAGCGGGAGCACGAGGAAGACGGCGAAGACGACGATCAGCCGCAGGGCGACGTCGAGGACGTCGTTCACGCGTCGCCTCCGTTGTCGGGGTTCGGGTCGGTGGGGGTGGAGTCGGTGGCAGTGCCGGGCGCCTCCGGCGCGGTCGACGGGGGCTCTCCCTCCGCAAAAGCGGGCTTCGGGTTGTGCCAGGGGGCGTCGGCGCTGCGGGGGGCCGGGCGGCGCGTTGCCGGCGGTGGGGTGGCCTGGCTCGCCGAGCCTTCGCTCGCGGAGCGGGTCCGGCGGGGCGGGCGCGTGGCGTCGGCCTCGGGGCCAGGGGAGTCCGGGCCGGGGGTCGCCGGGGCGGCGGGGGCCTCGGGCTCGGGAGCCTGGCTCGCCGAGCCTTCGCTCGCGGAGCGGGTCCGGCGGGGCGGGCGCGTGGCGGCGTCGGCCTCCGGGCCCGGGGTCGCCGGGCCGGAGGTCGCCGGGGCGGAGGTCGCCGGGCCGGGGGCCGCCGGGCCGGACGGGGTCGGGCCGGAGGTCGTCGGGCCGGACGGGGGCGGGGCCGGGGTGGCCTCCGGGCTCGGGGCGGCCGGGCCGGAGGTTGCCGCGGCCGCGGCGGTCTGGCTTGCCGAGCCTTCGCTCACCGAGCGGGTGCGGCGGGGTGGGCGGGCCGGGGCTTCGGTGTCCGGCGCGGCACCGGCCTCCGTCGCGGCCGGGCGGGGGCGGCGGGCCGGGGCGCCCTCGCGAGCAGCACCGGCAGCGCCGGCGGCGCCGGCGCGCGGGGTGCGGGCCGGGCGGGCGGGGGCCGGCGGGAGCTGGCCCTTCATCGGGCCCCAGTCGTTCGGGTCCGGGACGCCCGGCGGGAGCATCTGACGGCGCTTGGGCGCATCCGGGTCGTGGGCCTCGCCCGGCTCCTTGGCACCGGGCCAGGCCTTGGCGACGCGCGCCGCCAGCACGAAGTCCTTGCGCAGCGGGTGGCCCTCGAAGTTCTCCGGGAGCAGGAGGTGGACCAGGTTCGGGTGGTCCGTGAAGGTCACCCCGAACATCTCGAAGGTCTCGCGCTCGTGCCATTGCGCACCCGCGTAGACGGCGACCGCCGAGGGGAGGGACGGAGCGGAGTGCGGGACCGTCGTACGCAGCAGGAGGCGGCGTACGCGGTGGTTCTCCAGGGAGACGACGTGCGCGCAGATCCGCAGGCCGGTGCCCGGCTCGTCGACCGCGCTCAGCCAGTCGAAGTACGTGCAGCCCAGCTTGTCGCGGGCGATCTCCAGCGCCGCGATCCAGGAGCCGACCGGGACGTCGACCGTCAGGACCTCGTACGCGTACGAGCCGACGGCCTCCTCGCCGAAGATGGTCGGCGCCGCGTCGGGAAGGGAGTCGTAGAGGTTCATGCCCCGGCTCCCGGCGTCGGCGGGGGCGTGACGAGCCCGCTCGTGAGCTGCGAGACGGACGGGCCCTGCGCGTACCGCTCGGCCAGCGACTCGCGGGCGATCTTCTCCTGGAGCTTGAGGATGCCCTGGAGGAGCGCTTCCGGGCGCGGCGGGCAGCCGGGCACGTAGACGTCGACGGGGATGATCTGGTCGACGCCCTTGGTCACCGAGTACGAGTCCCAGTAGGGGCCGCCGCAGTTGGAGCAGGCGCCGAAGGAGATGACGTACTTCGGCTCCGGCATCTGCTCGTAGAGGCGCTTCACGGCCGGTGCCATCTTGTCCGTGACGGTGCCCGAGACGATCATCAGGTCGGCCTGGCGGGGCCCGGGCGCGAACGGGATCACGCCGAGGCGGATGAAGTCGTGGCGGGCCATGGACGCCGCGATGAACTCGATCGCGCAGCAGGCCAGTCCGAAGTTGAAGACCCACAGGCTGTACCGGCGGCCCCAGTTCAGGACCACCTTCATCGGTTCCGGGGCCAGGCGGGAGAGGACCCCGAGGCGCTTGGGCTCGGGGAGCAGTACGCCCTCGGTCGGCGTCACAGCCGGTGTCACGTCCATTCGAGGACGCCCTTCTTGTACGCATAGAGCAGGCCGACGGCCAGGAAGCCCAGGAAGACGAACATCTCCACGAGCGTCGTGGCGCCGTAACCGGCGGCGGCGAACACCGTCGCCCACGGGAACAGGAAGATCGAGTCGACGGCGAAGATGACGTAGAGGAACGCGTAGACGTAGTAGCGGACCTGGGTGTGCGCCCAGCCCTCGCCGACCGGGTCCACGCCGCATTCGTACGTCAGCAGCTTCTCGCGGGTCGGGACATCGGGGCGCAGCAGGCGGCCGGCGCCGAAGGCCACGGCCACGAAGAGCACGCCCAGGGCGGCCAGCAGACCGACGACCGAATAGCTCCGGAAGTAGTCCGCAGCGAGCACGGTTACGGTCGATACCGTTGGTTCGGGCACGTCCGTTCCTCGCTCCTCGGTCACTGTCGACGATCTCGTACGGACGGGAGTCTAGGGCCTGCCTCACACGGGGTGGGGTTATCCCCCGTTCACAGCACCCCGGCCACCCCATGGCATCAGCCGTGCGTGCTTGACAGGCTGTGCCGCATGACGACGAGCCATGCCCTTCCCGACAACGACCGGCCTCCTCCCGTACGCGCCGTGTTCAGCGCCGTGACGTGGAAGGAGATCGCCCATCTGGTCACCAACCTGCCGGTGGCGATCGTCGGTTTTGTTTACGCGGTTGTCATGGTTTCGACCACGGGCGGTCTGTCCGTGACCGCGATCGGACTTCCACTGCTCGCTTGTGGTCTGTTTCTGTCTCGGCAAGGGGGGCGGCTGGACCGGGCGCGCGCCCGCCTGCTGCTGGGCGTACGGGTGGACGAGCCGACCCCGATCCCCGGTCCGAAGCGGGCCGGGGGGTTCTTCCCCTGGTTGTGGACGAGCATCAAGGACCCGGTCGGCTGGCGGACCGTGCTGTACCAGCTGATCCGGCTGCCGTGGGGGGTGCTCACCTTCACGGTAGCGCTGACCGGGCTGTTCGTGCTGTGGCCGGTACTGCCGTACGTGGTGCGCCTGCTGGCGAACGCGGACCGGGCGATGGTACGGGGCCTGCTGTCGCCCTCCGACGACCTGGAGCGGCGGATCGCGGAGCTGGAATCCGACCGGGGCGTGGTGGTCGACACCGCGGCGGCGGACCTGCGGCGCATCGAGCGGGACCTGCACGACGGGGCGCAGGCGCGGCTGGTGGCGCTGGCGATGGGGCTGGGCCTGGCGAAGGAGAAGCTGCTGGAGGACCCGGAGGGTGCGGCGGCGATGGTCGACGAGGCCCACGGGGAGGTGAAGCTGGCGCTCCAGGAGCTACGGGACCTCGCGCGCGGGATCCATCCGGCGGTCCTGACGGACCGGGGGCTGGACGCGGCGCTGTCGTCGGTGGCGGCGCGGTGTGTGGTGCCGGTGAAGGTGTCGGTGGATCTGGTGGATCCGGGTGCGGGTGCGGGTGCGGGTGCGGCGGGTGTGGGGGTGGCGGCCGGGCGGCCGGCGGAGGCGATCGAGGGGATCGCGTACTTCGTCGTGTCCGAGCTGCTGCAGAACGTCAGCAAGCACGCCGGGCCGGGGACGCGGGGCGCGAGCGTGGAGGTGTGGCGGGCGGGGGCACGGCTGATGATCCGGGTGTCGGACGACGGGCGGGGCGGAGCCAGGGCTTCCGGGGGGAGCGGGTTGGCGGGGCTCGCGGAGCGGCTGGACGCGGTGGACGGGCTGCTGGTGGTCCACTCCCCCGAGGGGGAGGGGACGGTGGTCACGGCGGAGCTGCCGTGGCGGGACCGGGGGTAGTCCCCCGAGCCCCTGTTCTTGCGGGACTCCCGTCCGGGTGGGCGGGGGTCCCGCTGGCATGTCCGGGCGGGACTCCCGTCCGGGTGGGCGGGGGTCCCGCTGGCATGTCCGGGCGCGGCCCGGTTCCCGGGTCCCCGGGCCCAGAAGCCCGGCCGGCGCGGCCGAAACAGCGGGGCTCCGCCCCGCACCCCGCTCCTCAAACGCCGGAGGGGCTGGATACAGCGCGGGCCGGCCCAGGCGAACGGGGCTGGGCGGGCGGGAAACGGGCGGGCGGACCGACAGGGCCGGCCCGCGGAGCGGCGGGCCAGGGGCCGGGACCCCGGGCTCGGGCCAGGACCAGGGCCAGGGCCCGGGGAAAGGGAAGGGGAAGGGGGGCTGGGGCCGGGGAAGGGGGCTGGCCCGAGGAACAGGGCTGGGCCCGAGGAAAGGGGGCCGGGACCGGGGAAAGGGGGCCGGGCCCGGGGAAAGGGGGCCGGGCCCGAGGAAAAAGGCTGGGCCCGGGGAAGAGGGGCCGGGCCCGAGGAAAAAGGCCGGGCCCGGGGAAGAGGGGCTGGGCCCGAGGAAGAGGGCCGGGACCGGGGAAGAGGGCCGGGCCCGGGGAAGAGGGCCGGGGTCGAGGAAGGGGGCTGGGCCCGAGGAAGGGGGGGCTGGGTGGGGTTAACCCCCCTTTCGGGAGGCCTACCCGCCGGATGGTTCGGCGGGGTGGGTGGGCCGCAGGGTGGGGGCGTGGAGAGACGACGGGAAGGGCGGGGCGGGAACATGGGCAACGGCGAGGGCACGAGCACGGGCGGGGGGCTGCGCGCGGTGCTGCGGGCGCCGGTCGCAGGGCGGACCTGGCGGGAGTTCGCGCACCTGCTGGTCGGGATGCCGCTGAGCACGCTGTACTTCTCGCTCACCGTCACCGGCGTGAGCCTCGGCGCCGGGCTGCTCGTGACCTTCCTCGGGATTCCGGTCCTCGCCGGCGTGCTCGCCATGTGCCGCGGGTTCGGGCACCTGGAGCGGGCCCGGGTGCGCGCGCTGCTCGGGGCGGACGTCGCCGACCCCGCGCCGATCCGGGCCGCGAAGACCGGCGGGCTCGCCGCCATGGGGGCGCTGCTCAAGAGCGGGAGCGCCTGGCGGCACGTGCTGTACTCCCTGATCCACTTCCCGTGGGCGGTGTTCAGCTTCTGTCTGGCGCTGACGTTCTGGGCGGCGGGGTGGTCCTACCTCCTGTACCCGCTCTGGTACTGGGTCTTCCCTGCCTACACCGACGAGCCCGGCTTGCAGCTCTTCCAGAACGACGACTACTCCTTCTTCCTCAACTCGCCCGCCGAGATCGCCCTGACCTCCCTCGTCGGGCTGGCCTTCACCCTCACCACCCCGTGGGTGATCCGGGCCCTGGCCACGGTCGACCGGGTCATGGTCGGCGGACTGCTCGGGCCGTCCCGGCTGGCCAGCCGCGTGAGCGAGCTGGAGTCCGACCGCGGGGTGGTCGTGGACACCGCGGCGGCGGACCTGCGGCGCATCGAGCGGGACCTGCACGACGGGGCCCAGGCCCGGCTGGTGGCGCTCGCCATGGACCTGGGCCTGGCCAGGGAGAAGGCGACGCAGGACCCTCAGGCCGCGGCCCGGATGGTGGACGAGGCGCACGGCGAGGTGAAGATCGCCCTTCAGGAGCTGCGCGACCTGGCCCGCGGCATCCATCCGGCCGTACTGACCGACCGCGGGCTGGACGCGGCGCTGTCCTCGGTGGCCTCGCGGTGCGCGGTGCCGGTGCGGGTGACGGTGGATCTTCCGGCCCGGCCGGCGCAGGCGATCGAGGGGATCGCGTACTTCACGGTCTCGGAGCTGCTGCAGAACGTCAGCAAGCACGCCGGGGCCCGGCTGGCCTCGGTGGACGTGTGGAAGTCCGGCGACCGGCTGCTGATCCAGGTCGCCGACGACGGCCGGGGCGGGGCGACGACCGGGGCCGGCGCCGGCGCCGGCGCGGTTCCGGGCAGAGGCACCGCGGTCCGCCGTGCCTGCTCAACGGCCTCCAACTGCCGCTCCAGGAGCTCACACCGCTCCTCCGCCTCGCTGCGCTGCTTCTGCGCAGCCAGCAACTCCGTGCACAACCGGGCCACTTCGCCCTGGAGGATGTCGCGCTCCCGCAGGAGTTCCGACACATCGGGATGGGCCGCCGCCAGCCGGTCGGCCCGCTCCCTCTCGCTGCTCCATTCGGCTTCCAGGTGGTTCAGGCGCACCTCCAGGTCGGCGATCCGGTGCTGGCGGTCCAGCAGGGCGTCACCCAGTACGTCTCCCCGGACCGTGGAGCGGCGCGAGACCCTGTCCGCGTCCGCGAGCTGCTGCTCCAGCACCTCCATGGCGTGCTTGGGCGAGGCGCTCGTCGCGACCGCGGCCCGGTGCAGGCCGCGTACGAGCTCGATGGCCTCGGGGGTCGCGGTGAGACCACGATGTTCGGCGAGGTCGGTGAACAGGTCCATCACCACCTCCCAGGGAGGTACGCGGGTGCCGCTCAGGTAACGCGAGAAGGTGCCCGGATCACGGGTCCGGCGGGCCGCGTACCGCCGCACCGAGACGTCCAGTCCGTCGAACAGCTCGCGTAACGCCTGTGCCAGCGCCCGCGCTTCCTGCGGCAGAGCGTCCCCGAGCGGGCGCAGTTCACCCATTGCGGGTCTCCGTCCCCGACTGCCGCTGAGCGGGCTGTCCTTCGGGATCGACTGCGACCAGCCGGTTGAAGAAGGGCACTGCGAGGCCGGTTGCCGCCAGAGCGCAGAGCATGCTGCGGGCGATTCCCTCGCCGGCGAACGCGGTCAGCACACCGGATACGACCCCTGCCAGAGAAGCCAGCAGGAGCACCAGGGTCGCCCGCAGCGACAGCAGTGAACGGTCCATCACGTTCCTTTTCAACGCTCCGCGCCGGGCCGAAGGCCGGACGCTCCACGGCTCTTCCGGCAGAGTCCGGAGGAGAGACCCGCAGCATGGATCGCGAAGGAACCGTTGCGCCGCGCAACAGGGATATCGGCAACGTTGGCAGCCATCTGGCACCACCGAGGGTGCCCTTGCAACGCCCGTGCGTTCGCGCCCTTCCTCACGCGGGGGATTCAGCCAGCACGAGGCATTCCCTCTCGATTCGCCGCAGCCCGCCTGATCGGCCCCCTACGGTAGGACCCACGGCGCGCTGCACGCTGCAGTCGCCAAGGGAGGGATCCAGTGTCTTCGTCCTACGACCCCCAGTACGCTCCCGCCGGCGATGTGGGCGCGGCGCTCATGGCGATCGATTCCCGGCTCAAAGCCATCTATGACGGCACGACCGGGGCCGACCCCCAACAACGTCTGCTCACCGACCAGTTCCTCGCCTCCCTGGGACCCAGGGGAGCGCATGACCTGCTCGACGGAGCGTGCACGCTCATCTACATGTTCATGACGTGGCTGCGGCAGGCGTACGAGGCCCACGACAAGGACGTCTTCGAGTACGTCGTGCCGGACCTCGTGGGCACGCTGCGCACGATGCCCCGCAGCATCCGCCCCGAAGCCATCCCCACCATGGCCGGGATGGTCATCGCGGCAGGCACCGGTCTGAGCCCCAACCTGTGGCGCCAGCAGTACGGGGACTGGAACCAGAACGAGATGAACGCCCTGGAAGCCACCGCCTTCCTGCTCGCGGAACACATCAACCGGCTCACGGACGACCGCGAGTTCGCCACACGCCTGATTACCAACGCCCTGTCCAGGGTGGACCAGGGCTGACGCCCGGCAACCCCGGCGGCCCGGCAGCCCCGACCCGCCCGGCATCCGCACATCCCCAACGAAGGAGCATCTTGAAGATCCTCATCGCAGGCGGCGCAGGCTTCATCGGCAGCACGATCGCCTCGGCCTGTCTCGACAGTGGAATCCAGCCGGTGATCCTGGACAACCTCGTCACCGGACGGCGGGAGTTCACCGAAGGGCGGCCCTTCTACGAGGGCGACATCTGCGACGGCGATCTCATCGACCGCATCTTCGCCGAACACCCCGACATCCACGCGGCCGTCGACTGCGCAGCCCTCATCGTCGTCCCCGACTCCGTGGCCGACCCCCTCGGTTACTACCGCGAGAACGTCTCCAAGGGCATCCAATTCGTGGACCACCTCGTCCGCAACGACTGCCGCAACCTCCTGTTCAGCAGCTCGGCATCGATCTACCGCGCCGACCCCGGCGACTTCTCCGTCGACGAGAACTCCACCATCGAGCCGCTGAGCCCCTACGCCCGCACCAAGGCGCTCTTCGAGACGATCCTGCGCGACATCGCCGCCTCCGGAGTCCTCAACGTCATCTCCCTGCGCTACTTCAACCCGATCGGCGCCGACCCCCACCTGCGCAGCGGCCTCCAGATCCGCACGCCCACGCACGCCCTCGGCAAGCTGATCGACGTCCACCACGCCGGGGAGCCCTTCACCATCACCGGCACCGACTACGCCACCGGCGACGGCACCGGGATCCGCGACTACATCCACGTGTGGGACCTGGCCGCCGCCCACGTCAAGGCCATCACCACGTTCGACGAGGTCACCCGCACGGCGCCGTACCGGGTACTCAACCTCGGCACCGGCCGGGGCACCACCGTGCGCGAACTCGTCACGGCCTTCGAGTCCGTCACCGGCACCCCGCTGACCACCATCGAAACGGACCGCAGGCCCGGCGACTCCGCGGGAGCCTATGCACGCGTCGGCGTCGCCCAGGAGCTCCTCGGCTGGAAGGCCGAGCACTCCCTCGAGGACGGCATCCGCGACTCCCTCCGCTGGTACGCCCGGCGCGACACCGTGCTGGGCGCCTGACAGGCGTCCCCTCGTGTGCCGGCCCGGGCGGTGGGGCCGCCCGGGCCCTGCACGAAGCGGGCCGTACCGGACAGATAGCAGGCAGGTCCCCGCCATTCCGCCTTCCGCGACACCTCGTGCGGGCGGGCCGGACGGCACGCTGGACCCACGGGCTGGGCGGTGACCCGAGCGTGGGCGCACCGCCGACGGCTCCACATCTACCCGGGGGGATCGCATGACGGGACGGAAGCGGCTGCGCGGCGCGACGACGGTGGCCGTGGCCGCCACACTGATGGTGGTGGCCTCAGGGGCGGAGGCGGCCGCCGTTGACTGGCGGCCCCGGCCCGGCATGGTCTACCTCTCCGACATGCCGAAGGACGGAACGACCTGGTACGGCTCGCCGGCCGCGCGAGGCTGGCGCACTCCCACATGCGGCCGCTCGTGGACGGTGCCCGAGGTCAACGTCTGGAGCCGCGAGGTCTACACGTCCGAAACCGCCGCAGGCCTCCAGAACACCATCGTCTTCGAGACGGAGGCGGAAGCGATCGCGTTCGCCGCACTGGCGCGGCAGACCTACGCTCAATGCCCCTCCACGTACGACGAGAGCCCCCTCAGCATCGAGACGGGGTTCGACTACGGGACGGTGGACGTGGAAGAAGGAGCCACCGTCCAGGGCCTGCGCATCACCTACACCTTCGGCGACATGTACCACAACCACCTCTTCGGCGTGGGCAGGGACGGCGACACGGTCACTCTCATCGAGTGGGAGAGCAACTGGAGCGCCCCTCCCGTCGACTACTTCAAGAACACCACCGTCAAGAACGTCGTCAACCGCCTGTACTGAACCGGCTTCATTTCGGCTCTGCGGCGGCGAGGCTCGGGTGGTGGATCACCGGCCGTAGGTCTGGTGACACAGGGCGGCGACGGCGGGGCTGGTGACGCCGTGCGCCGCGCGGCACAGCTGCGCCATGTCCCGGGCCCCGCCGCCGGTCCCGGGAGCCGGGCGGGCCGGGCGGCGCGGGGCGGGGGTGCGGGCCTGCGGCCTCGCCTTCTGCTGGGGCTTCGCTGCCCGGCGCGGCGGCGCCTTCCGCGCGGTGGCCCGGCGTGGCGATACCCGCCCGGGACCGTCCTCGCGCCGGGGAGCCGGGCCGGCCTTCCGGCCCTCGCCGGACGCATCGCGGCCCGCGGCCGTACCGCGACCAGGACCAGGTGTGGGTGTGGGCTCCGGCTCCGATGCCCCGCCGGCGGGGGTCGGCGGGGCATCGGGCAAGCGCGAAAGCGGCAGAGCCGCCCCGGGGCCGAGCCGCGCGGGCCGGGGTACGGCCGGATGCTCATGGTCCGCCGGCACCGGGGCCGAAGGGGCCCCGGCGGGGCGAGGGGGCAAGGGGTCGACGGTGACGCATCCGGAGGCCGCGAGAAGGGCGGCAAGGAGCAGGGGAAGTGACCAGCGGCGCATGAAGATCACTGTGCCGCACGCACCCCCGAGCGCGCCCCGGACGCCCCCGCCGCACCCCTCGGACGGGTGACGGCGCCGCAAGCGGGCACCAGCCCCGGGCCCCGCCCGTGGAGAGGCCCGTCAGCCCTGGTCCGGGGACAGGAACTCCCGGAACACCTGCGAGGAGCGCGGGTTCTTGCCGCACTGCCACACACCGTGCGGGCAGTAGTCGGTGATGCTGTGGTAGAGCGGCTCGTGCTCGGCGATCCATGCCAGCATGTCCCGTACGTACTCGGGGTTGTCGCCGTTACGGAACAGCCCCCATTCGGGGTACGAGATCCGCTTGCCGTGCGCCCTCGCGAAGTCGACCTGCTGCTGGAGTCCGTAGGGCTGGGTGACCTGCTCGTCGAAGGTATGGCCGGGCGGCTGGTCGTAGCTGTCCATCCCGATGATGTCGACCACGTCGTCGCCGGGGTAACACCGGGTCCAGGCGATCGCGTCACCGCCGCGGTTGGGGGCGAAGTCGAAACGGAAGTCCTGCCCCTCCACGGAACGCATGGCGGCCACGATGCGCCGCCAGTACCTCTTCCAGTTCTCCGGGTCGGGCCGGCACCGGTGGGTGTAGTCGAAGCCGTTCATCTCCCAGCCGAGCACGATCACCGTGTCCGGTATCCCGAGGCCGACCAGACGCCTGGCCAGCCGTTGGAAGTGGTGGTCGTACGTGCCCTGTGCGCCCGAGCGGATCAGCTCGGCGACCCGGCGGTCGGGGACACCGGCCTCGTTGCCCTCGAACATGGGCACGTTCAGGACGAACAGCCGATCGGCTTCGGCCCGCCGCCACCGGGCCCAGCTGTCCAGGGAATTGGGCTCCCCCTCGATGTTCCTCCAGGTGTCGCCCGGCAGGTAGGTGTGCCCGGCCCGCAGCTCGGTACCCCCGAGCCAGTGCGAGAACCCCTGCATCCTTTCGACGCCGGGTGAGCCGTAGTGGAGATAGGCACCCACTGCGACGTCGGTCCCGTCGTCACGATCGGAAGGCTCTTGCGGGGGTGTGGCCAGGGCGCCCCCGGTGGCGAGCAGGCCCGCAAGGACCGTGGTTATGCAGGCGCCGGCCAGCCAGCGGCCTCGATGGGACATGCCGTCTCCACACGTTCGCGAATCGATGTCTCTCGGTGTGCGACGGTAGGCATTTCATCGGACGTATGGCCTGTCCGAGGTCCCGATGTTGAGCCGTTCGAGGACGCCGAACGCCGCCGCGTGGCCCGATCGGGTGAACATCACCACCCGTATCCGCGTGTCGCCCCCCCCGGTGGGCCACCAACCGCCCCACGCACGGCGCCGCAGGTGTCAGGCCATCAGCAAGAGTCGTGTGTTCGGTACGAGCTTCCGGTTCACGCTGGTGCTCTGCACGAAGATGGTGAAGTCGTCATTGTGGTCCGGCTTGACGCGCACTTCCACACTCGGCAGTCCGAGCAGGGCACGGGCCTCGGGCCCCGTGTACACCCGGTCCGTCTTCTTCTCCAGCACGGCGATCTGCTTCCGCGCCTGGATCTTCTCCGACTTGCTCAGTTGGTAGAACGCACCACCGGTGCGGTAGGTGTGCCCGGATTCGATGACCCATTCCCGGATCGCCGCGTCACGAGCCACCGGAATCAGCTGGTACGCCGTCGGATCCACCGGAGTGAGACCAGCCGCCGCGACGGTGTCCTTGTTGATGGCGTCCGCCCCCGTGGAGAACACCGCGCGCGATCCCCGGATGCCCTTCGAGCGGCCCACCATGAACTTCTCGGTGGCCTGCTGGATGACCTGCCCGGCCTCCTCCAGGCCCTGAGTGCTGGTGGCGTCCCAGATGGCGACGTTCTCCTTGGGGAAACCGCACTGCATGGCCTCGCGCTTGCCCATCTGGTCCGGCACAAGGACGGCCAGCGTCCAGTTGTCCTGCTGCTTCTCGATCATCTCGGCCACGGCCTTCACCAGTTCACGCTGGCCCCTGGCCGGGGCGTCCGGGCAACGATGGCTCGCGTTCTCCTGCCCGTCGGTCAGCACGAACGTCAGGAAGCTGTGGTCGCCGTACAGTTGCGCCGTCTGTGCCAGCTCACGCTGTGACTTCAGGGCCGCCGCCAGCAGAGCCGTCATTCCGCCGACCCGGTACAGCTGCTTCAGCGACGGCATGCGCAGCACGTCCTTGTCGTAGATGACGCACTCCACCTTGTCGGCGAAGACGTACACCGTGACACGGGTTTCCTGGTCCAGTTCCCTCGATCGGCGGGCGAGATAGGCAATCTGCTGATCGGCGACGTCGACGACCTTGCGGCTCAGGTGTGACATGGACGAACTGGCGTCCAGCACAAGAGCAACGTGATTGATGTAGTTCTGAGTACCGGACATGGCAGCTCCCCCTCGTTCCGAATTGGATGCTCCTACCGTCTCACCCGCCACTGACAATCGATCTCGGCTCCCGGCTGTACGAGGAGCGCCGGGACGGGGGCCATCGCGGCGGCTGCCGCCACCGCTGCCGCCGCCGTCGGCTGATCGGCTCGGACGGCGGCGTCTCGGTGCCCGGCTACAGGACGCAGTCCGGTCCCGTGAGTGTGTGCGGTGGGGCTGGGGCTGGGGCTGGGGCTGCCGGGGTAGGGGTTACGGCTGGGGCTGGGGCTTGGGCTGGGGCTGGTCGGTGCCCGCGTCCGCCGGAGTGGAGCCGGAGGGGGTGTAGTAGACGGACCGACCTTGCTTGGAGCGCTCGAGGCGGCCGCGGGCGACACCCTGCTCAAGGGTGTTGCGGATGACCGCTGCCTGGACCTTGCGCTCGGGGTGTGCGGCGCTGAGGGTCTCGGTCACCTCGGCGGCGGACCGGGGTTCCGTCTGGCCGGCGAGCGTGGCCATGACCAGCTCCAGCCACGAGGGGCCGCCGCTCGTCTCCTTCTTCACTTCGGTCTCACCGGCCGCCTTGCGCTTGCGCGGCGCCGCGGTGGCTGCGGCCTTGGGCTCCGGAGCCTTCTTCGCAGTGCGTGCACTGGCACTGCGCGCGGCAGGCACCGCGGCACGCTTCACGTTGCGCTTGGCGGCCGGCGTGGATGCGGGCTTCGCCGAAATACCCAAGGCGTCCTGCATCTTCAGAAGAACCTTCTCGCCTTCCTGAAGTTCCTCCAGTTCCCGCTGCAGCCGCTCCAGTTCTTTTCGCGTCTGCTCCTGTGTCGACTGGTTCGTCGAGAGGTCGCTGGCGATCTGCTGGGCGTAGTCGTCTTGCACACGAGTGACGTTGGTGGTTGTCGTCATGGGTTCCTCGATTTCTGCGGGGAGAGCATGTGTGAGGCGATGGTACGCACTCACGTGTACCCGTGACGCCGAATCACGTACCCGGCCCACTGCGACAAACGTTTATGACTGCCCGCGTGCTTCTACGAACTCGCGCCGGCAAAAGGGGCCGGCAGGCACCGGCTAGGCAATCGGCGGCAGGGACGGGCGGCTGCCGGTGAGTAGTTCAGTCACCGGGTTGGGGCGTGTGGTGGTCGTTGGGTTCGGCGGCTCGCCGCGTTGCGGACACGGCGGGTGTGTCCGTGCTCAGCGAGCAAGCGGAGGGCGTCGGGTGAGGAATGCACGGTCGCCAATGACCGTGCCCTGGGCCCAGGCAGGGAACTGGGAGCTGGTCAGCTGCTCTGCCGCCCGGCGTTCAAGGTGATGGTTCACGGCGCTCTCGGCCATGGATGTGTCGTCGTCGCGAAGGACGGCAGCCAGCAGGTTTGCCTCGTCCGCCTCGGTGACGCTGTCCGAGGCCTGCAGGTATTGGGCATAGCGCCGGTGCTCGGGGGGTTCGTCGTCGTAACCGATCCGCAGGAATGCAGCGGTGGTGTTCGCCGCCGGCCGGAGACCGAGGGGGCCCGATCGGTAGTCGCATGCTGTCGACTACGCGCTCAATGAGGCCGCGGGAGCGAGCAACCCACGCCGAATCACTGCTCCGCGCCGTCGCTATCCGGTCAGCCTGGATGGATGTTCGGTGAACCGCGCGCGGCCGACAGCAGGTCAACGCGTCACGAACGGCTTCCGCATCCGCCGTCACCCCCCGTTGTTGCGTGATCACGAAGAGGCGCATCCCCGGTCCGAGCTGCCCGAACGACCATTCGTTCGCCGATAATCGAACGAGATGTCTGATAATCGGCGTTCGATGTGCATGCATCCCTCGCGGCCGACAGACTCGGTGACGTCCAGTCGGCATATCGCAGGCAACTCCTGCGAATACCCTTCGAATTGAAAGAGAGTTCCGTCGTGCGTCACCGCATCGCTGCTGTCTCCACCGCCGCCCTCCTCACCCTGGCCGGCGCCACCGGTATCGCCGAGGCACAGCCCGCCAGCCTGTACGCCCCCTCCGCCATGGTCCTGACCGTCGCTCAGGGCGAGGACGCGGCGACCGTCGTCCGGGCGTCGACTCTCAGCTGCGCGCCGACCGCCCAGGGAACGCACCCCGACCCCAAGGCCGCCTGCGCGGCGCTCGCCGCCACACACGGCACCTTCGACGCGCTCCTGGCCGCACCGGACACGAACCGAGCCTGCCCGATGCACTACGCCCCCGTCACCGTCACCGCGGACGGCGTCTGGCAGGGCAGCCGCATCTCCTGGAAGCACACCTTCTCCAACTCCTGTGTCATGTCCGCGACCTTCAACGAAAACGCCGTCTTCGCGTTCTGACCGCTCGCCCGGGTCGTCCGCTCCCTCGGTTCCGCCCCCGCCCCTCCCCGGGCGGGGGCGGACGCGTGTCCCTGACGGACACTCAGGCCTCCGCCGAGCGGCTGCGGGACATGAGGGGGCGCCGTGGGCCGGTCTCTTGAGCGTCACCGAACGCTCCAGCCCGCGGGCTCCACAAGGCATTCGGCGAGCGAGTGGATCTCCGTCCGGTCATCGGCAAATGCGCTTGTCGTCGCTGGACGGTCTGCATAAGGTCGGCGGCATGGCGACACGGCTTGTTCAGATTGCGATGAACGCTCGCGACGACTCCACCCTCGGCCGGTTCTGGGCTGAGGTGCTCGGCTGGGGCATGGACAGCGAAGCACCCGGCGTGACCAACCTCGAACCCGTGGGCCTCGTCTATCCCGACCCGGCCGCCATCTGCATCGACATCATTAGCGTCCCGGAACCCAAGACGGTGAAGAACCGGGTGCACATCGACCTCGCCACCACCTCCGCGGCCCATCAGGCCGAGCTGGTCGCGCGCCTCCAGCTCCTCGGCGCGACGCCCGCCGACGTGGGCCAGGGCGACGTCCCCTGGACGGTCCTGGCCGACCCCGAGGGCAACGAGTTCTGCGTGCTGGAGCCCCGCGCCGTCTACCGGGACACGGGGCCGATGGCCGCGGTGGTCGTCGACTGCGCGGACCCCCGGGCCATGGCCCGGTTCTGGGGCGAGGCGATGGACTGGACCGTGCACGAGGTGACCGACGAACAGGCGGTGCTGCGCTCCGCCAAGAGCGTCGGCCCGTATCTGGAGTTCATCCGCACACCCGACGTGAAGACCGTGAAGAACCGCATCCATCTCGACCTCCGCCCGTACCCCGGAGACGATCACGCGGCAGAGGTGGCCCGGCTGCGGGCCCTCGGCGCCACCGACGTCGACCTCGGCCAGGGCGACGTGCCGTGGACGGTCCTGGCCGACCCGGAGGGCAACGAGTTCTGCGTCCTCACCCCGCGCTGAGGCGGAACCCACGGCCCGCCCAGGACGTCGAGGTGACGGCCCGGTCCGTGCCGCGGTGGCCTGGTCTGTCGGAGCGTCGCCGCGCCGGGAACATTCCCGCAGGCCGTTTCGTTGGCCCCAGGTCTACTGCTCACACCGCGAACCGAGGAGTACCTTGCCCGACACCTCGTCCCCGGCCACCCTGCTCCCTCTCCCGCCGCTGGTCGCCCAGGCCGATCATCTGATCCGGCTGGGGGTGCACGAGCTCGCGGGGATACCCGAAGACGAGCTGCGCACCTTCGCCGCCGAAGCCGCCGACGGCTCCGACGGCGACGCCCTGCTCGCCGTCCACCCGGACCGCGCCCCCGCGTCCGTCCTCGCACCGCTGCTCCACCGCGACGGCAAGTCCGGCTTCGTCGTCACCGACATGGCCGACGTCGATCAGTTCACCCCCTCCACCGTAGAGCTGCCCGACGGCCCCCTCTACCTCGTCACCGGCCTTGACCGCGGCGACCACATGGCCAACTGGAGCCCGGAGGAGGCACTGCCCGCCCTCACCGAACAGGACCGGACCCCGCTGCTGCTCACCGAAGGCATCCACTGGGTGCTCCAGCAGCCGGCGGTCCTTGAGCGCAACCACTGCTTCATGACCATCGGTTCCCGGCTGCGCAAGGCGAACGGCACGCTGGACGCCCGCACCCCGGCGATCTGGATCAGCAACGGCTCGGGCCGGGACGGCCGCGAGCACCGCAACGCCCCGAAGGTCGGCTGGTGCTGGTGGGGCAACCGCCACACCTGGCTGGGCTTCGCCTCCGCCACCGGCCGAGGGCACTAAAGGTCATTTCACCAGGCCGGCCGGGTCTGGGCCACGCCGTGAACTGCGCCACGAGCCGGACGCGGGCGGTCCCCGCTACGTGCGGCGGCGCACGGCGGCCGGGGGATCAGGGCCGGACGTCCGGGCCCTGATCCGAAAGACGCGGGGTAGGGCCAGCTACCCCGCGCCCGTGGCCCGACCGCCGAGATCAGGACTCCCCGACTGGAAGGTCATCCCTTGAGCAGGTTGTAGGCGATACCCGCGACGAGGAAGTATCCGAGATAAGAGCCGAGTACCACGCCCAGCATCACAAGGAGCTTGACCGGCGTCCCAAACGGCTTGCGCGCCAGGGAGAGGTTCGCGAAGAGCCCCGCCGCCCCGATGGCCCCGCCTATCGCCCCGCCGATCGGCAGCAGGATGATAGGCGCGATCGAGAGGACCAACTGCCACCAGGCGAGCCCCCGGAACTTGGCCCACGGATCCGGCTTGCTGAGCGAGTTGCTTCCGAGGTCGGGGGTGTGCTGCATGTGCGGGAAACCTTCATTCTCTTCAACGTGATCGTGCTGAACCGTCAGGATTGCGGGCGACGGACTCGCCGGGCAACCACGCGCTGACAACGGTTTGCCTACGAACCCCGACTGTCGACGGCTGGCTCGCCCCCCTCGCCCGCGCATTTCTTCGGTTCAGCCTGCGGTGCCTGGCCCCCGGGGACGCGACCTGATAGAGGGACACCGCCTTAGGTGGTTTCACAAGGCTGGCCGGGTCTGCACGGAACCCAGGATGGCCCTACTTGAACCCGCAGCTGGATGGCCAGGCTGGTGGGCAAAGGCGCCCCATGCCCCGGGGGGCACCTCCCGCCTGTATTACGACGGCCTCGGCCTCGGATCGCCCGTGCGAGGCATCCCACCGATCCGGCGGATCAACCCGAGAAGCCAATGAGCCGAGGCCGGGCCTCCTCGCGTCCGAAGGTCAACACCTTCGCAAGTACCTCGCGCATCTCGTCAATGCTCTCCGCCGGCACGTTGAGCACCGCCTCGATCTTGGCCTCCTCCAACTCCAAGTCATCCAGACACTCGGGGTCCAGCGACACCGTGAGCAGGCTGCCTGTCAGGGCCACCTCGCGGACACAGCCATAGGCCGTGCATTGCTCCGGGGTCATCACGCAATAGGTGTCGAGCCCGAGCGAGATGTCCTGTGCGGACGGCTCACCAATAGCGCTCGTGAACAGCAGGAAGAAGCCTTCATCCTCTTCCGCCGCGCCAGCCTGCATCTCGCCATCAACGTCGATCTCAGCAGCCACCGCACGGGCTGTGAACCTGTATGCCATATGCCGGTTCTACCAGGAGCCCAACACAGCTCACGCCCACCCCTCCGCCAACGAACATTGCCGCGATGGACGCGTATGGCACTGGTCATGGAGACCTGTGAGCTGGCCACGGGGGCGAGGGCCAGCGGCGAACGCCGGATCGCACAGAAGCCCCCGCCGGACGGGAGCGCCCGCCGGGGGTTCGTTCTGCGGGTGCCGGCTCAGCAGCTGGCGGTGATGGGCGTGTGGCCGACGTACACGACGCCGCGTGTGTTGATGTCGACGGTTTCTCCGGCGCCGTTCATGGTGTTGCTGGCCCAGACGGCGGTGCCGCTGCTGTTGTAGACGACGAAGTTGCCGTCGTGCTGGTAGACGGCGCGGTTGCCTGCTCCCGGGTAGGTGTTGGTGGCCCAGCACACCCGCTGCCCGTAGCGGTTGATCTTGTACTCGACGAGGTTGCCGTCCGTCTGCATGACCAGACGCCACCACACCTGCACATTGGCAATGGGGTCCCAGGTGCTGCGCTGGATCATCTCGCCCGGCTGAAGGCTCTCGCCCCGGTAGAGACGGTCGCCGTATTCGTGTGCGGACGCGGCGCGTGGTCTTCTTCCTCTTCGGCGGGGGCTCTGTCGGCCTCCCGTCCTGACGATGTCCGGGCGGTGCACGGGGCGGCGTGATGGTTTCGGTCTCGGCCGAAAATTGAGGCATCCGTTTGTGGGTACGTGGTTGCGTAGGCGTCGTCCCCCCACGCTTCGTCAGTCGTCGACCGCGTTCGTGACCGCCCGGGTCCACCGTTCGGCCTGCGTGGCCGGAGCGGGCCGGCCGAGGTCCGTGTTGCGCTCGCCCTGCCGGGGGCGTCCGCTCTGTCGCTGATCCCGATCACGTACGCACCGGCCAGTTGACACGCGCGAGGAGTCCTCGTCGCCGTAGAGGGTGTTCACCACGACTGGCCTGCGGCGTGCCCTTGCACGTCCGCCGCACCTGCGCCGTGGACTCGGCGCGCACCAGGCCGCCGCCGACGCAGAACAGGCGCTCGTGCTCCTTGCTGCCGGTGGTCTCCGCCCATGGCAACTCAGCGGAGTGTGCGATCCGTTCCCTGTCGTCATGTGGCCGGTAGCCGACATCCGTCCAGGCTCGTCGAGTCGTCGTAGGTGATCTCGCCATTGTCGACGGACGACTTGCCGCGCGAGGCGGTGGCCTGCCCGTCGGAGTACGGGGTCCAGCGGGCCTTGTACGCGGTGGCTTGCGCGGGAGGGGTCGCAGGAAACGCGGAGGTGGTGACGGCGGCCGCGGGGAAGGCGGCGAGCGTGGCGAACAGATCGTGCATGTGCCCTCACGGTCGGCCACGACCTGGTGGGCTCTTCTCTTCGTCAGGCAGGACGGCAGGAAAGTCCCACGGTGGCGTCCTGGGCGGCAGCCGGCCTCCGCCCGTCGCCTGGTGCACCGCGGTCGGCCTGCCGAGGCCGAGCGTGGGTGGCCGCACCGACGATCGGGGCGGACGGGCGTCGCCGGATGGCTCACGAACACTTCCGGCCACCCGAGTGCTGCTGCTCCGTTCTGCGATTCGCCCTCGCCCCGGTTCACTCGATGTGATGGCCGTGGTGACCGGGGGGTACCGGGCAGGGCGGGCCCTTCCGTACGGTCGCGCTCAAGCCGCCCTCCGTGGAGTGGCGGGGTGGGGGAGCCGGATCGGGGAGAGGGCGGCGAACAATGGGCGGGGATCAGGACTGGGGGCAACGGGCCGCGTGCAGGACCGGCGACCCGGAGGAGCTCTTCGTGGAGGGTGCTGCGCAGACGAGAGCGAAGGCTGTCTGCTCTGGTTGCGTGGTGCGCACCGAATGCCTGGCCCACGCGCTCGACCACCGCGTCGAATACGGGGTATGGGGAGGCATGACCGAGCGCGAGCGCCGAGCACTCCTGAAGCGAAGGCCAACGGTCACCTCCTGGAAGCGGCTGCTGGAAGCTGCCCGCAGCGAGTACGAGCACCGCGCGGGACAGCTCAGGCCGCTCGACGCGGCCGCGAGCTGATGCGGTCTGACCCCCGGTCAGGCGCGTACGTGGCCCGGCGGCGCGGCCAGGCCTCACACCGCTAGGCCCCGGCCGACCCCAGGCGGCCACGAAGCAGCACGGCCAGTCGGGCACGAACTGGTCCAAGGGCAGGGCGCTACGACCATGGACGTGGCGGAACAGCCGGTCCGGGCCGGTCTGCGTGTCGTACCGCGTACATCGCGCCGTGCCTCGCCAGGGGCCCGTACGAGCGATCGTGCTGGACGTTGGTTCAGTTAGCCAGAACCAACCAGCTCAGAGGTCTTCTGCGGGCCCAAGGTGGCGAAGTACTGTCTCGTGCTCGCCCGTGGCAACGAGCCCGTCGATCACCTTGACCATCGACGGCACACCCGCATCGCGGACGATGAGGCCGTCCCAGCACCACCAGTAGGCGCCTTCTGGTTCGCCCGCCTGCCGTCGGCGGTCCATGATGCGGTGCACCTCATCGAGCGTGACCACGGTTCCGGACCATCGATCGCCGTCATCGCGGATGACCCACATGTCGACATCGCAGACCTCATCGAGGTCATCTCGCGCATCGGGGACGAAGCAGATCTCATATCCGTCACGCTTGACTCGGTAAAAGGGGCCGTCCCACATGCTCGCTCCGTATGCTCTGTCACAGGCCGCCTGCGTAAACCAGGCCAGACGGCCGACCGTTACACCACACTCGGCTTGAAGGGCGCAGCAGTGTGGCAGGCGAGAGGCAAGACCGGGCGGCTTCGAGCAGCGGGACCTTACGGGTTGTCAGGCCGGCCGGAGCCGGCCCAGACCGCGAGGTCTCCGCCGGGGAGTGAGACGAAGCGCCATCCTCGGGGACCCGTGATCTGCCACGCCTCGAACGACGTGTCGGCCGAGCAGGTCAGGTGCGTGCCGTTGTCGAACACGATCCGGAGCGTTCCCGACTTGAACGCCACGGCAGACAGGGCGTTGACCCCGAACAGTGGCAGGGCCGCAGCCACGTCCTGGGTCTCCGGATTCAGGAGCGTACCGGGGCTCGTGCGAGAGGGGCCTGCCGAGAGCAGTGTCGGCGCTTCCAGCACGATGTCCCAGCCCCCGTCGAGGGTGAGCGTCAGCCGGAAATCGACGCTGATCCTGTCGACCCTGCGCGCGCGAAGGCCAAGAACCCACCGGTCCTCGTGTTCGACCGCTTCTACTTGAGTGCGCATCACCGCATTTTTTCATGGTCCATTACCTCGCGAGGACCCCAGCGCGGTGGCCTCGCGGAACCGGGCATGCGCGGACAGCCCGGAGGGTGTGGAGGGCCAGGAGGATGGCTCACGGTCCCTGGCCCAGTTCCGGCGCCCGCGCTGCCACGGTGCCCTCGGGGCCCGATCTCAGAACTCACCGTCGATACCGGTGACCGCCGGAGGCCCCAGCGGTGCGTCCTCTTCCGAGAACCCCAGTTTCTGGAGGGCAGCCCCTGCCAGGCGGACGGCCTCGTCCTCCGCCGTCGCCCGGTCCACGGCCTCGATTTCGAGCCGGACGGAGAAGGTGCCGTCCTCGTGGACCGTCAGCAGCTCCACGTCTTCCGTCTCGCTCAAGTCGGTGTGGTGTGGAGCCAGGCTCCTCGCCAGCTCGGAGCGAGCGGCATCGTCGACGTCCCTCAGGAACGTGCCCGGCACGGTGATGACGTACGTGGTCACTGCTGCCTCCATAGGCTGGCAAAGGCTGAGTCTCGTTGTGGGATGCCCCGGTGTCGCATTTCAAACCCCTCAGCCCCCACAGATCAGGCGGTCGGGTGTCCTCCCGCGACCCTTGACGCCCCCGCCGCCCCCCGCCGCGGCATGGCCGGCGGGCTGCGGGGCCAGGTCAGTGCGGCGAGCGTTCATCGCTCGTGACGAACTCCTCCGGGCGAGGCTGCGGACGTTGTACCTGGGTCCACTCGGAGAACCACCACACGCCGGTGATCACGCCTGCCCACACCAGCCCCCTGAGCAAGGCCGAACCCCATGGGTTGTGTTCGACCACTCGTTCCACACCTGTCATCACCACCCAGCTGATCACGAGGACGACGGCTGTACGCACCCTTCGATGGTTGAACATGTGCCCCTCCTACCCCAGCCGTGTGTGTTGAACAGATCGCCTCGCTCACAGAGAGAAAGGCAAGTCGGGTGTGTGAATCCGGGAATGCAGGGCAGGCGGCGTGTCGGAGGTTGATGACAATGGTTCCCCTGCTTCTTGTTCTTCTGCTGGCCCTTCTTCTCTTCGGTGCGGGTTTCGCCATAAAGGCACTGTGGTGGATCGCCGTCATCGTGTTGGTGGTGTGGCTGGTCGGCTTCGTCGCCCGGCCCAAGGGCAGCAGTGGCCGCTGGTACCGCTGGTAGCGGTGGCAGTGGCTCTGAAAGGCCGCGGAGGCGTCGTGATGCAGCGGGGCTGCTAAATACGCCTCCAGAAAGGCGGCGGCGCATCAGCCGCCGCGTGCGGCGCACGAGAAGAGTCAGGCGGCATGGGCCGCTTCATCTCTGAGATCTGAGGAGTTGTTTTCGCGTGACTGAGCATGTGTGGAATTACCAGCCGACCGCCGGGCACCTGGCCGGCACCGACCTGACCGGCTACAAGGTCGAGGCCACGGACGGCGCCATCGGCAAGGTCGACAAGCACTCCGACGAAGTCGGTGACGCCTACCTGGTCGTGGACACCGGGGTCTGGATCTTCGGCAAGGAGGTCCTGCTGCCGGCGAGCACCGTGACCCGGATCGACCCGGACGAGCGGAAGATCTTCGTCGAGCGGACGAAGGAGCAGATCAAGAACGCGCCGGAGTTCCACCGTGACAAGCACCTCGGTGACGCCGGCTACCGCGAGGAACTGGGCACGTACTACGGCACCGGCGCGCCCTTCGGCGGCCGCCCCGCGTAACGCCCCCAGGGTGTAAGCGGCGGAACGGAAGCGGGGGGGGGGGGGGGGGGGGGGGGGGGGGGGGGGGGGGGGGGGGGGGGGGGGGGGGGTGGGGGGGGAGGGGGGGGGGGGTGGGGGGGGGGGGGGGGGGTT